>JAGGVQ010000002.1 GCA_021157895.1 Dehalococcoidia bacterium | reverse complement strand
TTGTACTCGTTGCCGCAGCAACCCTGTTATGATAGCATATTATCGGGCTTCGGGGTGTAGCGCAGCTTGGTAGCGCACCTGAATGGGGTTCAGGTGGTCGGAGGTTCGAATCCTCTCACCCCGACCATAGCTTCAGAGTAAAGTGTCTAGACCACCTGAGTCACCTAAAAAGCTAAAGGTGGCCAAATAGAAGCTAGACCACCTGAATCGGTAGAAGAGAGACGGATCCGCGAAATGAATAGTGGTTGTATCAATCAAACTAGAGGCACCACCGGGGACATCCCTCAAGTCTCTGGTGAAGGGATTTGTGCTCACAAAACAAACAGAGGGAAAAAGTCCCAGGACGGTAGAATACTACAGGGGCAGCCTTAAGCGTTTTCTGTGGTACGCTGAAAAACAAGGTTGGTCTGACAATGCCCGAGTTATCACTGAATGGAACATTCGCGAGTTTCTAGGCTATGTAGGTAGTGAAACACACCGCTGGGGGTTGGAAGGCAATGGTTCTGAGACTTCCCAGTCTAAGGCTTCCTATTCCACTGTTCGTCATTACTTCGTCGTTCTGTCTTGCTTTTTTAATTGGGTGACTCAGGAAAGTCTGCTCAAGGAAAATCCTATGGCCAGGATAAAGGTCGCTAAATCAAAACCTAAGGTCATAACTCCATATACGAGTGAAGAAATCAATCGGATGCTGAAGGTTTGCGATTACGACTATGAGCATAATGCCAAATTTCTGGGTAGCCGTAATCGGGCTATAATTCTGGTGTTGCTGGATACTGGAGTCCGGCTTTCTGAACTCGTTGCATTAAAGGTTAGCGATGTGCAAAATGAGAGCGGCTGGATAAAGATTTGGGGTAAAGGAAGCAAGGAGCGAGTGGTACGAATTGGCAAAACAGCTCAAAAATCTATTTGGCGCTATTTACTGTTTCGCCCTGATAAGGGTGAAGAAAGGCTCTGGCTTACTGAGGAAGGCAGGCCAATAGGAGTAGACGGCATTCAATCGCTGGTTAAGCGTCTCAAGCAGAGATCTGGTGTGAATGGAACTGGCAGCGTTCATCGATTCCGCCATACCTTCGCCCTAAATTTCCTTAGAGCAGATAGAAATGTTTTCAACTTGCAATATCTGCTGGGACACTCGGATTTGGATATGGTAAGGAGATACACTAGTGCTTTGGGAATGGAAGATGCCTTAAAGGCTCATGTGAATGCCAGCCCTGCGGACCTGCTGGGATTGAGGTAGGAGCTGATGCCAAAGCTTAGCCATCCTAAGATAACCAAGGGGCAGGCAATAGCATACCTGCTACGCCTTTATAGAAATGAACCTGCCTTTATGGAAGAGCTGAAGCAATTGCGCGAGCCCTATCTGGAAATGGTCAAGGAACTTACGAAGGCCTGGATAATATTTGGAGTTAGGTGTGCAGAGGTGTTGACTCCCAACGAATTTCAAGAATTCCGCATGGATTATCTGGAAGGAAATGAGCAATTTGCGAAGCTGCCATCTGAGTTTGTTGACTACATTAATCAAATACGGCAGAAGGAGAGTAAAGCGCAACCTTATGCAGGTAAGCTTGCTGAGCTAGCTCTTAGATGGAAACTTAAGGCACCGTGGGCAGTGCCTGTGTTAATTCTATTTGACATGGCAGACATTCTGGGGGAGTTGGGGTTACCAGAAGAAATTGATATTCCAATTGAACTTTTTGACTTCTTGTATCCGTTCCAGCCAGTTTTGCGGCCCCTCGAAATTAAAGTATCATCCCTAGCATTTGTTTTCTACGACAAACGGGAGATAATGAGTCAAATAAGCAAAAAATTGGATGATTATGAAACTAACCTCAAAAAGGAAGGACTGAAGGAACGACCTAGTGCGGTAAAGAATCATGCTAGATGGTGGTTTGAGCATTACGTTCACCGTAAAAAGTTTGACGAAATAGCCCAAATGGAGTGCTATGCCCCAGGTGGTTCATTAATATCCTACGCTAAAAATGTTGCTACGGCGGTAAGAAGGTTCTCTAGACTGATTGATATTAGTCCGGAAGTACTCAAGTAGACACATATTTTACTTAGCCTTGTAAAATCAATCCTTTAAGCAATATTTGCCTGATAAGCTACTTATATTGATAGGTAGCTTTCTTTTTGGGGATGTTATATGAGTATAACAGTTAATGAAGCTGGCCATAGGGGGGGGTTAACTGTTTTCAGAACTCGAGGGGGGCAATTCTTTGCTGAGATTGGCAAAAAGGGGCAGCGTGCTATGCGTGCTCGATACCCAAATATGGCTAGCCAGTGGGGTAAGTTGGGTGGACGTCCCAAGAAGCCAAAATTGGAGGAAGTCGTGGGGAACGGAAGTAAATAATGATGCAGGAGGTCTGAGCGGATCCGTCCTACTTATGCTTTCGTTCCCCTTCAGTGTGGTGTTACGCGTAGTATACACTGCCCGACCAACGATAACTATATCCCATTACTTGATGGTACTTACCTGAAGGAGAAAGCTCTAGATAAAGGAAAAAGAGGAATGAACGCTGATATGACAGAAAGAGAACCAGGGTGTCCTAGAGCTATACCTGAAGGCGTAATACCAGACTTGCTTCGCCTTTACCATGAAGGTTTGGGCTATTGGGCAGTTGCTCGGGAGCTGGGCAAACAAGGTGTTTATGCGGACTGGAGCACTGTGCGAGGGATTATTAAATCTCGCAGGTCTATGGACGACACCAAAAATGACTTCTAGTGAATTTAACACTATTTTACCACTAGGTATCTCAAGTGATGTGAGGGGGGGGAATATGGATAAGGGTAACAAATGTGGCAAATCAACGAAAAACGCGGTTTTGCATGGGGAGATAATGATTTGTGAAGACCTATCTTGACTCCGAAGAAGTTAGGTTGTTGGAAGAAGCAGCTACTTGCCTCAGGGATCGGCTTCTCATCAGGCTTCTTTTTCACGCGGGCTGCCGCATCTCCGAAGCCCTGGCTCTCAATGTGAAGGATATAAACTTTGAGCAAAGCACAATAACCATCCTCCACCTTAAAACCCGTACTAACCTGTTCTGTCCAAATTGTGGCGCAAGGCTGGGGCGAGGGCACAAGTTCTGCCCTGCCTGTGGGATAGAAGTGGCACAGGCAGCCTCTAGGGAGGCTGAGAACCGCCGCGTGAGGACGTTACCCATCGACCGTGGCACACTTAAAACCCTCGAGGAGTATATCCGGAGGGGAGGCCCTGTGCTCAAGAGTGGCCAGCGGCTCATCTTTGGTATCAACCGTCACCGGGCATGGCAAATCGTGAGGGATTGTGCCCAAAGGGCAGGCCTGCCACCGCTGGTGAACCCGGAGACGGGACGAAAGAGGGGCATAAGTCCCCACAGGCTGCGAGATGCTTTCGCTGTGCATGCTGTTAAGGTCAATGATTCCGGGGATGGCCTTAGGCTCCTGCAGGAGCACCTGGGCTGTGCTAGTTTCAACGCCACGGCCAGGTATCGCAAAGTGAGCGGGGCTGAGCTCCAGGAGTGGTACGAAAATCTTTGGGGCAAGGGGGTGAAACCGGATGCTCCTTAAGCCCAAGAGGGGCGGGTTCCTGCGCCCCTTTGGCTGTGGCTGGTTCATCAGGGAGTTCCTTTTGGGGAACGGCCCTGAGGGCTCACCAATGATAGACCCCGATGTTGGCGCTCCCCAGGCGGGCATTTTCTATCATTACAAGATATCTCTGCTCAGGGCAATCGCCGTGGATCGAGCCACCAGACAAGAAGAGAGGCAGGCTAGGCGTGAAGAGCGTTCTATTTCCCCTGACAAAATAGAGGAACTCGCTGAAAGATATCTGGGCAGCATCCCCTATAAGACCAGCAGCTGCCGGTATCACTCCTTTGTCGTTTATTTCGCAAATCTCCAGAGACTGGGCTGGGTGGAAGCTACTGGCGAGGAAGAGCGTTCCGCTTTTCAGGATAACTATTCGGCAGGACCGCCGCGAAGATACTTTCGTCTAACAGCAGCAGGGCGCATGGCCGCCGGTGCCGCCTGGGCTGACCCCTTCGCTGCCCTCTATGGCAGGAGATAAAAAGATGCAGGCCAAAATGAATTCCAGAAATAACAAGAGGGGCAGGCGTATCCGCGTCACGAAGGCTGAGATCGAGAGAGCGAGGCAGGAATTACTGCGAGAAGAAGCGTCTCGGCCCGGACCAATTCCCCGGCAGCAAATGGATCCTAGGGGTTTCTGGCGCAAAGGTATTTATCATGACTCTTATGGTTGGAGTTGGGACCTGGATAAAAACCTTGATACGATTTGCCTCGGGAGAACCGAGGAAGTCCTCCAACGGGAAAGTTCTTTTCGGCGGGAAAAGGAAAACCGTAGTTGCCACTCAAAGCTAAAAACTGGTGCACCCAGTATATCAGGTAGTGGGGCAAAATCTGTAGTTGCCAGTTTTCGCAACGACCCGCGCTTTTTGAGGCTCCTCAGGCGCTTGATTTCCCAGGGGTATGGCATAAGGACCGCTCACTCCAAACTGACGGCCAGGGGATATGAGATCCCTTTGAGGACGCTGGGGCGCTGGATAAGGCAACTGAGAGCTGCCTCCGGAGAATAGCACTTAAAGCCCTCAGGGGATGCCACCCCGGCTCCCCGGACCAAATCCCTTTCTTTTTTGCCAGAACAGCTGGTGAAAAAATTATCATGTAAATATAGGTTCATTCTGTAATATCACAAATATTCCTTTTGTTTAATAATGAAAGTAAAAAAAGGATGTGAAATATGCTCTATGAAAGGTACCGGCCTTACCGGTTTGACCAGGTGCTGGGGCAGGACCGGACCACTCCGATCCTGAAAGCACAAACAAAGCTTAACCGCTTTGCTCATAGCTATCTACTGTTTGGGCCAAGCGGCACCGGGAAGACCACGGTAGCACGGATCATGGCGATGGCGATGAACTGCCAGCACAGCGACGGCACCGGGGAACCCTGTGGGGAATGCCAGTCCTGCCGTGCTATCAGGGAACATAGATCCTGGGATGTGCAGGAGATCGATAGCGGCCGCTTCCGCGGGATTGATGATATCAAGGGCCTGGTATATAAATCCTACCTCTCCCCGGTAGGGAAGAGGAAGATATACATACTGGATGAGTGCCAGCAACTTACCCGGGAAGCCTGGGGAAGCCTGCTAAAACTGCTCGAGGAACCGCCGCCGCACCTGTGCCTCATTCTGTCCACTACCGACGACTTAACGGGTGGCAGGATCCCGGAGACGGCGATATCACGGTGTGAGCTATTCCCGTTTGTGAGACTGAAGGCCGGGGATATGAAGGCCAGGCTGAGACTCATCGCCTCCGGCGAGAGGATCAGCATCGATGACAGCTGGCTGGACTGGGTGATCAGCTTTGCCCAGGGGAACCTGAGAAGCGCCGAGACCGAGCTGGAGAAATTATTGATTTTGGGAGGGAGTGATGAACATAAACAACTTTGTGCGACAGCCTGAAGAGGGACAAGAACCGGTGCCTGACAAGTGGGACGAGATCATCGTTCCGGAATCCTCATACCTGTTGACCGGGGATGTGGGCAAAGGGAAAAGCGCTTTGGCCTATTACCTTATCGAGAGATATAGCCAGAAGTACAACCTGACCCCGTCAGTGGTGGGGGTACCGAGAAGCAAGAGGGATCTGCTACCCGAGGGATACCAGATCCTCGATGGCCCCGACGAAATCCCCTCGGTGGAAAACGCCATGGTGTTCATCGATGAAGCCGACATCCAGTTGCCCCTGGACAGCAACAAGGACAAGCAACGGATCGTCAATGCCCTCAGTTTGCCCCGGCAGCGGAACCAGATCTTTATCCTGGCCTACCACTTTCCCCGGCTGGTGAAGGGGACATACTTGCCATTCTTTGGGGCATTCCTCTTCAAGCGTCCCCCGTACCTGGTGGAGTTTGCCTCGAAAAGGAGCTCCGGGGAACTGATGCAGATGATGACCAGGGCCAATGAGAGATTCGATGAGCTGGTGGATGACGTTCGCAAGCATACCTATGTTGTTGCTCCCAAGATCAGGTGGCAGGGGATGCTGGAGAACACACTGCCTGGCTTCTGGACAGCCGACCTATCCAGGGTATGGAGTGGGACTGGTGGAGTTGTGGAACGGCAAGGGAACCGGTTAGTAGTATCTGACAGGTTATCCTTCCCTGCACTGTTCAAGAGACAGGATGAGGACGAGCGATCCAACACAAAGGTAAGACTTAGCAAAGCGCAATCCCTCTTTGCTCCTGGCCCTGTCCCGTACGATAGAATTATAGAGTACGATAAACACTTCAGCAAAGACGAATTGAAGCAACAATGCCGGGATGCCGGGTTAAGCGTAAGTGGAGACAAGAAGATGCTTGCCGCCAGGATTATAGCCCACGAAGACCGCATGACAGGGAAGGGGACAACAGCGGGCAGCGAGGAAGGATAGGCTTCGGGGAAGGATTGTTTTACCTATCATTCCCCTTTGATTTCGGCTGTCATGGCGGCATCATCACCCAGGGATGGTGGAACCACAGATCTAACTCATGAGCTTGCCTGTCCTGCCGGGCCAGGGTTGGCAAAGGAGCTCTGCCAGAGGATAGCAAAGGATTTATTGGCAAGACATGGCATGTACTGGCCTAGTTAGGTGTTGCCATTATAGCGCAAAAGTAGCTAAATCAAAGGAGAAACAGGAAGTATCAAAGCTATTAGTAATCAAAGGTAATCAAAGGTAAATGCCGAATCAAAGGAAATCAAAGGTAAATGGCAAATCAAAGGTAATCAAAGGGAAAAAGGTGCAAACGGCAGAGACAAAACACTTGAACAACGTTTGAACAAAAATGCACTAAAACCTAATGGTCAAACTTTCATATCAGCTTTGGCCCAGAGCCAAAGCGGCGGCTCCTATAATGGTGACTATAGAAAAAGATAGGCAAATCGTAGGAGAATTAAAGGAAAACAAAGCTATTGGTAAACAAAGGTAGCAAAGCGGAAAGTAAAACAAAGCTTGCAAAGCGGAAATGGAGCAAAGCGAGCTATATTTTTGCCGTAGTATATATTGCATACAATGCAACAAAGGCATCACAACGGACCCCTCTTAGCTCCACCTACTTTTCCATTCCCATTTGATTTACCTGCTATTAGCGTTCATCGTCAATTTATGTTTGAAATGATTCACGCTTAATTCCCTTTAATTTAACTACCTTTTAGCTAAGGGGGCACACAATACGATGGATTGTTCAGTCATTGTTTATGCTCTCACAGCAGATATCCCAATTTCCGCCAACATACATAGCTTATGTCATCATCTTCCTTAGTGTTACAATAAGTAACAGGCTATTACGCTAGACGATAAACTCTGAGCAAGAGATTGAAAATGAATAGATTGTTCTTTGTATTTGCCTTTCTAATATTGCTTGCCGCTGGCTGCACACGCGCCCCGTCTGATCCTATAACCACTCCACCTGTTACTCAAGAAGAGGAACCAGGGATAGAGTTTGTCTGGACAGTTGACCCGGGCGTTAGACTTGAAGATGCTACTGTCCCTAATATCTATCGGATGGAGGACGGCAGGATCAGAATGTATTACAGCGGCCAGGGAGGCATATTCTCGGCAATAACTGATGACGGACTTACTTTTAGTAAAGAGCTTGGGGTTAGGGTCCCCTCCGGCAGTCAGGATAGCCCTGAAATGATTGTTAGCGACCCTACTTTAGTGAGGCTGAATGACGGCAGGGTGAGGATTTATTATAAGGGAGCTACTGGTCCCGGTGGTCCCGGCCAGTCTATTCACAACGTTTTCTCTGCAATTTCCACCGATGGCCTGCATTTTGAGAAAGAGGGAATTAGGATTGATTCCCAGAAGACTCCTGATAGGGGCTGGGCCTCAGTTCCTGAAGCGATTGTTTTACCAGATGGCAGAGTGAGGCTATATTATGTTTCGGATGGTCTTGATGTGAAACACGGTATCGTCTCCGCTATTTCCGATGACGGGCTAGTCTTCACCAGGGAAGAAACCAGGCTTACTGGTTTCGTTGACCCGGCGGTAGTCAGGCTTGCCGATGGCAGCTATATAATGCTAGCGGTCGCTTTCCCGTTTAGTTCCGCAGGCAAACTCACCGATGCGGCACCAGGTGTCTATAGTTTCACATCGCAGGACGGCATTAATTTTGAAGACCGCCAACTCGTATTGGCCGGAGAAGGTAATATCGACCCGGCGATTATCGATCTGGGGGACGGGACTTACCGGGTTTATTACTGGAACATCATGGACCAGCCCCCGGTGATAAGAAGTCTTAGCGGTAAAATGATGTCAGCTTCCTCAACAGTGCCTGCTGCTACCGTGCCTGATATCACACCTGTGTTGGCTGCAAGGAGCATTGGTGGAGCCGAAGTATGGCTGTTCGCTGTTGATGATGGTAATCCCCTGCTAGCTGTATCGGCGGAGTCGGATGGTAAAGTTATTATGGGCCGTCTGGATACATCCGACCCTGCCGCATCGGTTTCCTGGCAGACCGTGGCCAGTCCGGCTGACACGGGTGGAGTGTCTATCGCCGACCACTGGCATATCTTTGCCCACGGCTATCACTGGCTTGTCTTCTCAGTGGCCGGAGACAACGCTAGCTATCTGCTGAAGCTGGACAAAGAATTCCAGCGTCTTGCCATTGTTCCTGTCGAGCATGAGGATGGCCCCACCAATGACATGTTCCTGGTGGCTGAGCCCGATGGTGTGGCTGTTGGCCATTTTACGCCTGGATACGGACACACCCTCCACCGATTTGACACGCAGGCTAACAAGACCGGCCAAGTGCGTATTGGGGGTGATAAATTTACTCACGCCAATGGCTCCAGCGCTATTCCGGTGGATGGCGGCTACCTTGTCTTCGCTTCCGAGACCCTGAATCCCTCGGCCACCAGCGCGGTGCGAGTCATTCAGTTCGATGCCTCATGGCGTCCTGTCGATGTCAGTCCGGTGATGGATGAAGATGGCACGAATGCGGCGATGGCTACAGCCGTCAGATTAGATAGCGGCTACACTATTGTGCATCTCCGCGTCCGCGCTGGCGTGTCTCCGCGCCAAAAAGCGACTTCCGCTCCGCAGACGGGTTCTCCACCACCTGATGACAGCGGGGCGCTGGTGAGATTAGTGCTGGCTCCGGATGGGACAATCACCAGCATGGAGACACTGGTTTCAGAAGGTGCCAACAGGGCACATACCGCACTCGTGGGAGACCTACTGGTAACTACCTGGGATGAGACTGGCACGGTCCGCCTGCGTGTTGACCGCGTATGGTGACTAGTTTACCGGGTCACATGTTACACAATCTGGCTTTTCGTTTAATCCCTGGTGAGCACTGCCGGGTGAGCCGGACTTGGCTTCTTTGGCAGCCTTGACAATCAGCGAGCAAGGGAATTAACATCGCTGCAGTAGTTGATACAGGAAATCTTGGCTAATAAAAGATAAAAGGGGTGCTGTTAAATAGCCATTCCCTTAAGGCTAGCCCTAGAACACGGAAGGGTTAAAAATGATTGAAGTTCGGAATCTGACCAAGAGGTTTAAGGACAGAACAGTGCTGAATGGCGTCAGTTTTCAAGTGAACGAAGGCGAGATATTTGGATATCTTGGTCCAAATGGAGCGGGGAAGACAACGACAATGAGAATTATACTGGGGCTTCTTAAACCTACAGCAGGGAACGCCTTGGTCTGGGGACAAAACCTGGGAGAAAATGAAGGTCTCAGACGAAGAATTGGAGTGCTTCTGGAGCACGATGGGCTATATGAGCGCATATCTGCTTATGAAAACCTGGATTACTATGCCCAGCTTTACGGTGTCTCTAGCCGGGTTGAGAAGATTGAAAACCTTCTGGAATTCACTGGGCTTTCTGATAGAAAGGATGACAAGGTTGGTAAATTCTCCAAGGGGATGAAGCGGAAACTGGCACTGGCACGAGCAATAATTCATGACCCAGATGTTCTCTTTCTAGATGAGCCATCAGCCGGTCTTGACCCGGAAGCTCAAATCATGGTGAGGGACCTCATACTTCGCCTATCGGGTGAAGAAAGAATGACCGTATTCCTGAACTCCCACGACTTGGACGAAGTCCAGAGGATATGTTCCAAAATAGCCATACTTCAAAGGGGAGAAATAAAAGCCTATGACACGGTAGATAATCTAAGGGGTAGGTACACCAAGCCAACTGTCGAAATCGCTCTTTCTGATGGCAGAGAGGTTGAGAAAGCCTTGAACCTTTTGAGTTCTCTCAATTACATCTCTGAGTGCAAGCAACACAACGACGGGATAACCGTCACTTTAACTGAGAGTGAGATGTCTTCAACGCTCTTGAGTTTCCTGGTGGAACAAGGTTTGAAGGTGGAAGAAATCAAACGAGTAACCAAGTCCCTTGAAGATATCTATTTAGAAATTGTGCGCCGGGAGGAAAGCAATGAATAGAACACTGGTCGTTGCCAGAAAGGAGATTAAGGAGTTACTCAAGAACAAGGGAATACTTCTCACCGCTCTAGGCTTGGCTCTATTTTTTAGTATCTTCACTTCAGTAGCGGTTAGTAAAGGAAGGGAATCTGCATCAGTTGTTTCCTTAAATAGCTCGGTCTTCTACCTCTCAGCGATGGTAGGGCTGTTCATAGCCTATATGTCAACAAGTCAAATCTTTCTACGAGAAAAGGCGGACAGAGTCATAGAGACACTGATGTGCGCGCCCATAAACTTGAGACAAATATGGCTCGGTAAAGTGCTGGGAGTAAGTGTTCCTGCCTACTTGTTATCCCTGCTTATGGCGTTGTTGATTATAGTAATTTCGGGTATCTTATCAAGTTCCCTTTTAGTACCGACTACTTCTATCCTTGTCCATGTTCTGCTTGTGCTACCAACTCTCATTGCCGCCTTTACTGGGCTGCTGGGATTCGTTCAATTCCGTCTTGGTATGCGTGAAAGTAGAATCCTGAATTTTGTGATTTTTGCCCCCTTATTTGCTGGGCTCTATGGCGCAGGATATGTGATGGGGGGCAGCTTTGCTGTGTCGTGGACACAGGTGGGCATTCTGTTTGGTATTTCAGCGCTATTACTGGCGGTTACAGCTTACCTGACCAAACGGTTGAGCAAAGAAAGAATCGTTACTACCCTTCCCTAATACGCTATAAAGAGAGGAATTCGTAATGGATGTAAACGCTATGTCTAACAATGCTGCTGGAGGCGGCCATAAGACTCCATCTGACTATGAGCTTGCCGGCCATTGGCATCTGGCGGCTATGAAAGGATGGGGCCTTGTCACGTTATTAGCAGGGGGTTTTTGTGTCTTCGGAGTCACCTTCATTCTGGGAGTTGTTGCCAGAGGAAT
>JAGGVQ010000001.1 GCA_021157895.1 Dehalococcoidia bacterium | reverse complement strand
CTCCGGGATACAACCCTCTCGCGAGTTCACCAACTTCATTCCCTATGTCAAAGATTGCCTGCTGCTGTTCAGTAATAGGATCAGCCAGGTCACGGTGATAGCTCTCAAGGTAGAGCCGCTTGAGGCATTGTAGGCCTGCCATAAAGCGGGACTTGGATAGAGCAGGTATTCGGTCTCTTTGCAGGTTTTTCATATTAAAATTTATCCTGCCTTTCCCTCTTCCACGATGGCGATTTCATCATCAGTAAGGCTGTAAAGCTTATAGACTATCTGGTCAATGAGGACATCGGTTGCCCTGATGTGAGCCTTCAAGGGAGTGAGGGTATCCATAGCAGTGTTAAATTCACCAGCTATGATATCCCTGATATTAGAGGGGCAGGGGTCTAGGACAATCTTGTTTTTCTTAAGAATGCCCAATAAATCCTCGAAGCTGCTTTCGTGAAAGCCTTTAATCTTGGTTTTATTCTTCTGGTCTTCAACAGAGCCTTTCAATATTTCCTTCTCCAGCCAAGTAAGGAAGTTTTTAATCTTCGCCTGCTTTTCCTTATTAAGCCGGGTCATTTCCTCTGCCAGGAAAGCTAGCAGGTCATGAATCACATCTGATTGCTCGTGTTCCATGTCCGGAGTACCAACGGTTTTTTGAGGCAAGCATTGAGCTACAAAAGCGAGAACCTTATCCCAATCCTGGCTATGGAGATACTCCTGATATAGTTTTTTAGCTTGCTCGAGCAGCTGCTTGCGCTCTTCGTCTGTGGAAGTAAAATTGATAATACGGATAGGTAGTTTCGCAACTTGTGGTGGTCCGATTGATAAGAACCCACCAGATAAAGCCAAACTCCCGTATATTTCTTTACATAGCAACGTCAATAATTTGCTATTAAGTAGCGCCAATATATAGCTAAGTGATAATGGGCTGTTCGTAACAAGGACTGTTGACTTGCCAGCTAAAATTGCGCCATCCGGATCATTAATCCCCTCCAACCTCTTTACCATGCCAGCCAGTATCAATTTAGCTGCTCGGGCTTGGTTATATCTTGCAGGCATCTCTTTCAATAAAGCTGCTTGTGGAACAACAGGTCTTTGGTAGCTTTGCTTGATATACTGAGTTGGGCCCGTATCCCATAATGATTCATACCTATCTATCATGCCAGTATTAATAAAAACAAAATCCTCATCATTATTCAACGGGCAGTCATTGAGTGGTTTTAATAACTCTATCAGCTTGTATGATTCTGATACCGAGGCACCTCCAAAAACCTCTGCGAATTCAGCGAGAGGCTTTGAAACTTCAATTGCTTTCGCAATGGGTTGGATATTTCCGGAAAATATTGGCCACCAATAACCATTTGGTAGGGCAGCCAGAACCTTCAGTTTAATCTGTGCCTCCTGGGTTATTTGGGGTTGTTCAGATTCCGTCTTTATTGCACTGCTAAGAGCTACATTATCACTGTCTGCTCCTTTTACCGATTGAATAAAATATACTATGGGATAAACATCTGCTTCGAATACTTTAGCCCGAGAGTAATCTCTAAAAGCTATAGGGCGTTTTGTCTTAATTAGTGATTGTACGACAATGCTATATTCAGCGCCAAGTAACTTATTTGGAACAATTAGACTTGAGTAACCTCCTACCCTAACTAAGGTAAGTCCCAATTCAACAAACACTACGAATAAGTCCCAGTTACCTGAAGCAGAAATCCATTGTGCTGTACAATATTGTCTCAATTCAGCGTGCGATCTAGTCATTTCCTCAGAGTCGACATATGGCGGGTTCCCTATGACAGCGTCAAAACCAGCATTGGCTTTACGGTTGCCCTGCTCATCGTAGAAGATCTCGGGGAACTCTAGCTCCCAGTGAAAGAAGTGTTTTTCCCCACTCATAGTTAAGGCTCTCTGAATGCACTCTTTTTGCAAGAGATTCTCCCATTCTGGCTGAGGTGACTGGAGGTTCTCCACCAAACTGTTGTATTCATCCCACCTGACATTATTATCAAAATAGGTACTGACCCACAGGTCGGCAAGGGTGCGGAAACGTTCGGCGTTATACTTAAAATCACGTTCCCATTTCTCTTTATTGTGGATATCCTCCAGCGTTTCGGTAGGTAATTGGGAAATCAGTGCCCTGCTCTGAAGTAAAACATATAGTTTCTTATTGAAAGCTTCATGGAAGAGTCCTAGCTGTACAGGTGCACGGCTGAGGTCAAGGGATTTACCCTTCTTCATTTTCGCTTTAGGTATCTCATCGAGGTCAGCCACTTTAGCGCCAATGAGGCTGTTGCCCACGCGCAGGTGATGGTTTAGAAATGAGAGCGGCTTGGACTTAGCCATAGTTCCTAGCCACAATGTTAGCTTGGCAAGCTCAACAGCTAAGGGGTTTAAGTCAACCCCATAGATACAGCTTTCTACCACCCGCCGGCGGTAGTAAGTGAGTTCCGATTCTTCAGTAAGTCCAGTTGGTGACTCAATAGAGGGGTCAGTGGCTATGGCCTCAGCCAGAAAATCTGTGGCACGGGCCAAGAAGTGGCCACTGCCCATAGCAGGGTCAAGCACTTTCAGGGAAAGATAGGGTTCAAGCAGTCGCTCACGCTCCTCAGCTATCTTGCGGTCATATTTCCCTGTTGGCTCTAAGCCTTGCTTCTGTTCCTTTAACTTTTGCCACTTTTCAACACCTTTATCTACCTCTGGTTTTAGGGTTTTTATCTTATCCTGGGCTTCCTTCACCAGTGGGTCGAGAGTGTTCTCCACAATGTAATTAACGATATATTCCGGGGTATAGTAAGAGCCGCTGGCCTTGCGTTCGCCCTTGTCATTAGCAAGATACAGCTCGCTCTTTTTGTGAACTATCTGCTTCTTAGGATATTTGTTAGCAGGAGTATATTTTATGCTGCCTTTTTCTTTTATTGTTACCAGATCGCAAGGAGCAAGGCGCGGCTTAAATTCCAGCAGGCCTTCATAGATACTGCCTAAATGGCGCTCACTCAGGGTATTATAATCAACGGAGACCTCATGCCCGAGGTTCTTATCCGTAGTCCGTGATAACTGGTGGATTGCTGGAACGAGAAAGGTATCGGCAATAGCATGTTTCTCAAGGAAAGGATGTTCTTCTGAGTTGAAAAGCCCACCATTGTACTCCGGTACGTTCAGGCTGGGATCGCCCGTATTTATCAAGCTAAACAGGCTACCAATCCTTTGATAGTAAATAGTTGATTGAGAAGTGAGTTGCTGCCCTTTCTTCCTTACCTCGTCAATATCGTGAGTTATTTTGTGCATGCTGTAGTTATCGCGATAGCTTATGCTGGTAGTCGAGGGCAGAAGCCCTCTTGCCTCGGCGTAGAAGACAAAGAGCAAACGGTAAAGAAGAGTTAGGGAATTGTCGTAGATATCTTTCAGAATTGGCTCAGCGAGTTGTTCACGAGGGAAACCGGCGGCAAAGCCACGACACAGAAGTTCTACAACTTCATAAGCGCGTTCTTTAATATCGGTTTCCAGTTCAACCGCATATTCATTACTACCTTCAAATACGTGGTCGAGAAATGACTTATTGTCAACTTGAATTAAAGCGGCCTTGCGGAAGAAGAGATAGAAATATTTGAGTTTCTCCTTGGGGGCTTCTAGAAGTTGAACCAGGTCAACTTGGTAATAATTCCCCAGGGGTAAATGGGACTTGGTAGAGTATAACCTCCATAAGCGACCATTAGTGAGGATCCCCCATGTCTGCTTTGTGCCAGTGAGATAGCCAGCTATTTGGAAGGAGGGATTCTGGTTGGTATAAGTATCACGCTCGCTTGACTTGGCCAGGTCAAGCTCTCTCTCCCAGTACTTGGCATCGGCAATGCCAATAGACTGAGTGTAATCATTATCTTTGAGCTTCTGGTAAGCATTATTCTTTGTTTTTTCGTCCGGGAATAAAGCATAGTCGGGCCGATTCGTTTTCTGACCGATCTTTGTAGAAGCCTGAACTATATAGCTGTAGTCTAATAGGTCTAGGACAGGCTGTATAAACTCCCTCTCTGTCTGAGCCTCATTGAGATTTGGGAGGATGGCCTTTTTTGATTCATATAAGGACAAAAGTTCCTCTCGGAAAGTGACAATCTCTTCATCAGCTTTCCACTCTTTCCATTGAGGCAGTCGTGCCTTGAGGAAATGGTCAGAAAACAAGCCGCGGTTTTGAAACCACGCTTCTGGCTCATCGGGTAAACTTTGGTTCTTTGGTAAGTCTCCAGGCATTAACCTTGGTTCCTTCAAAGCTAGACGGATTATTCAAATATTACTCTTTGACATTCAGGATTGCCACTGCCTTTTCAATAAATCTTTCCGTGGAAGTAAATGGGAATGGCAAAGGAAGAGCGGAGTACAAGCTGTTTTGTGGTAATAATATTACCTCTTGGTGGGCCTTTCGGAACAGTGTTCGAATTTCTGTTTGAGAAGAAGGGACTTTGTTCAAGTTTTGAAGGGGGGTTTGTTTATCCATTGGTTAATCTACCAGCGGTTCGTTGACGATAATGAGGATGCTTGTTATTCTTACACTAGAATCACGATGAGAGGCCAATCTGCGGGATTCTGTCCTGTGGCAATGCCTCTCTTTTGGTATCTGCATCGTGCTACAGCTCCAGTCTACCCCTGAGATTATTCATGAACACGATATGAGGCATCGTCCTCCTCAATAGTGAGGAGAATCTATTTTTATTCGGGCCTATCAACTTTAACAGTTTATCGTAATTTTAGTATTCGATCATGGTGTGAAGAATCAGTACTGCATCGATGTTTTCTTTTAACTTTCCATACAGAGGGGCTTTGTGATGACATCCGGGTGATTACGACACTTTGGTTTCAGGGAACCACTCGTTGGATAAGCTATAATGGCTGACGTGAGTGACCACGTGCGCGGAGATACCAGCAAGACAACAGTTCTTCTTGTTGCTACAATGGCTTCCTTTCTTTTTCCCTTCATGGGTTCTTCTGTCAATGTTGCGCTTCCTTCAATTGGGAAGGAGCTATCACTAGATGCAGTCACATTGAGCTGGGTTGCTACTGCGTACATACTGGCCTCGGCAGCTTTGCTTATTCCCTTTGGCAGAATAGCAGACATATATGGAAGGAAAAAGGTTTTTACATGCGGCATAATCGTCTTCACGGTTTCCTCTCTACTTTCGGGGCTTGCTAGCTCCGCGACCATGCTTATCTCCTTTCGGGTTTTGCAGGGAATTGGCGGTGCTATGATTGCCGGAACTGGAGTAGCATTGCTTACTTCAGTATATCCTGCTGACGAGACAGGGAAAGCTCTCGGCATAAATGTTGCTGCGACTTACGCTGGCCTTTCGCTGGGGCCGGTTCTGGGAGGGGTTCTAACACAGCATTGTGGCTGGAGGAGCATTTTTTTCATAAATGTGCCCCTGGGGCTGGTGCTTATTGGTATCATTTTATGGAAACTGAAAGGGGATTGGGTTGGGGCAAAAGGGGAGAAGTTCGATTTTGCTGGCTCCATAGTCTATGGCCTTGCGCTCGTAGCATTGGTATACGGGTTTACTGTCTTGCCGGCGATGTTGGGAGTATGGATGGTTGTAACAGGAGTCGTCGGGCTTTCGGTGTTCGTCAAATGGGAAATGAAAACGAGAGATCCGATCCTGGATATGAACCTTTTCAAGAATAGCAGAGTATTCACCTTTTCTAATCTGACAGCATTGATTAACTACAGTGCTACATTCGCCGTGGTGTTCCTCATGAGTCTCTATCTGCAGTATATAAAAGGATTCAATCCTCAGAGTGCCGGATTGATTCTGGTAACTATGCCCGCGGTGCAGGCCATTTTCTCGCCCGCTGCTGGCAGGCTTTCAGATAGAGTTGAGCCCAGGGTACTTACCTCGGCAGGGATGGCGGTGACGACCGCCGGGCTTGTCCTCTTCATTTCTCTAAACGGGGAAACTCCCATGGGGTTCATTGTAGCCAGTTTAATTCTGATTGGCTTTGGTATTGCTCTTTTCTCATCTCCCAACACAAATGCGGCTATGAGTTCTGCCCCCAAGAGGGCTTATGGGGTAGCTTCGGCAACGCTGGCAACAATGCGGCAGGTTGGAATGGTGTTTAGCATGGGAGTTGTTATGCTGATGTTTGCACTATATATCGGGAGGGTTCCAATTGCCCCGGAACACTATCCGTTTTTCTTGGAAAGCATCAGAACATCGTTCATTATTTTCTCCGCTCTGTGTTTCGGAGGCATCTTTACGTCGTTGGCAAGGGGGAAGGTGCGGTAGCTCCTTCCTGGAATGACTTTTATATTTGCTCGGGGTTATACTCTTAGCTATCAACGTTATGTTCTTTACCTTGGTGTAATTGTCTGAGTCTGATGATACTAGCTGTGAAATTTAATAGAAGAACATATAGTGGGCCTGAGGAATTCTTTAAAGACCTGAGCTTTCTCATCCGAAACGTAAAACGGGTGAAGGCGCTAAAGAATGAGGGATAGTACAAACTCCCTGTCTGCTACCTGAGATAGGAGTCCAGCGATTGACAGAATATTTCCCTATCTTTACAATGCATCGGGCTACGATGTATCCTTAACGTAGCAATCACAGGGAGGGCAGCATGAAAAAGGTAGCCATTATGGCCGATTCTATAGCGGCTATACCGCAGAAAGTAGCGCAGCAATATGATATTAGAATAATTCCCCTCCATGTTATTATTGAGGGCAAGGACTACCTGGATACGGAAGTAGATATGGGAAAGCTCTACGCTAGGCTTAAGGAGAAGAAAAAGTTACCCACAACCTCAGCTATTTCTGTGGGGCAAGTTCTGGAAGCTTGCCACGAGTTAAGTAAGAGTGCCTCAGCAATCTTATTCATCTCTATGACTTCCAGGATGAGCAAGACATATGAGGCAGCTATAGAGGCTAGGAAAATAGCTCGCAAAGAATTACCCCAAACAGCGATTGAAGTGATTGATTCCCAAACCGTTACATGTGCTGATCTATTTATTATCTTGGAAGCAGCCAAGGCGGCAGCACAGGGGAAGAGCCTCAATGAGGTAATCCAAATCGTTAACAGCATGATCCCTCGAGTAAATCAATTTTCAGTACGAGATACTCTATTCTATCTTGATAAAGGTGGTAGAGTATTCGAAGCTAAATCCTGGGCGGAAGCTGAGTCTCTAAATAGCTTCAGAGCTGTCGTGGAGATCGATGCTTCTACAGGAGGAGTAACAAAACCTGTAGCCCGGGCGAGAACTAAAACTCAGGTAATAAGCAAAATGGTTGACTTAGCCAAGGAAAGGGTTGGTGATAAGAAGCTGCATGTTGCTATAGGACATACTAATGTCCCTGCTCAGGCTGAGCAGCTGAGAGAAATGGTCCTGTCGCAATTTCAGTGTGAAGAGATTTATGTTACTGAACTCATGGGGGCAACGGCAGTTATGAACGGAGAAGGCCTAGTTGAATTCGGATTCTACGGCAGCGACTAACGATATTCAGGAAGGAAGCCACTATGAGTAAAGTAGCTCTTACGACTGATTCTACTGCCCATGTACCTCAAAGAGTAGCAAAAAATATAGCAGGAGGAGAGATGAAGACTGATGTGGCTGATGGCAAAGTTTTTGCGAGAATGTTTATCTCAGGGACTAGCTGTCTGGAGAAAGTTTTCCCTGAGATAGACTCCATGAATGTTTTCCCTGTCCCTGATGGGGATACCGGAACCAACATGTTACTCACCATGCGCTCCGCACTGGAGGGGGTGAGTAAAAACCATAGCAGAGATGCTTCCCTTGTGGCCGAATCGATGGCTCATGGTTCTTTGATGGGGGCGAGGGGGAATTCTGGAGTGATTCTCTCCCAATTCTTGAGGGGTCTGGCTGAGGGGCTACAAGGGAAAAGCTCATTCGATGGCAAGGATTTTGCTGTAGCCCTGGATAAAGCCCTGGATGCTGCTTATGCCAGCACGATGAACCCTGTGGAAGGGACCATATTAACCGTGGCCAAGGATGCCGCTGAAGCTGCGAAGGTTACGGCTCAAGTTGACTCCAAGCTGGTCCTGATATTGGAAGCAGCAGTAAAAGCTGCTGCTGATTCTGTAGCTCAAACCCCCGAACTCCTCCCGGTACTGCGCGAAGCTGGTGTAGTGGATGCTGGAGGAGAGGGGTTATATGTTTTGTTAGATGGCGCTCTCTGTTACCTTAAGGGAAGAAAGAGAGTGAAGCCTCATTTAGTGGGGAATAATACTGTGCCTAAGTCAATCCAGAGGGAACCAGAACTGCCTTATGGGTATTGCACCAGCTTTGTTCTTGAGGGAGAGAAACTTGATTTACCAAAGATAAGAAAGCACCTTGGTAAAAAGGGGCACTCACTGGTAACTTCTAGGAATAATACTGTGATTAAAGTTCACCTCCACACACTTAATCCTGGTGAGATTCTTAAGTATGCCCTGAAGTTTGGCGAGCTGCACGAGATAAAGATCGACAACATGGATGACCAGTATGCTGAATTTATCAAGAAGCAAAGAGAACGGATACCCAAGGTTAATACTGCCCTAGTAGCAGTTGTCTCAGGGGAGGGGTTTTTCAAGATATTTAGTGGCTTGGGCGCTATTGTTGTTCCTGGTGGGCAAACAATGAATCCTAGCGTTAAAGAGATATTGCAGGCTGTGGAAGCAGCTCCATCCGATAATGTCATCATATTGCCCAATAATAAAAACATCGTTCTCAGTGCCTCTGAAGTTTATCCTTTAAGCTCAAAAAAGGTAGAGATGATTCCCTCCACAACTATTCCTCAAGGGATAGCTGCCACTCTTGCGTTTAACAGCGATGCTGATTTGCCGCAGAATACTAAATTTATGAATGAGGCTATAAGAGGGGTGAAAAGCATTAAAGTCACCAGGGCAGTGCGCAACTCAAAGTTCAAGGGTTTAAAGCTGAAGAAGGGACATCCCGTTGCCATTTTAGATGGTGAAAAACTACTGACCAGTGATAAAAATCTGTCGAATGTTATTTCTACTGCCCTAACCGAAGCAAAGGGGGAAGAAGCCGAGGTGATAACTGTTTATTATGGAGACAACACTGATGCTTTTGAGGCAGGAAGATTGGCTCAGGAAATTGAGAAGAAATACCGTGCTTCTGTTGAGGTGACTTACGGGGGACAGCTTCACTGCGATTACATAATTTCGCTAGAGTAGAATAGTACTGAAGCGAATGGGTTAAATATGGATGAAGTAACATCACGGCGAAACTCTGCTGGTATCGTCTGGTGGTCTCTGGTATTGCTTCTGCTCCAGCTCTGCTATTTTATTTTGTGTCTCTGTAAACTTTTGGTGTAGAGCTGCTATTTCCCTTTTGAGGCTGAGCAGTTCATCGTTATCTGATTCTGTTCCCTCCTGAGGGCTATCATCCTCCTGGCAGGGCTGCGCACCGGAGAGCCTCCCTCCCAGGTAGCTGTTTAGGGCATCTCTAACTTGGCCAGAGGCGCCAGTAACTGTCTCTATCCCGAACTGGTTGAAGAAAGCTATAGCTCGAGGGCCCATTCCCCCGGCAATAATTACCTGGGCCCCCTGGCTGTGAATGAACCCAGGCACCTGGCCAGGATTGCCATGAGAACCGTAGAAGGGGTTATCTGCCACTTTTACCTCTTTTATTTTTCCCTCCTCCACATCCACCAGGATGTAATATGGGCAGCGGCCAAAGTGCTGGCTTATCGTGGCTTCCAATCCCTGATTTCCTTCTGATGCTACTGCTATTTTCACCTGTTCACCTCCATAAACTTGTTGATATTTTGTTTTTCGCTCCAGTCTCCATATCGTTTGTGGCCCCAGTTTACCAATCTTCCGTAGCTGCTCCCGATCATGGGCTGCCAGAGCATTACCCTCAAGTGCTTTGTTTACCAATTCGACTATCTCAGCGGCGTATTTCTTCATGCTGGCCTCGTCGATGTAATGGGTTACCCAGACACTGTCTCTTCTGGAGCGGACGAAGCCAGCGTCCTCCAGTATGTTTAGGCTACGGGAAGCACTGGGCTGAGATATCTCCAGAGCTTGCATTACCTCATAGACACAACATTCTCTTTCCATGAGGATTTTCAGGATTCTAATCCTGGTCTCATCAGATAGGGCCTTAAATATTTTAACTAAATCTCTTATCATATGCTTGTCTTATATTCAAATATGTTGATATAATTATATTAAGATATATTTTTTCTGTCAAGATGGCATCAGATAAATTATGGCTTGCCGAGGGAGAGATAACTCCCTCTCTGTATGTCTCTACCTGGATTGGTAGATTTAGAATCGAGCCACTATAGCCATTTAAATATTCACGTGATAAAAAAAGTTTTCCCCATTATTGCTATATCTGTTTTCTCTTCCATGTTAGGGGTAGGCATAATAGCTCCATTGCTGCCTCTTTATGCTGAGAATATGGGGGCCACGGGAATCTGGATAGGAGTGATCTTTGCTGCATTCTCTATCTCTCGAGCCATAATTACTCCTATTGCTGGTAGCCTTTCTGACCGCTATGGGCGGAAGTCATTTTTCGCTTTGGGGCTCTTGTGGTATTCAATTATTTCGCTGGGCTATATATATGCGAGTAGTGTCTTACAGCTAAGCCTGGTTCGCCTGATCCAGGGGGCTGCTGCTGGAATGATCATTCCTGTTGCTCAAGCTTATATTGGGGATGTTGCTCCCGAGGGTAAGGAGGGGATCTGGATGGGTTATTTCAATGCTGCATTTTTCACCGGCTTTGGCGTTGGCCCTTTAATGGGGGGAGCTCTGACTGATCACTTCGGGATGAATGTTGCCTTCTCTACTATGGGGGGGCTTAATATGCTGGCGTTTCTGGTAGTTCTTTTTTACCTTCCCAATATTAAACAGGGGAAAGAGACAGCAAAATACCACTCCTCCTTTAGGAAGATGGGCTCCAGTGGTATGGTAAAGGGGCTTTTTATCTACCGGCTGGTGTTTTCGCTAGGCAGAGGATCTTTTGCTGCTTTTCTGCCTGTTCTTGCTGCTGCTTATGTTGGTTTGAGCCCGACACTGATAGGGGTGCTGCTGGCAGTTAATATTTTGACTATGTCTCTTCTTGGGATCTATGGTGGCAATATTGCTGATAGGTTCAATCGGCGTATTCTAGTAATTCTTGGTAGTCTTGTAAACTTCGCATCTCTGGCTTTAATTCCTTTTGGACATAGCTTCTGGATGCTGTTGGGGATTTGCGCTATTGCTGCTGTCGGTGGCTCAATTTCTATGCCAGCTGCTTCAGCCTTAACTGTAGAGGAAGGCAGGAAATTTGGTATGGGCTCAACTATTGCTATATTTACCGTGGCAATGAGTATAGGCATGTCTGTGGGGCCGATAATAAGTGGAATGATAGCTGATTTTGCTTATATTAATTCCGTGTTCTACTTTGGAGCAGGAATTGGATTTGCAGGGATTATTCTGTTTGCCTGGTTTACTAAACCATACCATAGGGTCTTATCTCAGGAAGGGGAGCACGTTGCTTTGACAAAGTAAAAAAGGGTTATTATAATGGTCGTTTGAAATGCGAATCAGTTGCATGCGCACAGCAAATATTCGACCAGCAACATCGCAGAGAAAGCTCCTCTTGAGTGTTATCCGAGAGGCTAAAGGCCTTTTAGATGCTAAGGAGCTATATCGCCGAGCCAGTGAGAGAGATGCCAGTATTAGTCTTGCCACGGTCTACCGCAATTTGCGTTTCTTTAAGGAGCAAGAGTTAATAAACGAAAGGCATTTCGGTCATACCCGCTCTTGTTGCTATGAAATGAAGCGTTCGGGAGAGCATTATCATTTAGTATGCCGTGGCTGCGGGCATGTTATTGAGTTTGGGAGCCCCCTGATTCACAGATTGGTGGCAGAGATACGGCGCAAAAATGACTTTGCTGTCACAAGGGTTGAGTTGTGTCTGGAGGGCTACTGTCATGATTGTAAGAAAGAAGAGAAGCCCTCTTCTAAGGTGGCCTAAAACGAAGGGATGTTCCTCAAATCATCGGACTCGCAAGCCAGAAGAAAAAGGAGGTATCTATGCTTACTTCTACTCGGCCGAGGATAATAATTTTTACGACATCTTCATGTCCTTGGTGTAATAGAGTCAAACAATATTTGAGGGAAAAGAAATTTAGATTCAGGGATGTAAATGTAGAAAAGGATCCTGAAGGAGCCCGAGAGTTGAAACGTAGAAATATAATGGGGGTCCCTGTTGCTCTGATTAACAACCACCCTATTGTGGGGTTTGATAAGGCGAAGATAGATAAATTACTGGGCATCAAATAATAAATAAGAAAGGAGGTTTTTAAAGATGAAGATTGAGCCATTTGAAGACCGGGTCTTGGTTGAGCCAGAGGAGACTACTGAGAGGCAAACTAAAAGTGGGTTGGTCCTTCCTGATACCGCCAAGGAGAAGCCAAGGTCAGGCAAGGTTGTAGGGGTTGGAAACGATGAGGAACTTGCCGAGAAGGTTAAGGTAGGAGATACGATAGTTTATGCTAAGTTTACTGGGGATGAAATTGAATTTGAAGATAAAAAATATTTAATTGTCTCCAGAAGTGATATTCTCGCTGTGATTAGGTAATGACACAATATGAAGTAATTATCATTGGTGGTGGTGCTGCGGGGCTTACTGCAGGGCTCTACGCCTCGCGTGGAGGCTTTAAGAGTTTGCTGGTCGAGCGTGGAGCGACGGGAGGCCAGATAATGAATGCTGCGCTGGTAGAGAATTACCCCGGTTTTCCTGAAGGTATCTCTGGGGCAGAGCTTGGTTCGCTCATGCGCCAACAGGCAGATAGGTATGGATTGGAGGTTGTAACTGCTGATGTTACAGGGCTTGCTCCGGGAGATCTCTACAATGTCTCTACGACTGAAGGTGATTTTGAGACTTCAGCTGTAATAATCGCCACTGGCTCAGAGTATCGCAAACTAGGGGTCACTGGAGAGGAGAGACTATCAGGGCACGGGGTTTCCTACTGTGCCACCTGTGATGGCTTTTTCTTTCGTGACCGGGAAGTAGCGGTAGTTGGGGGAGGTGATACCGCCATCACTGATGCCCTGGAATTAACTCGATATGCTAAGAAAGTCTATGTAATACATCGGCGAGACCAGCTTCGGGCAGGGAAAGTCCTCCAGCAACGAGCTTTTGATCACCCCAGGTTAGAGTTCATCTGGAGTACTGTAGTAGAGGAGGTCTTAGGAGAGAAAATGGTGAGTGGCCTCAAACTGCACAATGTGAAAACAGGACGGGATTCTATCTTAAAAGTGGATGGTGCTTTTGTTGCAGTAGGGCTCACGCCCAATAGTCAGATTTTTTCCAGCATTCTGGAACTCGACGATGCTGGCTATGTTATCACTGATGAGACGATGGCCACTTCGGTTGATGGTATCTTTGCTGCCGGAGATGTGCGCAAGAACTCAGCACGCCAGGTTGCCACTGCTGTAGGTGATGGTGTCACTGCTGCCATGTCTGCCTTTGAGTATCTTCAAGGGACAAGATAAATCAGCGGGATTAAAGAAAATAATGCCGTTTGGGCAATTAAAATTGAATAGAAGGAGAAATATGAGCAAGGTAATAGAAGTTACAGATCAAAATTTTGATGAGGAGGTTCTTAGGTCGGACCTGCCCACAGAGATTGATTTCTGGGCGCCCTGGTGTGGTCCGTGCAGGATGGTCTCACCCATATATGACAAGCTGTCGGAGCAATACGATGGCCAATTCAAGTTTTGCAAGATTAATGTGGATGAAAACCAACAGACAGCAATGAAATATCAGATTATGAGCATACCGATGCAGAAGTTCTTTGTTGACGGGCAGCAGGTTGATGAGATCCTGGGCGCAGTTCCCGAGAATACAATCCGGGCTATGGTTGATAGTATCATTCGGAGGTTCCCTACTGATGAAGAAGGCAGGCTTAAGGTGCTCTTAACCTCTTGGACTGACCATAACAAACAATATGCTGAGAAGTTTATGAAATGGAGAGAGCGTGCGAATGGGGCGAAGCAAAAAGCATTTTATAATAGCATATTGCAAGAGGTTCAGGATTTAGAAAAAACGAATGATAAGTTGTCTGAATTATTGGGCGAAATAGGCTAGGAGAATTGCATGAGTCAATGTGCCTTTCGCTATTATCGCAGCCAGCGCTGAAGGTTTGGGAGTTATTGCAAGTGGTGGAGATAGGGGGATTCGAACCCCCAACCTCTGCGATGCGAACGCAGCGCTCTCCCAACTGAGCTATATCCCCATAAGTTCAATGATAGCAACCCTGGGAATTTGGGGCAAGCTGATATTCTTGTCTCGATTCGGCGTGGTTGCTATACTACCTTGAGTTATGGATTACGAAGTTGCTATCGGTCTGGAGGTGCATGCTCAGCTGGCGACAGAGAGTAAGATGTTTTGCTCCTGCAGCGCTGACTACAGGGATGCTCCTCCTAACACCCATGTTTGTCCTGTTTGTTTGGGCATGCCCGGTTCCCTGCCGGTTATCAACAAGAAGGCAGTAGAATATACAATAATGACTGCTATGGCCTTAAATAGCACTATATCGCGCTATACTAAGTTTGACCGCAAGAATTATTGTTATCCTGACTTGATGAAGGGCTATCAGATCTCGCAGTATGATGCCCCTATAGGGATGGGGGGCTGGGTGAACATCGATGGGGATGACGGTACCAAGAAGAGAATTAATCTTACCAGGGTGCACTTAGAAGAGGATGTGGCTAAGCTTTGGCATGGGGAAGGGTATAGCTTGGTTGATGTCAATCGTGCCGGGATTCCTTTGATGGAGATGGTTAGTGAGCCGGAGATAAGCTCTCCTGAAGATGCTCGAGACTATCTTGTCAAGCTGAGGAACATCGTGCGCTACTTGGGGGTCTCCACGGGAAATATGGAGGAGGGAAGCTTTCGGTGTGATGCCAATATCAGCGTTCGTCCCCGGGGGTGCAAGAAACTTTTTCCCAAGTCAGAACTAAAGAATCTGAATAGTTTCAAAGCGGTGTACCAGGCGTTGCAGTATGAGGCTCAGCGACAGGTGGGGGTGTTGGAGGAGGGAGGCAAGCTGGTGCAGGAGACGAGGGGATGGTTGGAGGAGAAGGGGAGAACAGTGGGGCAAAGAAGTAAGGAAGATGCTGATGACTATCGCTATTTCCCTGAGCCGGACCTGCCACCGTTGATGCTGGATGAGAAATGGCTGGATGATATCAGAAGCCATCTGCCGGAATTACCTGAAGCGCGCAGAGATCGTTTCATGAACCAGTTTGGTTTGTCTTTATATGATGCCAGCGTACTCACTGGATCCAAGACGCTGGCAGATTACTTTGACGAGTGCCTCAAGCTGACTGATAAGGGGAAGGCGAAGGAGTTAAGTAATTGGATTTTGGGTGATTTCAGCCGCCTGCTAAACCTGGATGGCATTGATATTGCCGATGCCAGGGTGCGGCCACGGCACTTACTGGGACTGCTGGATCTGCTGGATAATGGCGTTATTGGAGGGCCAGCGGCTAAGGTGGTGTTGGAGGAGATGTTCCGCAGTGGACAGGAAGCTCGCGATATCGTGGAACAGAAGAAGCTCAGCCAGCTTAGCGATGAAGCACAATTGCTGGACGTGGTAACACAGGTGATAGCCAACAACCCTAGCGTTGTTGCCGACTATAAGTCCGGGAAGCATCAGGCATTGAAGTTTATGACCGGGCAGGTGATGAAAGCTACCAGGGGTAGAGCTAATCCTGCTGTGGTCCAGGAAATTCTTGCACGGGAGATGGAGGGAGAATAAATTGCCTACTTATCTACTTATTACTCAGATACTGGTATCTATTGCACTGATTGTTACTATTCTGATGCAACTCCGCGGGGGAGGATTGGGAAGCATTTTCGGACAGGCGGATTCTGTCTATCGTACTCGCCGGGGGATAGAGAGAACATTGTTTTATCTCAGCATTGTGCTGGCGGTTGTCTTCGTCATCCTCGCGGTGTTGATTGTCAAGCTCTCTTGATAATCCGATGAAGCATTCTCTCATAACCCTGACCACAGATTTCGGCAGCAAAGACATCTATGTTGCTGCCATGAAGGGAGTTATTATTAGTACCAACCCTGAGGCCAGGATTATTGATGTGACCCATGACATCGAGCCCCATAATATTGCCCAGGCAGCCTTTGTCCTCAATATGGTCTATCACTATTTTCCGAAAGAAGCTGTTCATATGGCTATTGTGGACCCTGGAGTTGGCGGGGAACGCCTGGGGATAATACTGCGGGCCGAATCATCGTTCTTTGTTGTTCCCAATAATGGAATTCTCAGCTACGTGATCAGTGACCTGTCACATAAGGAGGAGCCGGCATCCAATCCTTACCAGCATTTTGATCAGGTCAGTTTGAGAGGGGGAATCGAGGCTGTTGCTATCACCGACCCTCGTTTCTGGCGGCACCCTGTGAGTTCGACATTCCATGGCAGGGACATCTTTGCGCCAGTGGCAGCCGGCCTATCGCTGGGAATATCCATGTATGAGTTTGGAGAGAAGGTCTCCTCCGTTCGTGTTTTTCCGGTGTCAAGACCATGTGTGGATGAGTCGGGGGAGGTTATTGGCCAAGTTGTATATATTGACCACTTTGGTAACTTGATCACTGATATCAGGGGGGCTGTCGCGTATCGTAGTGATGTCGTCATTGAGGTAGCTGGCTTGAGGATCGAGGGGATAAATCGTTATTATGAGGAAGGTGAGGGTTTGATGGCTATCATGGGAAGCAACGGCTACCTGGAGATTGCCCTGAAGGATGGGCGCGCCAGTGATTTCACCGGAGCTATCGTAGGGGATGAGGTACGGGTTACGGCAACAGCCTAGCGTGAGCCCTGCGTATGGTTATGCTTCAGCACGATGTCTCCTTCTCTACAGCCGACTACATTGGCGATAATCTGGCATTTTATCTTCAGCAGGAAGAAGATGGGCGCGTTATCCTTGTCCATTAGACCCTCGAGGTTTCCCTGACCCTTGCTGATAATCATCTTTGCCTGATGGTAATAGTTGAGAAACTCATTGGAGCACGAGGACAAGATGGTTCCTGGCGCATCGGAGCCACTGGAGACCACCTTTGCTAGCTTATCTATTCCACAGAAATTGGCATCCTCTATCAGGGCATCATTTATGGCAGGCTTGTCCCTTACCGCGTAGATAACATCTTTATGTAACTCTTCGATTAGGATGCGGTCGAATACTACCTCTCCGGCATTATCGGCTAGATATAGTATCTGGTCTGTGCTATTTAGTGACTGCTTGAATTTCTCATAGTCAAAGATAGCGAAGTCCCTGGTAAATACCTCGTCTATCTCCTTTTCCAGGTTAAAGGATTTGCCAACCCCGAAGTCAATGATGTTGCCTGCTATAGCCAGCCTTAATGCTGTGAGCAGCCTGTCTGGTGTTTGGGCTACCCTTTCTTTCAACTCAGGGTAGATGTCAAGGGCCATCCTGTTGTATTTATCCTTTATTTCTTTGAAGGGGTCATAGCTTCCGGTGACTTCTCTGACTAGCCTGTATACAATCCTCCCCATCGCTGGGGGGGGGTTAGATAGGGGAAAGCTAGGCACCGCGGCAGCCACCATGTCCAGTATCTTTTTCTGGGTGGATTCATCGGCTCCAGCCAGCCTGGCTGACATGAGAGCCTGCTTGAAGAAGCATGGTATGCAATCCAGATATGTTCTCACTATCTTTTTCCGCTGCGCTAGTACTTCGTATTAAGTTATTGTTGGTTGGGATGGACAGATCTGAACTAGTTTTTCCCTTTCTTGTCCAGTGCAGTGAGTATATTAGCCACGATGCTGGACACGGCGTCAGATTCATAGCTTTCAATTTTGCCCTGGTCACACAGGTCAGCAACCTTGGGGTCAATAGGTATCTGTCCCAACAGGGGAGAGTTTGATGCCTGAGCCATTTCCTCTCCCTTGCTTTTTCCGAAGACGTTTATCTTTTTACCTGTTTCTGGTATGAGCAGGTAACTCATGTTTTCAATGACGCCCAGCACTCGGATGTTCATTTTTTGTGCCATCTTGATCGCTTTTCTCACCACCATTGTTGTCAGGTCCTGGGAAGTGAAAACTTCAACTACGCCATTGAGCGGCACTGTTTGCATGATGGTGAGTGCGGCATCTCCTGTGCCTGGCGGGAGGTCTATTATCAGGTAGTCAAGCTTGCCCCAGAGGACCTCTTCCCAGAATTGTGTGATAGCTTTCGACATGAGGGGGCCACGCCAGATTACTGCTTCGTCTTCGCTGGGTAACAACAGGTTCATTGACATGATTCCAATTCCCTGCGTCGAAGGCAAGGGCATTATTCCTGTATCGCTGCCGATGGGGCGAGTAGTTAAGCCGAACATCTTGGGGATGCTGGGTCCGGTGATATCAGCATCGAGTATACCGACATCGTTTCCTCTTCGGGATAGATCTGCGGCCAATAATCCTGCTACCAGTGATTTGCCCACCCCCCCCTTGCCACTCATGACTGCTATTATACGTCCTATCTGGTTAAGCTCCTTGGGAGTGGAGGAAACAAACTCAGTGGTGACCTCGTGAACATCGGTGATATCGCTCACCATCCCTGCTATTTTATCTTTTAACCAATCCTGTATTTTATCAGACACAGCGGTTGTTGCCAGAGAGATCTTTACGTTTCCATTATCGATAGTTATATCTCGCACCAAATTCATTTGTAGGAGATTCCGCGTTATTCCTGGGATAAATATTTGACTGAGGCTTTCTTCTACTTCCTGTTTGCTTGGCATTTTCTCTCTCCTTATGTGCTGAATCTCTATTTTCTTCTGGTACTCAGGATTGCTTCTCTGTGCGGGTGTCATCCAACGCCTGGACTATGTTTTGCCATAGTGTCCTGATATGTTGGGTTGCCGTACTATTTGAGAATTCTACTACCGGCATTTCATGTTCCAGCGCCTGGATCATTGAGGTGTCGAAGGGGATTTTTGCTACTATATTAACACTGTTGCTATTACAGTACCCTTCAATTTTTGCGGTGTTCTGCTCGTTGATATCATATTTATTAATGCATACCAGTGCGGGGATGCCAAAGTGCTGGCATACGCTGGCGACACGTTCGAGGTCATGGATGCCGGATAGTGTGGGTTCTGTTACCAGCAACGCTACATCGGCTCCAGATAGAGAGGCGATAACGGGACAACTTGTGCCTGGGGGCCCATCACTGATGATGTAGTCCAGGTTTTGTTCCTGGGCTATGGCTTTGGCCCTGGTTCTTATCAGTGTAACTAGTTTTCCTGAATTGTCCTCAGCAATGCCTAGCTTGGCGTGCACCAAAGTCCCGTAGCGCGTCTCTGAAACGAACCAGTGCCCGGGCATATTGTCCTTCATGGTGATGGCATCCACGGGGCATACACGGGCACACAGCCCACAGCCTTCGCAAGAGATAGGGTCGACCACATAGTTGTTGGTGATAGCATTGAAGCGACATACTTTCTCACAGAGTCCGCACTGAACGCACTTTTCATTATCTATGAACGCACTTTGTCCGCTCCAAAACTCGTTGTTTTCCTTGACCTGTGGTTTGAGGATGAGATGGAGATCAGCAGCATCGACATCGCAATCTACCAGCAGCTTTCTTTGTGCCAGTGTGGCAAACGAGGCTGCTATGCTTGTTTTCCCTGTTCCCCCCTTGCCACTGATGATAACTAGCTCTTTCATCGCGATACCTCGGTGGTTGGTAGCATCTCTTTTAGCCTGTGGAATAGCTGAAGGAAGTTCCTCCGCCAGTCAGGCATTCCCTCTACCAGGGGTATGCCTTTGGAGTACAGCACAGCTATGTTTCTATCCAGGGGAATTCGTAATAAAATTGGTATGTCTTGTTCCTGGCAATATTGTTCAATCAACTGGTCACCCTCCCCCGCACGGTTTATGATAACACCAGCAGGGATACCTAGCTTCCTTGTCATTTCCACCGCGAGAGAGAGATCATTGAGTCCGAATGGGGTAGGTTCGGTTACCAGCAGGCAGAAGTCGCTGTCCTTGATTGCCTCGATCACGGGACAGGAAGTTCCTGGTGAAGCATCTATGATAACTTCGCCAGCAGTATCAATGTGCCGCTTGACCTCCCGGATCACGGTGGGAGCCGCTACCTCGCCGAGGGTTAGTTCTCCTTCGACCAGACTGATGTTCCTTGAGCTTCCCTGCCTTATTATCCCTATTTCCTTACCTTCTTCGGTGATGGCGGACTCAGGGCAGAGATAAGAGCAGGCACCACATCCATGGCATAGCTCGGGAAATACCAGCACCTTTTTCGGTAACGCCGCTATGGCATTGTAAGCACACACCTCTGCACATACGCCGCAGTGAGTGCATTTATCCTCATCTATGTGAGGGATAAGAAGCAACGCAGGACTGCTCTGCCCCTCCTTAATATCCAGGAATATGTGAGTATTTGGCTCCTCAACATCGCAGTCCAGCAACTGGACTTTTGTCTGGTCGCTTAAGGAAAGGGCTAGGCTGGTGGCTACTAGTGTCTTTCCGGTACCGCCTTTACCACTGGCGACAGATACTATCATGTTTTATTCTCGGACCATCTTGGCACCACACTTGGGACAACTCAGGTTGTAGCAGGGAGTGCCTATTTGGTGGGCTATTTTCGCTCCGCATTTAGGACAAACACAGTATCCGCTGGGCCCTGAGCCCGGGCGGTTTCCACCCATTCTGCCCATCTCAGATCCCTGGTTACGCCCTAAGCCTCTTCCTGTTCCTGGTCCCTGTCCGGCTGGGCCTGTACCATCTCCTCTAGGCATATATTTATTCCTCCTTTGTTTTGTTCTATTGTTACTTCCGAGGGCAAGCTGTAGCAAATATGACTATTTATGGGAAAGCTCATATCTGCCGTGCAGACGATTATTCAGAACTAAAGGCTATTTCTCTTTTTCTAGCTCTGAGATCCGGTGCTGAGCTTCTCTCAATTGTTGCAACATAGTTTGTACCTGATTACGTAATGTTTCTACCTCTTTTTCTTGGGGGGCACTTGATGTACTTGCTGGTGCTCTTTGGTATGACATTCCCTGTCTAGTTCCCATTGCTCTGCCCATGCCCATTCCACGTCCTGTACCCACCCTTTGGTTCATCCCCATTCCGTAGTGGCTATCTACATTAGGCTGAGCTCCAGGCTTGAGTTTTCCTGCCTTGTAGGATTCAACGGCAGCCCTTATCTTGCCTGCGACGCCTGTGATTATCTCAATGCCGGCGGCAGATAATGTTTGGTAAGCATTGGGGCCACAGCTACCGGTGATTACCACTGCTGCTCCCTGGTTGGCAATCATCTGTGCTGTTGAAATGCCAGCACCACCGGCAGAGAGATTAGTGTTATCCAGGGGTTCGAATTCCATCGTTTCAGGGTCGACGAGGATAAAGTGCTCACACCTACCGAAACGAGGATTTACATCAGCATCTATGCTGGGACTTGTTGCTGAGACAGCTATTTTCACAAGATCTCCTTTTCTATTTTTCTATTGTTCTTTTTCTTTCTCCAAGTCGGTTATTCTAGCATTAATCTGGTCTAACTGGCTTTTTATTGCCTGGGCCTGGTTTGTGAGGAAATCCAGTTCCTGTTCCCGTGTCATCTGTGGGGAGTAGGGGCTTGTCGCAGCAGGGGCCATGAACGGGTTACCATAAGACCCATATGCAGGGCCCGCGGCGTAAGGGTTTCCCCCGTATGGAAAGTTCCCTGTTGCCCCATAGTCCGGCCATGCACCGGATGTAGTATAAGGAGCCCTCCAGCCATATCCTCGCCCGAAGCCTCCTCCGCAGATACCACGTCCCCACCCTGTCATTGGCCCCCTACCAAGAGGGCCTGTTCCATCTAATCCTGGCATAATTCACCTCCTTTTCAATTAAAATGTCTGCACAGAACTAATCTATCTCTGTTATTTCTACCTGTTTTCCCTTCGCTTTCCAGCATATGGTGTTTATTTACCAGGGGGAATAGCCATAGGACCGGGGAGTGACGTAAGCACGGAAGGGATAATACGATCCATATCTCCTGAGAGGGTAACCGTAACCTAATGATTTCCAGGGATAGGGATTACCCCAACCGCGCCAGCCTCCACCCCAACCTCGGCCGAAACCCCTGCCAAATCCTCCTCTCCCACCAAACCAGGCTCTTCCAAATGGCATGTTATATCACCTCCTTCTGTTCCCTCTGTGCTCCTCGCTCGGCCTTCCCCAAGTACCTCTCCAGTATCTACCCCGAAAACCGAAAACGGTCAGGGGCTGAACATTTACACCAGAACAAATGGGGCATGCTGGCACTGCTCCCCGCGCCAGCATCTCAAAGGGGACATTCCATTCGTGTCCATCGTTATTGCAGCGAAATCTCTGTTGTGATAGTCCAAAATTACCGCCCTCGATCTGAATTGCCTTGCCGTTGATTAAGGCATCAGCAAGCTTGCGTCTGGCTGATGCTACCACACGATGAAAGGTGGGCCGGGAAATGTGCATTCTTTTTGCACACTCCTCCTGTTCCAGTTCCTTCAAGTCCTTGAGATGGATGGCTTCGATCTCTTCCACTGATAGATGGACCTCTTGTAATTCGTACAGGGGCGCCCCTATCGGCCGGAAGAATGCCGCCTGGGGTAGCTGGGAGACATACCGTAATTTTGCTGGCCTTGACAAATACAATCACCTGCCTTCCCGTAAGTTATGGACATATGTCAGTAATAATTGTAATCTTTGCTGTGAAGGCTGTCAAATTTTGAAAGTGCCCTCGATTAGTGGTACAAATTAGCCTATGAATATCGTTGAGTTGAGTCCCTTTCTCTCCCATTGCATAGAAGCTACTGCCAGAGATGAATTTGGAAATGTATCCCGCACTATAATTCAGAGTGCGAGCGATAGTGATGTCCTTGAGGAGAGGTTTGAACTCCTCAAGGCCTTTTTAGAGACAGCGGATTTCAAGAAGCTGCGTTGTGAGAGCGAAAAGTATTTGATTCAGGGTAAGTCAGTCAAGTTCGAGATTTATTGGCAGGAGGGACATCTGGCTTACGATATGCTGGTTGCTTAGGTTTGCAGCAGGGCTACGGACTGGGCAGCTATGCCCTCCCCCCTGCCGATAAACCCCAGGCCGTTGGTGGTCGTGGCCTTGATGGACACCCTTTTTGAGTCAATCTCCAGGCTCTGGCTGATACGCTGTTTCATCTCGGGAATAAATGGAGCAATGCGTGGGTGTTGAGCTATGATAGTAACATCGATATTAACTATGCTGCTCCCTTGGCTTCTGAGCAAACCTCTCGTCCTGCTCAACAGCACCAGGCTGGCAATGTTCTCATACTCTTTCTCTCCAGGGGGAAACAGGGTGCCGATATCTCCAATGTTAGCAGCTCCGCACAGGGCATCTATGATGGCATGAATTACCACGTCGGCGTCGCTATGTCCCAGCAGACCCTTATCATAGGGGATATGTGTTCCCCCCAGGATAAGCTTGCGGCCCTCAACCAGGGGATGAGTGTCGTATCCTATGCCAACCCTTATCTCTTTTCCTGCCATGTTATGCAATGACCTCTGCCAGGGCCAGGTCTTCGGGAGTGGAGACCTTTATGTTGCGATAGCTTCCCATATAGAGTTTCACCGTGTACCCGATCTGCTCTACCGCGGTGGCATCGTCAGTGATGTTTGTGGTGAGATTGTCATAAGCCTGGCGTAATATGTCGTACCGAAAGATCTGGGGAGTCTGTGCTGCCCATAGCATGTCGCGCGGTGGTGTTTCTCTGACGACATTGCCTTCACCTGTGAGCTTGATGGTATCTGTGACGGGTATTGCAGCGACGGCAGATCCAGTTTCCTGGGCTGCATCCAGGCCATTGTGGATTATCTCCTGGGTGATAAAGGGGCGCGAGGCATCGTGGACCATAACCCAATTGCAATCCTCTATCTGGGATAATCCCTGCTGGACTGAATCTTGCCGCCGTACCCCCCCCAGGCAGGTAGTGGCTTTGGACCATCCCCTTTCTACGATTAGCCTCTTCCCTTGTTCTAGGTTAGCGGCATTCAGGACGATAATTATTTGTTTTACCAGATTGCAGGCCTGGCAGACATCCCCCGACCAGGACAATAGTGGTCTGTGTTTGATTTTGGAAAAAATCTTGTCTCTTGTGCCCAACCTCTGACTGCTGCCAGCAGCAACGATAATTGCACCTATACTGTATATGTTGGTCAAAGCTTATCCTTTTTTGCTGAGTCCCAGCCTTAATGCTTCGGTTATGGAGTCTGCTGTGAGCAAGTGTATGTCAGCGTGCTGAAGAGGGGGGTTGGAGTTTGATTTTGGTAGAAGACAAGCATTAAACCCCAGGCGTACAGCTTCAGTAATTCGTCGTTCTATTTGTGGGATTGTTCTGAGCTCACCGCTGAGTCCTATTTCTCCCATAACAGCCAGCTTGGCCAGTGGCGGGATATCGTGTGCACTGGATGCAATGGCCAGGGCGATGCCCAAGTCTGCTGCAGGCTCGTTGATTCTTAGCCCGCCGGTAACGTTGATGATAATATCTTGGTTGGATAGCTTTATCCTGGCACGCTTGCCCAGGACGGCACTGATTAAGAGGAGTCTGTTGAAGTCAATGCCGTTGGCGATGCGTCTCGGTGGGCCAAAGCTGGTGGAACTGGTCAGGGCTTGTGCTTCCACCAGCAGGGGTCGGCTTCCTTCCAGTGTGGGGATCACCACTGATCCGATAGAGGTATCCTCATGTTGAGAGAGGAATGCTTGGGATGGGTTATTCACTTCTATTAGCCCATCACTGCCCATTTCGAAGACTCCTACTTCATTGGTGGACCCAAAGCGATTTTTTACCCCGCGCAGCATACGGTAGTTGTGAAACGGTTCTCCCTCAAAATACAGAACCACGTCCACGATATGCTCCAGTGTACCGGGACCTGCAATGGAGCCTTCCTTGGTAACATGCCCGGCAATGAATACTGGGATATTTTTTTGTTTAGCCCAGTACATTAACCTGAGGGTGCATTCCCTCACCTGGCTGATGCTCCCTGGCACACCAGTGACATCATCCAGGAACACTGTCTGGATAGAATCAACCATCACCAGGGCTGGCGAGATCTCTTCCAAATGTTGTAGCACCTGCTCCATATTGGTCTCTGCCAGAAAATAAATGTTCTTGCCGCTAATTTTCAGGCGCTCTGCTCTTAATTTGACTTGGGTGATGGATTCCTCGCCGGAGACGTAGACTACCAGTTTATTATTTCTGGCAACGCTGTCTGATGTCTGGAGCAAGAGCGTGGATTTGCCTATGCCCGGTTCTCCTCCGATGAGTACCAGTGATCCCGGAACCAGGCCGCCGCCAAGGACACGGTTTAATTCACTGAAGCCCAAATTGAAACGGGGAATGTCTCCCTTTTGGGCTGTGTAGAGTTCCTGCGGTGCGTTGTTGGCAAGTTGGTGATGATGGGAAGAGAGAGAAGGAGGACTAACTCTGGTCTCGACAAAACTACCCCACGCCCCACAGCTGGGGCAACGCCCCAGCCACTTGGGGTTTTCCTTACCACACTGCTGACAAATGAAAGTGATCTTTGATTTAACTTGACTTTCAGATCTCAAGCTATCTGAGTTTAGCCTTCGATAACGGCTATCATGTTTCCCATATCGACATGCTGATCTGGGGAGACGCCAAGCTCTGTGACTGAGCCTTTAATTGGGGACAGTATTGGGTTCTCCATCTTCATAGCTTCGAGGGTGCATATTACCGCACCTTCATCTACATTATCTCCCACAGCAACATTAACTTTCCTTACTCTCCCCGGCATTGGAGCCTCTATGGTTTCTTTTGCCATTGAAATATCCTCCTTTACAGCAAAGCACTTAATTTTTTGCGGGAGTAGCTCCCGCAAGCGCTGCTGAACGTAGTATTATCTTATCTTCCTCGCAATCTACTATCACAGTTTCACCTGATGCGAATTTACCACTAAGCAGAGATTCGGATAGGGGATCCTCTACCATCTTTCTGATTACCCTGCGCAGAGGCCGTGCTCCAAACACAGGGTCATAGCCCTTATTGCCCAAGAAGTCCTTGGCGACATCGGTTACTTCCAAGTTTATGCTCTTTTCCTTGAGCAGGAGGGCAACTTGCTCAAGCAACAGGTTAACGATCCCGCGTATGTTTTCTTTGCTTAATGCGTGGAATACAATGGTCTCGTCAATTCGATTTAAGAACTCAGGACGGAACGTTTTCTTCATTTCCCCGAGGACTTTATCTTTCATCTTCTGATATTCTGCGTGTTCCTTCTTGTTAGTATCAGCATGAGTGGTGAAACCGATATTCATCTCTCGTTTGATCATTTCGGCACCAACATTGCTGGTCATCACTATGATAGTGTTGCGGAAATCAACGCGCCGGCCTTTGGCATCCGTGAGATGTCCATCGTCGAAAATCTGGAGCAGAATATTGAATACATCGTAATGGGCCTTCTCTATTTCATCTAGCAGGATAACACAGTAAGACTTCCGCCTTACTGCCTCAGTTAATTGCCCCCCTTCTTCGTAGCCGACATATCCTGGAGGTGCTCCTACCAGGCGTGCCACAGTGTGACGCTCCATGAACTCCGACATGTCTAGGCGGACGAGAGTATCTTCGCTACCGAACATGAATTCGGCCAGAGATCTCACCAATTCGGTTTTGCCTACACCAGTGGGTCCTAAGAACATGAAGGCCCCGATGGGATGGCGTATATCTTTCAGTCCAGATCGAGATCTTCGTACTGCCTTGGCTAGGGTGTTGATAGCTTCATCCTGCCCGATGATACGCTTGTGTATCTCTTCCTCCATGTGAAGTAGACGGCTGCTCTCGTCTGTAGTTAACCGTACTATGGGAATCCCAGTCCACATACTGGCAGCCTCAGCGATATCATCCGGGTTGACTGTGGGTTTCTCCTCTTCCTGTTTTTTATGCCAGTCCTCCCCCAGAGCTGTGACTTTTTCTATCAACTGTAGTTCGCGGTCGCGCAGCTCACTGGAATGTTCATATTCTTGGGCTGCGATGGCTTCCTCTTTTTCCCTCTGTACACTTTCCAATGCTCGTTTTGCTTGTGCTAAATCTATAGGAGCTTCACCACGCTTGATATGAACCCGAGAACTAGCTTCATCTATCAGGTCGATGGCCTTGTCGGGCAAAAAGCGGTCAGGAATATATCTGGATGCCAGAGTAGCGGCTTCTTGGAGGGATTCATCGCTTATGGTTAAGTGATGAAACTCTTCATACCTGTGTTTGATTCCCCGCAGAATCTCCAGGGTTTCCTCGACGGTAGGCTCAGCTACTAAGATAGACTGGAACCGTCGTTCTAATGCCGGATCCTTCTCGATGTACTTGCGATAATCGTCATGAGTGGTAGCACCGATGCATTGTATTTCCCTGCGCGATAGTGGCGGTTTGAGAATGTTGGCGGCATCTACTGCCCCTTCTGCAGCGCCTGCCCCCACGATGGTTTGCATCTCGTCAATGAAAAGGATGCAATTTCCGGCTGATTTCTGCTCCTCGATGACTTTCTTCAATCTCTCCTCGAACTCTCCGCGATATTTAGTGCCCGCTACCAGGCCTCCTATATCTAGGGCAATTATTCTTTTAGACTGGAGTGCTTCGGGAACCTCACCGGCAACGATGCGTTGGGCCAAACCCTCAACGATAGCTGTCTTGCCCACACCAGCTTCACCTACGAGCGCGGGATTACTCTTGGTACGGCGGCTGAGTACTTGAATCACCCGCTCGATCTCTTTGTGGCGACCAATGATAGGATCAAGCTTCCCTTCACGGGCCAGGGCAGTTAGATCTGTGCCCAACTGATCCAGCATGGGTGTGCGAGAGGTGCTACGAACTGCACGCCCTCCCCTATGTGCCTCCTGTCGGGCGATGCGGGCTATCTCTTCGCGTGTGCCTTCCAGCGTTACATTAAAACTCTGCAGCACACTGTTGGCTGAACCTCCGCCTTCTTTAAGTAAGCCGAGCAGGAGATGCTCAGTGCCAATGTAATTGGAGTGGAGCTGGCGTGCTTCATCCACAGCAAGCTCGATTGCCTTCTTAGCTTGTGGGGCCAGACTGATTTCTCTGCTGCTGGGTTGTTTGGACCCCCTGCCGGCAACGAATTCTATTGCCGAGCGCAACTTGTTAGCCGATATGCCCATGTTGGTCAGCGCTCTATACGCCGTTCCCGTTTCTTCCTGGGATAGGCCTAAGAGTATGTGTTCGGTATCAATATATCCATGACCCAGACGCTGCGCTTCAGTCTGAGCCTTGGTTAATACTCTACGTGCACGCTCCGAAAATCTTTCAAATGCTGCTGCCATTGTGATTCCTAGCTTCATATCATTATAGAGTATCTCCCTGAGGTGGTCAATCAATCTGATTGCCCACGAGGCGGTTTCTGTAGAGTGCGTGGTTGATAGAGAATGGCACAGCGCAGCATTGTGGAGGGTTTCTTATCTCGGGCAGGTGGTCTTTTGCAGAGAAATCGTGGACAGTTTTATATATTTACTGTTAGCGAATAAACTGATGATAGACGCTATAATTATCATGTGATTGAGGCAAAGTGAATTATAGTCAATCTGAAGCGTATCTCCAGAGTTTTACTGATTATGAGCAGGTTTCCGGGACGACATATGCACCGTTGGGATACAGCCTGGAACATGTGAAGCAGTTGTTACGTCGTATAGGTAGTCCTCACCGGCGCAGGAAGACAATTCATATTGCTGGCACGAAGGGCAAAGGGAGCATAGCGGCCATGATAGCTCGGGTCTTGACGGTATCGGGATATAAAACAGGCCTGTACACCTCGCCGCATCTTCACGTCCTGCGAGAGCGCATTAAGGTAGACGACAGGATGATTTCATCAAGCGAGTTTTCGGCTCTGGTGACTGATCTCAAGCCTTACTTTGACGCAGTAGGCAGTTTTTCTCCCTGTCAGCGATTAAGTTTTTTTGAGGCGTTAACTGTGCTTGCCTTCGCTTATTTTCGCCAGAGAGAGGTCGAGTTTCAGGTTCTGGAGGTGGGCTTGGGGGGGAGGCTCGATGCTACCAATGTGGTGGCTCCACAGGTGTGTGTTATTGCTCCCATCAGCAGGGACCACATGCAGGTTTTGGGTGATAGTGTAGATAAGATAGCTTTCGAGAAGGCCGGCATCATTAAGGCTGGAAGCGTGGTGGTAAGCTCTCCGCAGGTGGCAGGTGTGGCAAGTGTGATCAGAGAGGTTAGTTGTGCTCGGGGGGCCAGGTTAATTCAGGTAGGCAGAGATGTTATCTGGCATGAGGTAAATGCCACCTTGTCGTACCAGTCCTTTGTGGTTGAGTGCGCTCTGGGGAGTATTCCAGTCACAATTCCTCTCCTGGGAGATTTTCAGGTTGAGAATGCAACTGTTGCAGTGGCGACGCTGGCTGCCCTCAGTGTCCAGGGTTATAACATATCACGTGAAGATATCATCCAGGGACTGTCTTGCGTGCAATGGCCGGGGAGGTTCCAGATTTTGCATCGCCATCCCTTTCTGGTAGTTGATGGAGCCCATAATGTGGAATCGATGAGAAGGCTTGTGGAAAATCTAAAGGCTAGTTTTTGCTACGATCACATTTATCTTATACTGGGCGTGTCTCAGGATAAAGATATTGCTGGGATCGTGCAGGAATTACTTGTTCTGTCTTCGCGGGTTATTGTGACTCAGTCCCACCACCCCCGGGCTGCTTCTCCATTTGTACTATCTGCTGAATTTTCGCGCCGCGCAATAGACACTCGCATTATTCCTGCGGTATGTGATGCTCTCGATCAAGTTTCTCATGAAGCATCCCCGGAGGATGTGATATGTATTACCGGATCCCTATTTGTTGTTGCCGAGGCATTAGACCATGTTCGCAGGGTTGCCCTTTTTACCCCTTGAGCTCTTCTGGTGATGCGAGGGCTTCTTGGGGGAGCATACTGGCCATGACTTGCTGGAGTGCCATGATGTGGCTACATGTTCCCCATTGAGCAAAAAACCTGCAGGTGCAGTGCCATTTTTCGTTGGCATAGCTTACCTGGTGAGTACTGTTCTCTCCGCGAAACTCTGCGGCGAAACCGGAGAAAGTGACGCGTTGTGGTTCTTGGGCATATCTTTTCGCCTTCTCTACTTTTCCGATGAAGCTGGATTTCATAGGCCTGCCCCCTTTTGTAAGTGATTGCTTATTTTTCTCATAGTGTAGCTGGAGTATATAATAGGGGGTGGCAAAAGTCTATTTCCCCTTAATCTCTAAAAAAGGGAGGGAAACATATGCGTGAGCAAATTACTGATGCCCTCAAGGGACATGAATCTGATTATATTGAAATTCACCTTGAACAAAGCCAGTCCACGGGAATGGTTTACCAGGGGAACAGGCTGGAGGAGATAGGGAGAACCTCCGTACGAGGAGGCAATGTTCGAGCGTTGGTCAGGGGTAGCTGGGGATTTGCCAGTTTCGATGGGTTTGCTGGACTTCGGGAAAAAGTAGCGCTGGCTGTGATGGAGGCTAGGCTAGCTGGTGGAGGAGATGCCTGGTTTTCTCCGGCAGAACCAGTGATGGACAAGGTTAGCTGGTCCCCGCGCAAATATGCATCCAGTGTGATGCTAGCCTCCAAGAAACAATTGCTGGATAACTACAATGATATTATTCTGAGCAGTCCAAGTATCCAGAGCTCAGCCATAAACTATCGTGATGTTCAGCGCACGACGATATTTGCCAATTCTGAGGGTAGCTACATAGAGCAGGAGAAGCCAGACCTCAGTTTGCGGATCACGGCTATAGCCAGCGGCGCGGGCAAAGTTCGACAAGCAGGTTTGAGCTTGGGAAGCAGGGGAGATTTCACTGAGATAGAAGGCTTGGATGATCAGGTGAGAAATGTGGCTCGGCGTGCTGAAGCGTTATTATATGCTCCTCAGCTAAAAGGAGGTGAGTATACCGTGATTCTTGACCCTGTTCTGGCTGGCGTTTTTACTCATGAAGCCTTTGGACATCTATCTGAGTCAGATTTCGTTTACCAGAATAAGGAATTGCGCCAGCTTATGGCTTTGGGCAGAAGGTTTGGAGATAAGGGGCTCAACATTGTCGATGATGCCACTATTCCTGAATTGCGAGGAAGCTACAAGTATGATGATGAGGGCACACCAGGGGCAAGGACATACCTTATTCATGAAGGGATCTTGGTGGGGAGACTGCATTCTAGGGAGACAGCATCCAGGATGAGTGAGGCTCCCACGGGTAATGCGCGTGCCATTAACTATCTCTTTCCCCCGATAGTGCGAATGACGAATACCTTTATAGAACCGGGCGGGTCATCCTTTGCCGATATGCTCAGCGAGATCAAGGAAGGTGTTTATGTTAAGGATTGGTACGGTGGTATGACGAGCCTGGAGATGTTTACCTTCTCTTCTGGAGAAGCCTACATGATTCGAAATGGCAAGGTGGAGGAATTATTATCTTCTCTGGTACTGACCGGCAATGTTTTCACCACCCTGGCGAATATTGATGCCATAGGAGATGATCTTGAGATGAATCAAGGAGGAGGTTGTGGCAAGGGGGGGCAATCACCGCTACCTGTTTCCAACGGCAGCCCTCACATCAGAATCCAGCACTGCCTGGTAGGAGGTAAATAATATGGAAGGTCTCTTATCCCTGGCAAAGATGAAGGTACAGCAGGCTGAGGTTTTTTCAGTTTCCTCCCGGGAAACAACAGTTCATTTTGAAGCCAACCAGCTAAAACAGGTACATTCCAAAGAAAGCGCCATGAAGGTGTTGCGAGTTATGAAGGATGGCAGGATTGGTCTTGCTGCGGGGAATGGGACAGGAGACAGTGCAGCTTTGCTTGATATGGCCATCGAGACCTCTCAGTTTGGCATACCTGTTGATTTCCAGTTTCCTGGCCTTGGAAGCTATCCCGAGGTGGATACTTTTGATTCTCAGGTGGAGAAAATTGCCACGGAGCACATGATTGAGCTTGGCAGGGAGCTTGTGAGTAGGTTGACGGGGTATTCCCCGGGGCTACTATGTGATGCTGAGATAATTAAGTCGATGCACACGATAGGTATAGTTAATTCTCAGGGCTGTCACATGAGCTATAACAAGAGTATTTTTGCTATGGGAGTGGAGGGCATGCTGGTGAAGGATACCGATATGCTTTTTGTTGGTGAGGATGAGAGTTCGGGCTGTTTATCTGCGGGCGTTGATATCCTGGTGGAGAGAGTGATTAGACAGCTTGATCTGGCTGCTCGCAACGCTGCTGTTTCTACCAAAGTGCTGCCGGTAGTCTTTACTCCTCATGCCATTGCCAGTGCCTTCATGGTACCGTTATCATCGGCGTTTAATGGTAAGCTGGTGTATGAAGGAGCTTCGGCGCTGAAGGGCAAGCTAGGAAAACAGGTTTTTGACAGGAAACTAAGCTTGTGGGATGATGCCACTGTTGAATATGGAGTCGGCAGTCGGCCTTGTGATGATGAGGGAGTGCCCAGCCAGCGTATATCCCTGATTGATAAAGGGGTTGTATCCCATTTTCTCTATGATTTACACACAGCTGCCCTGGCTGGCACGAGGAGCACTGGAAGTGGGGGAAGAGGAGGAGGGGGTTTTCCGAAACCAGGTCCGACCTCTCTGATTATTGGAGAGGGCGATGTTTCCCTGGGATCCATGGTAGCTGGCATGAAAGAAGGGTTGGTCGTAGAACATCTTATTGGTGGGGGGCAGGGGGATGCGTTGAGCGGTGATTTTGGAGGCAATGTGTTACTGGGGTATAAAGTAGAGAATGGAGAGATGGTTGGCAGGGTAAAGGATACTATGGTTGCCGGCAATGTTTATCGGGATCTGCGCGAGATAGTGCTTGGAGACGAAGCGCGTTGGGTTGGAAGCAGCCTGCGTACTCCGTGGATATATTCCCCCAGAATATCAGTATCGGCTAAAGGGGTCTGATGTATATGAAAAAGACGGTAAAATTGTATTGGCAGCCACATCCTGAGAGTTGTAGCATGCTGGCTTCATGGCCTGGTATTGGGAATGTATCTTTGATCGTGGCAAGCTATCTGATACAGAAACTGGGGGCTGAGGAGATAGGAGAGATTGATTCTACTCAATTCTTTGAACCTACGGGGGTCGTGGTCAAGGACAACATTGTGGAGAGCCCACGCTTCCCAAAAAATAAATTTTATTACTGGGAAGATGCTGAATCCAAACGAGGATTATTGTTGTTCGTTGGTGAAAGTCAGCCGAGCACCAAGGGTCGTGAGCTGGTTGACTGTGTTTTGGACGTGGCCCAGAAATTTAACGTACAGAGATTATACAGCTGTGCTGCTGCCATCACTCAGATTCACTATAGTGAGGAGTCCAGCGTTTGGGGGGCAGCGACCAGCAATGACCTGGTTAGTGAACTGGAGAAACATGATGTGGAGCTCAAGGGAGAGCTTCGTATTGCAGGTTTGAATGGACTGGTGCTGGGAATGCTGGAGGAACGCAATATTGAGGGCATTTGCCTGTTGGGGGAAGTCCCATCTTATGCCACGCAAATGGCCAATCCCAAGGCAGCCGTGGCGGTGACAAAGACTCTGACCGAGATGCTGGCGATTGATGTTGACTTGATGGAGCTGGTGGAGCTAGCTGAGCGGGCTGAGGAAAGGATGCAAAGGGCAGCCCAGCAAGCTACGGCAGAATATATTGACCAGTTCACCGAACCTATCTGGGAAAGAGGTGACGATGAGATTAATAGTGAGGATAATTGACCCTCTGTTGTAGTCATGCTACTATCGAATTTAGATGTCGACCCTGACAGAACTTTACTATGAAATTGCCAAATGCCAGGATTGTGATCTGGCCAAGCATCGCACCCATGTAGTTCCTGGTGAAGGTTCTGAGAACGCGAAGCTGCTATTTATTGGAGAAGCTCCAGGATGGTATGAGGACCAAGCAGGGCGTCCCTTTGTGGGGGCAGCGGGAGAGTTCTTAAATCACTTATTGTCTCTCGTAGGCTTATCCCGAGAAGATATTTATATTGCTAATATATTGAAGTGTCGTCCTCCAGGGAACCGTGATCCTCTTCCCCAGGAGATACAATCCTGTCAGAAGTGGCTTGATCGCCAGATTGAGATTATCCAACCAAAGATGATTGTTACCCTGGGGCGTTATTCCCTGGCGAGGTATTTTCCCCAAGAGAGCATTGGCAAGATTCATGGGAAGGAGAGGAGATTAAATAATCTTATTGTTTATCCCATGTATCATCCTGCAGCAGCCTTGCACAGGGGGGGATTGCGCCAGGTTATAGAATCTGATATGCGACGCATTCCCCAGGTGCTGGCTCAGTCTGAGAAGTTCAATGAGCCATCTATAGAAGCCCAGCAACTTAGCCTATTTTGATTAAGAGATGCCTGATCAGAAATTAAAGGTGATACCCCTGGGTGGACTGGGGGAGATCGGCAAAAACATGATGATCCTGGAGTATGCCGATGATATAGTGATCATTGATGCTGGGTTGATGTTTCCTAACGAGGAAATGTTTGGGGTGGACCTGGTTGTGCCTGATATCAGCTATCTTGAAAAGAGACGGCATAAGATAAAGGGAATTGTTATTACCCATGGGCACGAGGATCATATCGGAGCCTTACCTTATATCTTGTCCCGGCTTGACCTGCCGGTGTATGCCTCCAAGCTGACTGGAGGGTTGATCTCTGTAGAGCTTAAGCAGCGTGGGCTAAAGAAAGCAGCAAGGGTAAATGTAGTCCATGCTGGTAGTGAGATCACCTTAGGATATTTCAAGATAGAGTTTTTTTCTGTTTGTCATAGCATTCCTGATGCTATGGGATTGGTTGTCAGCACTCCTGTTGGGGTTGTTGTTCACAGCGGTGATTTTAAGATGGACTTTACCCCTGTGCTTGGAGATCCTGCTGATCTGAACAGACTGGCCCGATTGGGGACGCGGGGGGTTCTATTGCTTTTCTCCGATTCTACATATGTTGAACTTCCGGGCTATACTCCTTCTGAGAAGGTAGTTGGAGATGCTCTGGACCGTATTATGGCAGAGGCTTCAGGAAGGGTAATTGTAACTACATTTGCCTCTTTGGTGTCACGCATTCAGCAGGTTATTGATGCTGCTGCAAGGCATCACCGCCGTGTATTTGTTACCGGGCGTAGCATGATAGGGATAGTGAAGATGGCGATGGAGACGGGATACCTTACGGTTCCTCCTGACATTCTGTGTAATTTTGATGATGTCAGGAAGTTACCGGATAACAGGGTTGTCTTTTTGACCACAGGGAGCCAGGGGGAACCGACTTCGGCTCTGGTGCGTATTGCTAATGGTGAGCACCGCCAGATTCACATTGCTTCTGGTGATACGGTGGTGATATCGGCGACGCCTATACCGGGTAATGAAGCGCTGGTCAATCAGACGATAGATAGGCTGTTTCGTCAGGGCGCACGTGTAGTGTATGATAAATTGACTCAAGTTCATGTCCACGGACATGGGAGCCAGGAGGAATTAAAGCTGTTGCTTAGTCTGGTCAGGCCGAAGTTCTTTGTGCCTGTTCATGGTGAGTACCGCCATCTCAGCCTGCATGCTAAATTAGCTGAGACCATGGGTATTCCCAGAGATAATCTCTTTGTGCTGGAGGATGGGGATGTTCTTGAATTGGATCGCGATGCTGGCAAGATTACTGGTCATGTACAGTCAGGCAATGTTTACTTAAGCGGCTTGTTGACTGGTAACCTGAATGATGCTGTGCTCCATGATCGTAAGCTGTTGGCGCAGGATGGGACTGTTACCATAGTGGGCAGGGTGAATACCAGGGAACGAAAGTTAATAGGAAGGCCTGAAATTATAATGCAGGGTTTCATTGGGGATGGGGCTAAAAAACAAGCTTTATTGAAACGGGGATGTGAGGCAGTGATGTCTGCCATGGACTCTGATGGTCAATACTGGCAGAAGAAAAGTAGTATCGAGGCCAGGATGAAGAAATCCCTGGCAGATTTTTTATACCATGAAACTCGTCGCCATCCCGTTATCCTGCCTGTAGTGTTTGAGGGATAGGCCCATGTCGGCAGTGAGGCGCAAGACAAGCCTGAAGGGCAGGACGAATAAGAATCGCAGGAAGAATATCTCCCACAGATTTATTACTTCGCCACTGCTAAGAAGAATAGCACTTATTGCTGTTGTTGTGGGGTTGCTGTATGTCTTTATGCCTCGCTTGACTGCCTTGGGAGTCCAGGCTTGGCACAATTTGCTGGAGATGTTTGGTGTGGGGTTGGGCATACTGGTAACTGCCTTGGGCTTGCTAGTGTGGCAGGTATGGAAGGTAGACTTCTTTACTTTCATCAGGAGAGGGCATAGATACCTGGGGGGTGCTATCCTTGCCCTGGCCTTGTGGGGAACTCTGGCTTTCTTCCACCCTGGTGCTGGAATCTTGCAGCATGCCACCCTTGGGGGTGAATTCGGACAGGGGATAATAGGAGACGTTGCCGCTGTTGGAGTTTTGCGGATAGCGGGATTAACCCTGCTGGGCATTATTTTTATCGCTCCCCGGTGGACCTGGCACGGAGTTACGAAATTACTTAGACCTCACCCCTTGCCGCGGGTTACTGTTCCCCGGGGTGTTTCGTCTAGACCCAGCACAGCTAAGATGATAAGTTCTGAGACAAGCCATGATGCCACTCAGCCTGAAGTTGCGGAACCTGAAGGGACTCCTGTTGTGACTTCCCAGTCGGAGAGAAGTATTATGGCCGGGACGGGAATGATGAAACGCAGGCCGGTTGTAACTGCAGGTGGCTGGCAATTACCTCCTATTGATATCCTGGAAAAACCGGCTGAGATAGAAATAAACCGGGAGGATGTAGATAAAAAAGCCCGGTTGATAGAGCAAGCCTTGGATAGCTATGGGGTTGAGGCTAGGGTTTCACAAATAAACATGGGCCCTACGGTGACCCAGTTTGGTCTTGAGCCCGGGTGGGATCGCAAATACAAGAAATTCAAGGAAAATGGGAAGGAGAAGGTAGAGGAGATATCCCGGACCAGAATCAGGGTGGATCGCATTACCTCTCTGGCTAATGATTTATCTTTAGCTTTAGCTGCTCCTAGCATCAGGATTGAGGCTCCCATACCAGGGAAATCCATGGTGGGAATCGAGGTGCCTAATTCCGTATTTGGCTCGGTAGCACTGCGTAGCGTCATAGAAACTCCGGCGTTTCAAAAGATTGAGGGACGGTCGAGGCTGGCTATCGCTTTGGGGAAGGGTGCTGGAGGAGAGGCAATTGCTGCCGATCTGTCCAAAATGCCCCATCTGCTTATTGCTGGAGCCACTGGTAGTGGTAAAACTGTTTGCCTTGACTCCATAATTTGTTGCCTGCTGTTAAGCAATAGCCCTGATGATGTTAAATTTGTCATGGTTGACCCCAAGAGGGTGGAGTTAGTGGTGTTCAATAGTATTCCTCATCTGGCTGCTCCGGTGGTGGTCGACAGCAATAAAGCCGTAAAGGCGCTGAGATGGCTTAGCGGACAAATGGATAAGCGATATCGCCTTTTTGCTCAGGCGGGTGCGCGCAATATTGAGGGTTATAACAAAGAGTGTACTCCTGAGGAAAAGCTGCCGTATTTAGTACTCGTCATTGATGAGCTGGCTGACCTGATGATGCTAGCCTTTGACGAAGTGGAACGTACACTCTGCCGGTTGGCCCAGCTGTCTCGCGCTACCGGCATTCACCTGATAGTTGCCACACAGCGTCCTTCAGTAGATGTGGTGACAGGGCTTATTAAAGCCAACTTCCCCACGCGCATTAGCTTCGCTGTGACCTCACAGGTGGACTCCAGGACCATACTGGACATGGTTGGTGCCGAGAAATTGCTTGGCAAGGGAGATATGCTATACATGCCCACTGATGCTAGCCGTCCCAAGCGTCTCCAGGGAAGCTTTATTTCTGACGTGGAGATGGACCGTCTCGTGAATTTCTGGGGGAACCAGGCGAGGCCGGAGGCAAGCTTTGTTGATTTTGATGAGGTTGATGATGAGGCAATCTCGATCCAGAAATTATCATCGCCGCCTGATGCCCTTATCGATGAAGCCCGGCGCTTGGCACGGGAGCATGGACATATATCGTCCTCATTCTTGCAGCGGCGCCTTCATGTGGGGTATCCACGGGCCGCCCGGCTGATGGAAACCTTGATCCAGGAGGGGCTGGCAGATTCGAATCACCCCGGGCAGGAAAGTTGATATCCGGCTTATTCTGGAGAGACGAAGAAATTTTTCCTTAGTTCCGGGCCGAATTCGGGGTGTTTTAGTGCCAGGGATATTGTAGCGTGCAGCCACCCCGGTATGGTGCCCGCATCGTAGTAATCACCTTCAGTCACATATCCGTATATCTCTTGCTTTTCCAATAGGCTCCTGAGGGCATCAGTTAACTGAATTTCCCCTCCACTGCCGGGAGCGGTTGCCTCCAGTTCGGGGAAGATTTCGGGAGTGAGGATATACCTGCCCATTACGGCAAGGTCGGAAGGAGCGTTCTCTGGCCTTGGTTTCTCAACGAGATCCAGCACCTGGTATATATTGCCATCTATGTGTTTTGCCCGGATCACACCATATCTCCCTATTGATTCGTGGCTTACCTGGCGCAGGGCAATGACACTCCCATGAAATTTCTGGTATATGCCCAGCATTTTCTGGAGTATTATCTCTTTCTGCTCGAAGAGATCATCGGGCAGGATGAGGACGAAAGGCTCTTTGCCAATTACCTCTTTGGTAGAGAGCACGGCGTGTCCCAGCCCTAGTTGCTCCTTCTGGTGGATAAAGCAGATGTTTGCCATGTCGGGCAGGCGGTGTATTTTCTCCCACAGGTTTTTCTTTCCCCTCTGTTGCAGAGAACGTTCCAGTTCTATATTTCTGTCGAAGTACTCCTCGAGAGATGCCTTCCCCTGTGCTGTTATCATGACCACGAGATTAATTCCACAGGCAACAGCTTCCTCTACCGCATATTGAATAACCGGCCTGTCGACCAGCGGCAACATCTCCTTGGGGATGGACCTGGTAATGGGGAGGAACCTTGTTCCCATGCCTGCGGCAGCGATGACGGCTTTTGATATCAGCATTTTCTAAGCACCAAACTTATTTAGCTTCTGGGCATTGGCCATAGCCAGAGGAATGATTTCCACGGCGGGAAATTGTCCCAGTCCGCCCCTCAAGCAAGCTCGTTCGGAAAAATCGCTTACCTGGTCGGGGAAACACCATTTCGAGCGAAGCATGAAAGGCACGGGATGCCAGCTATGCATTGCCAGCACAGCGGGGGTGGAATGATCTCCGGTGACCACCAGGACTTCTGGATCAAGCTTAAGGAGTGCGGGCAGAGCATTATCCAATTCCTCTATAGCCTGGACCTTGGCTGTGAAGTTACCATCTTCGCCACGAGAGTCAGTAGTCTTAAAATGTACGAAGAAGAAATCGTAGTTGGCATAGTGCTGAACCAATGATTGCATCTCGCTGCTTATATCATTACCTGCTGGCAGAATTTCCATGCCAGCTAATCGGGCCAGGCCGCGATACATAGGATAGACGGCGATAGCTGCCGGCGTCAACTTGTAGATTTCATGCAGGGATGGCATATGGGGGAGGCGGGAAAAGCCACGCAGGAGAAACATATTGGCGGGAACCTCATGCTGCAAGCGCTTCCCCGCCTGGATAATGAATTCATTGACAATATCTACTGTTTTCTGCGCCTGTGAAGACCAGCATTTTACCGTGAGAGGAGTCTTCCCGACCTCCTGGGGATCGGAATCTGTAACCTCTGGGGACAAACCATCACCTTGCAGGGTAAGCACGAACCTGTGTTCCCTTACTGGTGTTACCCTGATTTGAATGCCGGGGATGGTGATGTTGCCCAACATACGGCATAGCTCGGCATTCTTTTCTGTGGAAATGCGACCTGCTCTCCTATCAGTAATGACACCCTGGTTGTCAACGGTGCAAAAATTGCCACGGGCGGCAATGTCTGTGGAGCCTAGTTCAAGGCCTATTCCCACTGCCTCAATGACCCCTCGCCCCATGTTGAACTTAACCGGGTCGTATCCGAACAAGCCTAAATGCCCCGCGGGGCTTCCTGGCGTGATACCCATGCTTACAGGGTTGATAAGACCGGTGATTGATTCTTGTGCTATCCTGTCTAGGTTTGGTTTTCTGGCTGCCTCCAGCTCAGTCATGCCTGTTTTGGGGTGAGGCAGGCCGCCAACCCCGTCGATTACCAGAAACACTATTCTGGATGAGGACGCACGAGATATTTTCTTGAGATTTTCCAGGCCGATCACTATTTGCATTGTAATATGTGTGTATACACTTGGCAAGCAGGACATCATGATGAGGAAGAATGCGGGATGGTATTGACATCTGGATCCAACTATAGGAATGTATGTAGTGACATTGGTGGTAGCAACCCACTGATAAAATCACAGGAGGTGAGATTTTATGCCCATTAGTATTGGATCCTTAGGTCTGCTGGTAGGGATTACCAGCCTGATATTTGGTATTATCGTAATGGTTTTCCCCAAGATACTTAATTATCTGGTGGGAATTTATCTCATCATAGTGGGGACTGTGGCCATCATCTCGTATCTCTTCTAATTAACACCTTGATGTCCCTATCTCCTCCGTTTTCCGGTTGTGATAAAGGTGTCACGCTCATGGGTGTTGGTTATCCTGTCATTGTAGTGTGTGGTTATCAGCGAAGAACTTTCAGTGCTGCCTTGCTTCTTTGAGCTAGGGCAGGCTGTTAAAATGGGCGGTAGAGGACTTGAACCTCTGACCCCCTGCGTGTAAAGCAGGTGCTCTAACCACTGAGCTAACCGCCCAAAAATACGCCTGGCGGGATTCGAACCCGCGACCTCAGCCTCCGCAGGGCTGCGCTCTATCCAGCTGAGCCACAGGCGCATGGTGCCGAAGGTGGGATTTGAACCCACACGCCCTTAAGGGTACTACGCCCTGAACGTAGCGCGTCTGCCTTTCCGCCACTTCGGCAAGTAAAACAATTATAGTGATTATTGTGGTAAAGTGCTACTTTTGGTGTTAAACTTTAAGACTTAGTTGACATATTCATGCAAGCTTATCTACAATTAGCTAGATGAAACTAGTAGTTATGGGTTTGGGGCAATGTGGTGGTCGTGTTGCCGATGCCTTCGCCAGATTGAATAAGAGGGCGCGTGCCCGGAGAAAAGTTGATATCATCCTGGATGCTTTTGCTATCAACACGGACATCACTGATTTAAGTGGCCTGAATACCATTAAAGCTGATTCTAGCCATCGGATTTCCATTGGTGGCCAAAAGACCCATGGTCATGGGGTAGGCAAGTTAAGTGAAATTGGGGCTGACATAGCGAAGGAAAGTGGTGATAAGATTATTGATGCTGTCAGAAAGACGCGGGGGTTTGCTGATTCAGATGCCATATTGCTGGTTGCTGGAGCTTCAGGAGGTACTGGTTCCGGCTCAATAGCAGAGTTGACCCGGCAGTTAAAGGAACGTTATTTCGATAAGCCAGTATATAATCTTATTGTACTGCCATTTCAACAGGAGGAGAGGACGGAGGCCAGGACAATTTACAACACTGCCGTGTGCCTGAAATCGACCTACCTAGTGGCAGATGCTGTATTTCTTGTTGATAACCAAAGGTATGTTAACAAGGACATCACGATCATAAATAACCTGATGGATATTAATGAGAGGCTGGTTCAGCCGTTTTATAACTTGCTTTGTGCTGGAGAGGAGAGGATTGCCCAGTATGTGGGAGCCAAGGTTGTCGATGCTGGCGACATTACAGAAACTCTGGCAGGTTGGACGGTTCTGGGCGAGGGCAGGATCAATATTTCGCGCAGTGCTTTCAGCTTTGGCAGGAGTAGTAATTTTAGAGGTAGGGCGATTGAAGATAGCAGGGGAACTCGTGCGATGGATGAAGCCCTTGGTGAGTTATCGCTTACATGTGATCCCAGAGATGCCAGGAGGGGACTGTTTCTGGTCTCCGCTCCTCGCGATGAGATAAATATGGGGATGCTGAGTGATGTCGCTGGCAGCTTGCGGATGGTAGCTCCTAATGCATTGATCCGCTATGGCGACTATCCCAGGACGAAGGGTTCTCTGGATGTGGCTGTGATTCTATCTGAATTCACCAGGGTCCAGAAAATAACCAACTACTTCAACAGGGCGATAGAGCTAATTAAGCTGGTAAAAGCCAGACAGGGTAGAATAGAGTACGCTGATAGAAAGATTGAAGACATCTTTGAAGATATTCCGGTACTCTTGTAGCTATTCTTATAGCAAAACACCTCTTTGCATCACCTTCTCTCTATACCTACGATATGTGATGTATAGCAAGTGATGTGTACCAGAGGCGTTATTGCTTTTCCTCAAGTTTATTGCCGGGTCTTGATATAGATATTCCAGGCACTGGATAGAGTATCTTCGCGAGCTTTCCAGGCCTGCGCAATGCTTTCCTCTCGAGCTTTTGCTGCGCGTGTAGCATTCTCCTCGTATGCTCTATTGGCCTGCGCCACAGCTGCATCTCGAGTCCTGCTTGCCCGCAGGACATTTTCTTCATATGTCTTCTGAGCTTGCTCCAGCGCCTTGATGTAGGTGCTGTCCACCTGCTTTTCCTGTTCCTTGTAGGCGTTGGCTACTTGTCTCTCAGCCTCCACGTATGCGGCGTAAGCAGACATAGCCTTCTGGCGAACCTGGTCCAGAGAACCTCCTGCCTGTACCTCAGGGGCTACTGGCGCGGGAGGAGTTGGTTCCTGAGGGGGCTTCTTGGGCGCTTCTTCCTGTCGCTCAAATCTTCCCTCTTTCTTAAATACTGGTTGATTCTCCTTCATGGACATCTTGATCTCCCTCCTTTTTATGACCTGCTTTTATTATTTGTTTTGCGTATGGCATTCTAGCATATGTCTCTTCAGTCTTCTACCAGAACGCTATTTATCATGCGGTGCTTTACGGTAGGGACTGTTCTGATTTCGGGTTTTCTGGTCGTCATTCTTGGATGTATTAGGTGAGTACATCTGCCTCAGGGATTTTAAGCGAGTCTCAATTTCACTCTTGATATCGGGTGATTCCTTATCCTCACTTGTGTTCTGAGATGTTCTCCCTATTGCTTCTTCAACTGCAAGCACTGCATCAGGAGGTGTCCCTCTATCTACTTCCCCGGTTGGACTGGGTATTTCTTTTAGTACATCTTCTATTACCACCTCATCTTTTTCCGGAACACTTGTGGTTTCCTGCGGGATTACGATATCTGCTCTGCCCTTTGTTTGGTTGAACATCTGCATCAGTGTCCTGGCAACCTTTTGAGCTCCTTTGCTTGTTTTCTCGCTTCCGCTTATTGTTTCATTGAGCAGGTTTATCGCTGCTGTCAGGGTTTCCTCGGTTGCGTGTAGTGCTTTCCTGACCTCCTCCTCCGAGGTCTTTTTAGCTTCTTCTGCGGCATCAATGGCTGATTGTGATATCTGCTTCATTTTATTCACAGCTTCCTGGGTTGCTCTGGTGGCTTCTTCTTCTGCCTCCCTGGCCGCCTTGCTGATTTCTTCAGCCCGGTTGCTTGCCTCCAGGGCCCTTTTAGTAGCTGTTTCCACCACTTCTTGGGCTGATTTGTTGGCAGCTTCAGCCCTGCGTACTATCTCTTCAACCTGGGTTTTTGCTTCCTCCATCCTTTCCTTAATAGCTTGGTTAACTTCCTCAGTCCTGGCTATTACCTCTGCGGATGTCTTTTTTACCTGTTCGGAAGCCGACATAGCTAATTTACTGGTTTTATCAGCGCTGCTCGTTGCGTCCTTGAGGGCAGCCTTCGCAGTGTCCAGTAATTGTCGCGATGTTCTGGTGATTTCCTCAGATTTTTCTATCGCCTCGTTAAATGTTTTTATTGTCTCTGCTACTGTTGTTTGTGCTGCTTGGCTTGAGTTTTCTGCCCTCGTGATGGCATCTTGGAATCTCCTAGTTGATTCTTCAATTCCTTTTTGGGCTTGTCGAGTTACCTGGCCCGCTTTCTTTACTGCCTCCTCAGATGCCTTTTTTGATTCCTTTGCTGATCTTATAGCTACCTTGCTTATTTCCTCAGATTTCCTTGTTGCCTCCCTAGCTGTTTGCAGAGCCAAGTCTGTCGTTTCCTTTATATCCTGTAGTTGTGATTGGGATGCCTGGATGGCATCACTGGAGGCTTTTTGAGCCGCCATGGCCAGGGCATGAGACTCAGCCACGGTCTGGGCAAAATTATTGGCGGAAACCTCAGCGTTCTGGCTCTCCCTGGCGCTTTCCACAGCATCCTGGGAAATTTTGCTCATCTCCTCGGCGCGGCTTATCGCCTCCTGGGAGGCTTTCTTGGCTTCCTCGGCAATTTCTAAGGCCCTGCGGCTTATTTCTTCTACCCTCTTGATTGCCGCTTGAGATATTCTTTCGGACTCCTGGGCCGCCGCCGAGGCAGATCTTCCCAGTTCCTCTGCCCGGGCGATGGCTTTCTCAAGAGGACTTAATTCTGTTGGAGTTGCGGATAATATTTTTTTTGGCATCTCAACCTTGCGGTGGACATACCCCCACTTACCTTCATTTTAAATTCAACTGTCTGTATTTGCAACAATTGGATATATTTTTTGTAGCCAGATGCGATATTTTATTGGGATATATCTTCCGATGGGCTTGAGTCTTTGTCGCCCGGATCATTGACCGCAGAATGAGATTCTGTTGACTCGGCTGAAGAATTTATCGGCGACTTGCCCTTAACAGGCATATGAGGAAACCTGTAAACTGGTTCCTGATTTTATTTGCCTTGATACCCGCGGTTTATGTTGAAGCTTTTGGTGAAGAGTATGAAAGATACCAGGATGTTGTGGGGATGTTCTTCCCCAGGTTTCCCAGGAAAAACAGCTAAATGCGAGACGGCAACGAGTTGAATTTAAAGTAAGATAAAGATATATTGTGTTCAGGGGGCCTCAATGGAGGAGAGTTATGCAGCTTAAGAGCAGTAAAACCGGGGAAAGATTGAGCAAAGCGTTTGCTAGGGAATTACAAGCCCAGGCTAGCTATAAGTATTTTGCTTCCGCAGCCAGGGAAGAGGGGTTGGAACAAGTAGCTGATATATTTTTAGCGACGGCTGAGAATGAGGCAGAGCATGCCAGGCATGAGTTTGAGTTCCTTGGTGGTATTAAGGATATCAGGACAAATTTGAAGACAGCGATTAGCCGTGAACACGAGGAGTCAACTAAATTGTATCCGGCAGCGGCGGAGGTAGCTGAGGAAGAGGGTTTTGTTGAGGTTGCTGATTTCTTCCGCAGGATGGGGAAGGTTGAGGGGAAACATGAGAAGAGCTTTCTTGAGGTGCTGGGGACGTTAGATAAGGCGGGGACTTTTAGAGGAGAGACAGTTGGGCATTCAGCACTTGATATGGCGCAGATAATGTTGCCTGACCAGGCCAATCCAGCGGGATTTGTACATGGAGGGGAGTTAATGAAGTTAATGGACAACGCTGCCTATGTGGTGGCTGTCCGCCATAGTCGAGCTAATGTCGTAACTGCCAGGGTGGATGATATTAATTTCTATAACCCGGTGCGTGTCGGGGAGCTGGTTATTGTCCACAGCAAGATCATTTTCACAAGTCGCTCATCCGTGGAGGTTCGAATAGAGGTTGATACTGAGGACCTTTTTGTTGGAAAGAAGCTTCGTGCGTTAACTGCTTCCTACATAATGATAGCTTTAGATACTAGTGGAAAAGCTATGGAGGTGCCGCCACTTATAGTTAGTACCGAGGAGGAGGAAAGTCTTTTTAATGAGGCTCTGGCGAGATATGAATCCCGGAAAGCGAAAGCAGGAAAGTGAAAGGAAATAAACAGATGATAACTGAGCAGGATAAAAGCCCAGGAGCATTTTGTGGCTGGGTCTATGACCTGGAGATGGGAGACCGCGATGGCGGCATAAAACCGGGTACCCCCTTTGAAGATATCCCTGATGACTGGGTGTGCCCTGTGTGCGGGGCGGCCAAGAGTGATTTTGAAAAGGAAGAGTAAGATGAAACCAAGAGAGATAAAGCCAGAGATTTATTCAGTCGGAGCTATTGACTGGGACCGGCGGCTATTTGACTCGCTGATACCGCTGCCCGATGGCACAAGTTATAACTCATATTTAATTAAGGGCAGTGAGAAAACAATACTTATTGATACCGTTGACCCCTCGATGCAGGATGTGCTGCTAAATCACCTGAGTGAACTCGGAGTTAAAAGTATAGATTATGTTATTGCCAACCATGCCGAGCAGGACCATTCCGGCGCTATCCCCCAGGTGCTGGAGAAATACCCTGAGGCGAAAGTGGTATGCACGCCCAAGTGTAAAGGGATGCTCATCGACCTGCTCATGATTCCGGAAGAGAGATTCATCACCGTCAACGACAGGGAGGCCATCTCGCTGGGAGATAGAACACTGGAGTTTGTCTATGCCCCCTGGGTTCACTGGCCGGAGACAATGCTGACTTACTTGCGGGAGGATAAGATGCTTTTTCCCTGTGATTTCTTCGGCTCTCACCTGGCTACAACCGACATGTATGCCAGGGATGAGGGGCAAGTCTATGAGGCCGCCAAGAGGTATTATGCGGAAATCATGATGCCTTTCCGAACCTCTATTCAGAAGAACCTGGAGAAGGTAAAGGGCTACGCAATTGACATCATTGCTCCCAGCCATGGGCCCATGTATGATAAACCAGAGTTCATCCTGAAAGCGTATCATAGCTGGGCATTCGACGAACCGAAAAACATTGTGGTGCTGCCTTATGTCTCGATGCACGGCAGCACCCGCAAGATGGTGGAATACCTTGTCGGAGCCTTAGCTGAGAGAGGCGTGACGGTGAAGCAGTTTGACCTAGCCGTAACGGACATTGGGAAGCTGGCGATGGCCCTGGTGGATGCGGCGACAGTTGTTATCGGAACCCCTACTGTTCTCGTCGGTCCCCACCCGAATGTTGCCTACGCTGCCATCTTGGCGAATGCCCTGAGACCCAATCTTAAATTTATCTCCATCATTGGTTCCTATAGTTGGGGAGGTAAGGCAGTGGAGCAACTCGCTGCCATGGTTCCCAACCTGAAGGTAGAAATACTGGAGCCGGTGTTGAGCAAAGGTTTCCCGAAAGAAGCCGATTTCAAGGCACTGGATAATCTGGCAGATACTATTGCCGAAAAACACAAGGAGAGTGGCTTTGCGTGATGATGCTTTGCGGAAGGATGGTTTAGGGAAGTAAACCCAGGGAATATTATATCGTGCCTGAAAATCACAGGCCAATATTGTTATGAGAAAAGGAGGTAGATAAAAATGGGTAGCAAAGGAAAAGAAATCGTCAAGATGGACATCAATAAGTTAATCGATGAACTTAACAGGGCGTTTGCGGATGAGTGGCTGGCCTATTACCAGTACTGGATAGGGGCAAAGGTAGTTAAAGGGCCGATGAAGGAAGCGGTTATTGCGGAACTCATACAACATGCTGGGGATGAGCTCAGACATGCTGGCATGCTCACGGGGAGGATAATACAACTTGGTGGCACACCTATTCTAAAACCAGAAGACTGGTATAAGATGACGAACTGTGGATATGATGCCCCTGAAGATCCTTCTGTAAAGGTTATCCTGGAACAGAATATAAAGGGCGAGCGATGTGCAATTGATGGGTATAATCGGCTGCTTGAAGCCACCAGGGATAAAGACCCAGTCACCTACAACATTGCGCTCCAGATTCTCCAGGATGAAATAGAACATGAAGAAGACCTTCAATCCCTCCTGGAGGATGTAGGGGAAATGATGAAAAGGAGGTGAGGGAATGAAGTTTGGAGACATCTTAAAAAGCAAAGAAGCTGAGGGCAAAGAAAAGCATGTCCCTGTTATTGAAATTGCCAGGGGTAAAGGAGAAGCTGGTGCGGATATTGTCCACGTGGTGGTGGGAAAAGAAACGCCGCACCCCAACACCGTGGAGCACCATATTGATTGGATTGAGCTATTCGGGGTGAAGCAGAATGGACAGGTAATCAACCTGGGGCGATCTACCTTTGCACCTGCTTATACCAACCCCAACGTCAGGTTTCAGGTGCCGGTGGCAGAATTCAAGGCTTTCTGTGCCCTTGCCTACTGCAATATCCACGGCGTATGGGAAAACTGCCTGGAAGTTTAGGGCTAACTTGGAAAACACGATTGCCAACCAGTAAACGAGAATAACAATTTCTGGACACTTGGAATTGCTATCTGTTAGCTAGTTGAAGGTAGTATTATTACCTGGTGGGTGGCGGACGATAGACAGAACTTTTGAACTGGCTTTTAGCCTCAGCATGTGCCCCCAACACTCTTGCCGAAGGTGATTGTGGCAATAAAAAGGGCTGGCAATGCACCCGATAGCCAGCAATACGATGAAAGGTTTAGCAGGCCGTCTTGTTCTAGACGAAAATGTCTTAACTTATTTCTCGACAAGACCTTACTATCCTTCATATATAGACATATTGCAGACCTCTATTGTAGATTATATAGTCATGAAAATAAGCTTGGCATAGAGTTAGAGTTAAAGGTGGGTTTGAAATGAAAAGACTCTATATTCCTCTTACGATGCTGATAATAAGCTCGCTTATTCTGGGGATAACCGGCTGTGTTGGAACAGGAGTGCATGAAGATGAAAATACTGTGACAGAAACTGAAGGTACAGATGATTTAGCGAAAGCCCTTGAGTTGCTTGGACTCTCGGAAGAGGAAATTTCTTTTCAAGGGTATCTAGGGGAAGTTGATCTTCTGACGCTTTATCTTGGGCAAGGGGAAAGCTGTTACCTAATCAAGGATAGTGCAGGCTATGGTAGTGAGACCTGGTTCTTTATTGCTGGGGAGAATGCTGAGGATACGGCGGACCTTGAGGAATACCTAGGCGAATATGAACTACCAGACTACCAGTGGCAAGAACTGGCAGATTCGATGCTGTCGGAAGAAGCTAGTGTTATACCAGATGTTGCCGATGTTGTGGTTTTACCTGAGGAATTAGAGGAGAAGTGCAAGAAGCTAAAAGATCAGATTGCCGAGTTGGAGAACAAGCTGACTGAGATGAAGGACAAGAAAAATGAACTGGAGGACAAATTAAATAACGCCAGGATAGAAAAGGAGAAGCTTGAAGTAGAGAAGGAAAACCTTGAAGCTAAGAAGGCCACTTGCCCCGATGATATTACTGCTTTGCAGAATGAGGTACCGATTATCGAGGGCAGGATTGAAGGAATGGTGGAGGCCTTGAAGCAGGACGTTAGTTTCTACCATGATTGTAAGTTGCGTAATCCTTCGGCGCCCTCACGATGTAAGGGTTATTTGGACCGTGTAGGTTGGGTATATCAGAGGCTACAGGCATTGAGGAGTGAACTTGCAGCCAAACAAGAGTCTCTTAACAGGCTGCAGCAGGAGTGTGTTGCCCTAGATTCGAGAATACACTTAAGCATCACGCCGAAGCTTACGAAACTAAATCAAGCGATACAGAAATACGAAGAGGATACTGAAAGCCTTGCTGTGGAGATTGCCGAGCTGAGTAGAAAGATAGGGCAAATCAAAGCGCGTTACAAGGTATGCCTCGATGATCTGGAGGAACTAGAGAAGCTGGAAAACCGGGTAGATGCCGCTCGCCGGAAAGCGGAGCATACTGCAGAAGATGCTGAGCATAAGGTTAACGAACTGGAAGAGAAATATGAAAAATTCAAGGAGCGGTTTCCTAATGGGGTCTATCCCGGTGAGGTGGGGGAATATCGAAAAGGACTTGAAGAGATAAAAAAGGAAATGGGGGCAGGCTCCTCTGAGCTTGATGAGAAAAAAGTAGAAGAGGCAAAGAGCGAGGCCAATGACCTTGCACGTGAAGTAGAGCGGGAGAAAATAAGGTTGAGCAAGTACTGGTTGGCTAATATCTGCCTTGCGAATTGCTACAAAGCATATGAGCTATGCTCACAAAGTGTGGAGAGCAGGAGAGATAACTGTGGCGAGTCCACTCATTTCCGTGAGGCTGAGGAAGCGCTGGCAAAACTAAAAGAGTGTTGCGACCAGGCTAGAGAGGAACTCATTAATGATGATGTAGAGGATGCGCGGGCTGCATGTTATGCTTGCCTATATAAACAGGAGCTGGCAAAGGCAGTCTATGAGGCGCTGAAGAAGGCGTGTGCTGATCATATGGTCATCACTTACCCGGATATTCCTGGAGATGATGAGGGTCTTGGGAGTGTGGAAGAGCTCGTTGATTTTGAGAAGAATATGGGCTTACAGGCAATCGGGGAACTGGGCAAGATACCCTCCGCTATAGTTCAGGCAATAGAGGCAGGTAAGTTAATTGGTGACCAGCAAAAGAATGCCTGCTGCGCACTGATGATGATGAAGTTTATGCTAACTTCGCGGAATTATTTCGAGGCCGCTGCCTATGCTGACGCGTTCGTCCATTTCTGGCATGAGATATCGGGGCTTCCTGAAATTCCAACTGCAAGGACAGCAACAGCACTCGGTCTCGCTGAAATAGTCGACGAACTTCCAGAAGAAACAAGGGATGCTGCTATTTCTGCCATAGAAGCTGTGTTACGGTCAGCGAGGTGTACCGGTATTAGCTGTTACTAAGAAACAGTCACAAAAGCCAATATTCCGTCCTCTCAACAATATCACAAAATGGCTTTTTGTTTAGCTGGTGCTATTGCTATGATTAGAGGTGAAATAATAAACGGAGGCAACAAATGATAATTGGGGCCATGGCAGATACTCATGATAGGCTCGATGCAGTTGATAAAGCCATCAGTTTTTTTAACTCTCAGGGGGTGACCGATGTCTTGCATGCTGGCGACCTGGTATCCCCATTTGTAGTGCCACTATTCTCCAAGCTGAAGGCAAAGTTACACTTCGTCTGGGGAAATAATGAAGGTGACCGCGATTTCGTTAAAGTGAGATTTGCCGATATTGGAGTTACACCTCTAGGTGATTTCGCTATGCTGCAATTGGGTGGGAAGAAAATTGCTCTGATCCACGGCACAGATGAGCAAATTGTCGATTCACTAATCAAGTGCGGCTGTTATGCCCTAGTTGTCCGTGGGCATAATCATAAGGCAGAGATTATTGAACGCGAAACTCTGGTGGTTAACCCCGGCGAAGTCTGTGGTTACCTTACCGGTCGTCAAACAGTTGCGCTGATCGACTTGCAGGAAATGCATGGCCAGATAGCGGAGCTATAATTGCTAGCCCTCGTAGATTCCTGTTGAGTAGGTAGCATGACTTGAGGGTAGAGTTTGCGAAAGCCATGGTGTGAATTCCAGCCTGACGGGTTTGCTTCTACGGGTACGGTGCCAAAGCGAGCTGGAGGATACCAGAACTCTTCTTGCTCAGGAAGAGCTTCTTCTATTTCCTCTGTGCTAGATACATCAGGTGGGGGGACAAATTCACCCTTGGTTGGACCGGAGGCATCACGTAACTCACCTGGCCTTGTGCCAAGCAGTTCGTCGCCTAAGCCTTCCTGTTTTCCCTCTGCCATGTTGCGCTACCTGCCCTCTCGTAATATCTTATAGACCACATTATATATCAGAGGGACTAGAATACAAGATGGGTAACTTTCTATCAGGATGTTACTTGTCGGTTGCACTTTTCGTCAGAATGTGCAGATATACTGCCTTAGCATTCCGCTCAATGGGTGAAAGAGACGACTTTGTAGGACTAGGCTCACATATCTCATGGCAGTATAACCGTGGCCCAGGTGCGCGACCTCTTTGGCACCAGCCGCAAGTACGCGCTGGCGCTCATGGAGTATCTGGACAAACAAAAGATAACCCGGCGCGT
>JAGGVQ010000011.1 GCA_021157895.1 Dehalococcoidia bacterium | reverse complement strand
GGCTTTTAAGTTCAGCCAATGTCAAATGCATGCCATCCAGTCTAGCCGTGTTCACCGCCAGCATATCTCTACTTCCCAGAGTTTCTTTAATTTCCTCCACACGGCGACTCAAGGAGAAATCATCGGGGCCATAAAAAATATAAAACATCTACGCCTTTCATTTTAGCACAGGACATCCCACCGTCACGGAGTAACGGAAACCTAGGCATGGTAAGATACAGTCATGAAACTCACCATCATTGGCCTGCCCAAAAGCGGCAAGACAACAATTTTCAATGCATTAACCATGGGTAACGCCGAGGTTGCAGCGTACTCTTCCTCCTTAACAACAAACATAGGCGTAGCAAAAGTTCCAGATGTCAGAGTGACAGATCTGGCGAGTATCTATCACCCCAAGAAAACTACTTTTGCCGAGGTGAACTACACCGATGTTGCTGGTTCACCTAAAACTTTAGGGACCGGCAAAGAAGCAGGTAGTGAGCTATTGAACTACCTGACCACCGCCGATGCCTTGATACAAGTGGTTCGGGTTTTCCTAGACGAAGATATACCTCATCCTGAAGGGAGCGTGGAACCTGAACGGGATATGGCTACCCTGGATTTAGAGCTCGTTCTCTCTGACATGGCTATCATAGAAAGGAGGCTCAAAAAACTAGAGTTGACCCTGAAGCGAGCCAAGACATCAGAGCGAGAGGGATACCTGAAAGAACAATCTTTACTGCAAAATATTCAGCGAAAACTGGAGCAGGAAACTCCAATACGGGAACAGGGCCTCAGCCAGAGGGAGCTTAAATCTCTATCCAATTACCAGTTTCTCACCGCGAAACCCATGCTGATTATCCTTAACATAGGAGAAAACCAAATAGCACAAGCTGAAAACATGGAGAGCCAGGTAACTTCAACCCACCCCAAATTCACCGTGGTGGCCATACCTGGAAAGCTAGAGATGGAGCTGGAACAATTAAACGAAGATGAAGCTAAAGAATTTCGAGAGAGTATGGGGCTGGGTATACCAGCGCTCAACCGTATTATTACCACTTCTTACTATTCCCTAGGGTTAATCTCCTTTTTCACCACTGGACCCGACGAGGTAAAAGCCTGGACCATCAGCAAGGGCACGACGGCTCCACAAGCAGCAGGGAAGATACATTCCGATATAGAAAGGGGCTTCATACGGGCTGAGGTCATCAGTTATGATGACTTGAAGTCGTGTGGAAATCTAGCCGAAGCACGCAAACGCGGCACATTACGGAAGGAAGGCAGGGAATACATAGTCCACGATGGAGACATCATCAACTTCCTGTTTCACGTCTAACAAATATGGAGTAAACTCGAGAATCGCCACCACAATCACTTTGGAATACTCCGGCAAAGTTTACTCACCTCACTAGAGCCAAGCTCACGTACCTCGCCTTCCCTGATGTCACCCAGAGTGATGCCGGCGAAGCATGTTCGCTTGAGGGCAAACACATGATAGCCTAGCTGTACAAACATGCGACGTATCTGGCGCTTTCTACCTTCATGTATGGTGATGCCATAATTAAAGGGTGGACATGCCCTCACTTCCCTTACCATCGCGGGACAAGTGACGCCATCATCGAGCAGGAGACCAGCCTTCATTCGCTGTTTATCATCATGCGACAATCTCCCTTTGATAAAAACCAGATACTCTTTCTCATGTTCAAATTTGGGATGAGTCAGCAGGTATGCCAACTCTCCATCATTAGTTAGTAACAATAAACCAGTGCTATCCTTATCCAGCCGCCCAACGGGATACAACCCCATATGGCGGTACCTTTCAGGTAAAATATCAATAACTGTCCTGCGCCCTCTGTCATCATGTGTGGTCGACAGAATATCCCTGGGCTTATTGAGCACAAGATAAACATTAGCCTCATGCTTGGAGTGAACAGCTTCGCCATCGAGTTCAATTTTATCCCTGGCTGCAACCACGGGAAATAGCAAATCGCTGACTATGTCTCCATTGACTTTAACTCTGCCAGCAAGAATTATACTGACCACCTTTCTCCGAGAACCTAAGCCTGCGTCCCTGAGAAATTTAAGTAGGGTATCGGGCTGCTCCACTTTCAAATATAAACCTGCTCTGTCACTCCCATAGACTGTATCTATCACCCCATTATACCCAATAAACAAGTGTGATCCATTCTTAGTTCCAAGCAGATAATTGCAGATTGCCAAGTAGCTTTCTCAAAGACCCTCAGCCAACAAAATAACATCCCTGCTTACAGATACATAACGTGGAGATTGACACTGGAGATCGGTTACTCCCACTGGAGGCTCATATATGTGGTTAGCCCCTTATGGATACCAGTCAGACCAAATGGAATTGTCATCTGGAACAACCAAAATTGAGGTCTTGACTGGTGGAACTGGGGTATCAATAGGTAGAACTTTTTATACCAAGTTTGCTCTTGTATTCTAAAGATCCCAACTATATGTAACCGAGAGCCACTAATACTCCGACAATGATAACAATTGTTCCTGCAATCTGGTGGAAACGATGTACTTGCTCACCCCATAATATCTTCGAGCGATAAACTAATAACCGATAAATAATGAAATTGCTTTTTACTGTTGCGGAAATTGTTATAAAAAGGCCTACAAGAATAATTAATATACCCCATAATATATGCATCCTGTCACCTTGTTAATAATCATAATGAAAACTGTTACAAATATCTAGATAAAATCGGGGTGTATACATCCATATGACCCTGACTTTTCACCCGTCGGATTCGATTCAGCAATCTGAGTATTCAGTTTCTCAGAAAGTGAAAAATACTGGGGGCAAAAGACAACTTCTTGACAACTTTTGGACACAAAGTGGGGAAGGGGGGACTCGAACCCCCACGCTTTTCAGCACATGATCCTAAGTCATGCTCGTCTGCCAATTCCGACACTCCCCCACAAAACCGCTCGATATTTTAGCATCCCCTTTAACACTCTGCTTGATACACAAAAAGAGTAAGGTGGACTGCACCCCTATTATTGGGCAGAAAGGGGCAGGAGGATCTAGTGGGATTCCTCCTTTCTGTTTTCTTTCATAACCAATAATTCCTCGAACTCATCAGGAGGCCGATAACCCAG
>JAGGVQ010000004.1 GCA_021157895.1 Dehalococcoidia bacterium | reverse complement strand
TGCTGATATCACCTACATTCGCATCCAGACTGGCTTTGTCTATCTGGCGGCTATTCTGGATGCTTACTCACGTCGGGCAATCGGTTATACAATATCTGCCAGCCAGGGGGTGCAGTATGCTTCAAAGAAATACGTAGAGGAACTTAAGAACCATGGCTTTGAGATCAGCATGTCACGGAAGGGAAATCCCTATGATAACGCTACCATGGAAAGCTTTTTCAAGACGCTGAAATACAAGGAGATGTACCTATGTGAGTATAAAACGCTAGCCGATGTGATGAATAGGCTGATCTAATTCAGATAGATAGGTGACACATGAGTTACGAAAGGGCGCTACAATGGCTGCATTATGAATGTTTACAGTACAATGCCAGGATACAAACACCTGGTGAGTATTCCCAAGCTATCAAAGGAAGCCAGGCAAAAATTAAAATGGTTCGATTACTACAATTCTCACAGTCACAATGCACGTCTCACTTGCCGTCACTTCGACATTTCCCCTCAAACCTTCTATCGCTGGAGAGAGCGCTCAACCCCAGGCGCTTAGAGAGACTGGAGGATCGCCCTCATCGCCCCCGGCATGTAAGGCAACCCACTTATTCTGCAGAGTTGGTTAATGCTGTGCTCAAACTTGAGGGAGGAATATCCCCGATGGGGCAAGGACAAACTGGTGATTCTCTTGCGTCATGAGGGACATGACTGTTCTGCCTCCACGGTAGACAGGATGCTGCACGGGCTAAAGGAGCATGGTGTACTAAGAGAGACAGTGGCAAACCACATATCGGCCAGGAAAAGATGGCGGCAACGTCCTTATGCAATAAGAAAGCCTAAGGAATATGTGGCTAAAGAACCGGGAGATATTGTAGAAGTAGACACGCTGGATGTAAGACCTTTACCTGGAGTGATACTCAAGCACTTTACTGCCAGGGATATCATTTCCAGATGGGATGTCCTGGAGGCACACACTCGGGCAACCTCTCACACTGCCTCTGGATTCATCGACACCCTGCAGAAGCGAATGCCTTTCCCCATCAAGGCTATTCAAGTAGATGGAGGGGCAGAGTTTCAAGATGTTTTTGAGACAGAATGTCAGCGAAGGGGGATTAAGCTATTTGTCCTTCCCCCACACTCTCCCAAACTCAACGGACATGTAGAGAGAGCGCAAAGAACGCATACCGAGGAGTTTTACGAGATAACTGATACTAGTTTTGATCTGCCAGAGCTAAATCGAGCTCTGCTGAAATGGGAAGTAGTGTATGATACTATTCGTCCAAGCCAAGCACTGGGCTACCTTACCCCATAGGAATATCTGGAACAATATTGGCAAAATAAAAGAAAGGAGAAAGTGTCACTAATCACCTGAACGAGTACATAGGCTCCCTTATTTTATCGAAGAGGTTTATAATCTCAAAAGGCTTCACTCGGCACTGGGTTATCGGCCACCTGATGAGTTCGAGGAATTATTGGTTATGAAAGAAAATAGAAAGGAGGAATCCCACCAGATCCTCCTACCCCTTTCTGCCCAATAATAGGGGTGCAGTCCATACTGTCATAGGCATTGATGACAATTTTGACGCTATTCCGTATGTAGTTTATACCACTATCAATTGGTTCAGAGTAAGGATATCGATTACTAGTAGTGTAGGCATCTTGAATTCAATACAATTGCTTCTCTGATATCACTAAATAAGGGTCCTGATCCAATGTAAGAAATGGCGTGAGATGCTGTACTCTGTCACTGATATTGCGATAATACGATATCCTGCTCTGCGGACTCAATTCGCCGCTGATCAGAATATTGAAGTCCCCAAATTGCCAGGCGTAGATTACCCTGCGCATAAAGCTTCCAATGTTGACTCCGCCTTCACCGTTATAATGGCCATAAACATTTGTCTCTCCCATAGGATAATCGAACTCTGGGGTATTTGTGTTTACAATTACATAGTAGCTTGTCTTTTCCCCATAATATATCTGGGGGCACTCTATATCAAAATCATTGATGGGTGGTATGTTCTCAACATGTAATACGGGCAGCCCTTCAGCACCAACCTCATTGGCCGTGCTCAAGGCCAACCCATAACCATGGGTAAACTGTAAGCGACGATTAATACATGTCTGTGCTTGCGCACTTAATTGCTCTGCGTATAACTCTCGTGCTGATAGCATAACCTGAGTGTATTTACCATCAATTATGTAGCGAACCACATCGATATCATTGAAATTATAGTATAAGCGAATGGCCTGAATTTGATTATATGTGTCCTTGAGTGGCCGAGATTCCCAGAGTCTGATGTTGCGGATAGTTGCGTTGTTTTCTGCTATATCGTGGCTGGAAGGCACTTTCTCCGCGGGGAAAGCCCTTTCATCAATGTTGCTGAGGCCAAATGCATGCCTCGTAGCCTGAATGTTATACTCTATATAAAGGTGCCTCTAGGGCATACTCGTTGGGCTCTACCTGAAACGCTGCACTAAACCGGGAAAGATTACTCCGATAATAATAGAGGCTACTATCCAGACCCCCATACCATAAATGAGCCAGCGAGGCTTGCGCCGCAAGGCTGCAGCTATAAGTATGCCTATACACAATATCACCAGTGCTAAGAGAGTCCACTGGGCTGGAAGCTGGGCATGAATGTCAGCATAGGTGGCCCCAAACATGGCCCCTCGATTGGAGAAAACCAGTTCCCAGATGTCAAGCCAGTATTTCCAAGCGATCAGTCCCAATATAGCTATCCCTATTCCTGCAACATGGAATATCACTGACTGTGGGATAGTACGCAATCGTTGAAGTTTATAGCTAAGGAAATATATTCCGACAACGACCAGAAGGGAGACTATCAACACGCCAAGGAACCAACTCTGCAAGAAATTTAAAAAAGGCAGTGAGAAAACATAAAAACCGACTCCTTGGTGAAAAACAGGACCTGTGATTCCAAAAGGTTGTTGATGAAAGAATCGCAGGATAGTTTCCCAATTGCTCTGTGCTACTAGACCAAATATCAGACTGAGAAATCCTATCCCTGTGTAGATACTCCATCTGGGTGTCTGTTGTAAACGCTGCAATATGACTATAGGGCCCAGATATTTTCCTCCTGCTGGCTTTAGATGTCTCGCCAGCAGCAAGTTCCCCACAAATAAAAGGGAGAATATCAAAACCGCAAGAATGAAGATTAGTATTTTAGTTTTTTAGAACAGTAGTATATACACTACCATAGCCCAGGTTTGAAAACCAGAGCCACTCAGAGTAGAAATCTTTTAATACGCTAAATGAAATAAAGAGACTGAAGAGAATAGCTATTATCAAGATTGTCTTGGTATGTCACCATTCTCATACTTGGAGTGGCGTGGGCTTTCCCTCTTCACCTTCAGGAAACCAGCGCATCCACTGTCCTTCAAAATTAGTCAGCTTACTGTGCTCCCCCTTTATAGTTGAACTATATAGCAAGCCACATATAGGTGATTTGGAACTAGAGTAAAGCCAAGGTAGCATATAACATGAAGTAGGTCAATATTACATCTGTTAGGATGTTAGCAATGAACACATCTGGTTTTGCGCTTTGCTCAGGCTAATGCTAGAATGCCACGAGGTATGATTTCTATTAATGCTAGTAATTACTTGGTAACGAGTTATTGTTGGTTAGTATGATGTCTTAACCAAGGAACACTGAATATCAATGCTAGATTCTGAGCATATGAAGGCTGCTCTATCCTTGGCTAAATTAGCTGTAGGGTATACTAGCCCTAATCCTGCAGTAGGTGCGGTTATAGCTAAGGGGAATAATATCATTGGAATGGGATATACCCAACCTGCAGGCTCAGACCATGCCGAAATTATTGCCCTTCGCCAAGCAGGAGATCATGCCGATGGGGCTACTATGTATGTCACCTTGGAGCCTTGCTGTCACTATGGTCGTACTCCTCCCTGCACTCAAGCTATCATTGATGCTGGCATCTCAGAGATATATATATCATTGCTTGACCCTAACCCGTTGGTATCCGGCCAAGGGGTAATCCAGCTAAATAATGCAGGTATTAAAACCCATGTTGGAGCATTTCGAGATGAGGCTTATGCCATCAATGAGGCCTATTTTAAGTTTATTGTTACCGGGATACCTTTTGTTACAGCCAAGTTTGCCGTAAGCCTAGATGGTAAAATTGCTACCAAGAGTGGTGATTCCAAATGGATCAGCAATAATGAATCACGGAAGTACGTGCATAAACTACGTGATATTGTTGATGCTATTGTGGTAGGAGTTAATACTGTCCTTGTGGACAATCCTTCTCTAACAGCCAGGAATTGTTGTTGTGGGCGGGGAGGTATATGCAAAGATCAACCATTGCGTCTAGTTGTTGATAGTAAAGGCAAAACACCTGTTGGGGCACTTATTTTCCAGCAACCCGGTGAGACAACTCTTGCTATAGGTGATAATATTGATTCGAAGAAGAAAGAACAATTTATCCAGTTGGGCATTAAATTGCTCGAGGTCCCAGATAATACAGGGTTGGTAGATGTTGAGAAATTACTGCAGGTGTTGGGCAAACAGGAGATAACCAGTATTTTAGTGGAGGGTGGATCTCAACTTTTAGGCTCATTTTTTGACCATAGATTGGTAGATAAGGTTTTAGTTTTTGTTTCTCCTATTATTATCGGGGGGAGTAAAGCGACAACTGCAGTATCAGGAGACGGTGTGGAAAAAATCACAGATGCCTTTCACCTTGACCATATTGCCATAGAGAAGTTGGGAGATAACATGCTGGTTAGCGGGTATATGCCGAAATAACATGTTCACAGGTATTATTGAGGAGATTGGGGTGGTCAAGTCCAGTAGTGCCGATCACCTATTTGTCCAAGCTCAGGAGGTACTTAAAGGATCTAAGAGGGGAGATAGTATAGCCATTAACGGTGTTTGCTTGACCATTATCTCTTTGTCAAAGGTAGGTTTCGAAGTTGGGGTCATGCCTGAGACGATATCTCGCAGTAATCTTGGCAAGCTTCATCATGGTGACCATGTTAACCTAGAAAGAGCTGTAACGCCAGACACTAGGCTGGGAGGACATTTTGTGTTGGGACATATTGATGATATGGGGGTCGTGGAGTCAATCATCCCTGTAGGCACCTCTAGCATGATGCATATATCTGCCCCACAAAAATTGATGCCCTATATGGTGGAAAAAGGATTTATTGCTGTTGATGGCCTTAGCCTGACTATAGTTAGCGTTGGTAGTAACTTCTTTACAGTGTCACTAGTACCGTACACTCTGGATCATACTACTATGAGGATGAAAAATTTCCATGATCTAGTTAATCTGGAAGTGGATATATTGGCCAAATATGTAGAACGACTTAAAAAGAAGATTGACAATGAATTAACGCCTGATTTCCTCAAGGAGTACGGATTTGCCTAATAGGAGGTTTCTCAAGAAATGTTAGCAACTATTCCTGATGCAATTGCAGACATTAAAAAAGGGAAGCTTATCATTATTATTGATGATGAAGCTCGTGAGAACGAAGGTGATTTGGCAATAGCTGCGGAGAAAATTACTCCTGAAGCTATTAATTTTATGGCTCGGTATGGCAGGGGATTAATTTGTCTGCCTATCACTAGACACAGGCTTGAGGAACTGCAGGTCCCCCTTATGGTTCAGCATAACACATCACAGAATCATACAGCTTTTACTGTATCGGTTGAGGCAAAGACAGGGATTACTACAGGCATTTCTGCTTTCGACCGTGCACAGACAATAAAGATGATGATTGATCCAAAGAGTAAACCAGATGATGTGATTCGGCCAGGGCATGTGTTTCCAATTCAAGCTAGAGATGGTGGGGTTCTTGTTCGTGCTGGTCATACTGAGGCTACAGTTGACTTGGCAAGATTGGCAGGGCTTTATCCTGCAGGTGTTATATGTGAAATCATGAATGATGATGGAACAATGGCTAGACTCCCTAGACTTGAAGAAATAGCCACAGAGCATGGGTTAAAAATTATATCCATAGCTGACCTGATAGCATATCGCCGCCGTCATGAGAAACTTGTGGAGAAAGTGGCTGAAGCAAATTTACCGACAAAATACGGCAATTTTACTGCCATGGCTTATAAAAGTAGTGTGGACATCAATCAACATGTCGCCCTTGTTAAAGGAGATATATCGAATGATTCTCCAGTGCTGGTGCGTGTACACAGTGAATGTCTCACAGGAGATGTGTTTGGCAGCTTGAGATGTGATTGTGGTGATCAGGTCGTATTGGCAATGCAGCAAATTAATGAAGAGGGTCGGGGAGTCTTTCTCTATATGAGGCAAGAGGGGCGAGGCATTGGGCTACATAATAAGATTCGAGCTTATGATTTGCAAGACCAAGGACTGGATACCGTGGAGGCCAATACGGCCTTAGGATTCCCTGATGATTTGCGGGATTATGGGATTGGTGCCCAGATTTTAGTTGACTTGGGTTTGCATAACATAAGACTTCTTACTAATAATCCTCGAAAGGTCGTAGGACTAGAAAGTTATGGAGTCAAGATAGTGGAAACAGTGCCCCTTGTAATTCCCCCCAATCGACATAACCTTCGCTATTTGCAGACTAAGCAAAAAAAGTTAGGACACATTTTAAACTTTAAGGAGGTGAGGGATGGCCAAGTGTTATGAAGGTGAGCTAGTAGGGCAGGGACTTAAGTTTGCTATAATCGTATCTCGTTTCAACGAATTTATAACGTCAAGATTATTGGAAGGGGCCAAGGATGCCTTATTACGTCATAGTGTTGATGGAGCTGATATCGATGTTATCAGGACACCAGGTTGTTTTGAGATTCCCATTATAGCCAAACGCTTAGCCGTAAGCGGTAGGTATAATGCAATAATATGTTTGGGCGCCGTGATTCGTGGTGATACTCCTCACTTTGAATATGTCGCCTCGGAAGTTACTCGAGGAATTGGTAAGGTAAGCTTGGATGCTGATTGTCCAGTAACATTTGGTATAGTCACTGCTGATACCTTGGAACAAGCTATTCAAAGAGCTGGGGCTAAAGAGGGAAACAAGGGTTTTGCTGCTGCGCTAAGTGCTATTGAAATGGCAAATCTCATAAATGCTCTTTCCCGCTAGCAGAATCACAGGCTACTGAATAACTTTATATATAATATCGCCTTTCCGGACTCGATCAGGAACTTTAATGCCGACGATATCACCAGCTTTTGCCTCTGTAATTTTGGCGTGTTCTATTTGCAGTGATTCTACAATCATCTTGATGTCTGTAGTGTGTCCCTTTATGTGAATTTTATCCCCAACCTTTAATATATCAGTTAAATCAGCACCAGCAACCATTGGTTTGACAAAAAAATCTGTTACTTTAGCAATCGGTATGTCCGGCATTACTATTTTTCCTCCTTTCCTTAATTATGAATACCCTTTATAATTATACATCAAGGAGATAGCAATTATCGTTGACTACATTTATAACTGGACCGATGGCATACAGGAGGTAATATACAGACATGTCAATAGAAAAAGCGGAGGATTCTTATAGCTGGGAAAATGTACTTTCCTTTGATCGTCTAAAGAGGGCGGTATTGAATAGGGTTCTAGAAAGGCTGGATATGATGTTTCAGCAAGGTAAACCTGTAAATTCAGAGCAAATCAATGATGCCATTAGTGATGAATGGCAGAAAGTTAAACAGGCAGTCCGAATTTCACCTGCGGCAAGAGAGGCAGCTCATAGGCATATGGAGCATATCGTAATTGAGCAAGTGGACAAGCTAATCCAACAGGATAGAGAGGAATTAGAATCACTGGGAGTCGTAGAAAAGAGTTTGTAAATTGGCTGCACAGAGTGACACTAGTTTCGATTCAGAAGTTTCTGCTTTGAACATGGGGCAGATAGCTCAACATTTGAAACTCTTAGATGAACGGTTGGATAACATGGATTCTGTGATTACTTCCCTGGTAGAAAGAGTGATGGAAAAACCAATAACACTAGAAGTTGTTTGTCCAAAATGTGGTCAGTCCATACAAATGAGCATAACTAGTAGTGTACGATTACGGGGTAAAAATTAGATTTCCCCTTATATAGTTGCTTAATCCTCTATAATCTACTTGGTATATACCGGATAATAGTCTACTATCCTCGATCACTAAGCTAAGGGTAAGGCATATTTAGTTGGGGTTGTCATCTCATTTGATTTACGTAGACACTGTGGGTATAATAAAAGTGTCGAGCAGAGATGGCAATCAATAAGTAAAAGTGCTCGATAAGGAGGAAGTGCATGGCACGGAGACAAGCTATGCTAGGATTATGGTTTTTTCCCAGTATTGGCTCTCCGGCAGCATAGGGGATAGAAGTTATAGGTGCTTGGAGTGCTGAGGAGAGTTTTGGGAGCTCCTGAGCTCTTTGTTAATGGCTCCTGAGAATGGCAGGAGAAGGGATAAGTTTCCCAAATTACAGGGAAGAGTATAGGGGTAGCAGATTTTGAGGGCGAGATCTAAGTAGAGGTCTTGCCCTCTTTGCATTTTTATGTGTTTTACCCTTGAAACAAAAACAAACTGTACTGGAAAACAATGTCGATAACTCGCAAGTGGTATCCAGTTTGCCCAGTGAAAACTTACTATATGAACAAGGGAAACTGGATAAAATGTGGGTTGAGCAATATTGTATGAAGGACTGGAATAGTTGTATCAGGTATCAAATGGAGGAGAGAAGCGAACCACATCCTGATTGCATGTTACCCAATGGTGTTATTGATAGCAGTCTATGCATGTAAAACCTTGGGGTTCAAGAATCACGTTATCACCAAGGGAAGCATAATCTAATAACGGAGAGAAAAAGTGGAGCCTTCTTATCTTAAGCTATATCGTTCTGGTGAATTGGAACACAGGGCCAACAGATTAGAAGCTCATTTGAAATCATGTGATATATGTCCCAGAAGATGCCATGTTAATCGGCTGAAAAATGAGCAAGGATTTTGTCACTCTGGTTACCTGGCCATGGTTTCTGCAATATGCGACCACCATGGAGAGGAACCAGTGATTTCAGGTATTAATGGTACAGGGGCTGTTTTCTTTGGTAATTGCAACATGCGCTGTGTGTATTGCCAAAATTATGAAATCAGTCAAGATCCAGAACACCAGAACTCTAAAGAGGTGGACTCTCTTTCACTAGCTCGACGTTTAATATATCTTCAAGATAATCTCGGATGTCACAATATCAGTTTTATTTCACCTTCCCACTTCGTGCCCCAAATGGTTCGAGCTGTTCTAGAGGCAATACCACTGGGGCTCAGAATACCAATAATTTACAATACCAATGCCTATGATTCCGTAATGACACTTCAGGCCTTAGAGAATATCGTAGATGTATACTTACCTGATTTGAAATATGCTTCTGATGTTTGGGCATCGCGTTTTTCTCATACCAGCAATTATGTGATGAAATCACATCAGGCTATTCTCGAAATGTATCGCCAAGTTGGGGATGCGCTAATACTGGATGACTCAGGCTTAGTCCAGAGAGGGCTGATTGTACGACACCTTATTCTTCCCAACTCATTGGCGGGTAGCAGAAGATCACTAACTTGGTTAGCCAATAATGTTTCTCCTAGGATAACTATGAGTATTATGAGTCAGTATTGCCCCAGTTATCAGGCTTCTGAGACACCTCTGCTGCGGCGCAAAATCTCTGAAGAAGAGTACATGAATGTCATTCAAATGCTTGATGAAGTGGGTCTAGAAAATGGCTGGATCCAGAAGTTGGATGCGGCAGATAATTATCTGCCGCATTTTGATGGCAGGGCTCATCCTTTCACATCAAGCAAGTCTAAATTTATTTAGACTAGATCCCAGGATATTTATTTCGGGAATAAGTAATGCCAGCAATATTTTGATAGTGCTTGAATACGGAAAATATCGCCGTAGAAAGAAACTATAGTACGCCTAGAGGGATTTGAACCCTCGACCCCCGGTTCCGAAGACCGGTGCTCTTGTCCGCTGAGCTATAGGCGCAAGGGTGAGTGGAGGGATTTGAACCCTCGATCTCCAGGGCCACAACCTGACGCCTTAAACCACTAGGCTACACTCACCATATTGGGGCTCATTATACTAAGGAATTATATTTACTGCCAATTTGCCACCCTCAGCTAATCGGCACAATTTTTATCTTTCCCCATGCTCCTATTTTCTCCCCTTTGATGATTACTACCCCATCAATCCCATCTATATTTTGGGATTCAGCAATAATGTTGTCTACATTATCCTTGTCAGTGATCATATTTCCGATGGCGGTTGCCATTGCATCAGCCAAGGCTGTAGATGGAGAAACAACAGTGATAGCATCAGCATAACCAAGGCTTAGAGAATGTCCTATGATTGCTGATGAGGTACACACCCCTATAGGGGTGTTATTAGAATTAATCTCCAAGGCAAGCTTCCCTGTGAATGGTGATGGCCCTGCGTATATCCCTACTAATCTGGGCCTCAAAGTTTTTATATATATATCACCCCCATTTTCTACAATCACGTCTGGTGAAAATGATTCCAGATCTTTACCCACAGCTTCTGCCATGGCTCCAGCTACTGCAGCCATGGGGCCCGTGCCAGCTATTTGACCTGCTTTACACATCTCTTTGATAATGGCTGGTGCATTTTCCTCGACTTGATATGGTTTTAGTAGTGTTAGAAATATTGGATGACGCATAATATATCTCTCCAGAACACCGCGATGCTTCAACACAGACTTCATAGCTTCATTTTTGAGTTGTTTCCTCGTTTGAATATGGAGGTCTGTTTGCTTCACTACGATGTGAAAAGGAACTAAGTCATTACTCCAAACATTCTTGTGATGTTGAAATGAAAATGGTGAATGCATCTAGAAATATAACTTCATGGCTCGGGGAGGACAAGCCTTAATACATAAGCCACAGACAACACATTTGTTGTGGTCAAACAGTATCTTTCTTGTTTTGGGTTCCACAGAGAAGGCTTTAGTAGGACAGATGGTAACACAGGCCCCACAATTGGTACACCTGGATTCGTCTCGGACCACATCTTGTGACAATGACTGGATGTTCACGCCGGTATCTGTAAGATATTGGATTCCCCTGTCATAATTTCCTTTATTGCCACTTAATTCTATGATGAGTAACCCTTCCTCACCAGGTGATATCGAAGCCTTAATAATGTTAAAACGAAGGTCATAATCTTTAACTAGATGCCAAACTACTGCTTGGCCCGTGATACGGGGAGGAAAGTGAAGCACTATTCTTCTCGAGATTTTCATTGCGTCTCCATAATAGGTTTTTCTTTCAATGGTTTAAATGTTATTCCTGATTCTGCCCCAGGCAAAGGAGCCACTGCTTCAGTAAGCGTAAAGTTTCCTTTCTCTATCCAGCTTTTCAATATATGGGCAATCTCCACTGCCTTAGGATAGCTGGATAGAGAGCTTGTGGGTATATTCTTTCCTTGAAGAGTAATGTTACCACTCCTGAGCTCGGCATAAGTAGCTTCTCCTAGAATATTGGGCTGTAACTGGGGATAATCTTTAGAGAATTCTATGATTGGGGCAGATATTTCTGCATCGGTGACCAATGTATGTTCCAAAATCTCTTCAGATAATATGGGTATAGGTATGCCTACCCCCACAGTTAATGTTGTGCCATATCCTAATATGCTTGTTCCTAACAGCCATGATGGTTCCATCTGTTTCAGATCTCCGATAAGTGATAAGTTCCCCGCAGACTCTAGGGGTATTCTTTTAGAGGTTCGAGGCACATTGGGATTATGCTGTGTCCCATGCCAAGCAACATAGCCTATACCTCCACCCAGAAAGACCTTTGTTCCTATTCCTATAGTTTTGTAATCAGGATCGTTGAGTAGAGGAGAGAGTTGTCCGGAGGTGCAGTAATTGGCGTTCCCGAAGTTTGGCTTTAACACCCCCATATAGGTGTAAATTATTTTATTTGAAGAGTTTACAGCAACTTCATAATTCTGTGATGCGTTACGTATATTAAACAAGATAGCATTATTAATGTTGCTGATGTTTATCCAGGTTTCCAGTTTCTTCTTGGGATAGCAGTCTGTCCCGTACGCGGTGGCTACCAATCTTATGTCTTTCCCTGCTACTAGTTCTTCGATTACATGACCACCTCCATAGTTGAACTCCCCTGGGTAAAACCTGTTTTTGGGATCGTCATCAGGTAAAGCAGTAGCCCCAAGAAAAACATCCATCGCAGCCAGTCCAGTATAGACAGGAACATCATTGAGGTAGGCTTTGCCACCCCCAATTTTTATCCTTGGTTTAGTATGCCCCATGTTGAGGAAAACTCCAGACGAGCACATGGGACCAAAAGTTCCAGTGGTAACGACATCAACTTCCTTAGATGTTCTGCTTATACCTTTTGCTCTGGCAATAGTAATTATTTCATCAGCAGTGGCTACTATGGCCTTGCCTTTACGGATCTTCTCATTGATCTCTGCAATTGTCTTTGCCATATGATTAACCTTGACTGAGCATGGCTTCAGCTAGGTTAGCTGCCTTCTTCCCTGATAGAAGCATGCCGCCGAATATTGGACCCATTCTTGGTGAACCAAAGGTTGCAGTGGCAGCCATGCCAGCAACGATTAGACCTGGGTATACCTCATTGGTATTATCAGGAACTTTTTTTTCAGCTACTTCCACCCACATAGATTTTTCGCCCACTATGTTGCCAGTTGAGGTATTTAATTTTCCCCCTACTTTCTTTACAACCATCTTACAAATTTCACTCTCATGGCCTGTGGAATCTATTACTAATTTTGTTCTTATAGCTAGGGGATCAATGGGTAATTTGGCTATAGGAACAGAACTCCAATTTAGTACCAGTCCGCTAACTCTATCATTTTCTCTGATTACCACATCCTCTGCCATGATGAGATTAAAAATCTTAGCCCCAGCTTTTATACTAAGCAAGCCAAGAGATGAAGCCAGCTCTACGGCATCAGCAATGTAGCAATCATCCTGATATTTGGTGCTTGCGATCCCAAATTCATCTAATATTCCCTTTCCCTCTGTCTGAACAACAACTTTGTTGAACATCATCCCACCTCCCCATATTCCACCACCAATACTTAATCTTTTCTCAAATATAGCGGTTTTAAACCCAGCTTGTGCCAAGTAATAAGCTGCAGTCATTCCTGAGGGCCCTGCCCCTACAATGGCTACATCGAGTTCCATTGAATCAAGGAGATCTTTCATGTAGCTCTGGATTATCGCCCGCGAAATAGTAACTTCATTCATGATAATCTTTTCAATTTCATCATTCTACCAATCCTCAAATATAAATTATGTGAATAAGGATGCACATAAATTCCATAGCACAAACAACATATTATCGTGGTATTATACAGTAACTAGGAATATAATACATGGCACTTGCACTTTGTTATGCAGCTTTGACCTACTGGCTGTTCAGTGATATTATCATCACGTGAGGGCTGATTTGGCTAATGTAATATTTGTTTCCTGTGTACAGTTTTAAGGGGGTGGTGAGGGGTGGATAGCTCCACTGACGGACTCCTTGTAGTTTTCTTCATATGTTTGCTTCTCTCTGCTTTTTTTTCCAGTGCTGAATCATCTTTTGTTGCCTTGCCGAAACTCCGTTTGAGGTATATGAAGGAGAGTGGAATTCGAGGAGCGAATCAACTAGCCAAGCTAGCTGAAAAGCCAGGGCGATACCTGTCTACGGTATTGTTAGGGAATAACATTGTAAATGTAGCTGCTGCTACTCTTGGGACCATAGTAGCAGTAACTGTTCTTGGTCCACTGTGGGGGCCTATTAGTGCTACTGTTGGAGTGACAGCATTGCTTCTAATCTTTGGTGAAGTAGTTCCCAAAACTTTTGCCATTCACCACGCTCAGAGATTAGCCCTGCTTTACACAACACCAATAAGGGTAACTCAATTTCTCTTTTATCCCATTGTGATGGCGTTGGAACACATTGGATGGGGAGTTACCCAAATGGTAGCTGGGGCTGAGAGCGACACACTGGTTAGCGAGGGGGAAATAAGATCTGTTATCGATGCGGGTGAAAGTGAGGGTGTTGTGGAGCAAAGTGAGGCAAAGATGTTGCATAAGATTTTCGAGTTTACTGATCGCCCAGTAAGTAAAATCATGATTCCCAGAACAGAAATCAGATGGCTGGAGCAAGGCACTACTCTGAATGATTTCATGCGTATCTATGCGAATATGCCATATAGCAGGTTCCCCGTATACGCAGATAATACTGATAATGTTACTGGCATTCTATTTGCCAAAGATGTACTTATGAGGATGAGCGCCAATCCTATTTGCAAAGAAAACACAATTGATGATTTGGTTAGACCTGCTCATTTTATTCCTGAGTCGAAGCACCTAGGAGAGCTTCTTAAGGAAATGCGCAAAGATGTTTACCATATAGCAATTGTCGTCGATGAATTTGGGGGAATAGCTGGAATGATTACCCTGGGGCAACTAACTGAAGAAATAGTAGGTGATATACGCGATGAGATGATTGAAGAGGATGAAGATTTTGTAGTAACCGGAGATAATACCTTTCAGCTAGATGGAGGTTTTCGCGTTGAGGATGCTAATGCGGAATTATCACTGAACCTGCCCTCAGGTGATTATGAGACCGTGGCTGGTTTTATACTTAGTCGTCTGGGTCGGGTCCCAAAACAGGGAGAGCAATTAAAATATCGCAATCTTAAGTTCGTGGTCACCGAGATGCAGAGAATGAAAATAGAGAAAGTTATGGTAACTAGAGAAAAAGATGGAAAGACTGCGTCTTAGATTTGGCCGAGGAGAACCAGCTAGGTTCATATCTCATCTTGATATAATCCGCTTCTGGGATAGAACATTCAGGCGCGCGCAGATACCGCTAGTCTATTCGCATGGGTTTACCCCCCACCCGCGAATTGCAGTGGCTTCTCCACTAGTTGTTGGTGTCACCAGTGAAGCTGAACTCATGGATATATGGTTAAACAAACGAATATTTCCACAAACACTACTTCTAAAGGTAAGGATGGAATTACCTGTTGGGTTTATGTTATTTGATGCTTGGAGAATAGATTTAGATGCCACTTCAATTCAATCAGTACTCGCCTTCGCAGAATACCGCGTTGAAGTACATAGCGACATGATGGACCAACAAGCAACTGTTCAGATACAACAATTGCTGCAAGCTAAGACATTGCCATGGCACCATCTTAAAGAGAATCAGATGAGAGCCTACGACTTACGGTCACTTATAGACAATATTTGGGTTGTTGACTACCGTCATTCAACATGTACGCTGGGGATGAGATTAAGGTGTGATGCTAGCAGCAGTGGCAGGGCAGAACAGGTAATATCCGCTCTGGGTTTTGTTTCAAGCCCTTATTCTATTCATCGCACCAAGCTGATATTACAAGGGGACTTGGATTATCCTGATACTTTACTCTCGTTACAGCATTCCATATCCCAACAGGCCAACTGAAGTCGAAGAAATATCATAAGTGGTGCTGGCATTCTTCATTCTGTAGTGATTTTAACTGAAACTTATTGCTATTATTTCGAACCGACTTACCCTTTTCCTAGTAAGGATAGGATAGATAAACTGGAATGGCTGGTGGGCAGACTGACACTGGAGAATGAGTCCTTAAAAAAGGGGTTGCAGAACAGCCTGAGTCAAGCCGACAGAAACAGGAAATCATCAAGCGGTGGAGACAGTTCCTTAGCAGTATCCGGCAGGGGTGTGGACTTATGAATATTGCCAGGAACTGCTTCTATTATAAGTCCAGAGCCGCAAGTCCAGGCCGGATGAAATTGGAGGCTGACTTGATA
>JAGGVQ010000014.1 GCA_021157895.1 Dehalococcoidia bacterium | reverse complement strand
TAAATTGCACAGAAAGCACAAGCACATCGAGGCACTGCCAACATCACACCCTGAATTTGGAAACCTGTAATCAATAGTTGTTACTATCAACATGAAGTACCTCGAAAATATGGTCGGGGTGAGAGGATTTGAACCTCCGACCTCATGGTCCCAAACCATGCGCGCTACCAACTGCGCTACACCCCGATATCTGAAGTATAAATTAGTGACTGGAGCGTATCAACAATGTTGATAAAATCAGAGCCCAATACTAAATAAAGAAACTAAAAGGAGCAAGAGACAAAACTAGCACTGTAACACCACCAACAATACTGAAGATAGATAAATTGTTAAATTCCAGCAATAATGCCGAGCAACTACTCTGTAGATACTTTCGCCAAGAGCCTGCCATACTCAACATTTACTCTATGTTGTATCTTCTCTATCAACTCTGGAGTAAGATGCCTGAATCTTCCCTGGGGTTTCAGATACTCTTCGACAGGGCGTAGCTTCTGCGGCTTGACATTCAGGGTATACTTTTCGCTTTCCACTTCATACAATGGAAAGACCGCTGTTTCTACCGCCAACTTGCCAAGAGTTATAGTCATGTTAGATGGTATCCGCCAGCCTGTAGGACAAACAGAGAGAACATGAATATAGGAAGGCCCCTCAATACTCGCCGCCTTCTTCACCTTGTTCATGAGATCAAAAGGATAACTAGGACAAGCAGTCGCGACATAGGGGATATCATGAGCTATAGCTATAGCTGGCACATTCTTCTTCCATGTAGGCTGTCCAGAACTAACTTTACCTGCAGGTTGCGTAGTCGTTGATGCTCCAAAGGGCGTAGCACTTGACCTCTGGATACCGGTATTCATATAGGCCTCATTATCTAAGCAAATATAAAGAAATTCATGTCCTCTCTCGAAGGCTCCTGACAGCGCCTGAAGCCCAATATCAGAGGTGGCTCCATCACCCCCCATGGCAACACACTTGATTTTCTTATCAGGCATCTTGCCTTTCTTTATCATAATTTTCAGCCCTGCCTCCACCCCAGAAATTTCAGCAGCTGCATTTTCAAAAATGGTATGCAGCCAAGGAATACGCCATGATGTATAAGGAAGTGGCGTAGTGCAAACCTCATCACATCCAGTTGCCATAGCCATGATAAAGTTCTCGCCCAGGGCTTTCCCCACAAGGCGAATAGTTAAAGCTTCAGCACAACCAGGGCAAAAGCTGTGTCCTGGCGCAAGACATTCCTTTGTGCTTACCAGATTTTTACCAAATTTTATAACGCCTTGTTCCATTACAAATCCCGAATACCACTCACTTCGCCACACACCCCCACCGTCTCAAAAAGCTCGGCCGAGCCTTTTGCAGCAACCTCCCTCCCTCGGTCAAGAACATATCCGAAGTCCTTCTCTGCCATATCTCGCCCCCCAAGACCACCAACAAAGCTGACCACAACTGGCCTCTTAGGCTCAGAAAATAGCGCCGACCTGACTTCAGAGCACACAGGGCCACCCTGACCACCAAAGGAAATACTGCGATCCAGAACAATAAGAGTATCGGCTTCTTTTACAGCCTGCCGAAATTCGGTAAAGGGGAAAGGTCTCCAAAGACGTAAGCTGACAAGTCCCACCAACTCCCCCCTGTCTCTTCGGGCATCAATCACCATCTTAGCCGTCTCAGTAAAGCTTCCCATTGTCAATAACAAGGTCTTGGCCCCCTCAACCCTGTAGAGTTCGACAGGATAATAACGGCGTCCAAACATATCACCAAACTCCTGCCATCCCTGAAGCAGTATATCCTTTGATTTCCGCAGCGCTACCTCCTGGGATATCTTGGTTTCAGTATATATATCAGGCGCAGCAAAGGCTCCATGTGTAGCAGGTTTATCCGGATTCAGAGCAAATGGATAATGAAAGGGAGGAAGAAAACCGTTTACCACATCTTGCTCAGGTAATATCACCGCTTCCGTCACATGGGAAAGGGTAAACCCATCAAGGTTCACCATAACAGGCGTTAACACTCGGGAATCCTCAGCAACACGAAAACCCCAGAGTACCAAATCAAACGCCTCCTGATTATTCTGAGCAAACACCTGAATCCAGCCCGTATCCCTGACTGACATGACATCGGAATGGTCTCCCCAAACGCTCAACGGCGCGGAAAGTGCCCTATTAGCAATGACCATAACCATGGGATATCGCATAGACGAAGCCACATACACAACCTCGTGCATAAGTTCCAATCCCTGACCAGCAGTAGTAGTAAACGTGCGAGCACCAACTGCAACAGCCCCCAAACACGCGCTTAATGCCGAATGCTCCGACTCCACAGGTATATAAGCAGCACTAAGCTCACCATCAGCTACCATCTCTGCCAGTCGTTCAGGAATATGGGTTTGCGGTGTAATGGGATAAGCAGCGATGACATCAACATCAGCCATGCGAACCGCTTCAGCAACAGCGTGAGAAGCCTCTAATGCTACACGGCGACTCATTTCTCCTCTTCCTCTACCATAACAATAGCTCCCTTCTTGGGACAAACACTTTCACAGATACCGCATCCCTTGCAATAAAATAAGTCAACATCATAATAACCATCATCAAGAATCTTTATGGCTGAATCAGGACAATGAAGCCAGCACAAACCACATTTAATGCATATACTCTTATCAAAAACAGGCCTTTCTGTCCTCCAGTCACCGGTACTACGCTCAGCACTGTTCCCTGGCTCAGTCACTATATTGCCAACTTCCAGATCTCTCCAGGTTAGTTTTTTCGCCATAAATTACTCCATGATTGCAACTTCATCATAAGCTCTCTTCAGAGCATCAATGTTACCCCCAGCCCGAGAGCCAAATCTCTCATGCAACTGCTCGACCAGAGAATCCAGCTTAACTACATCAACAACTCTCAGAAAGGCGCCAATCATCGCTGTATTCGTGATGGGTAACCGTATTGTTTCTCTGGCTATGGTGGTGGCATCAACAACAGCTAAAGTCCAATTGTAGCCAAACTCGGACTTTATCTCCCCAGGTGTCTTCTTAGAATTTATTATAATCTTACCATCTACCTTGAGGCCTGACGTTACGTCAGTCGCACGGAGCAGGGTAGGATCAATAATTACTACAACATCAGGTGTATAAATGTTTGTTCTTAGCCTGATGAACTCATCACTTATTCTCAAAAAAGCTTGGAGTGGAGCACCTCTCCTCTCTGGACCAAAGCTTGGGAACGACTGGGCATATTTCCCCTCAGCTATCGCCGCACGGGCAATCAACTCCGCCGAGGTTACGGCTCCCAAGCCACCCCTCCCATGCCACCGCACCTCAATTAACTTACTATCCAACTATCACCTGCTCAAGACATCCCGTGATTACGATTTAGTCTATTATAGTAAAATATTCGCCAATTCTAATTTATCCCAACAGTATAAACAAGTCTCTCAAGATATACCCCTGAAGGGATTCGAACCCTTGCACCTGGCTCCGGAGGCCAGCGCTCTATCCTCTGAGCTACAGGGGCAGATAAGCAATAATAGCATCAGGCTATCAAGAGGGTCAAAGCAGGAAAATAAATAACCCGCTCTTATCCCGAGCTAGCCTGAAATAGCAAATATGAACCAATTACGAACAAGGCAAGTAACACTGGTGTATACCAGCTGGCAACGCCATAAATCTTATGTTGCCTCGGTAACTTGATTCCAGCGATAACAAGCAGACTCATGATCAACGCCGCACTGGCAGTGAAAATATGGTAGCTCGCTACCGCAGAGAACAACGAGCCCCGGAGATAGGCTACGTCAATCGGACCCAGCATTGCAATATCAAGCATATTAGCTCCAAGCACATCAGCCACCGCCATATCAACTGCCCCTATGCGCAAAGCACTTATAGCAACCACCAGCTCCGGCATCGATGTCGTGATGGCCAAGAACAAACTGCCAACGAAGCTAGCATGCCAACCAGTAGCCACCACAATCGCATCACCAATAAATGACAACCATATTCCAGCACCAACAACTCCCGCTGCTGCTAGCGCAAACCTGAAATATACCCCCCTCATAGAAATATCATCATGAGCAAGAACAGTGACAGGCTCAAGGGGCAACTGGTGTTCGTAATCAGAGACAAATATCTGTTTCACGCCAATCATGTACAACACTACAACAATGATACTGGCTATACTTATCCATCCTGCAAACAAAGATGGAAGCTGGCCGGCTAGAATGATACCTCCCACAGTTGTAGCAAGTAGTAATGCCCCCCACCCAGCCAACAACACCTGTCTGGAACTGACAACGGTCAAAACTGGAGTATGCTTATGAAGAATATCCAGCACCGCCAGTATTGCAAGATTGAAAGAGCAGCTACCCACAAGGGTGCCCGCAGATAAGTCAGGCAAGTCAACCAAGAGAACGGAACTGAACCCAGTTACTATTTCGGGCATAGCAGTAACAAGCGCCAGAAGAACCAACCCAGCCCGTATACGCCCTAACCCAGTTCTCTCCGCGATAACATCTGCATACTGAGTCAGATGAGTGCCGGCAAACAAAATAATGGCTACGCAAAGAGCAAATTTAAGCCAAATCAAGGATCATCTCCGTAGCAGTCATATTACTACATGAAGAAACAACCATAAAGAGCAGACTGAAAGTGCACGTATGGTATAATCTCAACTCATCGCGGGAGAGGTGACCGAGTGGACTATGGTGCCGTTCTCGAAAAGCGGTGCTCCGAAAGGGGCCGTGGGTTCAAATCCCACCCTCTCCGCCAGTTTAGTTATATGCGAAGTAGAAAGTTAGCAATCGAAAATTTCCTGAAAGTATGTTATAAAACAGGCAACCTGCACTATTTGGCATTGCCCAAGCAGGGGTAGCCATAAACAAAGGAGAGATGCTGGAGTGGCTGAACAGGCACGCCTGGAGAGCGTGTGTCGCCTTTTGGCGACCGTGGGTTCGAATCCCACTCTCTCCGCCATTTAAAGCACAAATAAGGGCGCTGATTAACCTCTTGTGGCAAGTATTTTTGTCTGCCCGGAAAATCTTGTTGTAACGCCATCCTGCGTATAGTGACAACAAAATTGCCGTCATGTGAAAAACCCAGAAACCTACATACCCCAAGGTATTATGAAAAAACAGCCACCAAACTAAAGTATTATAATAGCAGGTATGAAAATAATTGGCCTCATCGGTGGTATGGGCTGGCAATCAACAGCAAAATACTACCAGGTCATAAATGAGACAGTAGCAAAGAAGCTGGGGGGACTGCACTCAGCTAAAATTGTGCTATACAGTGTTGACTTCGCCGAGATCGAGGAGATGCAACATCAGGATAACTGGGAAGATGCTACCAAACTAATGATTCATGCCGCACAGAGTATAGAAAAAAGTGGAGCTAACCTTATCTTGATATGCACCAACACCATGCACATGATGGCAGATGATATCGCCAACAGCATCAACATTCCATTACTGCATATTATCGATGCCGTAGCCAACAAGATTAACTCTCTGGGATTCACAAATGTGGGACTGCTGGGCACCAGATTCACTATGGAAAATAATTTTTACAAGGGACGCTTAATCAACAAGCATAAAATAGGCGTGGTCACCCCCAATGAAGCAGACCGCATCAAGGTTCATAACATCATTTACCACGAGCTGTGTCTGGGAAAGATAAAGGTTTCCTCCAAAGAAATGCTAAAGAAAATCATCACCAGGCTCGGCAATAAAAACGCGCAGGGAATCATACTAGGGTGTACCGAGTTGTCACTGTTGATAAAGCAAGATGATTGCTCCATTCCGCTATTAGACACCACAAGAATTCATGCTGAAGCAGCTGTGGACTGCGCCCTGGAAAAGTAAAAACCAGTATGTACAAAATACCAAAGGTTGGCTTGACTTTAAGTGGCGGGGCTGCTCGTGGTTTGGCCCATATCGGAGTATTGCAAGCGCTGGAGGAAGAAAACATTCCCGTTGACATGATAGCTGGCACAAGCATAGGGGCAATTATCGGTGCCTGCTACGCCAAAGATAGGCAGCTGGCTCCTCTGAAAAAAATAGCCACGGAAATACACTGGAGAGATATGGCTCACTGGGCTCAGATAAACCTTCTGCTGGCAAGAAAAGGCTTGATTCAAGGCAACAAAATAAAAGATTTCCTCACATCTATCATCGGAAATATACAATTCGATGAACTTCAAATCCCTCTCGCCGTGGTAGCTACCGACGTGCACACCATGGAAGAGGTTATCATCCAGCAAGGTTCGGTAATTGAAGCAATAATGGCCAGCAGCGCATTTCCTGTGATACTAACACCGGTGCGCCAAGGAAAAAGTTTCTTGACTGACGGAGGCATAGTTAATCCCATGCCCGTAAATGTCGCACGTAGCATGGGGGCAAAGATTATTATAGCAGTAAATGTCATACCTTTAACTCAACAAGAGGGAGATGAAGACAAACAAAAGCCCAAAAGCAAAAGTCACGCCAAGCAAAATATTATAGAGCCAGAAGCCCCCAATATAATTCATGTTTTAATGCAATCCATTCATGCCATGCAATATGAGCTTATCCGGTTAGCAACAGATACCGCTGACATAATCATCACCCCTGATGTCAGCCACATAGGACCACTGGCATTTCATAAAGGAGAAAAATCTATCTACGAAGGATATCAGGCAGCCAGAGAGATGTTGCCACAAATACAGCAGTTGCTTCATTGTCCTCCGTCAAGCCCTATGGTAGGATTGCCTGATCACCATGCCAAGCACAGATAAACTAAAATACTGGGTAGGATTCTCCCTAATCCCTGGCATCGGCCGAGTTAAAATCTCTCAGATAAAGCAATTTTTCGGTAACATGGAGAATGCCTGGCAAGCCTCCGCCGGTGAATTAAAACAGGCAGGACTAGACCAGCGCAGCGTGAGCGCAATTTTGGATTTACGCCCCAAGATATCCCTGGATGATGAAATAACAAAGCTGGAAAAACATAATGTCACTGCACTTACCTGTGATGATCCCCTCTATCCCCCACGCCTCAGGGAGATATATGATTATCCCGTCGTGCTTTATGTAAGAGGAAATTTGCTGCCCAAGGATGGTCCATATCTCGCAGTGGTTGGAACACGGCATCCCACAATATATGGACGACAGGTTGCTGAGGAGCTAGCAACTGAATTAACACAAAGTGGAATCACTATCGTCAGCGGGTTGGCGAGGGGGATTGATTCCATAGTTCACAAGGCAACTTTAAAGGCAGGGGGAGATACTATAGCTGTATTTGCTTCAGGGTTGGATGTAGTATATCCCGCGGAAAATGTTAAATTAGCCCAGTCCATCATGGATCATGGAGCATTGGTAAGTGAATATCCTCTAGGTGTCAGACCCCGCGCAGGCAACTTTCCCCTGCGCAATCGCATCATGAGTGGTTTAAGCCTAGGAGTCCTAGTTATAGAAGCAGGAGAACGAAGCGGAGCCCTGATTACCTCATTCCAAGCACTGGAGCAAGATCGAGAAGTATTTGCTGTCCCCGGCAGCATCTTTTCTCCCACCAGCAAAGGAACTAACAGATTGATACAAGAAGGAGCCAAGCTGGTCCGCAACCAAAATGATATCCTAGAGGAATTAAACCTGACTGGAATAAGCCACCCCGGTGAACCCGAAGTGTTTCAACCAGAAAACGAAATTGAATCCCAAGTAATAAAGCAACTGGGAAGTGAACCACACCACATAGATACAATCTGTCGTTTCAGTGGGTTGGCCATGTCTGAGGTAAGCAGTACCTTAGTTATACTGGAATTAAAAGGGGTAGTTAAACACACGGGAAACATGAATTACGTCCTAGCCCATAACATTAAAGCAGAATAAACACATGGCAACCAAACTAGTTATCGTGGAATCCCCAGCTAAAGCTAGAACCTTGAGCAAGATTCTGGGGCACAGCTATCATGTTAAGGCTTCAAATGGTCACGTGCGCGACCTTCCCAAATCACAACTGGGAGTGGATACCAGTAACTTTTCCCCCAAGTACAGCATTCCCCAAGGAAAAAGAAAGATAGTCAAGGAAATCAGGAGTTTGGCCAACCATGCCAGCGCTGTTTATCTGGCAACTGATCCCGACCGTGAAGGAGAGGCGATATCATGGCATCTCAGCCAAGTAATCAATCAAAAAAAAGATAGAGAAACACCGATTCACCGCGTTATCTTCCACGAAATAACCAGCGAGGCAGTAAAACAGGCATTTCAGAACACTCGTGACATTGATATGAAACTGGTTTATGCGCAACAGGCCAGGCGGATACTGGACCGACTGGTGGGATACAAATTAAGCCCATTGCTATGGCACAAGGTGCAAAAAGGACTTTCCGCTGGTAGGGTTCAATCAGTTGCGGTAAAGATAATCGTTGATCGCGAACAAGAGATACAGGATTTCCTTCCCACAGAGTATTGGGTTATTGAGGTCGAGTTGGCTCGCCCAAGAAAGAGAGGTGACAGTTTCACGGCAATATTAACTGGCCTAGCTGATGGCTCCAGGATAGAAATCTCCAGCCAAGATAAAGCAAACAAAATCGCCGCCTGCCTTGAGCAAGCAAAATATACCGTCATAGCAGCGAAAACGAGGCAGACATTTCGCCAACCATCTCCACCATTCATCACCAGCACTCTACAGCAGGAAGCATGGAGAAAACTACACTTTTCCGCTAGGCAAACTATGCGCATTGCACAACAACTATTTGAAGGCCTACCAGTAGCCGGCGAGGGTCCAACAGGATTAATCACCTATATGCGCACCGATTCCATCCATGTGGCAACGCCCGCCATTGTGGAGACCAGAGACTACATCAAGGAAAGATACGGAGGTGAATTCCTGCCGCCCAAGTCACGCAGTTTCGCCAGAAAGAAGGGCAAGTGGGCACAGGAAGCTCACGAGGCAATTCGCCCTACCATAATTCACCGTGAGCCAAGCCAAATCAGGTCAGACCTGGATTCAAACCAATTCAAGCTATATGAGTTGATATGGAAACGAATGGTGGCCAGCCAGATGGCAGCAGCTTCCTACAACACCATGAACATTGAGATAAAGGCACAGGCAATACCTGATAATATAGTTTACCTGTTGAAAGCTAGCAGCTCAGCACTGAAGTTTCCTGGTTTCACCAGTCTTTATAGCGAGAGCGCCGATATTGAATCGAATAAGGAACCTACAACTCTGCCTGAAGTAGAAGTAGGTCAAGAGCTACTCCAACAGGGGATCTCCCCCACCCAACACTTTACCCAACCACCCCCACGCTACACCGAGGCAACGCTGGTAAAAATCCTGGAAAAGAGAGGCATCGGCCGACCCAGCACATATGCATCCATCATCTCCACCATTCAAGACAGGGAATATGTTCATAAGGAAAATGGCAAGTTCCTGCCCAGTGAAATGGGGTTCATTACCAACTCCATTATAAGCAAAAACTTCCGCAAGATCGTTGATCTGAACTTTACAGCACACATGGAAGAGCAGCTGGACGAAATAGCCCAGGGTAAGGAAGAGTGGAACACGATCCTAAAAGAGTTCTATCCTGTGTTTGAGGAATTGCTACACCAAGCAGAAGCCTCGGTGGAGAGAATTGATACCTCCAAGCCCAGCGATGAGGTTTGCCCGAAATGTGGTCGCTCCATGGTGATAAAAACGGGCAGATTTGGGAAATTCCTAGCATGTAGCGGCTACCCTGACTGCAAGACAACTCTGCCTTTCATTATCAAAACTGGGGCCCATTGTCTCCTATGTGGAGGCGAGCTGGTACAGAGAAGAAATAAGAGAAAGCAAACATTCTATGGTTGCAACAACTATCCCCAGTGCAAATTCACCACGAGGTATAAACCACTTCCCCAACCCTGTCCCAAGTGCGGCAAATTACTGGTAGAATACCGGAGGGGCCATGCCAGGTGCCTAAACTGCGATTACAAGACAAGCTTATCAGGGCAAGAAGACAGCAAACAAAAGGGAGAGGTAACGACATGAAAATCTTAATCATTAACGGGCCAAATTTAAATATGCTGGGAAAACGAGATAGCAAGATATATGGTGACAAAAGCCTGGAACAAATAACTTCTCTGCTAGGGAAAAAAGCTCAGAAACTGGGATTAGAGATAGCAAGCTTCCAGAATAACAGCGAGGGTAAGCTGATAGATTTCATCCAAGAGCAATCAAGATCCAGTGATGGCATAATCATCAACCCTGGAGCGCTGACCCACTATGGCCTTTCTCTACGCGATGCTCTGATCGACAGCCAGTTGCCAATCATCGAAGTCCACCTGTCCAACATCTATTGCCGAGAGGAATGGCGGGCTAAATCTGTCATTGCTCCCATAGCTCAAGGGCAAATCAGCGGCCTAGGATGGAAGGGATATATAGTCGCCCTAGAAATGCTGGCAAGCGAATTGAAAGAGGAAACTTGAAGTTAAGTCGACTACAAAAGCTGCGGGCAGAGCTCGATAATCGCAAACTGGAGGCACTGCTGGTCTCTTCTCCAGAGAACCAGCGATACCTCTCCGGTTTCACTGGCTCATCAGGATATCTCATCATATCAAACAAAAAAGCGATATTAGCCACAGATTCCCGCTACACAAGGCAGGCAAGTAAAGAGGCACCTGGATTTGACATCTTCCAAGTATGGGAAACCCCTTCTAGGTGGCTGCCCGATTTGACAGCAGAACTTGATATCCACACACTAGGCTTTGAAGCTAACGATATCTCCTATGCCACTCACCAGCAGATCACCGCAGCTATAAAGGAAAGACAGCTTAAGATAAAGCTAGTGCCTCTTGACAACCTGGTAAAAAGGATTCGTGCTATAAAGGAGCCCTTGGAGATAGCAAACATGGTCGAAGCTGCATCACTAACCGATGCCGCCTTTAACCACGTCCTAGAAATACTACATCCGGGCATAACTGAAAAGGAACTTGCCTGGGAACTGGAGAAATTCTTCCGACAGAATGGCAGCGACGAATTGTCATTTGCTATTATTGTCGCATCCGGCCTCAATTCTGCCTTGCCACATGCCACACCAACTAACAGACAAATTCAGGTCAGTGAACCAATACTCATCGACATGGGATGTAAAATAAATGGCTACTGCAGTGACTTCACCCGAACCATATGTTTGGGCCCGGCAGACAGTAAAATGCGCGAAGTCTACAATATCGTATTGAACGCACAGTCAGAGGCGATATCAGGAATAAAAACAGGAATCAGTGGAGCTCAACTGGATAAACTGGCTCGAACTGTGATTGAACAGGCCAATTACGGCAATAAATTTACTCATAGCTTAGGACATGGCGTTGGCATAGCAATACACGAGTTTCCCATTATCTCTCCCACTTCAACTGACATACTATCCAGCGGCATGGTGTTCACCATAGAGCCAGGAATCTACCTGTCTGGCTGGGGTGGCGTGAGAATCGAGGACATGATAACTTTAACGGGGAACGGGCCCAAGGTACTAACCAAGTCTGAAAAGAGATTGGAGATATAATACATGATTGGTGCTGGAGAGCTACATAAAGGAATGGCCATAGAGTTAGGAGAAAAGGTATACCAGGTAACGGACTATCACCATATTAAAATGGGGCGGGGCTCAGCCACGATACGCTTAAAGCTACGTGATATTCGCACGGGCAATTCTATTGAGCGTTCCTTCCAAGCCAGTGAAAAATTCACTCCAGCCTTCCTAGAACACCGCCAGGTGCAATACCTGTATAATGACGGGCAGCTATACTACTTCATGGATAGTGAAACCTACGAACAAATAGAGCTAACCGCTGACCAAGTAGGTGAAGCAGCAAACTATCTGAAAGATGGCGCCAGTATAAAAATACTGACATGCCAGGAGAAGACAATAAGCCTTGATCTGCCTGCCGCAGTAGAACTGCAAGTAGTAGAGACAGAGCCGGGATTCAAAGGGAACACAGCAACTGGTGCCTCCAAACCAGCAAAGATGGAAACAGGACTAACTGTCCAGGTTCCATTATTCATTAACGTTGGAGATAAAATCAATGTTAGCACCCAGAATGGCACCTACTTGGAAAAGGCGAATTGATAACAGCGGACCTGCATGTACACACCTGCTATTCCGGGGATAGCAACACACGACTGGAGAAATTAATCGACCGCTGCCTTGAAGTGGGCATCAACTGTGTTTCCATATGTGACCATAATACCATCACAGGTGCCCTGAAACTGAAGGACGCGGCGCCATTTAAAGTCATCGTGGCTGAGGAGATAATGACTCCTGATGGCGAACTAATGGGCCTCTTCCTCACAAAGGAGGTGCCCAAAGGTTTATCTCCCCAAGAAACCATAGAACAAGTAAGGAGACAGGGCGGATTGGTTGGCATTCCTCATCCATTTGGGCGCTCGCCATTACAGAAAACCAGGAAACTGCTTTCTCCGGAAATATTATCCCGGATTGACTTCGTTGAGGTATTCAATGCCCGCACTCCATTCAGTAACAGCACAACCAAATCATGGAAATTGGCCATAGCTCACCGGCTAGCTGCCAGCGCCGGAAGCGACGCCCACACTCTTGGCGAAATCGGCCATGCAGGGGTAGAAATGCCTGACTTTACTGGTTCATCCGATTTCCTTGATTCGCTATATAAAGGCAGAGTATGGGGAAAGCGCTCCAGTCTATCTGTCCACCTGGCCAGCACATGGGCCAAGATACATCATATACCATGCTAAACATTGGCTGGTTCTCCACGGGAAGGGACAAAGCGGCAAGACAGCTGCTACAAGCAGTACAACAAAACATTGCCAGCGGTAACATACAGGGCAAAATTAGCTTCATCTTCAGCAATAGAGAACCAGGAGAATCAGTAGAAAGCGATTGCTTCTTCACCATAGTGCAAAGCTATCACATGCCACTGTTATACCTGTCACACAGAAAATATCGCCAGACATGGCAAAAACAACATGCTGAACAACAAGACTGGCGCATGCACTATGACCAGGAAGTGAACCGGATGATAGCCCAATTCTCCCCCCAGTTAATCGTGCTCGCTGGTTATATGCTCATCATCGAAAAGGAACTGTGCTCCCAATACAATATGATTAATCTCCACCCGGCACCACCCCATGGCCCCACGGGCAGCTGGCAGAATGTCATCTGGCACCTCATAGATAGCAGGGCAAGCACGGCTGGTGCCATGATGCATCTGGTAACACCAGAGATGGACAGGGGCCCTGTAGTTAGCTATACCACATTTAATATTGATGGCGAACCCTTCACCAAGTACTGGGCAAATAATGACCGGCAAGCGCTGTTTCACCTCATACGCCAGCATGAGCTTGCTCACGAGTTTCCCCTGATTATCGCCACCATCAAGGCATTGAGCCAGGGAGATATCATCATCCAGAACGGCAGGGTAACTGATTCCATGGGGAAACCTGTTCCAGGGTATGACCTCAGCGATGAGATAAACCAGGTAAAAACAGGTATTGTGTCCAGCGACCCGGAGTGACAAAATAGCACCCAATCAAACACCACGGTGAAATAAACCAATGAACTTGATATGTTTCGACCTAGAAGGGCCTCTCTCTCCACTGGACAACGCCTATGAGCTAATGAAGATTTTCCCACATGGTGATGTTATTTTCCCCACCATTAGCCGCTATGATGACCTGCTAACACTGGAAGGCCGGGAAGATTATGAACCGGGAGACACTCTGGCTCTGATCGTGCCCTTCCTGGCCTACCATGGTGTCTCCGAGGAAATCATTGCAGGCATGGGGAAAGAAGCCAAACTGACTCCTGGCGCCGCCGAGCTGATCGCCTGGCTACATTCACGGAAGTGGCGTACCTTCTGCATCAGCACCAGCTACAAGCAATATGCCATGGCCATCACGGAAAGACTGGGAATCGCCCGGGATAATGTTGCCTGCACCTACTTTCCCCTAGACACCATACGACAGGAACTAAAAAAGACTGACTTCGCCCTGCTAGAACAAGCCGAGAAGGAAATCGCAAACTTGGCTTCCGCCGATGACAACAGGCTGATGGAAAGGCTGGACCATTTTTACCTGGAGGAGCTACCCCAGACTAGTGCCGGCAAAATCATCCGCACCATCAAGCCCACAGGAGGGCAGCGCAAGGTGGAGGCACTGCAACGCTTTGCCGCCGAAACAGGAAAGCCGCTGTCAGCCTGGGCAGTGGTGGGCGACAGCATCACCGACTTCAAAATGCTGCGAGCGGTAAATCACGTTGGTGGCCTCGCCATCGCTTTCAATGCCAACGAATATGTATTGTCCTATGCCACTATGGGGCTGGCATCCACCAGACTGGATGACCTGTGGCCGGCACTGCAAGCCCTGGAGACCGGCCGGCTGGAGGCAGTCGAGGAAGCAGTGAAGGAAAAGGAGGAAAAAGGCGGTCGGGGCAACAGAGAAAACTTCCACTGGCTCAAGAACAGCAAGGACATCTCCCGCCCGCTACAAATACACCGCATAATCCGCCAACTGGTCAGAAAAGACGCTGCTCACCTGGGATAAGTGGCAATCAGGTATTTCTGCGCCCTTATAAGTACGCTCCTCTTAAAGCTATGGACCAATAGGAAAACAGCGCTATGTCGGATTGACACAAGAAAATGTGCCGCCTAATCGTGTCGCTGCGTACCACGAATGAGCCATACCACCACAGCAATCAGGAATACAACAACAATGATAATGGTAATTAGCCCGCCTTTACCCAAACCCCAGAAGGGCTCGGAAGCGATGCTCATTAGTGCCTTTGTCCCCACCAATGCGGACAATGAGCTTGTCATGACTGTTCCTTAAGCCTCTGGCAAAAATTATTCCGAGAGAAACTTGCGATTATTCCCGCCAGCAGCTACTTGCTTTCCTGCTTGCTGAGCACCTCGTCAATCAGCCCATATTCCATGGCCTGCTGAGGATCAAGATAGAAGTCCCTGTCAGTATCGTGGGCAATTTTATCCACGGGCTGGCCAGTATGCTTGGCGATGATATTACGAATCGTCTCCTGGAGCCTCATAATCTCGCGCGCAGCAATCTCGATATCAGAAGCCTGCCCCTGGGCACCACCAATTGCCTGGTGCATATGAATGGTAGCATTGGGCAAAGCATATCTCTTCCCCTTAGTGCCGGCAGTAAGTAGCACCGTACCCATGCTGGCCGCCAGGCCAACACAGATGGTGGATACATCACAGCGTAGCAACTGCATAGTGTCATATATCGCCAGTCCAGCGCTAATGACACCACCCGGACAATGAACATACAGGTTGATATCCTTATCAGGATCCTCACGCTCAAGATAAAGCATCTGGGCAACTATAAGATTGGCCACTTGGTCATTGATAGCCGTGCCCAGGAAAATAATTCTCTCCCTGAGCAACAAGGAATATATATCAAAGGCATGTTCGCCACGCGCCCCCGCCTCCGTGACCGTGGGAATAATTATTTGACCTTTCGTTTCCATCTATACCTCCTTTTCCTCAGCATCCCTAGTGGTGATTATTTTTATAAGCCTGTCGATGGTTTTCTGGGTGAGCAGGGATTGCTTCACCGATTCCCGAATCTGAGGCACGGAAAGGATTTTCTTCATCTTGCCTTCATCAGGGGAATCTCCCATCATCTCCTTTATTCTACTATCAATCTCAGAGGAATCAACAGTAACGCCCTCCTCCTGCGCTAGTTTACCAAGCACAAGTGAGGCAATAATACGCTTCCTGGCAGCAGGACGAAGGTCTTCTCGCAACTCCTCTTCGGGTCGGGGCAATTTTACCAAGTAATCAGATACCTTGTTATACCCCAGGCGACTGGCTTGCTGCTCCACAAGACTGTCAATCTCGGAATTTTCCATTGTAGGAGGAAAATCCACATGGCTGATTTCAACCAAGGAAGCAATGGCTTTATCAATCAGGTCAGCATGGCTTTTGGCTTCAGCCCTAGTATGCAAATCCTCTTTTATTTTATCCCGCAATGCCTCCAGACTATCGTAACTGGCATTACGGGCAAGTTCGTCACTGATCTCAGGTAATTCCTTCTCCTTAATTTCCTTAAGGGTCACATGGAATTGCACTTCCTTGCCACTGAATTCCTTGATGCGATAGTCCTCAGGGATGGGCAATGTGAAGGTTTTCTCCTCATTTTTGCTCATTCCTTCTATCTGGGCAGCAAATCCCTGAACCGGGAAGATGGAATCAGCCTTCATCTCGTACGCTACATCATTGTGGTCCAAGAATGGCTTGCCATCGATGGTCGCATCCACATCTATAACCAATAAGTCCCCCATGCAGGAGGGACGTTCCACAGGGTTCCAAACACCTTGCTCCTCACGAAATTTTTGCACCACGGCATCCATTTCTTCATCCTTGACAATCACTGGATCAGGATCCAACTTTATGTCATGGTAATTTCCCAGCTCGACCTCGGGCTTGAGAGGCACGATGGCTTTGAACACCGCCGGGTCTTTCTGCAATATCTCCACCTGGCCTTTATCTACGGGATCCAGTTTTTCCGAATCCAGTGCCTGGTTGTACAGCTCAGGAAGCAGGTCATCCAATGCTTCATCAAGCAAAGTATCGCGCCCAACATGTTGCTCCAGAACAACTCGAGGAACCTTACCTTTACGAAAACCGGGAATGGATAGCTTCCGAGATAAGCGACGATAGGTCTTATCCAGAGATTTATCCATCTCCCCCTGGTCAACCTCAATTCTGAGGGTTACCTGGCAATGTTCCATCTTTTCACTAGTTATCTTCACGTCTTACCCCTTAACAATTTGTTTATTTTTCAATGTGAGATTGAGTTCGTCCAGTTGCTGCCGTGTCACTACCGAGGGAGCATCAAAGATCATATCGACAGCATTTTGATTCTTGGGAAAGGCAATAACTTCCCTGATGCTCTGCTCGCCGGCAAATATCATGATAGTACGATCTATGCCCAAGGCAATGCCCCCATGCGGCGGAGCGCCATATTCCAGCGCAGCGAGGAAAGGGCCAAATTGCTGGTTGATTTCCTCGGAGCTATAACCCAGCAGTGTGAATATCTTTTCCTGTAGCTGCCGATGATGCATCCTGATGCTGCCACTACCCAGCTCGGAGCCATTACATACTAGGTCATAATGCCGCCCTCCAACGCTAGCAGGATCAAAATCAAGAAGTGCAATGTCCTCATCCTTAGGAGCAGTAAAGGGGTGATGCATGACATCCCACTTGTTGGTAGCATCATTCCACTGTAGCAGAGGGAAATCCGTTATGAAAGTAAAGGCAAGCAGGTTCTTATCCCGCAGATTTAGTCTATCTGCCATCTCACGGCGTAATACATCCAACACATTGTTAACCACATCTGGCTTGTCAGCAACGATAAGCAACAGGTCTCCCTGCCTGGCATCAAACCTAGCAGCAATGCTTTCCAGTTGCGCCTGCGTTATATGCTTGAGTGCGGTTGATTTGAATGAAGTGGAACTCTCCGAGGAAATAGACACCGTGGTCAAGCCACGAGCTCCATTGCTCGTGGCTTGACCAATTAGCTCATCCATCTGGTGTCGGGTATATGAACCACAGCCAGGAACACATATTCCCCTGACAGTGCCACCAGCCTTAATAGCAGCGTGGAAGATATCAAACTCTGTCTGAAGAGCAATGTCAGTGATATCCCTGAGTTCCATACCAAATCTTATGTCAGGTTTATCCGTGCCATATCTCTCCATAGCTTCACGATAGGTCAGGCGGGGGAAAGGCAACAACATTCTCTTCTGGGGAATAACCTCTTTCACCAGAGAGGTAAACATCTCCTCAGTAAGCTGTAATATATCCTCCTCATCAACAAAGGACATTTCTACATCACACTGGGTAAACTCTGGCTGGCGATCAGCCCTAAGGTCCTCATCACGAAAGCAACGAGCTATCTGAAAATACCTCTCGAGTCCAGACACCATAAGCATCTGCTTAAGCTGCTGAGGCGATTGGGGAAGAGCATAAAACTTCCCAAGATTGAGGCGGCTGGGCACTAGATAGTCCCTTGCCCCCTCCGGGGTGCTCTTTATCAATATTGGTGTTTCTACCTCAAGGAACCCCCTGCCATCAAGGAAATCCCTGATAAACTTGATCACTCGATGTCGCAGCGCGAGATTCCGTTGTAAACGCTGCCTCCTTAGATACAGGTAGCGATATTTCAGACATAACAATTCATCCACATCAACATCTTCATTGATATAAAATGGCGGTGTTGGTGATGGATTGAGCACAGCTAGTTTTTTGACAGATACCTCAACCTCACCTGTATCCAGATTGGCATTTGCCGTCCCCCTAGGACGGAGAGTCACCTCACCACTGAGCTGGATGACATACTCATTGCGCAGGGATGTTGCTACTTCATACGCCTGTTGTGCTGTCTGGGGGTTAAACACCACCTGCACTATTCCTTCCCTATCCCTGAGGTCAATAAACACCATGCCCCCATGGTCGCGCCGACGATGCACCCAGCCTGCCAACGTAACTTCCTGGCCAATATGTTGTTTTCTCAGTTCTCCACAGCTATGATCTTTCAGCAAGACGCCTCCAGGGTAAATCGGTTCATTATAGCTTAACGCAGGGCGATTACTCAATTACAGGGAAGACTTGCGATAGGGCTCAGTGCTTGCCTCACCAGCACCATAGGCACGATGCCAGTCTTTAGGAACAAGCACTTTGTAGTACCAAGAAACCCTGGTGGCTTCCAGCAATCTACGAGGTTGTTCCATAAAATCAGCAGCGCATGTAACTCTGTTCTCAGTAAGAAACGCCAGGTGATCCAGCCACTGCTCCCCCTCAAGGGAACGCATCAGGTGATGATCCAGTATCACGGCGGGAATTCTTTCCGCCAAGTGCAAAACCCGGAGTAGCGCGCCATCTCGCTGCCATCGGGTTAGCTGGGGCAGATAAAGCGGCGGGCCAGCAGCAAACACAATGGTGGGCTTCCACTCAAGAATTATATCTATAGCCTCATCATTAAGCATCTGGATATCAGAGGCATGAACAAAAACCTCGCTATCATCAGCAATCCTAGTCATCATCACCAAGCTGCGCCGCCGGCTCTCCCCATGAGGGACAGGAAAGGAAAATGATAGAGACCCGTCAGTCACTCCCTCAGCCTCGATAAATGATTCTCCAAGCTGACGAGCTAAAGCCCTAGCTCTATACACCTGATGAGGTTGGATACCATACAATCCTTTGCTCCATAACCTAGTGTGCGCCAGCAAGGGAGACACTGTGTCTATGGAAAGCTGATAAGGATTGGCATCTACCAGGGGACAATGATCTCCGTGATAGTGACTGATGACAACATCAGTGGCGTCGGTAAGCGACTTCTGAATGGCATCTTTAACCTTTTCAGAGACGGCAACCTGTACCGGGTGGGGTAACAAGCCATGTCTGCGATAACCCAGTGCTACACCAGGATCAATAACAATCTTGCGAGCCTTTGTTTCTACAACACAGCTTAAGCCACGAACACCTAGGGATTCTGTCCCCAGTATCGTTATTTTCACTGATAAACACTTCTACATATGAGGGGCATGACCGCTTCGAACTGTCATTTCCTGTACATCAATGATTCCGACATATACATCAACCCGAGCCAGCCGAGCGTCATCCATTACCATACCAGTAAGCAGCTTAAAACACTCTCGCTTGGAATCAACATCATCATGAAGCTCAATGTTTCCATAACACATTGCGCTGGCCCAAGAAACACCACTTAACTACCTTCAGGGGCATACAGGCAGGCAGGATCTTCCTGCAGATAGTCACCGTAGTGAAAATAGGCTCGGGCACGACAGCCACCACAAATATCTCGATACTCACAACGGCCACACTTCCCTTTAAGTTTGTTAAAGTCCCTCAAGTTATTAAATACCTCGGCATTATCCCAAATGTCCTTGAAGGAATTCTCCCTTATATTCCCTGCCAGTACCGGCAGGTGGTCACAGGGATAAACATTGCCCTTATGGGACACATAGACAAAGCCTATCCCTGCAGAGCACCCACGAGCTACTTTCCACCGACCACGAGTGACATCACCAAAGAATCGTATATACTGAGGAGCACAGGTTGCCGCCACCTCCAGTTTAGCCTGACCTTTAATCGAGGCTAACCATTTTAGGGATTCCTCATACTTCTGGGGAGACAGCATGTACTCCTCATCAAAATGCTTTACAGGAACGAGAAAAAATACATGCCAAGCGTCGGCCCCTAATTCCTCCGCCAGCTTCAACACATTAGGCAACTCCTTATCATTAAAGCTGGTAACCATAGTATTAACCTGCAGACTTAAGCCAACCTGTTTGGCTATCTTGCCACCATTGAGAGCTTCCTGGAACTTGCCTCTGAGAGTATTGTGAGTTTGTTTATCAGCAGCATCTAAATCTATCGCAAGGCGATACAACCCTGCCTGCTTCAATAATCTAGCCCTTTCCATCGTAAGGAGCGTGCCATTAGTCGCTAGCCCAGTGATTAGCCCCTTGCTGCCAGCATATGCGATGAGATCATAGATATCTTCTCTCAGCAACGGCTCGCCGCCGGTAAACAGCATCAGCGGCGGGCGCCCACCATGATATAAGAAAGCAACATGGTCAATGAATTGCTTCTCCTCCTCCAGGGTTAAATCCTCCCCCTGCTCCAACCCTCTCATAGAATAGGCAGAACAATACTTGCAACTGAGATTGCATTTCTCAATTACTTCTACCAGTACAACATTGGGATTTTGTGCCATATAGAATTCCTCCTTCTTTTTATAGCTGAAAACGGAGAGATATGATAAATTACAGGAGCCAGCTGTCGAACAGCATGGTGATAAAGATAACACCTAGGTAAGGGAAAGCCGTCAGCTTATATACTCTCCATGCAGATAGTGCCCCCCGGGAAATCAACAACCGACCACACGCAGTTATCATCAGTATCCCCAGAACGTTGGCCACGATAAGATAAAGCCAATGAAAATCAACAACGACATAGATGCCCATCGAAATTACGTAAAGAAGAACGGATAGGGCAAACAATAATTTCACCGACCTGGTAATGCTCCAAGCAATAGGGAAATAGTGCAAACCAGCATTGAGAAAATCATCCCTGTAGGCCACCATAACGCTCCACACATGTAATGGGGTCCAGACAGCCACCATGGCGCAAATAGCTAAAATCTGCATATCAAGTACAGGCCTGATGGCAAACCATCCAATAAGTACGGGGGCACACCCAGCAATCACGCCGAGGAAAACTTCGGCCGATGTCTTGCGCCACAAGGCAGCAACCACAATTCCAACCAGCCCGCTGATAAAACACAGGGGATTGATAAACCAAGTCAGGGATAAACCAATGACCAGTAGCGTTATAACCAAAGGCAGTGATTTCTCTGGAGGATAAATACGCCGTGAGGGCAAGGCCCTGAGACATGTCCTCCGCATCTTGGTATCGATATCACGGTCAAGGTAGTTGGTGAGCCCATTGGCTCCAGGAATACCAAAGCTAATAGCTATTACAGATAGGATAAAGGGAGAGAGTGGCAAATTACCCCGAGCAGCAACAAGCGCAGCAATTACACCCATCAGGATATGCAACCCCGATTCACGGGGTTTAAGCACCTCGATATAATCCAATATCGCTGTTTTCTTGCTCAGGGCAATAACACTCATGGTTGTGATAACTCCTCAAGCACACTCATTACATCTTCCTGGGCAATGCCGGTGCGCACCACTGCATGTCCTATTCGATCCAATAGCACCCAGCGAATACTTTCCCTTTTCACCTTTTTATCCAACTCCATGGCTCTCATCACACGGTCTAAATCCACGCCAGAAAAATTCACCGGTAAGCAAAACTTTTGCAATAGGGTCTGCTGATAAAGAACATCCTCTGGAGATAATAACCCCAGCTGCTGACTAAGATTGGCGGCGCCAACCATGCCAATAGATACTGCCTCGCCATGGACGAAACGGCTATATTCAGTGGCAGACTCCAACCCATGAGCTATGGTATGTCCATAATTCAATATCGTTCGCTTGCCAGTCTCCTTCTCATCCTCAGTGACTACCTCGGCCTTAATGGCAGCACTGCGAGCGACCGCCTGAGTTAAAGTCTCTGGATTCAGCTCCAGCAACTCACCAGAGGCTTGATCTAAAAATGTGGCAAAATCCCCGTCTATAATTAGTCCATGCTTGATAACTTCGGCCCACCCCGAGGTAAACTCACGTTGAGGGAGACTGGTTAAAACCTGGATATCAGCAAGCACAAAGCAAGGTTGGTAGAAAGCGCCAATGAGGTTCTTTCCCCACCTATGATCAATGGCCACCTTCCCACCAATGCTGGCGTCCACCATCGCCATCAGGCTGGTGGGCACCTGAATCCAAGACAACCCCCGCAGGAAGGTGGCAGCTACAAACCCTGCTAGGTCCCCAACAACACCCCCTCCTAGGGCAACGACAATATCATCCCGCTCAACCTTTTGCTCTACCAGGAAATCATATATCTTGGTAGCAGTACCCATGCCCTTACTTTTCTCACCTGGAGTTACCACAAATGAGAGTACGTCGAACTCGCTATCTCCCAGCACCTGCTTGACTTTATAGCCATACAGGGAAAACACATTCTCATCGCTGATTATCACAGCACGGCCGGAAAAACCTTCCTGCCTAAGCTTTTCCCCCAATGTGCCCAGCAGACCATCACCTACGAAGACAGGGTAGTTCTGAGTGGGGGTAATTACCCTACAGGCAATATCACTACTAGTATCACAATGAGCGGAGCCAAGAATCTTCATTGCCCGCAGCACCTCAGTTGCTACCTGCGAAATAGTTAAAACATCAGTATGTATGGTCCAGTCGACCGCGGTATAGAAAGGCTGCCTGGAATCTTTGAGTTGGTGGATTTGCTCCAATGGATGCTCTCCTACAATAAGAGGACGAATTTCACCTCCAGGCCCACTACTATCCTGTTGAAACAAGCGATGATATATCGTCTGAGGGGAAGCCTCAAGACAGATGATATAACCACTTCCTGCCAGCAACTCATAATTATGGTGGTCCATAATGGCACCACCACCCAAGGCTATAATCAAGCCATGTTGCTGGCAGGCTTTCTCAACTACCTGGCGCTCCCACCTCCGGAAATTGCCCTCGCCATCCTGGGTGAAAATTTCAGCAGTTGACTTGCCCGCCAGCTTTACTATCTCTTCATCGGTATCAAGAAAAACCCGTCCTGTTCTCCGTGCTACCTCTTTAGCTACCAGGGATTTCCCGGTACCCGAGAAACCAGTAAGAATGACGTTATCGCCCCTCCTCCCCATAAATTATGAATTACCCTCAACAGTAATGCCAGAGAGATAACTATTGTAGTTTGCCATGGTTTCCTTCAGGCTGTCACCACCAAATTTCTCCAGTAGCGCATCCGCCAAGACCAGCGCCAGCATCGCCTCTCCAATTACCCCTGCAGCAGGAACAACACAAACGTCGCTGCGCTCATAATGTGCCTTACCTGATTCTCCAGTGCGAAGATCAACAGAAGGCAGGGGGTTGGATAAAGTAGCAATAGGTTTAATCACTGCCTGAAGCACAATATTCTCTCCATTACTCATGCCACCCTCAATTCCTCCAGCATAATTACTACTGCGTCGCCAAGGCAATCCTCGTTCTGTCACACTGGACTCAATAGCTCCATGAGCCTGAGAGCCCTTGATCCTGGCAAAAGCGAAGCCGGAACCAAATTCTATCCCCTTGACAGCATTAATACTCATTATCGCCCGGGCAATCCTGCCATCAAGCTTGCGGTCCCAGCTAACATGACTTCCCAGGCCAATTGGAACTCCAATAGCAACAAGCTGAAAAATGCCACCCAGGGTATCCCCTTCTGCTCTGGCTTTATTAATCTCCGCCATCATAGCTGTCCCAACACCAACATCGCTGCACCGTACTGGAGACTCCTCAACACAACTCCAATCTATCTCTCCATTTCCCTCCATGCAAACAGTGCCAATGCAAATGGTATGGCTGTGAATTCCAATGCCGAACTGTTCCAAAAATCTCCTGGCTATGGCTCCAGCAGCAACTCGCATAGTTGTTTCCCGAGCGCTGGCTCTCTCTATAATCGGCCTGATATCAGAAAACCCGTATTTTATGACTCCTGCCATATCAGCATGCCCGGGGCGGGGATGGGTGATGGGTTGCGCTTCCTTATCCACAGGCGATACACTCAGAGTTTCCTGCCAGTTTTGCCAGTCCCGATTTTCAACTAGCAGCGCAATCGGGCTCCCTATCGTAAGGCCATAGCACACCCCGGAGACAATATCAACCTTGTCTTCTTCAATCTGCATGCGAGGGCCACGCCCATAGCCTTGCTGGCGGCGCTTGAGTTCACGATTGATGTAACCAGCTTGCAGGGGTAAACCAGCTACCATTCCCTCAACAATGGCAACCAATCCCTTGCCATGAGATTCCCCAGCAGTGTAAAAATGAATTCGACTCATTAGCTTGAACAAAGGTATTGAGGCCGGGGGTAGGTAGTACTTAAAGCCTGTAACGCCAGGATATCTTCGCCGCTCATTCCCAGCAACCTCATCTGCACAGTATTCGCCAAGGCCTTCAGGTTAATTCCAAGAAGCGAACTCAGTAAAGATGTGCTTTTTGGTTGATAGTATTCCACTGTGAAGTTCTCAACGCTAGCTAGATTGGCAGCTACATCCAGTGCCGTATCCAGTCCACCAAGATAATCTATCAAGCCCAAGGATTTAGCATCAGTGCCGCTATAAAGCTGGCCAGTGGCCAGGCTTTTTACTTCAGTCTCGCTCATCCCCCGTCCTTCAGCCACTACACTAATGAACTGTTCATAGTACTCGTCGGTCATATCCTGCATGATCTGCTTCTCCTCAGGTGTGAGTTCCCTCAACCCAGAGTACATGTCTTTATGCTCGCCTCCAGTAAATACCTGCATTTGTATGCCCAGCTTATCATACAATCCCTCGAGGTTGGGTATCTGTGATATAACTCCAATGCTACCAGTTAACGTGCTAGGGAGAGCCACAATAGCATCAGCATCAGCCGAGATATAGTAACCACCAGATGCCGCCATACTTCTCATACTAACCACAACAGGTATACTCTGCTTCACCTGCGCCAGGGCATAGGAGATCTCCTGACATGGCTCTACTTCTCCTCCAGGGCTATCTATGCGCAAAACGATTGCCTTGACAGCAGCATCTTTCTCTACCCGGTGCAATTGGTCTCTCACCACATCCGGGGTAATCACCGTACTGCTCAAAAGAGAGCCTGACCCACTGGTAATGGGACCATTAAGAGATATAACAGCGATTTTATTTCCGGACCTGCCTGGTACTGAAACACAGCCAACAGGCAATATTAGTATTGCAAGCAGCAACACAGACACTATTCTAATAATAAATTTTCGTGAATGTTTCATCCCTCTCCTCCTTGACTTGGTTGAGATAACAAGATGTCGATGTCCAGTAGTCTCAAATCCCGCAGGACAACATCCGCTCCAGCACAGGATAATGCATTCTCTTCTCCAATACGCAACACCCCAACAGCATAATAACCACAGGACTTCGCTGCCTTTATTCCCGAGGGAGCATCTTCAAATACCACAAATTTATCCAGCTTCTGCATACAACGAGCATTTAGCCTCTCAGCGGCGAAGCGATGAATATTTTCCTTAGCACCCAAATCTAGCCCGCAGACATCGACATCAAATATATCATACAGGCTCTCCACCCCCCGTAAAATACTTATGTCCAGTCCTATTTCACCCTGCATGCGCTGCCGGGACACATGGAGAAGCATATTTTTAGCATTTTTAGAGGCCGATGCTGCCGCCTGCAACACTCCTCTCTTCTTCGCCTGTAATAGCTCCTGCAACGCATCGGGAAATAGCTGGAATTTGCCCGCTTTAATCAGCTCCTGTACCAAAGCATTTTTCTCATTACAATATCGTTCGAGAAGCTCACTCTTTTTCTCATGGCTGTCTGCTCCCAATCTCTGGTAAACACCCTTGAGCTCCAGAATGTTGTTTCCTCCTTCATAACGGGGCCGAGAGGCCACATGGGTAAAGTAAAAATCTGAGCTAAGTTCATCAATACCCCATGGCTCTTTCATCGCCGTGATACGCCATGCCTCCTCATGAGGACTATCGACCACAACACCATCGATATCCCAAATAAATCCGACGTTCTTTATACTGTTCAAGTAATACAGTCCCTTTTTACTGTTACACCATCATCCATATCACTTAACCACAGTTAGTAACTTGTTGGCCTGAAGTTGGATTCTCTTACCATATATACATGCCGGAAGCTCCAACTGCTTCTTCCGTGACCCCAATAATATCTCAACCTTATCATTGGACAGGCAAACCCTCAGGGTATTCCCACGCCATAGCAGGTTGAACTTCACCATGCGCCACTTTTCTGGCAACTTGGGATTAATATACAGCCTGTCGCAAACTAGTTTCACTCCAGCAAAACCATGGATCGCCGCTTGCCAGACACCACCCAGAGAAGCAGCATGAATGCCCAGGTCAGTATTGCCAAAATAATCATCCAGGTCACCACAGGCTACGTAATGGAAATAATTGTATGCCTTCGAGATATCTCCCAGTTCTGCAGCAAGAATAGCATATATAGATGGGCTAAGCGACGATAGATGAGTAGTGCGAGCATCATAGTAAGCGAAGTTAATCTCCCTGGTTTTCCTACTGAAATCACCAGGGAACAAATGTAACAGCAAAATAACATCTGCCTGTTTTACCAGTTGAGTATGCTGTAACTTATCTTCATCTTTAGAATAGACAGGCATACCACTCGCATTGCGCTGTGTGATAACATCATTACCCTTATCAAAGTAACCCTGAAATTCCTCAATCAAGCCACTGTCTTGAATGCCCAGCTTGATACTTCCCCCAACTTGCTGCCACGCGTCGACTTCACTGCAGGGTAGATTCATCTTATCACCAAGCTTCTTAATATAACGGGGATGACTGCCCAAGAATTCCCGGTACAGGCTGGCAGCATAAAGCAAGTTCCACCTGGCCAGATAATTAGTATAAAAACTGTCATCCACACCCTTATGGTATTCGTCGGGGCCGGTAACCTCAGGTATATGATACAAAGCAGTATCCTCATCATAATTTACCCTGCTGGCCCAGAACCTGGCTGACTCAAATATCACCTCAGCACCATAATCCAACATAAACCTGATATCACCTGTCACCATGTAGTACATCGATACTGCCCAGGAGATATCCCCAACGATATGATGCTGCATTGGCTTCGTATGTACTTTAATTATCTTCCCATCAGGCCCCCGCCATAACATTGGCGTGACCTCCTCTCCCGTATCAGCTGACTCCCAGGGAAACAGTGTCCCCTTGTATCCCTGCATACTGGCATTATGTCTCGCCTGCTCCAAGCGACGATAACGATATAGCAACAGGTTGCGTGCAATTTTCGGTTGGGTATACATAAAGAAAGGAAACATATATATTTCAGTATCCCAGAATACATGCCCCTTATACCACTCACCAGATAATGCTTTGGCTGGCAAGCTAACATCCATATCTTCAGGTGATGCTGCTATCAATAAGTGATACAGGTTGAACCTGACAGCCTGTCGTATAGCTGGATCCCCATCTATCGCCACATCAGAATACCGCCACCTGTGGCGCCAACATCGAGTATGTCGGCGCAATAACTGCGCTGCCCCACGTTCCCGTGCTCGCATCACTTCAGCAAGGCAAGATGTATGAATATTGCGTTGCGTATCACGGGAGGTATAGACAGAAAAATAGCGAGTAAAGCTATATCTCTTCCCTCTCCGGGCCTGAAAGGAAAACTCTCTGAATACACAATTCTCATCCCCATGAGACTTGATCTGACACTCACATGACCCGCCTGTATTATGCGCTTCAGTCAGGGAGGCCAGCCCAATAACAATGCCTGATGCATCAGTCCTGGCTGCCAAATATAATGGGTCTCTTCCCATACCATATGTCTGCATGACCGTATAATGCCTGACCGGATCTCCCACCGCCTGGATCTCATTTCGCGTCGTCCCATCCACAACACATTTAACTGTGACAGAGGCATCACAATCCAGGGCTTCCAGGGAAAAGCTCATGACACCAAGATGCTGTTCTCTAAGACTAAGGAAACGCGAGGAGCGATATTTATATCTTTTCTCGCCATCAACGAAAAGAGTACGCCTGTAAAGCACCGCTCTCTTCATATCTAATATCCTGCGATGCTCAATCACCCCCATCTCATCCAGAGATAACTTCCTGCCATCGACATATATCTCTACAACAACAGGATTTGGCGCATTAACGATTTCGGGCAGTTGCCCCCCACTATCATAGACACCGGTGATATAGGTACCTGGATATCCTTGCCTGTACCCTTCCTCAAGAACTCCACGTGACCCGACATAGCCATTTCCCAAGGTAAATATTGTTTCCTGGAATCGTAGCTTGTCTCGATCAATGTTACGCTCAAGCACTATCCAACCATCGTCGGACAACCACTCCAGCACCATGCATCACTCCTCCTATAAAAGAATTTTGTGGCTATTTCTTACCCAATAACTGGAAATAGGTACGCTCATAATTATCAACCATCACAGCAGAAGTGAACATATTCTCTACCCGTTCACGGCACTTTCGTGGGCTGATATCACCAATATGTTTCACATCATCTACCAATTCGTCCATGGTATCCGCAACAAAACCAGTGACTCCATCAGCAACAACCTCTGGTGTCGATCCCCGTCTAAAAGTCACCACGGGCTTACCACAGGCCATAGCTTCAACCATGGTTATACCAAACGGTTCATCCCACTGAATAGGATAGAGATAACCTTTCCCGCGGGAAAAGAGATTCATCTTATCCTCACCACCCACCTCACCAATAAATCTTATGTCGCTACCAAGATATGGCTGTATATACTGGTCAAAATAATCACGCTCAGCCTGTTCATTAACCTTGCCAGCCAATATAAGCTTCTCCCCCAGACGCTTCGCTATCTCACAGGCTAAGTGAGGCGCCTTCTGAGGATTAAACCTCCCGATATAAAATAGATAATCCCCCTCCTCGGAATACGGATAGAGAGAAAGGTCTATGCCATTATAGATAGTAGAAACATAATTCAGGACAGGGAGACAGGTTTGCTGATAATCGCTGATAGTGACAAATGCTATATGGGGCAACCTTGTTAGCAGACTGTAGAACTGCTTGTTTTCCTCGCCTAGAGGGGAATGGAGGGTGTGCACCACAGGAACATCTAAGAATGCAGCACTACACAAGCCTTCCTTCCATGTATGGTCATGAATGATGTCATATTGACCCCGTGAGATCTCAATATAAGATGCCAGTGAATGTGTCACAGCGATATTGAGGAAATTTGATGGAGGTTTATCAAGATACGCCTTCATCTCATCGGCGAAAAAGGTGAACTTTTCCGCCCTAGTGGTAGAACTCGATATGGTAAACAGGATTACTTCATGTCCCTTATCAACAAGCCCTTCCGCCAGTAAGCTAACAACAGCTTCAATGCCACCATATTTGTCCGGCGGCACCTTGAACCATGGAGGAACCACCATTGCAATTTTCAACTTTTCTCTTCCTGAAAAATAGGAATTTCACCCAAGGAAATATAATTATGGCAAGCTCTGTAAAGCTTCTTTTGCCTTGCCCATCATGAAAGAAACTGGAGCATCAGCGCCAGTCCATAACTGGAGAGAGGCAGCCCCCTGGTACACTAGCATTGGCAATCCGCCAAGAATAGAGGCTCCTGCCTCTTGAGCTTGCTGCAGTAAAGGCGTAAGAGGAGGATTATAAACCAGGTCATATACCATAATGCCTGCAGGGATCACATCGCTGCCCAAAGGAAAATCTCCTTCCAGAGAGCCATATCTGGTTCCCATCGCGGTGCAATTAACCAGCAAATGACAATAAGACAGTGTCTCATGCGAGCTTAGCACCTGCCATGGCAGTGCATTAAGCTTGATCGCTGAACGTCCTGATACAATTGCCTGACTGGCAATAAAATGCTCCAACCTGCCAACCAACTTTTGAGCTCGTCCCAGGGTGCGATTGATTACAGTAATAGATTTTACCTTTTTCTGAGCCAGCGCAAAACTTACTGCACTGGCTGCTCCACCTGCCCCAAGTATCACCACACGCTTATCTTCAGGATCAAAATTGCCATCCTGATATAGCGCCTCAAGGAAACCATAGGAATCAGTGTTAAAACCAACAAGTCTGTTCTTATTTCTAACAATAGTATTCACAGCACCAACCATAGTTGCCCATTCATCCAATTCATCCAGTAATGGTATCACTGACTCCTTATAAGGGATGGTCACATTAGCTCCCAAATACTGGAAATCTCGCAATTGAGATACTGTCACCTCAAGATCCTTTGGGCGTACCTCCCAAGCATCATAGCAAACATCAAGATTGTAGTAATCTAAAGCCGCTTGTTGAAAGTAAGGAGAGATGGAATATCTAATAGGGTATCCAATCAATCCAATAGTCTTCGCCATAGGAATTTCAGCTCTCCAGACTATCCAGAAATCCCTGAAGAATGAAGGCAGCTGCTATAGCATCACGCCGTTCTTTCTTCTTTCTCTTCTTCACTCCTGCCTCCACCATCAACTTGTCAGCAGCAATGGTTGAGAAACGCTCATCACAAAGCTTGACTTCAATATTACCAGAATGGGCAAGCTCGCGGGCAAAATTCCTCACCCTATCAGCCTGCTGGCCTATACCACCTTGCAGCGAATAGGGTAAACCAACCACTAACCGTTGCACATGATATCGCTGGGCAAGTTTAAGTATCTCAGCTATAGTCTCCTTATCATCCCCATTATCAATCACAGCTAGAGGGGAAGCCAAGATGCCATCAGCATCACTTATGGCGACCCCAGTCCTCCTGCCCCCAACATCCACCCCCAAACTACGCAAACTCAACCTCTTGCAATAATCTTACCAACCAGTTCTAAAGCATCATCAATTTTAGAGACATCTCTGCCACCTGCTTGAGCCATATCTGCCCTACCACCACCACTACCACCAGCAATCTTTGCTACCTCTCTAATAATGCTACCAGCATTAAACCCCCTGCTCACCAGGTCAGGAGTCACCATGGCCACGAACATAGGCTTATCATCATATATCGTGCCTAGCACCACAATGGCACTCTGCAACTTATCTCTCAGTATATCACCTGTCTCTCTGAGCACAGGCATAGTCAGCGACGGGAGCTTACCCGCTATAAAAGTAACATTATTCTCCCGACTTGCCTTCTGAAGTAGGGAATCAGCCAACTTCCGAGATAGCATTCTCTCCAGCCAGAGGGAACGTTTGTGCTCCTCTCCCAATTCATCCAGGAGTACCTGGATTTTACTCTCGACCTCCTGAGGCAAGCATCCCAGCACTCCAGTCACTTGCTGCAAATGCGAAATTTGCTGCTCAATAAAAGCTTCAGCAGTTCTCCCGGTTATTGCCTCAATACGGCATACCCCGGTGCCAATACTAGCTTCACCAGTGATAAGGAAAAGGCCAATTTGACCGGTAGAACCAACATGTGTGCCTCCACACAACTCCTTGCTGATAGGAGGTTTACCTACTATCACTTCCCTGACTGTCTCCCCATATTTCTCCTCAAATAGCGCAATGGCTCCATCAGCAATGGCATCCTGATAAGGAAGCACCTTCGTGTTGATCTCCAGATCCCAGCGAATCCTTTCATTAACCCACCGCTGAATATGTAAAAGCTGATCCTGCCCCACCACCGCCGAATAAGAAAAATCAAATCTAAGCCTGTCAGGATCTACCACAGACCCTCTTTGTGCTACATTCCTTCCCAAGATCTGCCGCAGGGCTGCTTGCAGCAAATGTGTCGCAGTATGATTGCGCGCAATGTCCATGCGGCGGGAAATATCAACCTCCAGAGAAACTTCATCTCCAACAGAGAATCTACCTTCAAGAACCTTGCCCTGGTGCACAATCACATCAGAAGGTCCTCGCAGGGTATTGGTAACGGACATTTTCCCCCCTGCCCCACTTATCTCGCCAGTGTCACCCACCTGCCCCCCCATCTCTCCATAGAAAGGTGTCCTATCCAATACCATATTAACCTCATCGCCCTCGGATGCGCTGTCACAAGGCTCTCCACCTCTCATCATCCCCAGAAGTTGCGACTTCGTAGTAAATTCGCTATATCCCACAAAATGTGTGGGTTTGACAGCCTTCAATCCAAAGCTAACAAGCCTCCCCAATTCCAATATAGAACTAGCTGATGTTGCTTGAGATGCCCTAGCCCTCTCCCTTTGCTTTTCCATCTCGGCCTGATATTCTGTCCAATCTATCGATAAACCATGCTCACTAGCTATCTCTTGGGTTAGCTCAGGAGGAAAACCATGGGTATCGTGAAGATAGAACACCTCTTCCCCAGACAACTGCCCCTTCCCTTGATTCGAAGCGTCAGCGACCAACTTCATCAACACATCAAGACCTGCTTCTAAAGTAACTCCAAATTTCTGTTCCTCCGCCCGGATTACATCAATGACCCGGCCTCGCGCAGCAACAAGCTCAGGATATACATGACCCATATGTTCAATAGTCACTTCGGCTATCTCCATGAGGAAAGGTTTATACAATTCCAATTGCCGGCCAAAGAAGGAAGCACGACGTAATATTCTCCGTAATACATAGCCTCGGCCTTCATTTGATGGCATAACACCATCAGCAATAAGAAAGGTAACAGCACGGCTATGCTCAGCAACAACACGAATCGCCCGATCAACATTCTTTTCCTCTCCATAACTCTTGTGTGATAACCTGCATATTCGCTGTATCAGGGGTATAAAAATGTCGGTATCATAAAACGAATGTACACCCTGAATAGCAGCCAGTGTCCTCTCCATCCCCATTCCGGTGTCAATGTTAGGCTTGGGTAACAAGGAGCGATGGCCATCAGAATGCTGGTTATACTGGCTAAACACAAGGTTCCAGATTTCAGAGAATCTCCCACATTCACAATTCGGCCGACAGTCAGGACGGCCACAGCCAAACTCCTCTCCATAATCATAATGAATTTCGCTGCAGGGCCCACAAGGACCAGAATCACCTGCCGGACCCCAGAAATTATCCTCATCCCCAAATCGTAGTATTCTCTCAACTGGCACCCCCACCTGCCGCCAGTAATCAAAAGCCTCGTCATCATCCAGATAAATTGTGACCCATAGACGATCCTGCGGCAGCTTCAAATATTGAGTAACAAACTCCCATGACCAAGAAATAGCTTCCTTCTTGAAATAGTCGCCGACACTGAAATTACCCAGCATCTCAAAGAAAGTGAGATGCTTATCATCTCCCACTATATCTATGTCGGTCGTGCGGAAGCACTTCTGGCAGGAAGTCAACCTAGGACTGGGGGGCACTTCTACGCCCAGAAAGTAGGGCTTGATTTGGACCATACCGGCAGTGGTAAGCAATAAAGTGTGATCACCATAAGGGATTAAAGAGGAACTGGGAATAACTTTATGTCCCTTGTCTGCAAAGAACTGCAGGAAAATCCTCCTGAGATCGTCACTATTCATCAAAATATATGCGTTCCCAAAATATAATCACATGCTGAAACATCAGGATAAATGCCAAGTATAATAGCATAAACTATCAGCTATAAGGGAAGCCCTTATCACAGGCCTGAAAAACAAACATGGCAGCCCCAATTACACCAGCCTCATCACCCAGCTCGCTGGTAACGATGCTTACCGATTGAGCAGGTAACTTAAAGGCCTTCTCCCTTACCACCTGCCGGGCTGGACCCAACAACATCTCCCCCATGTGAGAAAGTCCACCACCAACGACAATCCGCTCGGGATTAAATATATTAACCAGATTTACCATACCCAAACCCAAGTAGCGAGATCCACGAGTGATAATATCTAGCGCCAGAGAATCACCCACGCTGGCGGCGATGCCCACAACACGGGCATCGATATCCTCAAGCTTGCCTTCTACAAGCTCAAGAAGCTGGCTTTGCTCACCCCGTTTGAGGCGTCTTACCGCCTCGCGAGCTACCGCGGTCCCAGATGCCAGCGCCTCCAAGCAACCGTCATTACCACAATTACACCTAGGCCCGTGAGAATCTATCACCATGTGCCCTATTTCACCCGCACAACCATCAGTGCCAATATAAAGTTCCCCATCAATAACAATCCCTCCCCCAATGCCAGTGCTCACGGTAAGATACACCATATTGCTTGTTCCCCTTCCTGCTCCCCTGAGATGCTCTGCCAGTGCTGCCGCGCTGGCATCATTTACCACATAAACAGCAGTTTTGAATCTGTCCGCAAGGATATTCACAAGAGGAACATCGCGCCAGTTGGGAAGATTGGGAGAGGCAGTAACTATTCCTGCGTTGGTATCTATGGCCCCTGCCACGGCGATCCCCATGCCCTCCACATGAGATATGTCAACGCCACCCTCATCAAGGGTATCACTAACAAGGGTTACCATCCTATCAACTACTGCCTCAACTCCCCCATCTGCCATTGTCGGGGAGAGCTTCTCACACAAAACATGACCTGGATGAGAAACAAGGGCAGCCAAAATCTTCGTTCCCCCTACATCCAGTGACAGAGCTAACCTTTCTTTATCCCTGCTCACATTACTCTCACGAAGAATTTTAGTGTAAATCTCACCGATT
>JAGGVQ010000005.1 GCA_021157895.1 Dehalococcoidia bacterium | reverse complement strand
TGGTGTTCAGCCGGTTGAGGGTGCCGCTCGGTCATCTTAAATGCCTTAGTACTCTTGTTTTGTCAGGGCTTATGATTTAATATAATGGCTATGTACACATAGACTCCACAAAGGCAGCTTGTGGTAGTTGCTATTTCTCAAATCTCCATGCTGACAATTCCAGTGTAACAATAGTATCCTCTGTGGGTGCAGGTCACAGCCTATCTTTGTGTGTTTAGAGAGCATGAGGAAGATGAAATTAAGTGATGAAAAATATTCCTTAATCTATCATCATTTTTCCCAAATAGCTCACAAATACCACAATCTCCGAACAACTGATATTGCCCCTATCATATTTATTGCTAGAAGACTTAACAAGTCGGAACATATTGAAGCTATCGACATAGGTTGTGGTACTGGTAGATATGACTTACTCCTCCTTAAATGCCTAAACCCCAAACTGAGGCTCACGTGCCTTGATTCTAACCCCGATATGCTAGATGTTCTAGAGAAGGGCCTTATGAATAACGGAATTGGTGATTTCACTTCAGTAAACGCTAAAGTGGGTGATATACCCTCTCGAGATAATATTTATGATTGTGTCTTCACGTTCAATGCTGTACACCACTTTAGCCTGCTTGAATTTCTTCTTGAGAGCGCTAGAATTCTAAAGGTGGGCGGGTACATTTTCATTTACACTAGGCTTTGTGATCAGAATAGAAGAAATATTTGGGGTCGCTATTTCCCAATGTTTAATCGGAAGGAGACCCGACTCTATAGCCTCAATAGATTTACAGAAACAGTATCAGAAGTACCAAAACTACATATTGAATCGGTTGAATACTATAAGTACGCACGAATGTCGACGCTGACACAACTCATAGATCGAGCAAGGTCTCGCCATTACTCCACCTTTTCCCTGTATACACCAGAAGAACTAGAAGAAGCAATGGAAGGGTTTACGAACAATATTAAAGGGAAGTTCAAGGATCTTAACAGGGTACATTGGCTTGATGAAAATACTCTATTTGTGATTAGGAAAGAGTAAATTTCACTTGTCAATAGTTTTTCAAGGAACATCCACATGTTCATTCGAGGGGAACAGCGTAGCGAAATGTTTACTTGGCTATGTGTCTCTGGTGGTTCATTGAGAGATGTAGCCAAGACACCGAAGCCGTCAACCAAGTACTATCAAAACAACACTTGGCACTCGATGCCCTGCCTGGCAAAGTCAGAGGCAAGTTTCTTACTTGTTGAGGCGAAAAAACCATCGCACATGGTGCTTTCCAGATTATGTTTCCTGTAGACCCAATCGCCATAATGGTAATTCATCCTGTCGAGCAATACGTAATCCACTTTCTTGCTTAGCTCAGCAGCAAGCTCCTCTACCCCGGGAAGCATTGGAGCAATCATGGCATAGGTTTTAATGCCCGCAAGATGTAACTCCTCGAGAGCTTTGATTCTTTCCTTAGTTGATGGCGCACCCGGTTCAAACAACTGTCTTACCCTGTCATCTGCGCTGGCAACTGACAATCCGACCTCGATCTTATCGCTTTCTCTGAACAGGGCTACATCACGCAACACAAGCGGAGATTTCGTCTGGATTGTGATCGGCCAACCGTATCGCACCAGTGTTTCAAGGCACTTTTTCGTCAGTTCGTATGTTCTCTCCAGCGGTTGATAGGGGTCGCATACTCCGCTTACCCACACTCTACCGGGCGGCATCTTATCCATCTTGCGCTGCAGCAGGTCCGGGGCATTGACCTTGGCATCAACAAATTCACCCCACGGTTCTTTGTGTCCGGTGAACCTCTTCATAAAGCGAGCGTAGCAATAGGTACAACCGTGCTGGCATCCAACGTACGGATTGACCACATAGTCAAAGACCTTTGATTTGGACAAAATGCTTCTTGGATAGATCTCTCTGACAATCATAGGCGGAATGACTTACCCATGATAATGATACTCATAGATGATTTTACCACCTCCGGAGTTCGACTACACGTTAGTCCAAGGCGATCGCTCATCTTGATAAGAGATTTTTGAAGCCCCACCCCCACTTGTTGGTACAGGCAGCCTGGCTGCTCAGGGTTCTGTGTCTCAAGCTCCCAGCAACAGCAGGCCATCATGAGAGGCCCTGTGCTCTGTGACAGGTTCCCGGTTGGTGTTCAGCTGGTTGAGCGTGCCGCTGCTTCCTATACCCCGCGCCAGGTAGCTACATCGGCAAGTTTCTCCCTGGTGCTTTCCAGTTTGTTTGCCGGGAAGGCCCAGTCAGGGTATCCGATAGATATTCCCATGGCGATCTTCTGGGATTCGGGGATGCCAGCGACCTGCCTTATCACCGCAGGGTAATATACCGCCTCTTGTTCTATGCATGTGCCCAGGCCAAGGTTTGTTGCTGCCAGTGCAATGGTTTGAGTGATGGTGCCCAGGCTGAATATGGACAGGAAGCTGTTGACTTCCTTATCAAGGCTGATAATTATGGCGTTGGGGGCGTCCCAGAAGCGAAACATCTTTAATATCCATTCCTGCCTCTTTTTCTTGTCCTCTCGAGCGATGTCCATGAGCTGGAACAGGCCCTTTGCCAGCTCCACCTGCCGCTCTCTGTAAGGCCCCGATAAACGAGGGTAGGGATCAAAGTCGGGCTGTCCTTCTTCTCCTGCCAGTACTTTATCCTGCAAAGCATTCTTTAACTCTTCCATCACTTTGCCGCCCAATATGGTAAGTTTCCATGGTTGGATGTTCATGGCTGAAGGGGCGCGCAAGGCTGTCTCTAAAACCTGGGCCAGGGTTTCTTTAGGCACAGGAGTTGGCTTATAACCCCTGATGCTCTTTCTTGAGTTTATTGCTTCCACGAGTTCCATTAAAATATCCTCCTATCCAGTTTGGTTAGGGCACGATGCCTGCCGGGAGGATTTTAACATGGCGGCCTCCTCACATGCTGGTGTCGGAAATATAGCAGCACCTTGAAAATCTGATACTTGCCTGTTTCTGTAGTTGGACGTAAGATGCAGTAGAAGAGGTATATCTCGGGCTGCGGATGTTTGACACGGGCAGCCTGGTTGCTTAGAGTTCCTGTTACCGGGTTGGGATGATGTGGGGATATAGACGGTAGCCTACAGGAGGTGAGTCATGTGGCAAAAGGTAGCTTTAATTCTGATTGGGCTGGGGGTACTGGTTTTAGCCATCTGGGGGATTAAGGATTTCTTTACGCAGGCTGATATTCCGCTGCTCGTCAGGATAGCCGCGGGCGCTATTGGAGGCGGGGTACTGGTTCTTATTGGAATAGCCATTAAGGACAGGATGGACAAGTCCAAGAAAGATGATTTTAAGGGGGTTGAAAGGTGATTATTACTACTTCAGATAGGGTAGAGGGAAAGAAGGTTGTCAGGACCATAGGACTGGTTAAGGGCAACACGATCAGGGCCAGGCATGTCGGCAAGGATATTATGGCGGGGCTGCGAGGGGTGGTGGGTGGTGAGATAACTGAATACACCAAGATGATGGCGGAGTCCCGGGAGCAATCTCTTCAGCGGATGGTGGAAGATGCCGAGAAGCAGGGAGCTAATGCCGTTGTCAGCATGAGGTTTACCACCTCAATGATAATGCAGAATGCGGCTGAGATACTGGCCTACGGGAGCGGCGTGGTCCTGGAATAGGACTTGGTGAACTTGAGGATTCCACCGCATTTCTCCTTGTAGGCGAAGCCTTTTTGTTCCATATCCCTGGTCAGCTTCTCCTCTGATGTCCTCCTCTTCTCCAGCACGAGTATGGCTCCGGGCTTCAGAACACGGTGCATCTCGGCGAAGAGGTTTTCACGTCCGCCGGCGATGCGAGGGAGGCCGAAGAGGAAGGCAATGTCAACGCTTTCTTCTGGCAGGGCGGTGTCAGCAGCGTTGGCGAGCATGGGTTTAACGTTGCTGATTGCCTGTTTTTGAATTTTTCCCGTGACTCTCCTGATTGCCAGGGGGTTGATATCAAGCGCGTAGACCATTCCTTTTTCCCCCACTATTCTGGCGGCGGGGATGGTGAAGAACCCCGGGCCGCAGCCGACCTCGAGCACTGTTTGCCCGGGCTTCAGCCCGGCTGCTTGCAGCAGCCGGTAGGGATTTCTGAAGAAGGGGAGGAGGGGATTGTCATGGAATGCGGAGATCATCCAGAAAGCGATCCTGGAGGTCTCAAGGCGGTCATGCCTGTCTTTTGTGGTTGCGTTCTTCATTTCATCAAGCAGTTCTTAAGATGCAGTTATTATAACACTGAGTCTTGACACCTCCCCAGAGTGTAATATATACTAATGGTAAGCAAACAATGGCAGGATAGTAAGCAGCCCTGGGTAGTCCAGAGAGAGGCCTGCGGGGTGTCTCCTGGAGGCAAACATCAGGGGCAATCCACCACATTGCTGGAGCGAGGTTAGTATGGAACAGGAAATAGATAGTCGCGTCAGGATCAGGCAGGGCGCCCAGACGGCGCGTATCACGGTGACCATCACCAGGGAGCAGCATTCCCGCCTGCGGTCGCTGTGTCGCGGCAGCGGGTTCAATGCCTCGGAGGTGGTGCGCCATGCGCTGGTACAGCTATTTCGGATGCCGTATATTTTTTTGCCTCCTGACTATACTGATAATAAGCGGACTGTATATGATAATCGCAGGGAAAGCGTGCCCGGTGAGGGTGAGAGCCGTGCTTGAGCGCCCCCGGACAGGCTGCTGTTGCGCATCGCTTATAACTGCGGCGAGGACTATCGCCAGAGGAGGAATACATGGCACAGGCAAGGACATTAAGGCTGCTGCTCTCCACCGGGCAGTATGAACTGGCGGCGCACCGCCTGGTGTATGGGCTGGTGACCGCCAAAGTAAAGGAGAATAACGCTAATGGCAAGAAGAGGAGCGCCCCAGAAAACCCCGGATGCGCCCAGGCGTGGATTTTACAGCAAGGCGCTTAATGAGGCGGAGGTGATAGACCTGGAAGAAGCTGTCGGCATCGAGGGAGTGGATGACGAGATCGCACTATTGAGGTGCCGTTTGAAGAGCCTGGTGGCGGAATCACCCGAGGCGATCGAGCTTCAAATGAAGGCTGCCACCACCATCGCCCGCCTGGTGCATACGCGATACCAGATATCGCAGGAGCAAAAGAAGTCATTGAAGAATGCCATCGCCAAGGTGCTGACCGAGGTGGCGGCGCCGTTAGGCATTGGCGTGGGGCTGGGGGCAATGCGCAGATGAACCTGAGACCCTATCAGCAGGAGGTAGCGAAGGCCGTGATAGAGAGCGTGCAGGAGAACCTGGGCAGGACATACACGGTAGAGATTGCCCGGCAGGGCGGCAAGAACGAGCTGTCGGCCCACCTGGAAGTGTTGCTGCTCACACTCTACATGGCATCGGGCAAGAGCCTGGTAAAATGTTCGCCCACCTTCAAGCCGCAGACCATCATCTCAATGCAGCGCCTGAAATCCCGCCTGGACGACTTCGGCTACGGCGGCATATATCACTCCGAGATGGGATACATCGTCGTCCTGGGAACATCCCGCATCATCTTTTTATCGGCCGAGGAGAACTCCT
>JAGGVQ010000007.1 GCA_021157895.1 Dehalococcoidia bacterium | reverse complement strand
TACTACAAGCCTTCCAACCCGGGCACTCCCACACTGCTGGTACCGGGAAACACCTTTGACTCCGGACAGACATACTACTGGAGAGTCAGGGCACACTACGCCGAGACCGGCGAAGTTATTAGGAGCCCCTGGTCTCAGACCTGGAGCTTCTCCGTCGCACCCAAAGCGGGCATCCTGTCTCTGACCGCTCCCGACAACGGCGCGACCGGGGTCGGCACAACTGCCGCCCTGGGCTTCACCTGGACCAATGTTCCTGATGCCACCTATGACTTCTCCCTGACAGACTCCGATGGTGCCGTGGTTGCCTCGGGCACCGGACTGACCAGCGAAAGCTTCTCCGTCAGTGCCTCCGACCTGGCCTATGACACCACTTACTTCTGGACCGTCACGGCCAAGGACGCCAGCGGCAACGTTGTTGCCACCAGCGCCACTTCCACCTTCACCACCGAGTCTGAACCGGCTGCCCCGCCAGCACCTCCTGCCACTCCTTCCTGGGTGTGGGTAGTCATCGCTATCGGCGCGATACTGGTAATCGTTACCCTGGTCCTCATTTTCAGGACACGCAGGGTCTAATTACCAGCTAGCTAAAGCTAGCAAAAGAGGGGCGGGTAAATCCCGCCCCTTTCCTTTTATATTCTTGCCTTGATATTCAAGAACGGTTATACTTTGGCGCAAATGTTTACCGATTCAAGGAGTTCGCGAATGAAACTGCTATTCCGACTGTTTATCGTGCTGGCGCTATGCGTGCTGGCAGTACCCTTTTTCACCAGCCCCGTCCAGGCTGATGGGCCTGAAGAAGCTCAAATAAATGTCTCTCCCGCCACCGGCCCCGTGGAAACCAGTGTCGTGCTCACCGGGGAAAACTTCGTCCCGGAAACAACAATCTACATACACTACGAGAGGGCTGAGGACGACTGGGTCCTGCTGAATCCCGGGGGAACATACACAGAAACTGGAGATGACCTGTCCGTCCTGGCCGATATCCCGGAGAGCGCCTATGGAGACCACGAGATCCGCGCCGGCCAGTATAATAATCCCGTATATGATATTATAGCAAACACGACCTTCTCCGTGACATCCAGTGCCGAGATAATATCTCCCAGCTCCGGCAAGGGACACGTGGGGGACCAGGTCACATTAAAGGTAACCGGCGGCGAGGCGGATGCCGATGACATCAGCCTGCGCTACTACTATACCAGCAGCAGCTACGAGACAGTGGCCGATAACCTGGAGACCGACGAGTATGGCTCACTAACCATAACCTTCACCGTGCCCGCTTCCACCAGGGGCTCACATGACCTGAAGCTGTACGAGGATGATGTTCTGGTCATGTCTGCGCCTGACTTCGAGGTGCTGAGGGATATCACGGCAAGCCCCAGCACGGGTTTCGTTGGTGACAGCGTCACCGCTTCCGGCACCGGTTTCAGTGGCGGGAGGACTGACATCAAGCTGAAGTTCGACGGCGAGACCGTGCTCAGCAACATCGCATCCGATAGCAGGGGAAGCTGGGGACCGGTAAACTTCGTCGTGCCCTCACACATACAGGGCACCTATGATATCGAGGCCTACCTCGGCAGCGCCACCACTTCCGTGGCATCAACCGAGTTCACGCTGAGCCCAAAAATCATATTGAACCCGGCCGCCAGCACCAGTTCTCCGGGTCACGTGGGGCAGGTAGTAAATGTCTCGGGAAGTGGCTTCAGTGCCAATATCCCCTTAACTTTAAGCTATGATGGCGCCACGATAGGCTCTGTGACCACCAGCGCCACCGGCACCTTCAGCGGCGTCAGCTTTACCGCTACCCACACCCAGAGCACGCACACCACAAACCACCCGGTGCAGGCCACCTATGGAGCCAGCGCCATTGCAAGCACCAACTTCGTCATGGAATCGACGGCGCCGGCCAAGATAACTCCGCTCTCTCCCCTGAATGGCAAGCGAACAGGCGTCCTGGGCAATTTGCTCGGAAAGGTCCGCCCCACATTTACCTGGACCACCATAAGCGACACCAGCGGAATCAATAAATATGAGCTGCAGATATACCAGGTGAGGGTCGTCAATGGCACCACCAATGTCACTCCCGTATTTTCATCGCCCCTGGTCATCCTGCCGTCAGCTACCCAGGCCGGCACCAACAGCACCAGCTATTCCCTAGCAGGGGAGTATTCCCTTCCCTACGGCAGCTACCAGTGGCAAATAAGAGCCATTGATGGAGCCATGAACACCGGCTCGTGGTCGGATGTCCAGACCTTCCGCGCCGGCTATATGCCCCAGTGGGCGGCCATCGCTGTTGTTGTCCTGGCAATAGCACTCATTGTCGGGCTGGTATTCTACATCAGGTCAAGGAGCAGATATTACTACTAAGCTCCCACTGCCAGTTCACAAAACTTTTGTTGTCTCTCTCAAAAATGCCCTTGCCCTTGCAGCGAGAGGCACTATGACGATATAATCTTGGCATAACCGCAGGAGGAAATAAATAATGAAATTAACTGTTATCGGGTTAGGGCAGTGCGGCTCGCGTGTTGCCGACCAGTTTGCTCGATTAAATAGCAAGGCCCGCCGCGAGCGCAAGGCCGTCATCGCTCCCAATGTCATCGCCGTGAATGCCGACCAGGCGGACCTGACCGGACTGAAATACATCCAGACAGATCACAAGCACCGCATACTCATCGGCTTGCGCCAGACGCATGGCCACGGCGTGGGCAAGCTAAACGAGCTGGGAGCGGAACTGGCCCGGGCAGACGGCGATAAGATCGTGGATGCCATCAAGTCCAACCCTTATTTCTACCAGACACACGCCTTCCTGCTCATCGCCGGCACCGGCGGAGGCACAGGCTCAGGTTCACTGCCCGTGGTGGCCCAGATGATCAAGGAGCGCTATATCAATAAGCCCCTGTTTGTCCTCGCCGTATTGCCCTTCGAGCACGAGCAGGATACCGAATCACGCACCCTGTATAACACGGCTACCTGCCTCAAGTCCACTTTTGACATCGTCGATGCGGTATTTCTGGCCGATAACCAGAGATACGTTGAGAAGGATGCCAGCCTGGTCAACAATATCGAGAAGATTAACCGCCAGATCGCCGAGCCGTTCTACGACCTGATGTGCGCCGGCGAGGTAACGCAGGCCAAGAATGTCGGCACGCGCACCGTTGACGGCGGTGACATCATGGCATCCCTGGAGGGCTGGACCGCCATCAGCACCGGCAGAGTTACCCTGCCCAGCTTCCGCTTTCCATGGGAAATCAATAAGAAACACTTCCGTGACAAGGCGCTGGAAAGCTCCCGGGGAACACAGGCGCTGGAAGCCACCGTGGGAGATATGTCAGTATCAGTCAACCCCAGGGACGCCGGGCTTGCCCTGTATCTCACTGCCGGCCCAGCAAAAGAGATGAGCATGGACATGGTGCAGAGTGTCAGCAGCTATATCAAGGAGATCGCACCCCAGGCCGTTATCCGGGGAGGAGATTTTCCCGGGGAAAAGCATTTCATCGATGTCACCCTGATATTATCCCAGCTGGCCTTCGTGCCCCGCATCAAGGAAATCTATGAGAAGGGCACGATTTACGGGCAGGACCACCAGATACAGCTGGATGAGATTCACGGGAAGATAGATGCGCTGGCCCAGCTCGGCAAGGATCTGCCCACACTGTAACCAGGCGTTAGGAAAACACCTGCAGTAGCTCGGCGATACCCCAGCCGAGAAGGCCGCAGGCAGGAAAAGTCAATATCCAGGTAAGAACGATATTCCTTACTATGCCCCATTTTACCGCAGATAGACGCCTGGTAGCCCCCACCCCCATGATGGCGGAGCTGGCACAGTGCGTGGTGCTGACAGGAATGCCAAAGTGCGAGGCAAGTTCAATAACCACTGCCGCAGATAGATTGGCAGCGAATCCGCCAGCAGGCCGCAGCGTGGTCATCTTCAATCCCAGGGTCTGGATGACCCGCCAGCCACCAAATGCCGTTCCCATGCTGATGGCAGTGGCCGAGACCAGGACAGCCCACACCGGAATATAGAACTCGCTGTAACCATAATATGCCATCAGTGCCATGGAAATAACGCCAATGGGCATCTGCCCATCATTCTTGCCATGACTGTACGACAGGAAGGCAGCAGAGAGGATTTGGGCATTGGCGAAGAACAGGCGCACCTTGTTGGGCGCTTTATGGCGAAAGGCCCACATAATACCCACCATAACCAGAAAGCCTCCACCAAATCCCAGTATCGGTGCAATGGCTACCGCCGACAACACCCGGGTCAGTACCTGCCACACGATGGCAACAGAGCCTGCCTGGGCGATGCCCGCCCCTACCAACCCCGCTACCAGTCCATGTGTCAGGCTAATGGGCATGCCACTGTATGTGGCCAGTACTCCCCAGATAACAATTGCTCCCACCCCGGCGAGGACAATGGTCATATTCACATATTCCGCAGCAACAATCCCCTTGCCAATGGTCATGGCCACAGCAGTGCCCGTGGCAGCACCAGCAAAGTTACAGGCAGCAGCCATGAGAATGGCTTTGCGGGGAGAAAGGCTGCGCGTGCCAATCACGGTGGCAATGGCATTGGCGGCATCATTAAAGCCATTGGTAACTCCAAAGGCTATAGCGACAACAATCAGTACAACCAGCAGTGCTGGAGATTCAGGCATTCTTTAATACTACGCCCTCGAGAATATTGGCCACGCCCTCACCCTTATCAGTAGCATTTTCCAGGTGCTGGTAAATTTCACGCCACTTGATGACATCACAGGCATCACGACTGCCATCAAACAGCTCCGCCTGGGCAGAATGGTGGATATCATCAGCCTGGTTTTCCAGACGGTTAATCTCCACGCATCCCTTCAATATGTGGGGGAATTTCTCACGATGGCGCAAGAGCGGCAACACCTGATTTAACTTGTCGGTCATCTCCACTATGACGGTACACAGCTCCCGGGCTCGCTGCGTCGGTTGCTCTACACGGTACAGGAAGGCAGTTCTGCCCGCAGCCTCAATGTAATCCATCACATCATCCAGGGTGTGGGCGAGATGAGCTATGTCCTCGCGGTCAATGGGAGTCACGAAGGTGCCATGCAGTCGCTGTACTATCTCGTGAGTGATACTATCACCCGCGTTCTCCATCTCCTTGAGATGCCGGGCCTTATTCTCGACATCAGTATAGTTATCAAACATGTCAGCAAGACTGGCAGAAGCAGTAACCAGGTTGGCGGTGGCCTTCTCAAAAAGGTCGTAGAACTTGACATCGCGGGGAAGGAAAAAGAACTTACTCAGAATGCACCTCCCTCAATAGAAGCAAGCACTCGAGGATATGCCGGCTATCTATCTCCATCTAAAAATCATTATAACACGGTGAATTCCTGAAATTAAGCTATCGGAAACGCTCGACACGAAAGCGATAGAGCTTGACAGGTTCACCAGGAGCAATCCCTGCCTTGAGGCGGCATATCTCGATTTGTCTCTCAGGGGTATCGACTCCCTCCAGGTCAGGAAGAAGAAGTCCTCGCCTCCAACCACTCTCGACGATCACCCCGTATGTCCTGGCATCAAGCTGGCTTTCATCCGTCACCGGCTCAGGTTCGGTGAGTATGTCCACGCTGTATTCCAGGTCACCAAGCTCAGATTCCACAACCGGGGGGAAGCGGGAGTCCCGGGTGGAAGAGCTGATAGCATTGGCTATAATTTCCTGGGCCACATTCGCCCGGGTGGGGGCGAAGGTGCCAATACAACCCCTCAGTTCACCATGCTTATGTATGGAAACGAACACGCCGGCTTTCTTGCGCATCTCGGGAGTCAGTTCCCCTGGCTGAGGTGCCTTCCCGGTTCGAATATAGTTCTCTACTGTATCTCGCGCCAGTTTTACGATGGGATGAGTTTCCTGTTTCATAGCCATTCTTAAGATGCCTCCCTGCTGGTAGTGAAATTAAGCTCTGCTCCACAAAAACGGCATTTTGAGCCGTCGAGTCCCCGGACATCAGTCTCGTAGCCCACGCGGTGCACGATGGTTCTGCCACAGGAGTAGCATCTGGTGTTCTCATAGTCATGCCCGGGAACATTACCCAGGTAAACAAACTTCAGTCCAGCCTCTTTGCCAATGCGATAGGCTTTCTCCAGCGTGGCGACGGGTGTGGGGGGCAGGTGTTTTAGCTTATATGCCGGATAGAAACGGGTCACATGCCACGGGGTCAGCTCTCCCAGGCTATCTCTGGTCCAGGCAGCAATGCCACGAAGCTGCTCATCATCATCATTCATGGTGGGAACGATATTGGTGACCACCTCGACATGCATGTGCCACTTTTCCTGGGCGCGCCTGGTCACCTCCAGTATGCCTTCCCGGTGAGGGATGTTGGCCAGGTCCCGGTAAAACTTATCGCTAAATCCCTTGATGTCCACTCTGAACACGTCCAGGTACGGGCCGATGGCATCCAGGGCCTCAGGAGTAATATAGCCATTGGTGACATACACGGTATATAGGCCATTTTCCCTGGCCAGCCGGGCAGAATCCAGGGTATATTCCCACCACACGGTAGGCTCATTGTAGGTCCAGGCGATGCCACGGCAGCCATTCTCCCGTGCCAGCTCCACCTGCCTCTCCGGGGATATATATCGCGAGGTCTCAGGAATATCCACACAGGCAATCTCCCAGTTCTGGCAATCCCTGCAATGGAAGTTACACCCCCACCCACCCAGGGAAAGGGCATAGCTGCCGGGATAGAAATGGAATACCGGTTTTTTCTCTATGTGGTCCACCGCTATCGAGGACACCTCGCCATAGTTCATGGTGTATAGTTTGCCACCACGGTTAACGCGCATGCGACAGGCACCCATCTTGCCGGGGTTGATTACACACCTCCACTGGCAGATATTGCACCTCACCCTGCCACCAGGCAAGGTGTCATACAGCATGGCTTCTTTTTCCATAGACAAATTAATTATAGCACCAGGAACATCTGCCTGAACCCTGTCTATGTGCTTACAGGATATACGCCGCGCGTTCCTGGTAAATAAGCTCTGGTATAATACTCTTGGATTTTACCGGTAGTAATGAAATGGTGGTAATAGGGCTCACGGGAAATATGGCTTCCGGCAAGAGCACGGCGCTGCAGATGCTGGCAGGTATGGGGGCAGCCATAATCGAAGCCGACAAGATCGGGCACGAGCAGTTGCAGCCGGGCACCGAGGTGTGGCAGAAAATAATCCAGACCTGGGGGAGGGGGGTGCTGGGAGAGAATGAGCAGATCGACCGGGCCAGGCTGGGAAAAATAATATTCAACCAGCCTGAGGAGCGTAAAAAGCTGGACAAAATCACCCATCCCTACATACAACAGGCATTACAGGAAAGAATAGAGAAGTATCGCCATGCGGGATGCCCGGCAGTCGTGGTGGAGATTCCCCTGCTTATCGAAACGAACTGGACCGGCATGGTGGACCAGGTATGGGTAATCAGTACCTCTGAGGATACTTCCATCAAGCGCATGATAAAGCGCTCCGGCTTCTCCCGCGAGGAGGCAACCAGCAGACTTAAATCTCAATTGCCCCTGGCAGAAAAGCTGAGATACGCTGATGTCATCATAGACGCGGAATCAGAGGATAAATCACGGATGAGGCTCCAGCTAGAGAAGGCCTGGAAACGCGTCACCGGCAAAGCCTCTCCGTCATCGTGATAATCAGTGCTCGAGGTATACCTGGCTCAGGTTGGGAATTCCCAGGGGATTCATTTGAAAGTCTTTGACATAGGGCTTGACCAGGAGATAGTTGGTGCCGAACCATAAAGGCAAACAGGGAGCCTGATCCACCACCCCCTGCTCTGCCTGGCGATACATGGCAATCCTGACAGCTTCATCCTGCTCCACGGCAGCTTCATCCAGCAGGGCATCCAGCTGTGAGTTGTTATAACCAAAAATGTCGTTCTCGCTCCCCGAGTGAAACAGGGCACCGAGAAAATTATCGGGGTCGGGATAATCAGCTATCCAGCCCAGTATAAACATTTCATCCTTCTCCTGGGACAGGTGATAGAGAAAATTGCCCGGCTCCACCTGTCTTACCTGGATTTCAACACCAAGGTTCTCCCGCCACTGCTGAATTATGGCTCCCAGGGAGGCAGTAATGGAATTGCCATATCCCGAGGTGGTGAGGGTGATGGGGGGCAAGTTGTCAGCTCCTCCATACCTGGAGTTGGCAAGACAGACTCGAGCCATAGTGACATTATATTCCAGAGGCTCAAGACCGCTGTTGTATCCCGGCATGCCCGGAGGCAAAATGCCGCCAGCTTCCTGGACCATGGACTTCACCGTAGAATTAATGACAGCCCCCTTATCTACGGCATGAGAGAAGGCGCGGCGGACATTGACATCATCAAATGGCGGCGCCGTAGTATCAAACCCAATATAATGAAGGCTCAGCTCAGGAAAGACAGCTAGCTGGTCGTGAAGAGGACTGTTTTTATCCCGGAGTTCATCGATGTAGTATATCGAGACCGGAAGAACGTCAAGCTGCCCTCTCTCATACATCGTCCTGGCGTTGCCACTCAGGTGAAAGACAACCTTATCCAGCAGGGGCTTCTCACCGTAATACAGTTCGTTTCGCTCCAGGATTAGCTGCTGACCATGTTGCCATTCGCCAAGCTGAAAGGGTCCCGTGCCATCAGGAGCATACCACCACCCACTCCCGGCAGCGACATTATCCTGGTTGACCACAAATGCCGTGGGATAGGTGAGCTTGGAGAGAAAATATGCCCGGGGAGCCTCGATGGTAACCCGGAGGGTGTAATTATCTATAACCTCAACGCCGGATAAGCTTTCCGCCTCACCTGCCAGCATTTCCCGGGCACCAATGATGTCTCCCAGATACATTGCTGCCGTCTGGGAAGCCAACTGCGGACGGCAGGCTCGCTCCCAGGAATATTTGAAGTCGGCCGCCTTTACCTCGCGGCCTTCATGGAACTTCACGCCATGACGCAGGTAAAAGGTATATGTCATGCCGTCCTGGCTTATTTCCCAGCTCCGGGCAATATCAGGCACCACTTCCATCTCTTCGTTTAGCCGGACCAGCCCGCTGAATATCTGCATGATATAGGCATGAGAAGTGCTTTCACTGGAGATTGCCGGGTCCAGGGTGATAGGATTTTCACCCCAGAGGTTAAGCGCTTCCTGCTGGGAAGAAAGCTGCTGGGGCTGGCAACCCATCACCAGCAGCAATAGTGCCAGGCCAATCAGTAAAGCTAATAATATAAATCCAGTTCTCTTCATCATTATCTACCAGATAACCCGGATCCGCTCTATAGTATCATCATAAGAAGAGTAGTAGCTTGACCACTGCTCCCAGTATTTCTCACCAATAAACACCTGCGCCTCTTTATCATTCTGAGGCTCTATGTAAATCCTTCCCTGGTCAGTAGTATCAAATGCTACCAGAGCATGAGCACCACCAGGAAATTCAATCTCGACCAGGGCACAGCGAAAATTCTGTCCCATGGCATGTTGCTTGACATCAGCGGCAAAATCTATGCAGGTATATTGCCCAACTTTATATTCATTCAAATTGGTATGGTCCGTGGCAATGAAGGATTTCATCTCTGCATAGGTAGGATTTCGATATATATAACCGCTGGCCAGGCTGTCATAGTTATCCTGCAAACTGGATAATTCAGCCTGCACCGAGAGCAATTCTTCCTGGGTTGACACCAGCTCCGCCTGTATTGACTCCTGCTCTTCCTGCATAGATGCAAACATGGCTCCCGCTGATGCCAGCTTGTTATAGGAACCAGCAAGAAGGACAGATAGAAAAACACAGACAGCAATCAAAACCCCGACTACTATCTTCATTCGCCTGTTGGGATGCTCCTCGATATAATACATTCCCCCCCCTATAACAATTGCCTGGATTTGAGACTCAGGTAGCTGCTATCGCAGACGATAACATGATCCACGACTTCAATTCCGATAACCTCACCCGCCTTGACCAGCCGGTGAGTTAATTCAATATCCTCCCGCGACGGCTCGGTGCTTCCCGATGGATGGTTGTGCACAAAAATCACCGAAGCGGAGCTCGCAGAAATGGCATCCCGGAACACCTCCCGGGGATGAGCCAGGCTGGTATCAAGGCTGCCAACCGATATCGTGTTACAGGCAATCAGCCTCTTCCTGGTGTCCAGGCAGAGAACAAGAAAATGCTCCTTTTTCTTGCCCTTCAGTCTCCCTTTCACATAATTGAAGGCTGCCTCAGGAGATTTGATTACTGGATTAATCCCCTGACCCTCATCTTCTAACCGCTTCCCCATCTCTCCGGCAGCCTTGAGCTGCGCGGCCTTTGCCAGTCCAATGCCTTTTATTCCAACCAATTCCTGGATGGGGGCAGCGGCAATCTTTCGAAGGTTACCAAAATGGCTCAACAGTCTTTGCGCCGTGACCATGACCGACTCGCCATTACCCCCTCTCCCCAGGATCAGAGCCAGTATTTCCTGGGCCGACAGGGCTTCGCCGCCCAGCTTGAGCAATCTCTCCCGGGGACGCTCATCAAGGGGGAGATCATGTACCGTGAAGCTGTTTCTGTCTCTCATTTTTTCTCGCGTTTCCGGGACATCCTTCGCCAGGACCAATCTTCCAGCGCTAAAGCTCCAGCCAGGGCCAGCGCAGTAGCCAGTGCCGCTACAGTAGCAATCAGGACCGGATAAGGATACGAATCATCCGTTTTCACGGGAGAAGTTGACAGTGACTCCTGCCACTGACTATCCAGTCCATCGACATCAAATCCATATACCCGGCTCAAGGCCTGGTCACAGGTGCTGCCCTGTTTCAACACACCGAGGAACTGGAGCATGTCGTACTGACCATAGTTGCTGATGAGATACTGTACAACGCTGTAGCTCTCAGCATAGGAAAGATAGGCCATATCAATATCAGCAGGGAAGGGACTGGATAGCGTGCGTACCGAGATAAGTTCATCGCTAGAGATAGCTTGATTCAATCGCAACTGCAAGAAAGGATCAAGCCTTCCTTCACTGTACATGGCCAGTCCTTCATCCAGCCAGGTGGGCAGATCACAGTAAGGGCTAAAGGTAAGTTGATGTACCACCACATGTGTTAATTCATGAGCTATGGTTCTCTTGCCCCACTCCAGGTTTTCCGGGGAAGCACCAAGGGCGACAATACCAAACTGGCTGAAGGCTACACCCCCCAACCACTCCTGGGGGTAAAGCATGGCTCCCTGTAAAGCAGCAGCAGAGTCATAGATATACACCTTGATATTGCCATGGGGATAGGCACCAGTGTTCTGGTGTATCCGCGCCAGCCCCTGGTGGCAGGCCGCCATCAACTCCCGGCCAAACGATTCGCTTCCTTCATACCAGAAGAGACTAAGATTGTCCTCGGTCAGGCTCTGCCACTCATAGCGAGTATCGTTAAAACATACCATCGCAGGCGAGGTCTCCAGGTAATCTCCATCAGCATCCTCGATTGTCCACCAGTATGTTACTGCTGCCCCCGGAGGCAGGCTGGAATACGCCATGTTCCACTCCCACGTGGTATCTACCCTTTTAGCGGGAACAAAATTTGCCCAGCCCTCACTGGTCACATTGGCATAGTTCATCTTGTCCACCTGATAGTGAAGGCGTGCGCCAGTAATGTTGGCATCGCTTTCAGATACAAGATGGAAGGTAATTTGATGGGGAAAATTCAGTTCCACGCTGCTGTTTACTACGGAGATACCGCTATCAGCCAGAGTTGAGGCAGGAACAAGAAGAAACATGAATAGCAGGCTCAAGCAAAATGCGATGATGCGCTTAATCATTTCTCTCCAACCTCAAAACGCAGATAGGCATCGATAAGTTTATCCAGGTTCCCATCCAGTACCGCCTCCGCATTGCCAGTCTCATATCCCGTGCGATGGTCCTTCACCATCTGGTATGGGTGCAGGACATAACTCCTGATCTGGTTGCCCCAGGCAGCATCAACATGCTCGCCCCTGAGCGTATCACTTTCTTTCTCCCTGATCTTTATTTCCCTGTCCAGGAGCCGAGCATAAAGAATTCTCTGGGCAACTTCCTTATTCTGGTACTGAGACCGGCCTTCCTGGCACGTTGCCACTATCCCCGTGGGCAGGTGAGTTATTCTCACAGCACTGCTCGTCTTTTGCATATGTTGCCCTCCAGGCCCACTCGACCGAAAGGTTTCCACCTTCAAGTCTGCCGGGTTTATGTCAATATCCAGCACCCCCTCCGCTTCAGGGATGACCTCTGCCAGGGCAAAGGATGTATGCCGTGCATGATCAGCATCAAAGGGAGAAAGCCGTACCAATCTATGCACCCCACGTTCACCCCTGAGATAGCCATAGGCATATTCTCCCTTGACCTCGACGACAGCACTTTTGATGCCAGCCTCTTCCCCGGGAGAGCTATCCAAGATCTCGGTCTGGTAATGGTGTCGCTCGGCCCACCTGAGATACATCCTGAGCAACATGCTAGCCCAATCCTGCGATTCTATCCCTCCAGCTCCAGAATGAAGAGAAATAATGGCATTGCGTCTATCATAGTCACTGCTGAACATTAGCTGACTCTCAAGGCCATCAAACTGTGCAGTTAACTCGCTCAATTCCCGGTCTACTTCTGGCTCAAGGGAAGAGTCACCCTCCTCCACCGCTAATGCAGCGACATCATAGAGATCAGCAACTTTCCTCTCCAGGCTACGCCAGGTGTGAACCTGGTTCTTCATGGTCCCCAGGTGGCGCATGATAGTCTGAGCCTTTGCCGGCGAGTGCCAGAAGTCAGGACTGGCTGACTCCTGCTCTATCCTGGTAATTTCCTTTTCTTTAGCAGGGATGTCAAAGATGCACCATGATATCGGAAATCCTGCGGCGCAAGGCCCTTAACATGTCTCGTTGCTGTTGCATAATGCTCTCCTCCAGTTAATGAAATATATCCGGCTGATACCGATGCTGGACAGGTAAATTGCCGCCGGCGGCAAGGTGAGCCAGGCGAGTTGGTTCAGGAAGACGATAGCCACGACAGACTTTCATCACCCAATATAAAGCGGAGGCCAGGCTGATCTTGTGCCCCACAGATACATATATCGGTTTCACCTTCGCCCTGGTTCTCAAAGCTGCCCCAATAAGCTCGCCATTATCAATTAAATCGGCATGTGCGCTAGCCTCATCAGCCAGAACCCCATGCTGGCCACAAAGGATGGACTTGGCGCATCCCACAGTGGGAATATCCAAAAAAAGCCCCAGGTGAGACGCCAGGCCAAACCTCCTGGGATGAGCCACTCCCTGTCCATCAACCAGCATGATATCAGGAATATTCATTACCTTCTCACACGCTGCCAGAATCAACGGACATTCACGAAAGGATAACAGACCCGGGATATAAGGTATAGCAGGTATGGCCTGACTGGTTGCCACCTCAACTAATTTAAGAGAGGGATAGTCGAGTACTACCACCGCTGCCTGCGCCATATTCTGGGGCCCATGGGTAGAGATATCCACACCCGCAATGAGATGAGGGGCGATATCCTCTCCCTCCATTATCACCTTCCGGGCCAAACTCGACTGGACTTGTTTCGCCTCAGTGTATGACATGTCCCAGCGGTGTAATTGGTGTACCTGCATTCCGCCGAATTATAAACTATCCCCGTAGCATACCCAAACAATCACGCCATGCAGAGGCTGAGATACACGGGGAACACTTACGGTATGGTTAATTTAGCTTCAAGTAATTGAGTTGAGATTGGTGGGAGCTCGTTCCCATGCACCGAGAGCAAAACCCTCTAAAATTAGCAGAAAGGCGAGGGATAACCTCGCCTTTCTGTGGTGCCAGAGCATCAACCGCTTTCTTAAACGACAAACAGAATAATTATCGCTATTACTAAAGCATAAATACAAATGGCTTCAGCGAAAGCGGACACCAGGATCATATTAGGCATTATTTTGCCACTAGCTTCAGGGTTACGTCCCAGAGATGTCATAGCTCCATGTCCTGCAACTCCAATTCCTATGCCTGGTCCAAGGGCACCCAGTCCTATAGCCAACCCTGCTGCGATTACCTTTCCAATCACTAGATCCATTTTTCTCCTCCTTTTCTTAATATTTCATTTGCTGTTGCCGTCGCGCGTTCACATGGTTAGTTGCTCCATTAACTCTTGCCTTCCTGCTAATTGCTAAGGGAAAGAGAATATTGCAGATTTAGCCAGTTATGAAGAGCTCTCCTACAAGCATCATCGAAATCTATGGTTGAGTATGGCGCATATGGCCTAGATTCTCCCTCCGGAAAGTCCTGGACTACGCTTTCCCAGAAAGCCTTCTTAGCTTTATTGACTATCGCCGTGACTTCAGAAGCTTTCTTAAGCAGAACAACATGTGTCGCCCTCTTAAGATGCTCTTCATTAAACAGGCTGCCTGGATCCTCACTTACAATACCCACAGCATAGTCTTTGCTACTTTGCCATCTAGCAGCAACAAGGCTCCCAGTTTGAACAGATCTCCCATCAATCCTTTCTGGCTCCTTCACTAAAACCTTCATTTTTCACCTCCTGTTTCCTTGTATTTTTCCTTGGCCTCGACACTTAACGGCTAGTTGTTCGTTCATTTCTCTCAGCTTAATTGGTGCCATAGCCTAATTGGATGCCGTTTGTCTAATTTATCCAGCCAACTCTCTATTCTCCCTATGTCCCCCCTAACCAGTGCCACCATCTCCTCCCGGGTTAAAATTAAGCACTCGCTATCATCTGCAGCTCTGGCTAGTATTGTCAGGATTCTCATTTTCCGTTTCAGCCTTCTATCCTTAGTGATAGGCTCTCTCTTTTTCACCACCAATGTCATATTCATCATTTCACTTATATAGTACTTGCCGACACGACCCCATACAGCGTCCCAAAGTCGTAATTCCATGCGCCCTAAAGTCGTAATTCCATGCGCCCTAAAGTCCACTATCTTGTCGATATTATCCGCCGGATAGTTTAGAATTAGCTGAGTAATCAAACGTAAGGAAGGCCATATTAAGACGAAGATAAGTATTCTAATTGCCGATGACCATGCCGTGCTAAGGGAAGGCATGCGTAAACTGCTTGAGAGAGAAAAGGACTTTGAAGTAGTCGGAGAGGCTGGTGATGGTGAGGAGGCGGCCAGGTTAGGCAGTGAGCTAAAGCCCGATTTAGTCTTAATGGATATTGTCATGCCCAAGCTTAATGGCATTGAGGCTACAAAATTAATTAAGCAGGCAAGCCCGCCTACAGCAGTACTGGTATTGACTGCCTATAACGATATCCACTACGTTATTGGCCTTCTGGAGGCCGGCGCCTGTGGCTATTTACTGAAGAGCGCACGCAGCAGCGAGATTGCCAGGGCTATCCGTGCTACCTATTCCGGTGAGGCTGTGCTTGACCCGGCGGTAACCCGCCGGCTTTTGCAACATGCAACTGGAAAGGAGACCGGTGGAAAGCAGGTTGATGTGCAGCTAACCACTAAGGAAATTGAAATTCTGAGGCTAGCGGCTAGAGGGATGAACAACAACGAAATTGCCACCAATCTGTTTCTCAGCTTGCGCACCGTAAAAGCTCACTTGACTAACATCTTTACCAAAATGAATTGTAGATGCCGTACTGAGATGGTAGTTAAAGCATTTAGGGAAGGATATATTACTCTTGACGATATCCCCCAAGAGGAGGGAGAGGTTGACAGAATCAAAAATCAAACTTACTGAGCAAAAGGGAGCAGAGTCAGAAATAACCTGCAAAATCATTGATGGCTCCCCAATTCCGACATTTACCATCAATGAGCAGCACAAAATCGTTCACTGGAATATAGCGCTCGAATCTCTCTCCGGCGCAAAAAGGGAAAAAGTGGTCGGGACAGATAGGCAATGGGTGGCATTCTACACTGAGAAGAGGCCAACTCTGGCTGATTTAATAGTAGACAAAACCTCTATTGCTGAAATAGAACAATACTACCAGGATAAAGGCAAGAAATCTTCCTTGATTGATGGTGCCTACGAAGCCGAAGATTTCTTCCCGCAGCTTGGAGAGAACGGCAGATGGCTTCATTTTATGGCAAGCCCTGTTAAGAATAACGATGGAGAAATAATAGGAGCCATAGAGACCTTACAGGATGTGACTGAACGGAGACATATGGAGAACAGATCTCGTCTTTATGTCCAGCAGATTACCAAAGCGCAGGAGGAGGAAAGAGCGCGCATTGCCCGGGAATTGCATGACGAGCTTGCTCAATCCCTGCTCCTTCTCACGCAGGGCCTAGATTTTCTCACTTCAACTGAAGAAGAGAAGTTATCTGGCGAGCCCCTTATACAATCTTTAGAGAAGCTGCACAGCCAGGCGATTGGGGCATTAGAAGACTTGCGGCGCTGTGTTCAGGACTTAAGACCCCCCATACTAGACCAACTCGGCTTATTAGCAACACTGGAGTGGATGGCGGAAGACCTAACCCAAAAATACGGACTTGATATCCAGGTTAAGATGATAGGTAGTGAAAGAGGATTGCCCACTGAGATAGAACTCTTATTATTCCGCATTGCCCAAGAGGCATTAACTAATACCAGAAGACATGCAGAAGCATCACATGCTTGGATTACACTAGAATTTGGAGATGATGAGATTGTTTTAGCTGTTAATGACAACGGCAAAGGGTTTAAGTTGCCTGAGCAAGGAGACTTTACTAGTATGGGGAAGCTTGGTTTAGCTGGAATGAAACAGCGAGCCCTGCTAGCGAACGGCACTATTGAAATGAAATCAACACCAGGAAGAGGGACATCTTTGATCGTGCGGGTGCCTAGGGACACTCCATAGGATAGAAACTGGCTTATTGAGAATAACTCCAACCGTCCGCGCTAATCTCTTGGCTACCTTGCTCCCATAGAGCACATTGAAAAAGAACTTGCTAAAATCCGTAGCCCAGTGTCGCCTCTGTGGTTAACCACCACAAGCCATTGACAAGTGCATGCAGTTAAGAGATAATATGCCACCTTGGTTAAGATTAGATTGCGCAGAGTAGGAGCTATTCACAAGCCCTCTTACCGGATAGTTGTAGCTGACAGCCGCTCACCGCGGGATGGCAGGTTTATTGAGGTCATTGGTCACTATGATCCCCTGGCCAATCCCGCCCATGTTGACATCAATGAGGAAAAGGCTCTGAACTGGCTTACCCAAGGAGCTCAAGCCACAGACACTGTTCGCAGCCTGCTGGGTCAACTGGGCATCCTGGAGAAATTTGAGCAGAAGAAGAGAGCCTTAAGCTAAATTCAACCAGCAAGGAGAAGAAATGAAGGAACTCATAGAATACATCGTTAAATCCATTGTGGCCGAGCCAGACAAGGTCAGCCTCACTGAGGAGACCGACGACAGGGGATTGATACTTAAGCTCGAGGTAGCCCCTGACGACAAGGGTCGGGTCATTGGTAAACAGGGTCGTGTGGCTGAGGCAATGCGTACTTTACTTCGTGTCAAAGCTGCCAGAGCAGAAACCCAGGTAAAGTTAGAGATAATCTAAGCGCGGAAACAACATACCCCCCTCACGTGGGAAAGTTATGTGTTGCTACGGCTAGTACGTCTGGTGCGCCTTTTTTCCGCTACTTTTAACCTGACTAAAGATCGGCGTAGAGCAGCTTCGGTAGCTGCCATATCAACACTGGATGGCTGTTCCCTAAGGGTAGCTTCTGCACGACGTTTGGCTTCTTCTGCACGAGCGATATCTATCTCCTCAGCACGTTCACAGGCATCAGCCAGTATAATTATTTTATCAGCAGTCACCTCGAGAAAGCCTCCACTGGCGAAGAAATACTCCTCCTCATTATCCTTCTTGATGAGCAAATCTCCCGGTCGGAGTATCGTTGCCAACGGAGCATGATGGGGAAGAATGCCCATCTGCCCTTCAATTCCCCAGACAACTACCTCACTGACATCGTCGGAGTAAATAACCTTCTCCGCAGTAACTATTTCCAGCTTTATAGTAGCCACTATTTCCCCTCAAGCGTCCTGGCCTTCTCCACTGCTTCATCAATGTTGCCCACCAGATAGAAAGCGGCTTCGGGAAGATCGTCATGTTTGCCTTCTAAAATCTCCTTAAAGCCACGCACCGTCTCTTTAATGGATACATACTTCCCCGGGCTACCGGTGAAATGTTCCGCTACATGAAATGGCTGAGAACAAAATCTCTGTATGCGGCGAGCACGGTTCACAGTAAGCTTGTCCTCCTCAGACAACTCTTCCATTCCCAAAATGGCAATGATATCCTGTAATTCTTTATAGCGCTGCAGCGTTCGCTGTATTCCTTGAGCCACCGCATAATGTTCCTCTCCCACAATGGCGGGATCAAGCATTCGAGATGTAGATGTCAGGGGGTCAACCGCAGGGTAAATGCCCAATTCAGCAATAGAGCGCTCCAAGGCAACAACAGCATCAAGATGGCCATATGTGGCAACTATGCCAGGATCAGTATAATCATCAGCAGGAACATAAATCGCCTGGAAGGATGTGATCGACCCCTTTTGCGTGGTGGTAATTCTCTCTTCCAATTCTCCTACATCCGTCCCCAAGGTTGGCTGGTATCCTACCGCCGATGGCATGCGCCCCAAGAGAGCGGATAACTCCATATTGGCAAGAACATAACGATAAATGTTGTCAATAAACAACAGGACATCCTGCCCCTCTTCGTCACGGAAGTACTCCGCCATGGTTACTCCTGTCAACCCCACCCGGGAGCGAACACCAGGACTTTCATTCATTTGGCCAAAGACCATCACTGTTCTGTCCAGCACCCCTGATTCTTTCATCTCCAGCCACAGGTCATTTCCCTCACGAGATCTCTCTCCTACTCCAGCAAAGACAGAAAAACCTCCGTGCTCAGCAGCTATATTACGAATGAGCTCCATAATGATAACCGTCTTTCCAACACCCGCTCCACCATAGGCACCAATCTTACCCCCACGGGCAAAAGGAGTAACCAGGTCCATAACCTTAATTCCAGTCTCCAGTATCTGCGGAGATGTCTCCTGCTCTACAAATGATGGTGGAGGACGATGGATAGGATACTTCTGTTCCGTCTTCACCTCACCTAAGTTATCTATAGGCTCGCCAAAAACATTAAATAACCGTCCCAAGACTGACCGCCCCACAGGTACACTGATCGGCCCCCCCATATCTATCGCTTCAGCTCCTCTGGCCAAACCATCTGTGGTAGTTAAAGCAACTCCTCGCACCCAATTATTACCAACATGATTCTGAATCTCGACAATAATTTTATTGCCGTCCACCGGTATCTCTACACCATTGTTGATTGCTGGCAACTCACTGGGAGGAAATTCCATATCAACCACGGTCCCGATAATCTGTACTACTTTACCTTTTGCCATCTAATTAATGACCTCCTTCTAAGTGCCAGCTAAGGCTTCCGCCCCACCGCTGATATCACATATCTCCTTGGTAATAATCTCCTGCCGCACTTTATTCAACATCAGGGTTAAGTCCTCAGTTACATCCTGGGCATTATCACTGGCATTGCGCATGGCTACCATTCTCGCCGATTGCTCACTGGCAATAAGCTCCAGCATGGTATGATATATTTTCATCTCGACATACCTCGGCAGCAACTCATTCAAGACAGCAGCGGGTCCGGGCTCATAGATATACTCCACCGAGGAAGATGATGACGCCTGTGCTACCTCAACAGGAAGTAATATGTCCATCGACGGACATTGCTCCATGGTAGTGACAAAACGAGGATAAACCATGTACACCACATCCACTTCGCCCTTCACATAGTCCTCTATAACCACACGTGATATGGGTAAGGTTTCTAACAAGGTCGGACGATCACTAATGCCAGAAAACTCAGCACGAATATTCTGCCCACTCCGCAGCATGAATGCTCGCCCCTTGCGCCCCACAGTTACCACGCTGATTGGCACACTCTGCTCCAGGATGAACCTGGCCATCATCCGATTTAGATTGGCGTTTAAACCACCGCACAGACCTCGATCAGTGGTGAAATAAACTATGCCGATTCTACCTGCTTCCCTCTTCTGCAATAAAGGCGTTAGATCTTCGCCAGCCTGAGGACGTGCAGCAAGATCAGCAATCACCTGGCTGATCTTCTCAGAGTAAGGTCTTCCCTCTATTGCTTTATCCTGGGTACGACGCATCTTGGAGGTAGCAATCATCTCCATTGCACGACATATCTTCTGAGTCCCCTGGATACTGCGTATCCGTCGACGAAGAACTTGAATACTAGCCATATCTAATAATTAGCGGTCTGTTTAAATTCTTCGAGTGACCCCTTCAGAGCTTCCTCGACCTCAGATTTCATCTCATGCTCAGCGTTGATCCTTTGTTCAATATCAGGATGACTGCTTTTCATAAACTCATGGAAATTCTGCTCACAGGCAACAATCTTGTCTACGGGCACATCATCGAGGTATCCATTGGTCACGGCATAAAGAATCATAACTTCCTGCCCCAATGACATAGGGGAATACTGCGGCTGCTTCAATACTTCAGTGATACGTCTACCCCGCTCCAGTTGTCCTCTGGTAGCCTTATCCAGGTCAGCAGCACCAAACTGAGCAAAGGCCTGGAGTTCACGGAACTGGGCCAACTCCAGCCTCAGGGTCCCCGCTACCTGCCTGGTAGCCTTGCGCTGCGCTGAACCTCCTACACGAGATACCGATAAACCGACATTGATTGCCGGTCGGATGCCAGCATTAAATAAATCAGGCTCAAGATAAATCTGTCCATCAGTGATGGAAATTACATTCGTGGGAATATAGGCCGACATATCTCCTGCCTGAGTCTCAATGATAGGCAAAGCAGTGAGCGAACCCCCTCCTCGTTCAGGAGACAATTTTGCGGCTCTCTCCAGTAAACGACTGTGGAGATAGAACACATCTCCGGGATAAGCTTCTCTGCCCGGGGGGCGGCGTAATAACAGGGAGAGTTGACGGTAAGCCCAGGCATGTTTATACAGGTCATCATAGACAATCAAGGCATCCTTGCCCTGCTCCATAAATTCCTCGCCCATGGCACAACCAGAATAAGGCGCAATATACTGCAAGGGGGCCGGATCTGAAGCGCCAGCAACAACAACAATGGTATGTTCCATAGCACCATTTTTCTCCAATGTGGCCACCACCTGCGCCACCTTGGATGTCTTCTGCCCAACGGCAACATATATACAGATAAGGTCTCCTCCCTTTTGGGCAATTATGCTATCAATGGTGATGGCCGACTTGCCAGTGAAGCGATCTCCAATAATGAGCTCGCGTTGACCCCTGCCAATAGGAACCATGCTATCAACAGCCTTAATTCCTGTGTGTACCGGCACATTCACCGGAGCACGCTCCACAACACCAGGAGCCACCCTCTCTATCGGTCGCGTTTTCTCCGTCTTGATAGGCCCTTTGTCATCAAGAGGACGCCCCAGGGGGTCAACCACACGACCAATAAGAGCATCTCCCACGGGAACTTCAATAACTCTGCCGGTCGCCCGGACCTCATCCCCCTCCTTAATGCGGGTACAGTCTCCCATGATAACCGCACCGACATTATCTTCCTCCAGGTTCAGGGCCACTCCCATGATATCATGAGGAAACTCCAGCATTTCATTGTATTTAGCGCTACTGAGCCCATGAATGTGAGCGATGCCATCACCCACCTCTACCACTGTGCCGACATTGGCTACAGCAACGGTAACACCAAAATGTTCAATCTCTTCCTTAAGCACCGAAACTATATCTTGTCCTCTAGTTGCCATTTGCCCCCCTAATCTATCTATTTACTTTCAGCCAGACTATTCCTCAAAGACTCCAACCTGCTGCTTACACTACCATCGATGAGCATATCCCCCACCTTGGCACGAACTCCCCCAATTATCGCCGGGTCCACCTGCGCATCAATAACCACCTCCCCTCCAAGAACCTTCTCGATGCTAGCTGCCATCTCCTTTTTGGCACCACTATCCAACGCGATAGCAGTAATCACAGCAGCATGTCTAACACCACGATGAGCATCTAATAAATTATCGTATTCCCTGGAAATATCCCCAACGCTTTTCAATCCCCCCCTGGCCATAAGAAGTCCCACTAAATTTAACGCAAGAGGATTTATCCCCTTCAGTTGTTTTTTCAATATCCCCTGCTTAAATTCAAAGGGAATCTTGGGATTCTCCAGCAATTCCATAAGCTTCTCATCCTTACTGAGATCGGCAGCTTTCATCAGGCTCTTCTGCCAGCTGTCCAGCTCATTTTTCTCCATAGCCAGATCAAAGGCAGCCTGAGCATATCTCCTGCCCGAAACTCCTCGTGGCATCAGTTAGCTCCTATTTACCCCTCAAAGTAGCGCTCTCTTGTAACACTTCTTCAATTAGCTCTCTATGCTTCTTCTTATCCAGCGTTTCACTGATCACTTTGCCCGCAGCCAAGATGGCAGTATCCACAAACTCACGGCGCAAATCATCAACTATCTGGTCCCGCTCATGCTGTAATTCTACCCGGGCCCGCTCCACAATAACCTGCGCTTCCTTCCTCGCCTCCTCCCTTGCCTCTTCCTTGAGTCTGTTTCCCGTCTGCGTCGCCTGAGCAATTATAGCTTGTCCTTCCTCACGACCCTTCTTAATCTGCTCCTGGACTGCTACTTTAGCGTTCTCATATTCCTGTCTGGTGGCCTCAGCTTGCTCCATGCTTTCCCTTATCTTTTCCGATCTCTGATCCAGCATCTTCCTGATCGGCTTATAGCCAACAAAGGTAAGTAACCCCAGCAATATGAGAAAGCTGACAAGTTGCCCTACAAAGGTTGCTAAATCTAAGCCTAAACCCATAAATTCACTAACTCCAGGATATAAACTAGGCTACGAAAATGAGCAATATAGCCACAATAAGGTTATAAATACCTATAGCTTCAGCAAAGGCGATGGCCAGAATCATATTGGTCATTATCGGCCCTCTCGCCTCAGGATTGCGCCCTAGGGCACTCATAGCCGCATTCCCAATAAGACCAATTCCGATTCCCGAACCCAAAAACCCAAATCCTCCAACCATCCCAATACCTATAAACCGAGCCACATCAGGCCAAATACTTGTTCCCATTATTTTCCCCTCCTTTTCTGTAATAGCATAATATCTTACTCCTCAGGCATGACTGCGGCACAGGCAAAGCCTAGGGTTAAGCCACCAAATATCATCGCCTGAACAAAACCAAAGAACGCTTCCAGACCATAAAATATTGATGGGATCACCCAGGGAACAATAAAAATCATTATCATGGTTAATATTGCCCCAGCAGTCATGTTCCCAAAAAGACGAAAGGTGAAGCTGAGTATCCTGATGAGATGGCTTAATATCTCCAGTATACCAACAAAGGCTGCGACAAACCCACTAAAAAGACCACTTAAGCCAGCTTTAATCTTACCCGTAAATAATTTTACCAGGGCATTCCCCAGAGCCCCAAAATTCAGGAAGGTCTTGATATATGCTCCCCCTTTTGCTTTAAATCCCCAGTACTCCACAGCGATAAAGGATACAAGGGCTAACGCCAGCGGCACATTGATATCTGTGTTGGCATTTCTAAACAAGGGCGCTCCATCTAGATGAATGGACTCCATGCCGGGAACCAGGCTGAACCAGGCATTAGTTACCACAAACAAAAAGATGGTAACCACAACAGGAAAGAACCACCGCGCTTTCTCCTTGCCAGCAGCATCCTCAATGAAATTGGACGCGACCTCGAAAATAAACTCCACAACACTTTGAAGACCGCCGGGAACAACCTTCATCTTGCGCGTACCGGCAAAGAACAGGCCGGTCAGGGCCAATATGCTTACCCATGCAGTAATCATGGTATTGGTAATGGGGATCCCGGCAAAGGGATGCTCCGCAGGCAGCTCAGGCGCAGGGGCATGAACTGCAAAAATACTCATTGGCTCGCCACCAAAAATCATGGCACCCACGGTGCCACCAACGAAACTTATCACAACTAATGCGAGACCTGCCAAGATGATGATGACTAACAGATTTAAGGATAGTCCACATCCTGCCTTCTTCGCCATTATTTATGCTCTTGTTTCTTTTCCCGGAAGGTCATCTTAGCTATTTTCTTCACCGGCCCATAAAGCTGATCTTCCCTTCCCTCTTCTTTAGTCTGTCGTAAAAATGGCACCATCATACGATATACCCCATAAGCCATAATGATAGTCCCCAGTCCCAATCCAACGAGCGTAAGCCACGGAAAACCATGAGATGCTCTATGATCAAGCCAAAACCCTATCCCTGTTGGTATCAGAAGGCTCAGGGCAACATAAAATCCAACAGTGAGCAATTGCATAGATGCCGGCCATGTTTTCATCACAACTCCTTCTCATAAATCACTACGACTTACGCTTCTTGAAATCCTCTAGGTCCAGAGTGTTGACAAAATCTTCGTAGGCAGATAGGCCTTTCAGTTCCTTATCATCAAGCTTGTCCTTTGCCTTACCTTCAGAACCAGGCTGGCGCGCCTCCTCTTCAAGCGTGATGCCTGCTTTAGCCAGCACTGCCTCTTCCGCGTATATGGGCACCCCCATCCTGACAGCCAAAGCCAGCGCATCGCTGGGACGCGAATCAATCTCTACTTCTTCATCACCAACGTTTAAATCAAGCTTGCCATAGAAAGTATCGTTCTGCAGCGCACTCACCACAACAAAGTTGACTGAAGCTCCCAGCGTAGTAATCACTGATTGTAACAAATCATGCGTCAGGGGACGGTTGAGCTCAACATTCTGCAGCTTCACTGCAATGGCATCTGCTTCATTGGGTCCAATCCAAATAGGCAGGTAGCGATTATTATCTTTCTCTTTCAATATGACCACCCGCTGATAATTCATCAGGCTGACGCGGATACTCTCAATTGTCATCTCTACCATACTACCCCCCAGATAAACACCATATTGTCCTGCTAATCCTAATCAATCAGCCAATTCAAGTCAACCATTTTAGCCTAAGCCAGCGCCGTCTTCAAGATACCGCATTCGACAAAATATTTTGTTGAGTTACCCTGCATATGGTATAATTTTGCTATCCCTAACAAAGAAACACTCCATAAACAACTATAAAGTATATCGCCTGGTTTAGTGAGTTCAGCAAACAGGACATTCCGCTCGCTGGTAACAAAGGAGCCAATCTGGCTGAAATGAATCATATCAATATACTGGAACCTCGGCCAGGATAGAAAAAGGGGTTCGATTTACCCTCCCCCCGATTGTATCCAATCCGGATAATACACATTATGGTCAGATGAGGAAATAGGTATAAATTGAGCCTGGCCGAAGATATAAAACGCAAAATAGATATAGTGGATGTCATCTCCGAATGTGTCCACCTGGAAAAAGCAGGACAGAACTTCAAGGCCCTGTGCCCCTTCCACAACGAGAAGCATCCTTCGTTCTTCGTATTTCCAGAACAGCAGACATGGCATTGCTTTGGCGCTTGCGGCACAGGAGGAGATGTATTCTCCTTTATTATGAAAAAAGAGGGGGTCGAATTTGGGCAATCCCTGCGCATACTGGCTGAAAGGGCAGGCATATCTTTGAGTTCTCAGGGGTCAACAAGAGTTGCTGAGAATGAAGCACAACAACGGTTATTCCATGTAACAGATGCCGCTGCCGAATACTATCACCACATATTGACAAGTACTGCTACAGGGGAAGCCGCAAGAAAATATCTCAACGCCAGAAAGATAAGCCCGGAGGTTATAAGCGACTTTCGTCTAGGTTACAGCCCCAACGGATGGGATGTGCTGAAAACTTTTCTCCAGAACAAAGGATATAAGGACGAGGAAATGAAGCAGGCTGGGTTGATAATTTCGAAAGAGGGAAATAGCTACGACAGATTTCGTAATCGGTTAATGTTTCCCATATGTGATATCCAAGGCAGAGTCACAGGATTCGGGGCCAGAGCCCTGGACAACTCACAGCCCAAATACATTAACTCTCCCCAAACACCACTTTTTGATAAAAGCAGTACTCCCTATGGCATCGACAAGGCCAAGAATGCCATCCGGATAAACAATCTGGTTATTGTCGTGGAAGGCTACATGGATACTATCAAAGCCCACCAGCATGGATGGAACAATGTGGTTGCTTCAATGGGCACATCCCTCACTGAGAAACAGGTGGAAGTTATCAAGCGATTAACCAAGCACATCACACTGGCGCTTGATGCTGACACCGCCGGGGAGGAAGCAACACTTCGAGGTATAGAAACTCTGGTAAAGTCATTGGGTAAAGGTATCGTCGATGCTGAACTAAAGATCATATCTCTACCTCAAGGCAAAGACCCTGATGATGTAATCGGAGAAAGTCCATCTACATGGCAAAATTTGGTCCAAGAAGCACTACCATCTCTCGATTTCGCCTTCCAAGTAACAATGAGTAAGCTCGACCTCAACAAAGCCAAAGATAAGTCCACAGCAGCTCAAAAGCTCCTTCCTCTTCTTAGCGAGATTGCTGCCCCCATATATCAAGCTCATTACATCCAAAAACTAGCCAATATACTGAAAGTAAGCGAGGCAACCCTGGTAACAAGCCTGAAGAATCTCCATGTGAATAGAAGAAGACAGACATATCCCATGGCTGGAGAAAGCTTTAATCCGCAGCGCCCTGATCTGGCCAGCCCGCTTGATGACTATTGCTTGGCCCTGCTCCTACAATATCCCGATTTGCGAAGTATGGCTCAAGAATTATCACCAGATCATTTCGAATCTACTGAAAATCGCGAGTTATTCCTCGCGTGGCAACGTGCACCCGACATCAATACCCTGAGCCAGAAACTTGACCCTGGCTTAGCAGAACACATACAATACCTATATCATAAATCCTTTCCCCCTGCCATCAAGAAAGACTTCAGTAACAGACAGGCTGTATGTAGTGATTGTATTCTGCGCTTACAGGAGAGACTAACCAAACGCTTTCAGAGAGAGAGAGAGTTCATGTTCAGCATAACACGCGAGAAAGAAGGTATAGCTGCTGAATTAGCCAAGTTGGAGGAGCAAGGTATACTTCCAGACCAACAACTACAGGAAATTTTCATCAGAGAAGGAAATCGGAGGAATAAAAATGACACCAGTCAAAAATAGCAGTCCTGCCAACAGCAAGAAAAACGCTGAGAGGGCAATAGAAAATATTCTCCTTAGTGAAACGGATAGTGAATTGGATTCTGATAATGAAGTTATATCTGAGGAAGATTCTACCAAAGAGATCAAACCACAAATCGAGCCAGAGGAGGTAAGTGATGACTCAGCTCGCATGTACCTCCACGAAATCGGCAAAGTGCCATTACTTAAGGCTGCTGAGGAAAAAATCCTGTCCCACAAAACAGAGCAGGGGAATTATCTGAAGAGAATAGAAGAGGCACATTTCAAGAAATACAAAACCTCTCCCACAACAACTGACATCGTAATATACCTGCTTGACCAGCTGTATCAATCTTATCCCGTGGTTCAGGTGATAAGAGAGCATCTGGGCATTGATAGTAGCTCTTGTGATTTGCTGGAAACAACTATGAACCCTGAATTCCAATCTGCTATTGATAAAGTTACCGACCCAGCACTCCTCACCAAAGTAGCACAAAGAATAAATGGAGATACTCCTGCTGCAGAAAAAGCTATTATCGCCCTCTCCATAAGCAGTCATCTCCTGTCTCCACAGATACTGAAATCCATCAAAGAACAGATTCCCTGGCAGGAAATACCAGCTTGCTTATCCGATAGTGAATTTCTTCACGCCGTGAGTTCACATGCCAGCACATTCGCAGACCATTTTGAAAAGATAAAAAGTGAAGCAGAAAGAGCTGAAACACATCTCATTCAGGCCAATCTACGCCTGGTAGTAAGTATAGCCAAGAAATATATTGGACATGGCATGTCTCTGCTTGACCTTATCCAGGAAGGAAATATCGGACTTATCAGGGCCGTGCACAAATTCCAGTACAGGAAAGGATATAAATTCAGCACCTATGCCACTTGGTGGATCAAGCAAGGTATCACCAGGTCCATAGCCGACCACGCCCGCACAATTCGTATCCCTGTTCACATGATTGAGACAATTAACAGGTTACTGAGAACCACGCGAGAGCTAACTCAAGAGTATGGACGTGAGCCAACACGCGATGAAATTTGCCAGCATCAGGATATAACACCGGAGAAAATCGAGGGGATCATGAACTTATTCCATCATGAACCCACTTCCCTAGAAACACCTATCGGGGAAGAAGAGGACAGCCGGCTGAGTGACTTTGTAGAAGATCACACTAGCCTGGCTCCCATATCCGCAGTTTCTCAACAACTACTCAAGGAACAAATTGAGTCCGTGCTGGATGAATTAAGTCCCAGGGAGAAGAGGGTGCTACAACTTAGATTCGGCCTTCAAGACGGACGAGGCCGAACTTTGGAAGAGGTAGGCAAAGAATTCAATGTCACCAGAGAAAGAATTCGCCAAATCGAAGCAAAAGCTTTACGTAAGCTCCGCCATCCCAAACTCAGCCGCAGGCTCAGAGATTACCTGGAGTGACCCTGATGAAAAAATATGCCCTGCATGCCCTTTGGTAACCGGCCTCGCTTCATCATCTTGGTTAATTTCTGTATCTGGTAAAACTGGTTGAGAAATTGGTTAACATCCTTAGTAGTTGTTCCACTTCCAGCAGCAATACGATGGCGCCGGCTACCATTAATCACCGCAGGATTACGCCGCTCCTCAGGAGTCATAGACAGAATAATAGCCTCCACCTTCCTTAATTGGCTTTCCCCAGCATCTCCAGGTAGCCGTGAGGCAAATTGAGAAAATCCTGGGAGCATTTCAACAAGACGGCTCAATGAACCCATCTTCCTTACCTGGCGCAGTTGAGCCAAAGTATCTTCAACATCAAGGCTAGCAGTGCTCATTTTCTTCTGCCACTGCTTAAGCTGCTGTTGATCCATAGCCCTGTCGGCTTTCTCAATAAGGGTAAGCATGTCACCCATTCCCAAAATGCGAGAGGCCAGCCGATCAGGATAAAATAGCTCCAGATCCTCCACCTTCTCTCCCACCCCCATAAACTTTATCGGAACCCCGGTAACATACCGGATAGATAGCGCAGCCCCACCTCTAGCATCCCCATCCATCTTGGTCAGGATAAGCCCGGTAAGTCCAATCCTCTGATGGAATTCTTGAGCTATTTTCACAGCATCTTGTCCCGTCATCGCGTCCACCGTCAACAACACCTCAGTAGGTTCTAATTTACCTTTCATATCACTCAGTTCTGCCATCACATGTTCATCGGTCTGCAAACGCCCCTGAGTATCCACAATCAGCCAATCTGCCATCATTTGCTTAGCCTTCCCCAAGGCATGGCGACAAATAGTTACCGGTATAGCACTGGTGCCCTCGCTATACACCTGGATGTTCTGCTGTTCTCCTAACAGCTTAAGTTGCTCCACAGCAGCAGGACGCTTGGTATCAGCTGCTACCAGCAGCGAGTTCTGCCCCCTACGCTTCAGATGAGATGCCAACTTTACAACAGTGGTTGTCTTGCCTGAGCCCTGTAACCCAACAAGCAGAATTACCGAGGGCCGATGAGAAAGATTTAATTGACCAGGTTCCCTCCCCAGGATACCAACCATCTCTTCATTGACGATTTTAACGATCTGCTGTACCGATGTCAGGCTTTGTAATACCTCAGTCTCAACAGCGCGTTCCCTTACCGTGGACAAAAATTCCCGCACCACCTTAAAATTCACATCCGCTTCAAGCAGAGCCAGCCGTATCTCCCTCAAGGCGACATCAACTTCTTTTTCAGTAAGCTTACCCTTCTTTCCCAGGCTACGAAATATTCCGGTTAACTTCTGTGTTAATACTTCCAACATATCTATTAAAATCCGACAACTAATTCATTCCGATCATAATACCGGGCTTAAATTGTAGCATAACTCCATCATGCCCAAGCAAAGGTCTCCACTAACACAACTATCTCCAGTTAACAGCCTCCAGCCCGAAGGAATCGACTGGAGTTCCTCCTTCAGAATAACCCCATACTGTTATTGCAACCAGAAACTATTTAGCATAGTATATGGATCAAATGGAGTATATCTGGGCCCCCTGGAGAATAGAGTACATAGAGAAACCGAAGGGTAACGGTTGCATTTTATGCCAAAAACCTAAGGAAACTCTGGACGAGGCAAACCTCATTCTCTATCGCGGTCAATATAATTTCATTATGCTCAACGCTTTCCCCTATAATCCTGGTCATTTAATGATAGCCCCATACCGACACTCAGCCAACTTAGGGGACCTCTCCAATCAAGAGGTAATGGAACACTTTCAACTTGTGAAAAAAAGCACCGAATTATTATCTGCCGTGCTGAAACCTGCTGGATTTAACATTGGAATCAATATCGGCAAGGCGGCCGGGGCAGGAATAGAAGACCACATGCATACTCATGTAGTCCCCCGATGGCAAGGCGACACCAATTTCATGCCCATACTATCCAACACCAAGGTTACTTCGGAGGCATTGGCTGCCACATACAGGAAACTCAAAGCAGAGCTAGGCTAGCCGCTCTTCAGACTTGGGGTAAGAGCCAAGCAAGCGAAGAAAAGTAGTTTTCTCCCGGAGCTCCTCAATGACACCCCGATATATCTCGCTATCCACATGACCCTCAAAATCAGCGTAAAACACATACTCCCAGGGCTTATCCCTGCTGGGTCTGGACTCCAACTTTGTCAGATTTATATCCCTGGCAGCGAAAATGCCCAAGATAGAATATAATGCGCCGGACACGTGTTTGACAGCAAAAACCAGCGAAGTTTTATTCTCCCTTGCGGGTCGAGTTTTCTGCTTGGAAATAGCAAAAAACCTGGTATAGTTATGAGGGTTGGTTTCAATGCCCGACGCCAAAACCTCTAGTCCATAAATATCAGCAGCCCTACTATTAGCTATGGCAGCACAATCACGTAAGTGCTTTTCCTTTATCATTTTGGCACTGCCTGCAGTATCATAAGCAGGAATAGTCTCAACTTGAAGCTGGCTCAAAAATTTGTCACACTGAGCCAACGCCTGGGGATGAGAATAAACTGCAGTTATCTCTGCCAGGGATTGTCCTGGCAAAGCCATAAGACAATGATGCACCCTCAGGATAAGCTCAGCAAAGATGTTAAGAGGATAGGACAACAGTAAATCATAGGTATCATTGATGCTGCCTGCCTGAGAATTTTCTACAGGAACCATGCCAAAAGGGACTTCCTCCGTCAGCACTGCTTGAAAGACATCCCTTAAATAAGCACAGGGCAAGAAATCGATATGCGTACCAAAAAATCTGGTAGCAGCATCCTCGCTGAAAGCACCCCTCTCTCCCTGAAAAGCGATCTTAGTCATTGCTCGCTGTCACTTGACCGCCAGCAAGCAGTGCTCGCACCTCCCCCATACTGCCACTAGGAATAGAACAAATCAGCTGGTCACCAACTTCAAATATAGTGTCTTGGTTCAGTACACCAGCCCCTTGTCCGCGAATCCGGAACAAGCAGGTAAGACAACCTGAAGGTAGGGATAGCTCCTTCGGAGATTTGTCCAATATCCCCGAACCCTCAGTTACCCTGACAAATACAATATCCAGGCTACTATCAGGAAAGCTCAGCAGATGGACCACGGTAGAGCTCGAGAGTTGCAATTCGACTCGCTCCAAAACAAGCTCAGCCACATTCACACTGCGATCTATTCCGAGCTTAGCAAAAATATGCTCGTTCCTCGGGTTATTAATCTTGGCAATAACCTGGGGAACTTTAAACTTTTGCTTGGCAATCTGGCAGACTGCCAGGTTGTCCTCATCCTCATCAGTAACAGCAATCAACATCTCTGCTCGGGATATCCCTGCCTTGGACAAAACAGATATTTCACTGCCATCCCCACACAAGGCAACGCTACCAAGCTCTTCACGAATCTCATCGCATCTATCCAGCCTTTTCTCAACCATCAGCACTTCGTGTTCCAGGGCTATCAGCTTCCGGCATAGATAATAACCCGTCTTTCCCCCCCCAACAATCATGATATACATCTACTGCTCCAATTTCTCTTTGAGAAGATTGGCAACGATGCTAGTGGGACTGAGCCCCTCAAGCCCTAGAGTCTTATAAAATTCCTCGCGCAGAGGGTCATAGATACGACAGAGAACCCTGGGTATATGAAATATCTCTTTGGCAATCTGAGCTGTCATGGCATTTTTATCATCCTCCCTAGTAATAGCAACAAACCCATCAGCATCTGCAATGCCTGCCTTCCTCAACACCTCCTCATCAGTAGCATCTCCCAGCAAAGTCGTCCCCTTAAAATCAGAGGGGAGCTTATCAAAGCTGCTGGCATCGGTATCTATGATAACAACCTGGTGCCCCTCAGCATCCAATCTACTGGCCAATTCAGCCCCCATACGGCCACAACCTATGACAAAAACTTTCATCACTTATTCGGAAGGCTTATATCCGCGATATACCAGCACTTGGCAGGGAGCCTCCTTGAGAACATAAGGAATAATGTCGCCCAAATCAAACTTGCCCAGAGGATTACGGTAACCAATCCCCATCACAACCAGGTCTACATTTCTCTGGACAACTTCATCAACAATGGCAGAACCAATATCCCTGGACTGTATCAAATCAGTGTCGATGTCATAACCAATATCAGCAGCAATATCCTCGGCATGAGTCAGAACTTCCTCTGCTTTCCCCACTTCCTCGTCAACATGAGCATCCAGAGGAAGATCCCTTGCCACCTCAATAATATACAGCACATAAACCTCAGCCTTAGACTTTTGTGCCACGGTACAAGCTAATTTTAAAGCATCATCATCAGCACCACGTCCTCTCACTGGGACCAATATCTTCTTAACCATCATCGATTCGTGATATTACGCCGCTTTTTTTTTCTAGTCAACGGAGGCCTTAATCTCCTGGACTCTTCCCACCAGTGGGAGCTTTTTGTGACGCCGAAACAGATAATATACAAGCATACCTATTGCCATCCAGCCAAATCCAATCCAGACAGTATCAAATTGCACAACCACAACCACTAACCAAACAGCAACAGTAGCTATCAAGCCCAAAATAGCAGTTATCGGTAAATAATATCCCCGCAATTTAATATTACCCCTTAGCTTAAAGGGACGCGGAAGCTCAGGCTGCGTCACCCGCAATCGCAATATCGAGGCATGCGACAGAGCAAAGGAGAACAAAGAACCAAAGGCATACAGGCCCCCCAGAATGATAAAAGTGTCTGGAGCAAAATAACCGGAACTAATCAACGCCATAGCCATAACAGCAAAAATAATTATAGCCCGGTACGGGGTTTTAAACTTATGGTGTACTCGAGATAGAGCTAGCGGAATCAACTGAAATCTGCCCAAGGAAAATGTCAATCTCGATATACCCATAAGTCCGGCATTGGTAGCCACTACTAATATGGTAGCTGCCAGTATAGCGACCAGCACAGGTAAAAACTTGCATAGCGCAAGCAACAAGCCCTGTGCCATGCCTTCCCCAATCAAGATAACCGATAGTTGCTGGGCGATGCCTGCCACAGGATCCCGCGCCCACTCCATGGCTAACTCTGATGGAGTCATCGCCGAGAAGCCCGCCACAGATATACCAGCAAACAGAACCAGCACTACCACCATCATTAAAAGTAGTGCCCTGGGGGCATTAACAGCAGGCCTCTTGGTTTCCTCAGACAGCTGAGAAATTGTCTCCACCCCGGTATAGGCAATACTGGCCATGGCAATGCCGAAAACTAAACTGGACCACGAGGGCCAATAGTCAATCACGCGATGCCACAATAGCTGCGGCTGCAATAAAAATACTACTGCCAAGACGATAATGATAACCTGCGTACACACATCAAGAATGGCAAAAGCAACGTTCAAGATCGAAGACTCCTTGATACCAACAATATTTAGCAACATCAAGAAAAAGACAATCGCTATGGCAGCAGATGTCCCGAGGATGGCAGAATCTTTCAGTGGTGCCCAGAAATACCCCAGATAGGAAGGCACCGCATAGGCTGAAATGGCTATGGTAACAATATAGCTAAATGCCAACGCCCACCCAGCAATGGAACCAGCCAAGTCATTAAATCCGTGACGAGCGAAGCTGGCCGAGCCTCCAGCTCCAGGAAGCATGGCTGTACCCTCAGCATAGGAAAGAGCCGTAAATACAAAAAATACGCCAGCAATAAGCAGGCAAATGGGGGTTGCTCCCAGAGCAACCAACGCCACTAGTCCCAGGGCATAATATATGGAAGAACCAACATTGCCATAGCCAGCGCCAAACAACCCAGAAACCCCCAAGGCTCGTATCAAAGGATGGGCTTTGGTTCGAGGACGATGAACAAACTTGTCACCGGGCTTGGGCTGCCAGTCAGCTTGCAAGCTTAAATCACCTTACAACTTATCATGCTGTTCCCAATTGCGGGGGATTGTAATTTGTTACACGGGCATTGTCAATATGAAATGCCGACGACATTATTATTACAATGACAAACATGCCCATGAGAAGACCAATAACCATAGTGGATGTGCTTTACTACATCAAGCCGGGTATATTAAGCCCTCCACTCAGGCTACTGAATCGTTTACTGGCCAGCTCCTGAGACTTCTGAACGGCCTCATTCATAGCAGTCATCACCATGTCCTGCAATAACTCAATATCATTATCGACAATTACTCCAGGAGCTATTTCTACCGAGCGAACCTTTTGATGTCCATCAATAACAACCTTCACTGCCCCTCCTCCACTACTTGCCTCCAACGTAACTTCACCCAGTTCCTGTTGAACCCTGGCCATTTTCTCCTGAAGTTGCTGCGCCTGACGCAATAAGGACTTATCCATTTTCGATTTTACCCCCCATTTCCAGCGCCGCCTGAATTAAGGGACTACCTTTACTGCGCTTCAGCGACGTGTCTTTCTTAGAATCAATTAATACACACTTTACAGCATAAGGCTTGCCAAAAATCTCCTTGATTTTTTTCTCCACCAAACTCTTATACTTGGGCTCCTCGATCTTTTCCTTGTGAAAAGGATAATAAAATCCCAATACCAGAGTGTCATTATCAATACCTATCGGTTCGCAGGCACTCCGTAAAAACGCATCCAGAGTACCTCCTGAGCCCTCCCCCCGCAAAGAATCGATGAACCTCCCCCATTGACCATGAAAATAATCGATATCACTAGCATCGCTTTCACCTACAGTACTGGAAATATCCTCGGAAACAGGAGGCTTGCTCAGCGAAGAAGATACGGTAGAGCCTGGTGATAAGACAACAACCTCCTTCTTCTCTTCCCCCTTCACCGCTTGCTCTATCTTCTCTGAACTCGAGTCCGAAGACTCACCATAGACTACAACTGGAGACAACGTGCACTCCACCAGGGCTAATTCCAAAGGCAACGTGGAATAGCCATTGCCACGAAAATCAATATCAGCAAAGCGCTTGACCGCTCGCAGCAAGAAACCAACGTCGACTCCAGTCACCAATCGTTCCATCTCTGCCAGATCATCAGCTGCGACGTCCAGAATCTCACCACATCGAGTCTTGGCTAATAACAAGCCGCGTAGCTCCTTCACTAATCCCTGGGTAAATTGGCGCAGATTCACAGCATCACTGCCAACCATATTGATAATCTTCAAACCAGTGGAAACATCCTTATTAACTATGCTTGCGACTAGAGGTCCGATCCTCGAATCTTCACTAACTCCAAGCATCTCTTCAACTTGACCAGCATCAACCTCGTGCCCATGATAAGCAATTAACTGCTGTAATATGTTCTCCGCGTCTCGAAGACTTCCACCAGCTACATGGGCAATGAGTCTCAACGACTCAGGAGCGATAGTTATGTTTTCACTATGACTTATCCCCTCCAACTTGGTGGCTATAGTATCCTGCGGTAAACGGCGAAAATCAAATCTCTGGCATCGCGACATGATAGTGGATATGACTTTGTGAGGCTCCGTTGTGGCCAAGATGAAAATAACATGCTCTGGAGGCTCCTCCAGGGTTTTCAATAACGCATTGGCCGCTGCCTCAGTAAGCATGTGTACTTCATCTATGATATATACCTTGTACCTGGCCCGCTGCGGCGAGTAATTGACCTTCTCCCTGAGACTACGAATATCATCAATGCCGCGATTGCTGGCAGCATCTATCTCAATCACGTCCAAAGCCCTGCCTTCAGTGATTGAGGTGCAAATATCACAAGCATTGCACGGCTCTCCCCCCTTCTGCTGGGGGCAATTCACGGCCTTGGCCAAAATACGAGCCGTGCTGGTTTTCCCTGTACCTCGAGGACCGCAAAAGAGATATGCATGCCCTATTTCTCCCTTCTCAACAGCATGACACAAAGTCTCAGTCACCACATGCTGTCCCACAACCTGAGCCAAGGTTTGCGGGCGCCACTTACGATAAAGAACTTCCCATTCCATAGACACCGCTTATTATACCCTGGTTACTACCTCTCCAAAAGGCTAGTCACCCTCCAGTATGAGCAGTGTATCATCATAAGCCTGACTTGTATCTCTTATGGCCTGTTCCAGACTGGGTAAGGCCGTCAATGAACTTTGAGACAAGGCATCATTCAATTCATGCAGGCTTCGCTCTCGACTTTGGTGTAACAATTCTATTATCTCGGTAACTTCACTTTCTTCCGCACTCCCCATCCAGAAATTCTCAGTAGAAGGCAATTGGGAATCTCCTGCCTGAAAATTCTTCATTGCCCGAGACCCAAAAATTACACAATTCAACTGATTCCCAATTTCATCGGTCAAAGCAGGTATAGATTCAGTTTTGCCCTCTCGAACCAACCGCGCGATCTCATCTGCTCTCCTTTCGGCAAATTGAATGTGCAATTTCGCCTTATGCATATCAGATACAGAGGTCGCCAGCTTTACTTTCTCCGTGACCAGCTTTATCGTATAAAGGGACTCACCAGGCAAAGCCCCAGAAGATGCCACGACTATCCCCATGCCAGAAAATAACACCATCACAACAGCTATCATAGCCACAGCCCAATGCCTATGCCAGGCGAAAAAGCTCCATCCTCTTCCCTTCCTGGCTTGTCTATCACAATATAACTGTTCCAGATAGTCATAAACCTTAGCTTTATACTCCGCCCGTGGTTTAACGGCAGAGCAACTTCGTCGAACAGCAATGGTAGTCTGCAACAACGGCTTCAACTCAGAAGCCTGCTCCGGATAATCCCTAAGGCAATTTTCCACTCTATCCCCGGCAGATAACCGCTCTATACACCGAACCAATACATCCTGCATTTGCTGTGTCATCAACTATTTATCCTCAAACACCATATTCCTCAGCGCCATTATCCCTGTATACTGTAAAGCCTTAATCGTTCCTTGTTTTTTCCCCAAGGCAGTAGCTGTCTCGATGATGGAGAGTTCGGAGCTAAAACGGAGGATAATCACTTCCTTTTGCGCTGGAGACAATTTGTCGATTAACCCCGCCAGTTTCTCAATCTCAAGCTTCCGTTCAGTGATATCCGCAGGACCCGACTCTGCATGCAGAGTAATATTGTCATCCAGTTCCTGTGTCACCACTTTATCCCTCTTCCTCAGGTAATCAATAACCTGGTTGCGAGCAATGCGAAACAGCCAGGAGATAAAGGGCAAATTCCGCCAGCGATATGAGGAAAGCGCTCCCATAGCCTTAACAAACACCTCTTGGGTTAAATCCTCAGCTTCAGATATATTTCCTACTCTCAGGTAAATATAGCGATATATCCTATCGAAGTTTGCCTCATAGAGCTGAGTAAAAGCTTCCCCATCCCCCTTTATTGCTCGAGCGACTACATCTTTCTCACTAGACATCGGCGTGATGTCTATTATAGTGAAAAACGAAAGGAATAAGGAAAAGTTTATTGGGCTAATATATAACGCATTCCCGCCCAAACAGTACCCACTGCTACCAGGACATTCTACAGGCCTTTGCTGGCAATATAGATGGCAAGATCAGCAATCCGAGCACTATAGGCCCACTCGTTATCATACCAGGTCAACACCTTAACCATGTTCCCATCCATCACCCTCGTAGACAGGGCATCGACAATCGCTGAATATGTGGTTCCCACTATGTCTCGGGATACCAGCGGCTCTTCAGTATATCCCAGTATCCCCTTCATCTCATTCTCTGAAGCCTTCTTCAGCAGGCTATTTACTTCCTCGGCGGTAGTATCGCGCCCAACAATAGCAGTGACATCCGAGAGTGAACCTGTAGGTGTCGGCACCCGCATCGACATTCCATCAAACTTCCCTTTGAGCGCCGGGATAACCTCAGTGACTGCTACTGCAGCATTAGTGGTGGTAGGAATTATTGACAGTGCAGCAGCACGAGCTCGGCGTAAATCTTTATGGCCAAAATCCAGAATTCTCTGATCATTGGTGTAAGAATGAATGGTGGTCATCAATGCTTTTTCAATACCAAGATTATCCAGCAAGACCTTCATAAGCGGAGTCAAACTATTCGTAGTGCAGGAAGCCATAGAAATCAGCTGGTGCTGGTCAGGATTGTAATCATCCTGGTTAACTCCCATATTAACCATAACCGCATTTACCGCACTGCCCTTGTACCGAGCAGTCAAAATTACCCTCTTGGCGCCAGCATCAAGGTGACGAAGAGCATCTGGAATTCCAGTAAATATTCCCGTGGATTCCAGAATTATCTCAGCACCCAGCTTTCGCCAGGGCAATTTTTCTGGCTCACGTTCTGCTAACACCTTGATTGCCCTCCCATCCACTACAATAGCATCTCCCTTGGCTTCCACTGTGCCAGGATAAACACCGTAGGTGCTATCATATTTAAACAGGTGCGCACTAGTTTTAACATCTGTGAGATCATTCACCGCGACAACTTCCAGATCCCTACCATGCAATTGCTTGATTGCCCTGAGGGTTAACCTTCCGATACGGCCAAATCCATTAATACCAATCGTCGTCATTTACTTACCTCCTGATATATCATCAATCCTTGGCTAAATATAACACAACTCCCTCTCGATTAATCATGCCAACATCTCCTTCAATCGTCAGTGCCTTGATATAAGCAATGGTCTCCAGCAGGAGTGAACGCTTATGCCAGGCATCCAGCGAAGCAAATGAAATATCTGCCATGCCCTGTCTCTGGTAAACCTCCTGAGCTACCTGATAGGCTGTCCTGATACCATCCCTTAACACCTGCATGACAACCCTCTTTCGCTGTTCACGATACCGTAGCATGTCTGCCACCCGCAACTTCAAACTACTAAATGTTGGCCCATGACCAGGAAAGACAAAGCTAGCCCCGACATCCCCAGTTCTTCTCAGGGAGCCAATATAATCATTCATGGGATTTTCACCCGATTGTGGATGTAGCCCGACATTGGACATAGCATCAAATAATACATGGTCTCCAGAAAAGAACAACCTTCTTCTGGGCTCATAAAGACATATGTGTCCCGGGGAATGCCCTGGCATCCACAGAACCTCAAGGGTGAAGGTCCCATTATTAATTCTGTCACCCTGATCCAACAAAACATCAGGGTTCTCTGGTACCACAAACGGTTTCATCCACGATGATGCTCCCACCATATCCTGTAGTTCATCTTGAGATACTCCATTGCGCTTAAGCTCGCTGCCCAACCCCTGGAGAAGTTCCCCAGAATCAACATACCTCGAGCCAATCAACTCAGCCTCAATTCTGTGCATGGTTACCTTCGCTCCACAAACCTGTTTTATCTTGCTGGCTAAACCATAATGGTCAGGATGAATATGAGTCACAACCACTGTCTGTATATGTTTAAAACTCAGTCGGTCTTCTTTTAGCCCTTGTTGCAAAGCAGCAAGGGATTCCACGGAATCCCAACCAGTGTCAATCAATATGTCCCCCTCGCTACCCTCTAGCAAATACACATTGGCATCTTCAGAAATGCCTTTAGGAAAGGGAAGCTTTATCTGATGTACTCCACGTACTACTTCCATAACCTTTGTAAATTATACAAGGCCTCCCTCCCGGCATACCTGGCACTCCCAGCCAAGTCTGCTTCAATATCAATGAGACGATTATATTTAGCCAACCTCTCACCTCGACATGGAGCACCAGACTTAAGAAATCCCGCATTGGTAGCCACAGATAGGTCAGCGATCGTGGTGTCCACAGTCTCTCCAGAACGATGACTGATGATGGTGGTCCACCTTGCCTTCTGTGCCCTTTCAATTACCCGTAGAGTCTCTCTCAATGTACCTATCTGATTCGGTTTCACCAGTATGGAATTAGAGGCCTTCCCGGCAATCCCTCTCTCGAGCCTCTCTATACTAGTAACATAGAGGTCATCACCAACAATCTGAATCTCCTTGCCTAACCTTGCTGTGAGCGACAACCAGCCCTGCCAATCATCCTCCGCCAAACCATCTTCGAGACTAATGACGGGATAATCTGATACCAACTTCACATAATAATCAACCATCTCATTAGAGGTCAGGGTTACCCCTTCACAGGACAAAACATACTTGTTTCCGTGATAAAAACTGTTGGCAGCAGGATCAAGAGCAATAAATATATCCTGGCCTGCTTTATACTTCGCTAGCCCTATCGCATCCAGAATCAGTTCCACGGCATCCATATTGCTGGAAAGCTGCGGAGCAAACCCCCCCTCATCACCAACATTAGTGCTCAACCCCTTCTGCTCTAATACCTCGTGTAACCGGTGGTATATCTCACTACTCATACGAAGCGCATGAGCAAAGCTGCTGGCACCCACAGGCACTATCATAAACTCCTGAAAATCGGTAGAGCCTAAAGCATGCTTACCACCATTGAGGATATTTAACATCGGCACAGGGAGCAAGGAAGCCGCTGCCCCTCCCAGGTATCTGTAAAGCGGGACATCTAAAAAGTTGGCTCCTGCCCGAGCCACTGCCAGGGAAACGCCCAGTATGGCATTCGCCCCCAGGGAAGCCTTATTGGGTGTTCCATCAAGGTCAATCAACATAGAGTCAACATTAGTTTGATCTAGAGCTGACATGCCCACTAATTTAGGGGCAATATCATTCTCCACATGTCTCACAGCGGTTAACACACCAAGACCCCCAAACCTGCTGGCATCTCCATCACGAAGCTCTACCGCCTCATGCTTGCCCGTGCTGGCTCCCGACGGGACAGAAGCCACCCCAACAGTACCATCAACCAGAGTCACCTTGACTTCAATGGTAGGATTGCCCCGTGAATCAAGAATCTCTCTCGCTATGATGTTCTCAATGCTCGCCATCTCTATAGACATTTCACCTCTGATCCTCCTTATTCTGAGCTAAAGAAAGGGCTTTATCCACCGCGTCAGCAACATTCCGAGCGCGGATAATCGTATCATCTTCCTTGCCCCCACGAGATAACACCCAGGTATTCAGACCAACAACTGGAATACCTCTCTTCAAGGCATGTCCAATCTCGCTGAGTGTTCCATACCGTCCCCCAATGGCAATTACTGCCTGAGCTGACTGCACAACCATGGCATTGCGTCCCTGCCCCACCCCCGTGGCAATGGCAACATCAACCCAGGGGTTAGCCATCTCAGGATCATTGCCAGGCAAGATTCCCACGGTCAAGCCCCCCTTCAATTTGGCACCACGGCACACTGCCTCCATGACTCCCCCTAATCCACCACATACCACAGTAGCCCCGCGGCTGGCTAACTGCTCTCCGATCTCCTGGGCTAGTTTAGCTTCCTCAACGGAGCAAGCAGCATTCCCGATAACAGCAACAACCATAGTACAAAGTATACACTACCTGTGCCTGCCAAATCCTCGTTTCTAGTTAAACCTGCTCATAGCTATCTCCATCCCCTGCTGGAGAAAACAATCGATAGCTTCAGATACCTTAAGAATCGCCGGCTTGAGTATTTCCTCTTCCTGTGAAGTAATATCACCAAGCACATAATCAACTATCATGTCGGTGTCAGTGGTGGACACACCCGTGAAATCAGCCGGTCGGCCAATACCTACCCTGATGCGAGGGAACTCATCACTACCCAGTTCAGATATAATAGATCTCATCCCCTTATGGCCTCCAGACCCACCATTTTGGCGCAAGCGAACTTTACCCAGGGGTAAATCCAGGTCGTCACAAATTACCAGGATATCCTCGACAGCAACATGATACCTGTGTGCCAGGGAAGCAACGGATTCACCACTGAGGTTGATAAAAGTGCTGGGCTTGACCAACAACAATTCACCAGTTTTATCAAATCCTACCCTGGCCCGACACTGCTGCCGGTCAAAATGGATATCATGAACCCTAGCGAAATAGTTCAGGCAGTGAAACCCAATATTATGACGATTATGCGCATATATCCTCCCCCGATTTCCCAAACCAACAATTAACTTCATGAACGTCTCCCCACTTTATGTTATATTATAAACTAAACTATAGTATAGACTTTGCCCCTTCCAAGGATGAAAGAATATAACTATTGCCCTATCTGTGGAGCTCCTCTACATGCAGGATTCATCGATGGTAAGACAAGAAAATGCTGCTCCAACTGCGACTTCGTCGATTATAAGAATCCTCTGCCGGTAGCTCTAGCAGTCGCAGTAAAAGGCAAACAGCTACTGTTAATCAAGAGAGGCATCCCTCCCAAAAAAGGAATATGGGCCTCCCCTTCAGGTTTCATCGAGAGCGGAGAGACTTCAGAGCAAGCTTGCCTGAGAGAGCTAAAGGAAGAAACGGGAACCTCGGGAGAAATAGTAAAGCTGATCGGCATAGCACGGCGAGAGGACAAGGAAATCTATGGAGACATGTTAATTGTTCAATATCTCGTAAAAGTAACCGACGACAAGCTAATCCCAAATGATGAAGTGGAGGATGCCAGATTCTTCAACATCCCAGAATTACCAAGCTATTACACCAACTTGTTCCAGACCACCATCGCAGAAATCCAAGAGGAACTTCCCTTACAATAGAATGTAAAAAGAGCCTTTTAACATAACTTAAGGTTTTATACCTTCCTGCCCTAGCAAATTGAGAAACTGCTCCTCGTTTACCACCTCCACCCCAAGCTGCCGAGCCCTAGCCAGTTTAGAGCCAGGGTCAGCTCCAACTACTACATAAGACGTCTTTTTCGTAACACTCGAGCTAGCTTTACCTCCCCTCTCCCTTATCCTGGCCTCCGCCTCATATCGGCTTAGAGAATCCAGCTTCCCTGTCAGCACAAACTCCTTGCCAGCCAAAGTCATCCTCTCAAATTCTGCTGTATCTTTCTTTTCTTCCATCTTGACCCCAGCATCCCGCAGCTTCTGGATAATGCTCCGGTTCCCTTCCTGTCGAAAGAAGGCAATGATGCTCTGCGCTATTTTGGGGCCGGTGGAAGGAAGAGTCATAAGTTCCTCCTGGCTGGCATTGGCCAAAGCATCAATGCTGGTAAATTTCCCCGCCAGTAATTCAGCATATTCCTCACCAACATGGATAATCCCCAGGCCGAAGATAAGCCGGGACAAAGGCCTATCTTTACTCTTCTCGATGGAATCCAATATGTGAGAGACGCTTTTGTCTGCCATCCTGTCCATCTCCAGTAATTTCTCCCTGTTGAGATAATATAAATCTCCAGCATCAGCAACGATGCCCTGGTTAAATAGGGCCTGGCACAGCTTATCCCCCACACCATCAATATCCATAGCCCCACGACTAACAAAATGCCTGATTTTCTCCAGTGCCTGGGAAGGACAGGCAGCATTAGAACACATGTGCATCGCCATCCCTTCCGGCTTTATAATCTCAGCACCACAAACAGGACACTGCTGGGGCATAAAGAAAACTTTCTCCTCGCCAGTTCTCTTGCTTGCTACAGGTCCAACTATCTCTGGTATAACCTCACCAGCCCGCTGCACGACGACAGTATCCCCAATCCTGATATCCTTACGGTGAATGTCCTCTTCATTGTGCAGCGCAGCATGACTGATAGTCACTCCACCAATTCGAACTGGCTCGAGAATGGCATAGGGATTGAGCCGACCTGTTCTCCCCACATTTACGCCAATATCAACAAGACGAGTTGTCCCCTGCACTGCGGGAAACTTACAGGCGATAGCCCACCGTGGCTCACGAGCCGCAGCTCCCAGTTCTTGCTGGAAAGCTATAGAATCTACCTTGACTACCACCCCATCCACCTCATACGGCCAGCTTTCACGATTATCGCGCCAATTGCAATAATATTCCTCCACCCCATCAAGATCCTGATACCGAGCGATGCCAGGGTTTATCTTGAACCCGAGAGATTTCAGCCAGTGCATAATTTCCCAGTGAGTGCCAGGAACTGTTCCATCTTCTGCCCACCCCAGACCATAAACGAATATATCCAGAGGACGCTCAGCAGTAACACGAGAATCCAATTGGCGCAGCGAGCCAGCAGCAGCATTCCGCGGATTGGCAAAGGGATGTAGCCCCTTCCGGACCCTCTCCTCGTTGAGCCGCTTAAATCCAGACTTGGGTAAATAAACTTCACCCCTGACCTCAAATTTACCTGGAGCTTCCCGGGGAACAGAGAGAGGAATGCTTCCAATAGTCCTTACATTCTGAGTGATGTTCTCCCCTCGATAGCCATCTCCCCTGGTAGCTCCGGTTACTAGCACACGATCAACATAGGTCAAAGCTACCGCTAGTCCATCAATTTTAGGCTCGCACACAAGGTCAAATTGTTGACCTGCCAGAAATTCGGAGACCCTGTGATACCACGCACACAGCTCTTCGTAGGAAAAGGCATTAGACAAACTCAATAAAGGCTGGGGGTGTTCCACAACCCCAAAAGCTGTTACGGGAGCGGCCCCGATGCGCTGTGTGGGAGAATCCGGAGTGACCAGCTCAGGATGTTCAGTCTCAAGATCCTTAAGCTCCTGCATCAATGCATCATATTCAGCATCGCTGACCTCGGGATTGTCCAGGACATAGTAAAGATAACTATGATGATTAATGAGCTCTCGTAACTCTGCTGCTCGGCGATTTACATCACTCGTGGTTGTCATAATTAACTCCCTCACCAGTATAACATAGCTAAATTCCCCAACCACGATGTTAAACCGAATAACTAGTCACACCAGAAAACAGGAAAGGAGATGCTAAGTAAACGTAAATTCGCAGGGCACAAAAAACAAAAACCAGCTCTTTAAGAAAAGGTACCTCTTTAATAGCAATCTACCCTGTGATAAAATCTCAGGCAACAAAAAGATTGAGGCTATGTCGTCAATGTACATCCGATAGACAGAGACAATCATCGACCTTCTTTACTCTTGATGCCATCGCTGTTCAGTGGGCCTGCCGATCTAAATCACCAGAAAGGAGAATTTTAACTCATGGCCTTTAATCCACCAGCAAAAATGACCCTCATGGCAGGAAATGCAGGGGTCTACAAATCAAATCTTCCAGTATTTCAATTGCTCCTGCGAGGTTTCCTCGCAGGAGCATATATCGCTATTGGGGGAGCCTTAGCCACTGTTTGCAGTACGGGTGTAGCCAGCATCATGGGGCCTGGCATTTCCCAGCTGATCGCCGGAGCAGTTTTCCCCGTAGGATTGATCGCTATAGTACTAACCGGGGCTGAGCTGTTTACCGGAGATTGTATGCTAGTGCCCATGGCAGCCATGATGAAAAAAACCCCTTGGTCAAAAGTACTAAGAGTCTGGTTATGGGTATATATTGGCAACATCGTTGGTTCAGTTTTCTACGCCTATCTGATGGCATCTGGACCCTTTGTCAGCGCAACTGAAACGGGGATGGCCGTTAATGCCTTTGGTGAGCATGCTGTCGGCATCGCCGCCGCCAAAACACTAACTTATAAGATGGCCGGGGGATGGGGCCTGTGGTCCTGCTTCTGGAAAGCGATAGGCTGTAACTTCCTGGTCAATATTGCGATCTTACTGGCTCTTACCGCGGACAATGTCGTCGGAAAATTCTTTGGGGTATGGTTCCCTATCATGGCCTTCGTTTCATCAGGATTTGAGCACTGTGTAGCCAACATGTACTTCATACCAACAGGAATGATGCTGGTAAACAAATACCCTGACGTTATCGATAAGGTAGGCGGACTGTTATCACATTATGGGGGAATCACCATGGTTGACATGTGGTACTGGAATGAACTGCCAACTACCATAGGTAATATAATCGGTGGTTTTCTTTTTATAGCTGTCTTTTACTTCTACGCCTTCAGAAAGGAACTACCCAAGGAATCGAGCAATTAAGATAATAAGACTACCAAGAATATCGCTGCCAGCCATGATAGCCTTTGGGCTCGGGGTGGTAGCAACAATTATCGCTATTGTAAATACCAGGGATTACCACCTCTTGACACTGGCTATTCCTATGCTTCTGGCGCTTCTAGTTATACCAATGATTTTCTCCAGCTTAAACCAGCAAGTATCCTCTGAAATAGACGAGGCCCATGCCGCTAGATTAAAGCTTGAAAAAATACAGAACATCAATATGAGTAGAATAGGCGAGCCAGTCAAGGTAATAGGCACTGTAGAAAAGATCTCATTCAGATGGATGAATCGCCCACTACTAAGCATAAGGGATAATACAGGAACCATCCCCGTGATCATATTTACCTCATTCCCATCAGATGTAATGGTCGGTGATAAAATACAGGTCGTGGGAATGATAATGCGAAAGATGTTGCTGCGGGGAAATCCAGCAATTTCGGGTATGAGTATCAGCAAGATACCTGATATTAAGGAGAGATGACATGAGTATAGGAGAGAAAAGCTTTCTGGGCGGCATGCTGCTAGTATTCGCTGGAGCATGCTGTGCATGCTGGAATAACTATCTGGTGATAGTGCTGAGTCTCCTTGGCATGCTGTCAATCTTGCTTGCTGCTTTTAGGGGCAGCGAAGGATAATCACAAGCGCAAGGAATCCAATCTTCGGGGTATAGGAGTGAAGGAGGCCAATATTGAAGAAGGTACTGACTACCTGCGAATTTTGTGGGTGCGGCTGCAATTTCTACTTAGGGGTTGAGAATAATAGAGTTGTTGCTGTTTATCCTTGCCCTTCACACCCGGTGAGCCAGGGTAAACTGTGCATTAAGGGATGGAGGGGACACGACTATATCCATAGCCCGGAAAGACTAAAAACACCCTTAATCAGGCAAGGGGATAAATTTAGAGAAGCATCCTGGGATGAAAGCTACAAGCTGATTGCAAATAAACTCCAGCAAATAAAAGAGCAGCATGGAAGTGATTCTATCGCTGTCTTCTCCTCGTCGAAATGTACCAACGAGGAGAACTACCTGTTGCAAAAGCTCGCTCGAGCTGCTATCGGAACCAATAATATTGACCAATGTGCCCGCTTATGTCACTCATCTACAGTCATCGGCCTCGCCCAGACTTTTGGCAGTGGGGCTATGACCAATTCTATTCCCGAGATTGGTAATGCTGATGTAATTTTTGTGATTGGCTCAAATACCAGTGAGCAGCACCCACTGGTCGCCAATCAGATAATAAAGGCAGTAAAAGGGGGAGCCAAGTTAATTATCGCCGACCCACGGCAAATTCAGCTAACCAAGATAGCCACTATCCACCTCAGTCACAAAGTAGGAACGGATGTGGCTCTCATCAACGGTATGCTTAATGTAATTATCACCGAGGGCTTGATAGATAAAAAATTCATCAGTGGTCGCACCGAAGGTTTCGGGGCACTCAGAGAGGAAGTAGCCAAATTCACCCCACAGAAAACATCTCGAATTACTGGAGTGCCTGCAGAACAAATCATAGAGGCAGCCCGCATTTACGCTACAGGTAAAAGCAGTAGCATTATATACGCTATGGGAATTACCCAACACACCACCGGGGTTGATAATGTCATGTCATGTGCCAACCTTGCCATGGTAACAGGTAATGTAGGCAAAGAATCTACCGGGGTGAATCCATTGCGAGGACAGAATAATGTTCAGGGTGCTTGTGATATGGGAGCCCTGCCCAATGTCTTCCCTGGCTATCAAGCAGTAGCCAACGATGAATTACGGCAGAAGTTCGAGAAAGCGTGGGGGGTGAAATTGCCCTCAAAACCGGGGGCTACTGTGACCGGGGCAATGAATAAATTTATAGATGGTAGTATCAAGGCACTCTACATCATGGGAGAGAATCCTATGATATCTGACCCTGACATAAACCATACTGAGAAAGCCCTGAAGAAGCTGGATTTTCTGGTTGTACAGGACATCTTCCTAACTGAGACCGCCAAGCTAGCCCACATAGTTCTTCCCGGGGTTTCCTTCGCCGAAAAGGACGGCACTTTTACCTCTACCGAGAGGAAGGTGCAGCGAGTGAGGAAGGCTATTGACCCCATAGGTGAAAGTAGACCCGATTGGAAAATAATAACTGAGCTATCTTCCCATCTTGGCTATAAAATGGCTTATCCCTCTCCTAGCGAAGTGATGGATGAAATAGCGAAGCTAACCCCAAGCTACGCGGGCATTAGCTATAATCGCCTGGAAGGCGGAGGGCTAAGCTGGCCTTGCCCCTCACCAGACCATCCAGGCACACCTTATCTTCACAAGGAGAAATTTAGCCGCGCCGGAGGACAGGGCAAGCTCTTTGCTATACCCTATCGTCCACCAGTCGAATTACCAGATGCCAACTATCCTTTTACTCTTACCACCGGGCGGGTTGGCTTCCACTGGCACACAGGGACAATGACACGGAAAGACTGGGCACTGAATAGAGAAATCCCTGAAGGATTTGTAGAGATTAATCCTCAAGACGCTGCGAAGGTAGGAATACGAAATAAAGCGACAGTAAAAGTTTCCTCAAGAAGGGGAGACATTTCTCTACAAGCCAAAGTTGTTGATACAATCCAGGAGGGATTAGTGTTCATCCCCTTCCACTTTGCTGAGGCAGCAGCCAACAAGCTCACAGCAGCTAACCTGGACCCGGTAGCCGAAATCCCCGAATACAAAGTATGTGCCGTTAAGCTGGAGAGAGGGTAGAAACCATGAGCGAAATGAAGATACTGGATAAAACAAAACTTGTTGAATTCCTGGAGAAGTTAATGCCCGACTTTGAGGTTACCGTGCCCAGCTACAACAATGGAAACTTATCATTTAGCAGCATGGCTCATGCCAGGCCAGAGATTGATTTCGCCGGCAGACCTTTAGTCCCTCCCAAAGAATACTTTTTCCCACAACAGGAGGAGATGTTCACCTTTGCCACCAAGGAGGGAAAGGCAACAATCAAAGCTCACATAAACAAAGACAAGCGAGTCATCTGGGGAATCAGGCCTTGTGACCTCTACGGGATCAAAACACTAGATAGTGTCTTTTTATCCCGCTATGTTGATAGCTATTATCACGCGCGGCGAGAAAATACTATCCTTATGGGGCTGAATTGCAATGAGCCCTGCGAGGCAGGCTTCTGTAGCTCCATGGGAACAGGCCCTTTCGCCACTAATTCAAATGCTTTTGACCTCCTCTTTACCAATCTAGGTAACCAATTTCTGGTGGAAATTGGTAGCAAGGCGGGTGAGGAATTGATAGAAAGAAGAGCCAACCTCTTTGCCACTGCCTCAGATGAGGAGAAAAATAAATCCAATGAAATAGAAAAACAGTGTAAGCAGGCCTTCCTGTACTCTGTGGATCAGGACAGGGTGAAAGCAGCATTGACTAAAGCATGGGACGATCCCCTTTGGGCTGAAGAGTCAAAAAACTGCATCCTTTGCGGGGGTTGTAATTTCATCTGCCCCACATGTTACTGCTTCAATATTGAGGATATAGCCGATGAACACGAGCAAAATTCTACGAGAGTAAGATACTGGGATAGCTGCCAGCTCGGCGGATATACCCAGATGGCAGCTGAAAACACCCGAAAGACTCAGGCAGAGAGATTGCGCCAGAGAATATACGACAAGTTTTCCTACGTCCCAGCCAGACATAATGGGGCAATAGGATGCACAGGCTGTGGAAGATGCACAGAAGTTTGTCCCAGTGAGATTAATATTACTCATATCTTGGGAATCTTAGGGAGGCAGAAATGACAGAGAACATCTATGCTCCTCATCTAGTAACTATAGAAAAGATCAGAAACGAAGCTGAAGGCGTAAAGACCTTCACTCTAACATTTAAAGACCCAGTGGAAAGAGAATCCTTTAATTATCGCCCGGGACAGTTCGGCGAGGTAACAGTGTTTGGAGCAGGAGAGGCTCCTATCTCTATTACTTCCTCTCCTGTAAATAAAGGCTACTTTGAATTAAGCGTAGCTGGAGTAGGCAAGGTTACCCAGGCCCTGCACCTTAAACGGGAAGGAGACATCATCGGGTTCAGGGGCCCTTACGGGAATGGGTTTCCATTTGATGAAGTGAAAAGTAACGATATCCTCTTTGTAGCTGGAGGGATTGGGCTCGCCCCCCTTCGCTCCCTGATCAACCAGATGTTCTCCGAGAGAAACAAATTTGGCAAAATAAGCATACTCTATGGTGCCAGATATCCTGCCCTGCTCTGCTTCCGGGACGATATTAGCAGATGGGCAGAGCTCAAAAACAGTGAAGTTCTACTTACAGTTGACACTGCCCCTGATAATGGCTGGCAAAACAATATAGGGGTAGTAGGATCGCTCTTGCCCAAAATCAATATGAACATTGAAAATACGACAGCCTTTGTCTGTGGCCCTCCTATAATGATACATTTTATAATCCTGGACTTACTGAAGTTGGGGTTTAAGAAAGACAGAATTATCACCACTATGGAAAGAAGGATGGAATGCGGCTTGGGGAAATGTGGCCACTGTAACATTGGTGAAAAATACGTCTGTCTGGATGGTCCTGTCTTTTCCTACCAGCAACTAGAAGAGCTCGGGGAAAACATTTAGTTCTAGCCCTGTCCCTGCACTACAATTTGTTTTGCATGAGCAGGGAAACGGCAGGCTGCTTCGCTATGGCTCAACCTGTTACCGAACTTCACCACATGTGATAGGATAAAGTAAAATATGAAACCAGTAGTAATTAAGTTCTTTGCTCCCGTCATAGACGCCACTGCTAACGCCCTGATGAATGCTATCGACCAGAAAATGAAACAGGGGGTGAGGGATTTCACCATACTCATATCCTCCCCTGGTGGATCTGTAATTCACGGCTTAAGCACATACAACTACCTCAGGGGATTGCCAGCAAACATCACCACACATAATTTTGGCAGCGTAGACTCCATCGGAATTGTCCTGTATTGTGCCGGCTCCAAAAGGCTATCTGTGCCCCAGGCGAGATTCTTGCTCCACGGCGTCAATGCGCAGTTCCCCACAAATCAAAGCCTGGAGGAAAAACAACTGGAAGAAAGGTTAAAGGGACTCAGGATTGACATTGAGAATATCGCCAAGGTAATCGCAGTAAACACAGGAAAGACTGTAGACGAGGTAACAACAGCAATGCTGGAAAGAACAACCCTGAACCCCGAGGAGGCTCAGTCCTGGGGGCTAGTACACGAAATCAAGTCGCAGCTATTTGAGGCAGGCAGCGAGATCATCTCCATACAGGCACAGCAACAACCTAAAACATGACACCTGCCTTACATAAGCAATTGCGCTGAACTTACCAAGACATTGCAGCAACAAACACCCAACATTTACAACATCACGGCAAAACAGATATTCACGCCTACAAAAATACCTGGCATAAAATACGCTATAAACCAGTATGTAGGCTGCCAGCATGCCTGTCTTTACTGCTATGCCAAGTTTTTGTGCTGCTGGAAAAACTGCCGACCACAATCCAACGTAATCCCCGATTGCCGTATGATATACTGAACCAATAGTAAACAGGTGCATAAAACAGTCCATGTGCAAGATAGCCATTCTCAGCGACGCCCACCTTCTAATACAGGCTGAACGCTACAAGGATGAAAACACGCGCTCACCGCGCGGTGAGCTATCGCTGCAAAACTTCAACAGGGTTATCAGCCAAATCATAGCAGAGGAGCCCCAGGCAATCATCCTTGCCGGCGACATGTTTGACGAGCGGGAAAAGGGCGGAGAACTGATAGCAGATTCAGAGGCCGCCAAGTACTGGCCTGAGATCCGCAGCGAGATAAAACGACTGATGTCATCCACCAAATACGGAATATACGCATTGAGAGGAAATCATGACTCTGCCTCGGTGCTAAAGGAACTCCAGGACTTCCTCGGGGATGGATTCCAGTTTGTGCGAGATGAAGCACGGGAAATCTGCGGTCGCCAGGTATATTTCCTGGAAACCCGCTACCGCCAGGGTAATTATCGAATCCCTGACGAGGAACTCCCCGGAGAGGGAGAAATCCTCATCATGCACGAGACTATACCCCGGGGCATACCAGGATTGGAGCAGGAGATATTCCAGAAGCTGGGGCAAAGATTCGTCATGGTACTCAACGGGCACATGCACCATTATGCTCACGGCCCATTGGACATAGACAACCTCTATAGCCTGCCTGCGTTAATCCCATCACGCCAGTTGAAAAACAACTTCACCGTAAAATACCAGTGGCCCGGCGATTTACAGCCCGAGGTCAGAAATTCCCCTTTCGGCTACGTGATGCTGAATGGTGAACTCTCCTTCCGTAGATACACGCCGATACAAAGCATAGTGCGGATGGAGATCAAAGGCGATACCCCTGCTGATGTCATCAGTGGCGTCGACGAGATCTACTCCAGGCTCATGGAACGGGAGGACAGAAACAACATCTGGGTCTGGATTTCAGCTGAAGGAGTGAGCTTCAAAGATACTGTGGCAAGGGAAGCTAATAAATATCTCGAAATAAACACCATGGATATAGATGTCAGGGCGAAGAAAGATACCAGGAAGCCAGCAGAACTGAAGGGAATGGATAAGATCATCAGCCTGTCTGATCTGCAAGCCAAGGTGTTGTCCTCCATGCCCTGGCCAGATAGAGAAGTGGCACAAAAAGTATTTGATGAAATCTTCACTGCCAGCAATCTATCTAAGAGACCGGACAGTAACCTCAGCAGGTACCTCTTCCAGAGACTCCTGGAATTATCCGCCACTGACTATGGAGTATCACAAGAAAATCTTCCTGGCTTTCTCCAGAAAGTCGAACCACTGTGGAAGAAGAGATAAAGCAGGATGAAATTAACCAGAGTAAGTTTCGAACATGCCATGGAGATGGAAGGTTCCATGGCCTTTCCCGAGGGCAAAACCGTGGTGATTTACGGTGAGAACAAAGCAGGAAAATCCAACATCATCCACGCTCTGAGATACGCTTTCCTCAGCAAGGTTATCAGGCCAAGAAAAAATCCGGGATATGATGAACTCAAGCTGGTCACAACAAGAGAGATAGCTCCAGCCGAAGGGGTTGGCAAAATATCCGTTGAGTTTGAGCACGAGGGAAAACACTTCGAAATCCGCCGTGAAGTAGACCAGCACAAGGATGCCAACAAGCTGCTGCAAACAGAAGCTACCGGCCCCAGGGAAATTGATTTCAACAGTACCATCTCCAGGGAGCTAAAGGCAGGATTGCTCGATGCCCTGTTCGCCCCCGATAGCGCCATGGGGTTCAAACACCTGAATGAGAAAAATATTGATGCCGTCATCCGGGAGTTATTCAAGGAGACAGGAAACGCCAAGGTGCTGGCCAAGGATTTCAAAGAGCGCACCGAACGGTTACGGGAGGAAGCCCAAACAAGGGTCTCCACCATAGAAAAGGACTATGAGTCCTTCGTCGGTGACCTGAAATCAAAGTTAGAAGAACTATCCATCGACGTGGGCAACTTCGCCTCATATGAACCGGGCAAGACATGTGACAGGATAAACGACGTCGCCGAAAGACTAAAGAGACACATCGATAGCCTGGAGAGAGGTGAGCTAAAAACATGGCTGGAGAGCATGAAACGGCAAGCTGCGGTAGGAGAAGACATAGAGGCCTCGCTCCAGAAAGGGGAAAAGATCAAGCAGCACTTTGAGCAAATAAAGGAGATACGAGCAGACAGGAAACACCTGGCCACGCTCGAGTCGGTACTGAGACAGGTAAGGAGAGGCAACCCCATGCCACCAGAACCAGAAAGCTTTCATGATACCAAACTTGATAATTATGTAAAGAACATGTACCGCGAAATCAAGGAGGCTCAGGCTCGCTATGCCAACGCCATGGCCCTGGCACAACTGGAGAAGATTGACTTTAATGAAAACCCCGCCAGGATCAAGGGCGATAAGGAGAAAGTATTACAGCTATTAACCAGAAAAATTAGCACTACGGACGCTCCCAGGATAAGGGTTGACCTGGTCAAAATTGATAACTCCGTACACGCACTCATTCCGCTACAGATGATGGACAAAGACCCTGCTTTCACCAGGTTAAGCGCAGAACCTATTCCCGACGCACCTGAAGAGGACAAAAGACAGTACGTCCAGGCACTGAGTAAAAAAATAGCTAATATCGCGCGCATGGCGGACGACAAAAACAGGGCAGAAAATTTCTTTTCCGGTGAATTCATCGAGAGGCTGAGCAAGCTCAGCAGATACCAGGCTTTCCTGATGAATAGGGAGAGGGAAGAGCAAGAAAAAATATCTAATTTCACCAATACCCTGTCCTCCAAGCTGACACTGTTGACCCACGAGCATATCGAGATACTCAAACTCGAATCCGAGGAGGATGTGAAGCCATTCCTGTCTGACATAGCACAAATTGCATCTCGCAAGAATGCAGTTTTCCTGAAGGAGATCAACGACAGGGTAAGACCCCTGAACATACAAGCAAGCAGGTTCACTACTCACGAAGTTAATCTCCTGTTGCAGCAGCTCACAGACATGGAAAAAGCCATACCACTCTACAGAAATATATGGATGGAATTGACACGGCAGGAAAGGGGCAGGTGGGAACGGAATGATGCCGAGCACGTCGATCTAACACATGTGCCTGCCGTGGCAGACGGCATGGACAAAACCCTCGATGCCATCCTGGACAACGCCTTCGAGGAACAAGAGCTGGTACAGGGAATGCAGGAAATCATCATGGAGATCAACGATAAACTGGCTGCCGAAGGCCTGATCAACTCCAGGATAGAGATCGGTGAGGGGAGCCTGCGACTCAGCAAGACCACCTACAAAGACAGGGAAATCACCCATCCCTGCGGCGCCGAGAGGTCCTTCTTCAGCCTGGCTACACTCACTGCCCTGGCGACATACTTTCAGTTGCCCGTCATCATTGATGAAGCCGCCAACAACCTGGACAAGAACCACCTGCAGCACTTCGTCTCCCTGGTAAAGGAGTTTGCTGCCAACTATGATGTCCAGTACATACTATCAGTAAAAGAAACCGCGGATTTCCCTCTCGATGGTTGGGTGCGAGACTTCGCTGACGATCTGCAAGTATACCGCGTAGAATACAACGGCAAGCAGAAACAAATCAAAGAGGTAGACCTGTATTCCTAAAAAAATACATCCCACGCAGGGACTGACTCAACAAGAAACATACAACATGGTAAATGACCTGACCCCTAGCAGTAACCAGGATAAATCTGGCGTTATCTCTAGGCTTCTTCCTCAGTCACTTCAGGCGCCTCTCCCACCACCTTCACCTCCGCCTCCTCTATCACTTCTTCCACCTCTTTCTCTACGGCAGGAGATTCAACTTCAATTATAACCTGCTCAGGATCATCAAGAACAGTAATATTCTTTCCCAGCTTAATCTCCTTGACTCTAATCATCTGTCCTCTATCCGTGAGAGAGCTAATATCCAGCTCAACCTCTCCAGGAATATCGTCGGGAAGACATTCAACCTCCAGAGACCTAATCGCATGCATCAGGGTATTTTCCTGAAACTTCAACGCTGGAGCTTCCCCAACCAGAACTATCGGGACCTCCACCTTCACCATCTCTGTCTTCCTGACCTGGTGAAAATCCACATGAAGCAATATGCCTCTCAGGAAATCCTTCTGGACTTCACCTACTAAAACATGCCTCGATCGTTTTTCCCCCTCCACATTAAGCGCAAGAACCTTCGTCCGCCCACGCTCAGCCAATATGTGCTGAAGCTGCTCAGTATCACACTGTGCCGCCATAGACTTCACCCCATGACCGAAAATATGCACCGGGGTCTGCCCCTGGCGACGTAAAAATCTCACCTTTTTCCCCAAAACATCGCGCTTGGCAACATTCAAATTCACTTGAGCCATCTATTTCTCCTTCAAGATTAATTCCGACACACATTAAACCACACTTTGACTTGTTATAGCCAATCACAAAGCTAAAACCCAAAACCTCACGACCCAACAAGTGCCTTGTCAGCAAACACTATCTTTCTCAAGCAAAGACCAGACTTTCCAATTCCCGGCACACAACAGGACAAAGAACACAAATCATAACTGACAGCAAAAGATACTTCCTCAACGGCTTCAGCAGGACCTGCGGTTTTACAAATAGATCCCTCGCCGCTAAAATAACTACGCTCCAGGGCGGTTAGCTCAGTGGTTAGAGCGCTTGCTTCACACGCAAG
>JAGGVQ010000015.1 GCA_021157895.1 Dehalococcoidia bacterium | reverse complement strand
GTGATGAATAGGCTCCCTTATTTTATCGAAGAGGTTTATAATCTCAAAAGGCTTCACTCAGCACTGGGTTATCGGCCTCCTGATGAGTTCGAGGAATTATTGGTTATGAAAGAAAACAGAACTGTGAAGCTTATTCTAGTTAGGCATGGTGAAACTTTTTGGAATGAGAAGCAGAGGGTACAGGGTTGCGATAGCGATATTGGGTTAAACAATCTTGGAATAAAACAAGCTAAAAGCATAGCATTATACTTGAGGGATACAGATATTGTCGCCATAACATCTAGTCCGTTGAAACGAGCACTGAATACAGCACAAATGATAGCCCAACATCACAATTTGTCTGTCAATATAGATAATAGGCTTAAGGAAATTGCTTTTGGAGAGCTAGAAAGTTTATTTCTTCCTAACTTACACACAACGTTCAGTAAATTTCTAATGAACTGGTGGCAACGTGGGGACATGGAACCACTGCCTGGAGGTGAAAGCTTTAGTGAATTGCAGACAAGGGCATGGAAAGCTGTAGAGACCCAAATAAGCAAGAATGTCAATGGAATTACAGTAATTGTCAGTCATTACTTTGTAATCATGGCTATCATCTTGAAATCCTTAGGTTTATCTGTGGAACATCTTATGAAATTCAAGCTTGATCCTGGGAGTATAAGCATTATTGAAGTAGCAAACCAGGGAAACAGGCTACTAACTTTTAATAGTGTGTTTGTATTTCCTCACACAACAACATGAAGTGAATTCAATGAATGATACGCAATCTGAAATAATAAAGTTTATTCACCAACATAAATTAATTTTACCGGGCGAAATAGTAGTTATCGGTGTGTCAGGCGGAGCTGATTCCATATGTTTGCTTCATATCCTAGCCAAATTTCGGCAGAAACTCGACATAAGACTTCACATCGCCCATCTGAATCACTTACTGCGAGGCGAAGAATCTCAGAATGATGCTCTATATGTCACAAGTCTGGCTAATCAATTCGGCATTCCCATCACTACGGAGGAAGCAAATGTCAGTGCTTATAAGAAGGCAAGAGGTTGCTCCATTGAGGAAGCATCACGAAAACTGAGGTATAATTTTCTTGCCAGGGTAGCCGGTGAGGTGGGGGCCAACAAGGTGGCCATCGGGCATACTAAGAATGATCAGGTAGAGACTATTTTGATGCATATATTAAGAGGCTCAGGTGTTTCTGGTTTGGTTGGGATCAAGCCTTCTGCGCCAATGGTATACGAAGCAAGGATAACATTACCCAAAATAAGAAAGAATCATTTAATGGTAGTAAGGCCTCTCCTTAATGTGACAAGAGAACAAACCTTGGCATATTGTCATGAGCAGCAACTGAAACCCCGAATTGATTCTTCTAATTTCTCCGTGTCCTTCTTGCGCAATCGCTGTCGTCTTGAACTTTTACCTTTACTCCGGGAATATAACCCCAGAATAGACCAATCACTAATCCGTCTTTCTAAAATTGCCGAAGAGGAAACCTCATTCTTGGAACATCAAGCATGTATATTGTGGAGCAAGGTAGGAAGGCAAAATAGCGATGCCATTTATCTAAACAAAGAAAGGTTTCATATATTACCTTTAGCTTTACAAAAACAACTGCTCAGGTTGGCAATAGGTAAGGTTTTAGATTATGTAAAAGATATTGAGTCAATTCACATCGAGAAAGTAATTAATTTGCAAACCAAACCAGTAAACAAAGTCGTTCTCTTGCCTCATAATGTTGTTTGTTGGAACGGGTATACTGAGCTCGCTATAGCTGTTATAGCAAAGAAGTCTCCACTCTCATTTCCCGCATATACTTTCCCCCCGTGGAGTGGCACAATTTCCCTTCGGGTTCCCGGGGAAACTTCATTCTCGGGGTGGAAAATAGTGGCAAAATTATTACCACGGCAGTATGTTTCTCATAAGAGTGACAATGCTTATATAGCCAATCTTGATATGGATCGGACAGGAACAAAGCTGCTTGTCCGCCAACGCCACCGAGGTGACAGATTTCACCCATTAGGAATGAGTACATCCAAGAAGCTACAAGATTTTATGGTTGATGCTAAAATTCCCTCCCACTGGAGAAAGCATATCCCTATAGTTTGTTCTCCTCAACAAATTGTTTGGGTAGCAGGATGGAGAATCGACGATAGAATGAAAATTACTGAGAACACGAAACAAATTTTGCACTTGGAGTTTGTTGAACTTCCATGAAAACAGTCGATGCGCAATTAATGATCCGACACCTCACAGTGGAGGATGCTTTATATAAGCTTGATAAATATATTGATGATGCCTTTATGACACATTTGCCTACGGTACGTATCATCCATGGTAAGGGCGGGGGGAAATTACGTCGAGCAGTACATGAGGTGCTGTCCAAGCATTCTTTGGTAAAATCCTTTCACCTTGCTGATTACGGTGACGGTGATTATGGTGTTACCATTGTTGAATTATATAGCTACTAACCTACTCTCTCCTGGGAAAATAGTCAATATTGTAAAATCCCCATAGGCTAGATTTCATTCAATTGTGAATACTATTATATATGTAGACAAACCGAGAGGAATTACATCCTTCCATGTGGTGAAAAGAATCAGCAGGCAATTTCAAGTGAAGGCGGGCCATACAGGTACACTAGATCCGCTTGCTACGGGACTGCTCATTATACTTACCGGTAAACGTACGAAAGAGGTCTCATCATTTGTCAAATTGGATAAAACTTATGAAGTCAGGGGGATTTTAGGGATAGAGACCAATACCTTTGATTCCGAAGGAACAATTTTAAACCGAAACGACAAAATCATCAGCCGCGACTCAATGGAACACGTGTTGGTGGAATTCCACGGTGACATTTGGCAAACTCCTCCTTCTTTTTCAAGCAAGAAGATAAAGGGACAGAGAGCTTATCAATTAGCCAGACAGCGAGTACACACAGATCTTCCTCCCCATAGAGTGAGCATTTACTTGTTAACACTGGATGAGTTCCAATTTCCCTATTTTACCCTGACCTGTGATGTATCCTCAGGGTTTTATGTTCGAAGCCTTGTTCATGACATTGGTCAAAGTCTGAGGGTTGGAAGCACAGTTCTAGAAGTACGCCGCTTAAGAATTGGGCCATATACTGTGAAGCAAGCTAGATCGTTAACTGAGATTCTAGCTCTCCCTAAAAGGGAATTACATCATGATGTCTAGAGCTATATAGCCCTATCTTGTTTAGGTACAAATTTCAAAAGGATAATAAACCAATGGAAGAAATCGGACTGATACTCAGTCTAGCTATAGCCTTCGGAGCTGCACTTATAGGAGGTGTAGTTGCCAAGCTGTTAAAGCAACCCTCTATCCTAGGTTATCTTATTGCAGGAATTGCTATTGGGCCATACCTTCTAGGGTTGATTCAAGATACTGGCAGTATTCAAACTCTGGCTACCATTGGAGTGGTTTTGCTCCTTTTCACACTGGGAATCGAGTTTTCCTTTAAGGAATTGAAAAGAGTCCGAGGAGTTGCTATTTTTGGTGGCCTCGCTCAGGTAACAGTCACTACCATTCTGGGAACATTTATTGGCATATTATTGCTGAAGCAAACAATTAATCAAGCTGTTGTTTTTGGTAGTCTTCTTGCCTTTAGTAGCACTATGGTAGTTATTGGAATGTTGATCGACAAGGGTGAAGCCAACTCAGTGCATGGGAAGGTGATGATAGGTATCTTGTTGTTACAGGATGTTGTTGCTGCTTTTGCCATGTTTATATTACCGACTCTGGGAATCGAGGAAGGAGGACTATTACCCATTATAGGCATAGCATTTCTTAAAGCAGGAATATTCATTGCCATAGTTATCATTGCTGGCATTTGGTTTATTCCTCGTTTGCTCAGGAGGGTAGCACTACACCAATCTCGGGAGTTATTTATCCTCTCCATCTCAGCCTTATGTTTAGGAGGAGCCTTTGGCGCATATTATTTTGGGTTATCTGCTGCATTAGGTGCTTTTGTGATCGGTTTGATGGTTAGCGAATCAGATTTTGCACATCAGGCACTGGGAGATATGGTTCCCCTGCGCGACTTATTCGCAGCACTCTTCTTTGTCTCAGTGGGAATGCTAATAGATCTACATTTTTTAGCAAGTCACATTGTAACATTGTTGATCTTGAGTGGAGCAATTATTGTAGTTAAATTCATTATTTCTGCAGGATTGACTAGAGCTTTCGGGTATAGGGGAAAGACACCATTCCTTGTGGGGATCGGGTTGGTGCAGATTGGTGAGTTCAGCTTCGTATTGGCCCAACTGTGCCTGGATGCTGGAGTAATAACAGGAGACATATACTCAACGATACTGGGCAGTGCTGTCATAACTATAGTTTTTACACCTATGCTGTTCACTTTGCTATCCAGGATATGTACTAAGAGGAGAGAGCAAATACAAATCACTGGGAAGTTTCAAGAACAGGTTAAGAAGAAAGGCATGAAGTTTAGCAAACATGTGATTGTCTGCGGACATGGTCGTGTAGGCCACAACGTAGCTCACATATTAGGAGAGTTAAACATTTTGTATGTGGTTGTTGAACTTGATCCCAAGATTATCTTTGACCTCAGGGCGCAAGGCATCCCCTGTGTTTACGGGGACGCTGGCAATATTATGGTGTTGACTGAGGCTGGAATACATAACGCGGAGGTATTGGTACTTGCTATTCATGATCCTATTGCGATAAGACTCGCACTCGACTATGCACGGAGGATAAACCCCAGCCTCGATATAATTGCTCGAGCTCACAGTACCTCCGAGCTTGAGTCTTTACAAAGAAAGAATGTTTCTGAAGTAGTTTGGCCTGAAACGGAGGCTAGTATTGAAATTGCCCGCCATGTCTTATGTTTCTTAAATATACCTATAGCCACAATAGAAAACATTGTTGCTCAACAAAGAAACATCTGTGTTAAAAACAAGCCATAGAACTAACCATGCTATGATATTCTCAGAATTAGTCAGGACAACAGATAGTGGAAATTATACCAGCTATTGATATCAAAGACGGAAAGTGTGTCAGGTTATACCAGGGAGATTATAGCCAACAAACTATTTTTGATACAGATCCAGTATCAGTAGCACTAAAATGGCGCTCAGCAGGAGCAAGATGGCTTCATATAATTGATCTGGATGGAGCAGCTACAGGGAAACCAAAAAATATCAGTGTCATTAAACAGATTATAAAAACAAGCGGACTGCTGGTTGAAGTGGGAGGTGGCATCAGAAAGCAAAGTGTCGTGGAGCAATTACTGCATGCAGGCATAAATCGGGTGATTCTCGGTACGATTGCCATAGAGAAACCGAACTTAGTGCAAAGCTTGTGCCATCAGTTTGGTGAATCCATAGTAGTTGGACTGGATGCAAGACATGGTAAAATTGCTATCCACGGGTGGCAAGTTGACACAGACATTAATATTATGAGAGAGGCTCAGAGAATGCTAGGCTTTGGAGTTAAACGCTTCATCTATACCGATATCCGAAAAGATGGGACATTAACTGAACCAAATTTCGATGCAGTGCAAATGCTTGTTTCGCGCCTCGGTGTTGCTATTATCGCCGCGGGAGGCATTTCAACAATAGAACATCTAAATAAGCTTAAGAGAATGGGAGTAGACGGGGCAATTATCGGCAGGGCTCTTTACACCGGTGATATCAATCTCAGTCAAGCTATCGCTAATAATGGAGGTTAATGAAAGTGCTACAGTTTGATGACAGAGGCTTAATTCCTGCAGTTATCCAAGATGCCAGGAATGGCGAAATGCTTATGTTGGGCTATATGAATCAAGAGGCTCTCAATCTAACGATCAGCAGTGGGGATGTTTGGTTCTATAGTCGCAGTAGACAAGTGCTTTGGCATAAAGGGGAAACTTCAGGGAATTTCCTTAGGTTGAGGTCCATCATTAAAGATTGTGATAGTGATACATTACTAGTTCAAGCTGAACCTACAGGTCCAGTATGTCATACAGGTCACAGAACTTGCTTCTTCCAACAGCTAACCAAGGAAGATTACTCTTAAATTAAAAGTGAACCTGACTCAAGCTGGATGTATCAGGTTTAGCCATTGGGACTAGGGATGCTAGCTCTTCATCTGGTAACGTTTCTTAAAGCGCTCAACCCGGCCTAGGGTGTCCACTATCCTGTGTTCTCCAGTATAGAAAGGATGACACCTGCTACAAACCTCCACTCTAATTTCGGGCTTAGTTGAGCCAGTAACAAAGGTATTACCGCATAAGCAGGTTACCTGAGCATCATCATAGTATTTAGGGTGAATCTTTGACTTCATTGAATTACACTAACCTTTTTCTTATGCTGAGTAGCAGATTCATATTTGACCTCACCATCTACTAAGGAATAGATAGTATAGTCTCTGCCTAGACCTACGTTATTCCCAGGCATAATACGTGTACCACGTTGTCTAACCAGAATATTCCCGGCACGAACTTTTTCCCCTCCATACTTCTTAACACCCAGGCGCTTTGACTGACTATCGCGTCCACACCTAGTACTACCCCCACCTTTTTTATGCGCCATATTTAAGACTCCGGCTTAACAATCTTATTTATCATCAGGCTTGTATAAGTCTGGTGATGCCCTAACTTTCTGCGATATCTAACCTTAGATTTATACTTAAACACTATGAGCTTATCGCCCTTAATCTCACCCAGCGATGTCGCGATAACTTTAGCCCTTGCAATAGTTGGAGTTCCTATAATTGTATTACCAGCGCTTTCAATTAACAGCACGCGATCTAACTCGATTGTCTCGCCACTAGAGACATCTAGCCCATCAACCCTCACCTTTTGCTCTGGAGTAACCTTATATTGCTTACCACCTGTTTCAACAATTGCGTAAATCTCAACACCTCCGGGAAAGAAGATAAACCTTATCATTATAGCTTCCCAGTGTCAAACAAATATACTATCAGAAATGTTACGTGAATAACATTGCTTTTCAATTTTCTGTGCCATCTTGTGCTATAATAAGGCTGAGTCGAATAATTGAGCCTGCAGTTGTTCTTCTCAAATTAATAAAAAGGGGGATTTGTTATGGCGTACAAAAATCTATTGTTCGATGTGGAAGGTAGTGTTGCTACAGTCACTATCAATCGTCCTAAGGCCCTCAATGCTCTTAATGCTGCGACATTAGACGAACTTGATGATGTTAGGGCCAAATGTGAGATTGATGATAACATCAGGGTTGTTATTATCACTGGTGCTGGCGGGAAGTCTTTTGTTGCTGGGGCCGATATCACTGAGTTTAAAGACAAGAGCCCCCGCGAAGTAATGTTACTCATGGACCAGTTCCATCGTGTCTTCAGAAGCTTGGAAGTCATGCCAAAACCAACGATTGCTGCCATACAGGGTTTTTGCTTGGGTGGTGGCCAAGAGTTAGCTATGAGTTGTGATATTAGATTTGCATCTGATAACTCTGTGTTTGGACAACCTGAGACTGGCCTCGGACTGATTCCTGGTGGAGGAGGAACGCAAAGGTTACCTCGCTTAGTTGGCACAGGCATAGCTAAAGAGATAATTTACAGCGCTCGTAATGTTACAGCACAGCGTGCTTATGAAATAGGATTGGTAAACAAACTGTTTCCTGCAGCAACGCTTATGGCTGAGGTGAGAAAATTTGCTGAGATGCTGGCTAAAAAACCACCGTTTGCGTTAAAGATGGCCAAACATGCTATCACTTACGGACAGGATATGGCCTTAGATGATGCCAAGGTTCTGGAGATTGAATGCCAATCTCTATGTTGGAGCACGAGTGATCTTACCGAAGGTGTATCAGCGTTTTTAGAGAAGAGAAGGCCTACATTTACAGGGAAATAACTGACATATCTATTTGTGTCCACTTCAAGCGGCAGATAAATTCCTATCTGCCGCTTGAAGACATAATGGATGGTTATATCACAGAATTTCATAGCAACAACAACATTACCCAGAGAGAACTCAAAAAGGAAACCTGAACTGTTGCTTAGCGATGCTAAGAGGTTTGACCCGTTGTAATGTGCTTGCTAAACTGGCAAGTAAAAGCGGGAGTAACTCAGCGGTAGAGTTCCTGCCTTCCAAGCAGGGTGTCGCGGGTTCGAATCCCGTCTCCCGCTCCATGGGCTCGTAGCTCAGTGGCAGAGCGGCCGGCTCATAACCGGTTGGTCGTAGGTTCGAACCCTACCGGGCCCATTTGAGAGGTAGTTTACTTTTTGGTTGCGTCCCAACTTGTGCTACATACGCAGGCCCATAGGTGTGTTGCCATGCATTCAATATCTCTTGCAGCGGTAGGTGATCGCGACATCCATGGTCCAGTATGTATTCAATATGCAACTTGCCATCCTGGTTATGTGAGTGGAATGTAGCATGATGTCTTCCATCAAACTCTACAGGGATAATCCGATTTCTCCGGCACATTGTTAGGTCAAACGCAGGGGTAACCTTAATCCATTGCTCGTTGATATACAATTCATTATAGCCGTGATATGTCAGTAGATCAGTGCCTAGTACATCAAGTGCCTTTTGAGGGAGGAGATGATTGCGAATGTCAGCAAATCTCAATCTAGTAGGAATTCCCACAGCTCGAGCTAGGGCAGCAAGAAGAACTGCCTTTTGAGCACATTGAGCCTCACGCCACTCCAACAATATGCTTGCTGGCACCGCTTCTCCATGACCCTGGACTATGAAATAGAAAGGGACGTACATGTTATATCGAATTTTGTCGCGCACAAAGTAGAAAAGTTGTTTAGCTTGTTCACTAACATCGTTTTGGCCTTTAACTAGCTCTTGAGCTGTTTCCCTAACTACCTTCCTTGTACAATCAATTTCCCATGTGGGCTTAAGATATTTGTTCATCATCTTTTCTTTTAGTCGACAGATTAGCTTGACATAATACTAAACATCCTCTGGCTGAGCGAGGGGATGAAACTTGTGATGTGTCTCCTCCGCATATTTGTCTGAGGTATGAACATATCGCGTAGTGGTGTTAAGAGATTCATGTCCTAGGAGAATTTGTAGAGCCGCAGGGTTAGCCCCGCGCTCAGCCAAGTAAGTGGCAAAACCATGCCTCAGGGAATGTGCTGAGGTAGGCACATTTATCTTTAGCTTCTCTCTATATCGCTTAATCCTTTCCTGCACATAGTTAGTAGAGATCCTCCTTCCTCGTTTTAACACATTCCTACCAGCGTAAGGAATAAACAAGGCAGGACAATTATCATGTCGAGTAGCCAAATAAGCATTAAGATGTTGCCTAGCCCGGGGAGTCAAGTAAACAAAACGTTGTTTTCTCCCCTTACCAGTAATAAAGATTCGCCCACTCTCATCAATTTGACTTCGATTGAGATTGCATAATTCTGAGATTCTCATGCCAGTGGCAAACAGCACTTCTAATATAGCCCGATTTCTTAAGGCTATACTGGGTTTTGATTCCATGTGTGTTGGAGATTCAATGAGTTGATGCAATTGATTAAGTTCAGCAACCTGAGGGTGACTGTGGCCTGCCTTGGCAAGCTTAACAGCCTCTGGGGGCAATGGACAAGGACGGTCCATTTCAATTAGATATCGCAAATAGGAGCGTAGGGCAGAAAGTATGTGGTTTATGGATCGGGGATTGAGCTCTTTGCCTCCATGAGGGCTTAGGTTGGCTGTCTTGCGATCTCTGGAGGCCAAATATGCTTTATAGTAAATTATGTCTCGCTTGCTAAGATTTTCAAATTTAACACTACTTTCTTGCAGGAAAGTAGTAAAAATAGTTAGATCTCTCTCATAACTATAGACTGTCTCTGGGGAGTACTTATTAGCCTGCAGGTTAAGCAAGAAATCATCAATGTATCGCAACATAGTTGTTTTTATCCTCGACTGAGTGTAAGGGATATTATACTCAGTCAAACCATATGTTTGTCAAGTGTCTGCTACAATATCAATAGACATGATTAAGGATAATGTAAAAGCTATACTGGCGGAACTTCCTGATGGAGTTAACTTAGTAGCTGCAGTAAAAAAGAGAACTCCTCAAGAGATATCTCAGGCGATTCAAGCCGGAGTGAAAATTATCGGACAAAACTATATTAATGAAGCAAAACAAGCTTACACAAGTATAGATAGAGAGACACAGTGGCATTTCATAGGCACCATGCAAAAACATAATGTGCGAAAGTCTATAGTAGAAATGTTTGACATGATAGAAACAGTTGATTCCTGGGAAATAGCCAAAGAAATCGACCAGAGGTGCGCACAGATTAATAAAGTAATGCCTGTACTTGTTGAAATCAATAGTGGTCGAGAGGTACAAAAATCGGGGGTATTACCCCAGAATGTGGGGCCGCTTATAAAGAGACTCGCGTTTCTTAAAAATTTGAAGATTAAAGGTCTCATGACCATGGGCCCGCGATTTGGAGACCCCGAGGATTCGAGACCTTATTTTAAAGAAACACGGAGGATATTCGAGCAGCTTAAAAAGCTCAACCTGCCTAACGTGGAGATGAAGTATCTCTCAATGGGCATGAGCAACTCTTACAAAATAGCTATAGAGGAAGGGGCTAACATGGTTAGAATAGGAACAAGGATATTTGGGGAGAGAGATTACTAACTATAAGTTAATTCTCAACCCCACACCACATTCCACTACCTTATCTGGGAACATCTTTATCATCTCTCGCTTATACGCAGAGCAATGACAGGGATATATAAGTGATAGGGCAGGAAAGCTCCGAAATTGCTTGGGATCGTGGTGACCAAACCCTCCAGCGATACCATAGAGCTTACCGAATTTAGAGGCAGCTGATAGTATTCTTGCAGGACCTGGATGAGAACATCCTGTAAGTACAAAAACCCCATAATCTGACCTGAGCACAAGGGATTGCTCCATGCCTGATAATTCTCCTGTAGAGAAAATATCTTTACAGATCTCAGTTGCTTTATCCACTACAGTTATTTTTCCTCCCACACCCTTCTCTCGAAATGATTTAGTCACATATAGCTCGGTTGAAGGGTTACGCCGAAGAATCTCAGAAAGGCCACCAGTGTGATCGCTATGAGGATGAGAAATTACCACTACTTCCAGTTTTTCAGAATCAATACCTAATTCTGCCATATTATGTAGCAAAGTAAAGCTATCGCCCCCCGTATCAAATAACATTGTTGGAATCCCTTCACCCTGTATCAGAGCAGAAAAACCCCAGCCCGATATCAGTTCATCCCGGAGAACTTCATTATCATATACAATGGTAACCTGCATTTATTTTGTTACTGTAACCTATGGTATTTATCACTACTCGCCAGTAATTGCAGCCAACTTACTCTTAATACTTATCTCCTTGTCTCTACGCTCATCAATTTTTACCGTTGTTACCACTCGTGTAACTCCCATAGCAAAGATCCCCTCATGCATTGCTCTGGCTATCCTTAAAATATCATCTAAATCGCCCTCTATAGTGGTTCCCATCGAAGAGAGCTCATATTTGATATTTCTCTCGCTCTGTAAGATTTTAATCGCTTGAGCCACATATTTACCTACTGAAGAGGTCTTCGTTCCCAAAGGAATGATGCTAATTTCAGCTATTGCCATTTCTTTTCCCTTCCTCAGATTGTCTCCCCTTATAATTATAATTTGTAATCCTCAGCCCTGCCAGAACTATTTGTAACATTCCATACACATTCTGTGTTATGTCAAGTAATTCTGTTTTCTTGCAGAGCCACCTTGTTTGGTAAAAGAAACAAACTAGGCAAAACACTTCCAAAAAGGACGTAGGTTGTCCTTGACTTGCTTGATAACTCCTCTTGTATTTTCGAGAACCTGATCCGTCTGAAATCTTTGTGGAACTGGAAAAGGGTCAGTTAATTTGAGGCCAAACCCAGACGACCCTGATATTAAAGCCATCCAAGCATAGGGAAGTGCCTCCCTATTATATCCAGAGCCAATGAAATCGATTTGCTTACCACGACATAGTTCAGCTATATCCCTAACTTTCTCTCCAATCATGCTGAATCCTCTGACAGGGAGTCCTAGGCTAGTCAATCCATCAGCGAAATGAGGATCAGAGCCCCCATTCCTGATAATTATCTGTGGCTGAAATTCTTGACTCACGGGCAGCACTATCTCATCAAGAACTAATCTGTAAGAGTCATAGCCAGCGTAGACTGGCATAGGAACATTGATAGTAAACCCGAGTCCCTCTCCTTCACCAATTTCATCGGCAAACCCTGTGCCCGGATATAATGTCCTGGGATCCTGATGCAGGTCGATAAATAGGACTCTGGGGTCAGAGTAAAAATACTCGCATGTTCCGTTTCCCTGGTGGGCATCAGTATCTAGGACTATTATCTTTTCCAAACCATACCTGTCTATCAAATACTTAGCAGCAAAAGCATTATCATTATACAGACAGAAACCTTCTCCATAGCTCGGTTTAGCATGGTGCATATTCCCGCCAATGCAAAATGCCTTGTCGTATTCCCCACTTTGGATTATGTCAACTGCTTGTTTTGCTTGACCAATCATTAGCCTGGCTGCTTCTTCCAATCTCCCTGGCCTGCCCTGTGGTTTATTATCTCCTGAGTGATACGCTGAGAATATGCCCGGATAGCTTAAACCCAAGCTGGCAGCTTCGAAATAACCCTTTGTGAAATTTATATAATCCTGACTACAAATTAACCGTAAATCCTCATCCCGTGCCCAATCTGATTTCAACACCACATAAGTACCAGCGTCAGGAAGCATCTTCTTAAGAAACTCGGGAAATATCTCATAACGGTCACCACGGAATGGATGACCTGACCCAAAATCATATTCACGCAGTTCGTCTCTATATAGTATTGCTATTGTCATAGTCCGTCCTCTATCACCGAGACAATAGAAACATGGTGATTATCCGAGCCAGATTCTCAATATCATCCTGATAAACAAATTCATATTTGCCATGAATGTTACACTCAGCCCGTATGGTACCCAGACCAAATTCTCTCGCTCCCCATTCGGCAGTAGCAATATATGGCATGTCACCTGAAACCATCTCGCCAAACTTACCACTATGACCCGTGACCCCTTTAATTATTTCTGATAACTTATCCACTACCGGCCCCTGGCATGGAGGAACAGTAGGAACCCTGAATATCCTTTCAATCTCCCAGTCCACCCCTTCAACTGAGGACAACGTATCCATCAATTCCTTCTCCGCATTCTCAATATTTTCCTCGGGAATTAACCTCCTGTCCAAGGAAATTGCGCATCTCTCTGGCACAACGTTAATTTGTAAACCACCAACTATCTTATTTATATTCAGTCTGGCTTCCATAGTATTAAGACCCGTGTCAGGGTGTACCATGATGCAAGATTTTCTCTGAACCACAATTCTTTTTAACTCTAAGAGCCTTTGCACTAAGATATTTGCTTGTTCCACAGCGTTCTTTCCCAAGTGGGCTAACCCTGAATGCACAGATTTCCCTCTCACTACAATATCTGCTTGCAGGACACCCAGATTAGCTATAGTGACATAGCCAAAACCAGAATCAAGGCTGAACAGAGAAGCCCCAGAAACAGGCTCCAAAAACTGTCTTAGATAGCGGATTTGGTTTGCCTGTCCTACTTCCTCATCAGTGGTTACCATAACAGAAATATCATACTGTAGAGGTTTTCCTTGAAGGGATTCTAACCCTAAGAGTAATGCTACTATTGCACCTTTCATATCGGAAGCCCCCCTTCCGAAGATCCTCCTATCCTCCACCCACGGAGCGAAAGCGTTCCACCCCTCAGCTGGAACTACATCAATGTGAGAATAGAAAATCAGCCGAGGTTTATTTTGTTGCCTACGGTGGCAGAGCAAGGCAACTCTGCCCTGCTTCCCTTCAGCATATTCTTTAGGAATATGAACCGCTTCAGTTGTAAAGCCTATCTGAGCAAATAATGGCCGAAGATAATCAATTGCCCTTCCACAATTTGCCCCTGATGGCTTGGATGTATCTATAGAAATAATATCTTTTAGTGTGCGAACATAATCCATATTTTCCTCCCAACACCTCTTATTTGTCCCCAGCAGGTATTATCAAGCGGGAAGCTATCTTATCCAGAAGAGTTTTTATCCCCCATTTCTTTGCAGCAGATATCATAACCGTATCTCTATCAGGCAACATAATATTTCTCCAGGAGAAAGGAGTAGCGGCTAGAGAATTTACTTCTGCTTCACTATCTAGAACCAGATCTATCTTATTCAGTACCATAAGTACAGGCGTATGCTCGCAGTTCAGGCTACCGAGAGTCTCCTCCACCGTACGACATTGATTGGCAGCACTCTTAGACGTTATGTCAACTATGTGCAACAATAAGTTAGCTGCACTAATTTCCTCCAAGGTAGCTCGAAAAGCAGCAATGATCGAGGTGGGCAACTTATGAATAAAACCAACTGTGTCCGTGATCAAGAAGCTACCGCCATCAGGCAGGCTCAACTTGCGAGTAACGGGGTCAAGGGTGGAAAATAGCTTATCTTCCACAGTAACAGTATCTTTACTCAGAACATTAAATAAGGTGCTTTTACCTGCATTAGTATAACCAACCAGGGCTACAACCGGTATGCCTGATCTTCTACGTTGTTTTCTGTAGAGAGCACGGTGTTGCCGCACATGTTCTATCTGTTGTTTGAGTTTGCCGATACGTTTATGAATCAAACGTCGGTCAGTCTCCAGTTGCGACTCTCCAGGACCCCTGGTACCAATTCCCCCTCCCAACCGTTCCAAGTGCCCCCACTGCCCTACTAGTCTGGGCAATATATACTGGTGCTGTGCCAGATCAACCTGAAGTTGGCCTTCACGGGTTGTAGCTTTCTTGGCGAAGATATCTAAAATAAGCGCTGTGCGATCAACAACCTTGACTTGCAATACTTCCTCGAGGTTCCTTTGCTGCCTCGGCGACAATTCATCATCAAAGATCACTGTATTATATTGAGTTTGTTGTCTCAGGCTAACCAACTCGGCAATCTTCCCCCTGCCGATATAGCAATCTTGCAGGGGTCTATCACATTTTTGAGTAAGTGCTCCTGCTACTTTAGCACCAGCCGTTTGAACTAAACGAGATAGCTCCTGCAAGGAATCATCTGTTGTCCAATCATCCTCTAACGACTTGCTCTCTACAGCAACCAAGAATACTTTTTCTACTTCGGGTTGTGTAGAAAAGAGGTTGCGTTTTATTTCTTCCTCCAATGCCAGTGTGATAAACGAGTCACGCCTTGTTCCAAGCGCTCATCAGGAATGGTCAGGGAAAATCGGATATAGTCATCTCCACATTTTCCATAACCAATGCCTGGAGTAACAGCAATACCAACCTCATCAAGCAATTTCGTAGCAAAGTCCACAGAGTGATACCCCAAAGGAACCTTAGCCCAGATATAAAAAGTAGCCTTGGGTACTCGAGCCTCAATCCCAATTGCAGCCAGCGCGTGTACTAATTCGTCTCGTCTCCGCTGCAATATTACATTGCGTGCTATGGCGTAGTCAGGAGAAAATCCGGATAAAGCTTCAATTGCAGCTTCCTGAATTGCCTGAGGAATTCCTGAATCCAAATTGGACTTAACATGAAATAGCGCTTCTATAATCTTGCTATTACCTACCACCATGCCTATTCTCCATCCTGTCATATTGTAGGTTTTGGACAGAGAGTGAAATTCTACTCCAACTTCTTTAGCGCCCAGCGCATTTAAAAAGCTCGGAGGCTTATAACTATTGAAGGAGATCTCGGAATAAGCTGCATCATGACAAATAGCAATGTTGTGTTCCTTGGCAAATTTAATTGCTCTAGCAAAGAATCCAACATCTGCTATAGCTCCAGTAGGATTATTGGGATAATTCAACCACATGAATTTCGCTTTATTGACTATCTGCTCAGGAATAGTATTAAAATCTGGTAAGAAATCATTCCATTCATAGAGAGGCATGGAATACAATTCGCCTCCAGCTATAATAACCCCCAAGGAAAATGGAGGATAACCTGGATCAGGCACCAGTGCAATGTCACCGGGCTCAACAAAACACAACGCGATATGTCCTATTCCCTCTTTGGAGCCAATGAGTGGCAATACTTCTGTATCAGGATCCAGGAGAACCCCGAAACGCCGGGCATACCAACCAGCAATTGCCTGCCGGAGTTGAGGTAGCCCTTTGGTCTCAGGATACTTATGATTAGCAGGATCTTGAGCTGCACAGCATAGATGTTTAATGATACCTACAGGTGTTGGTAAATCAGGATCTCCTATAGCAAAACTTATGATATCTTGACCCTGGGATCGCAGTTCAGCAATCCTTTGGTTGATGCCAACAAAAAGATAGGGAGGCAATCGATTAAGTCTATCAGCGAACTGCATATTGTCCTCCTTGTCCAGAAAATGTAACTAAGACACACATGCCTAACCAATTCACCTGTTATAGTAAAGACGCCTTTGCCCTGATTTACTCTAGACTAGGCCACTCACCAGTAAACACATCCTCTACCGGACCAGTTAGAGAAACACTGCCCTGGCCATCCCACCTGATGGTCAGCGTTCCTCCTGGAAGTATTATGTCAACTACATCATCTATATATCCCAATATTCGAGCAGCTACAACTATAGCACAGGCGCCGCTGCCACAAGCAAGGGTTTCCCCCACTCCCCTTTCCCATACTCTGGCCTTAATTCTCTTGCGACTTATAACTTTAGCAATCTCAAAATTTGTCCTTTGCGGAAATACCACATGTCTTTCTACCTGTGGCCCCACTTTATCAAGTGGAAATGTAGCTATTTCTCCTGATAGAAAGTGAACTGCATGCGGGTTGCCCATAGACACAACAGATATAGTCAATTCACCTTTTTCCACATCCAATGGATACTCTAATAGAGGGACTTTACCGGTTTTGATATCGACAGGAATATCTTCAGCAGTAAACACAGGAAGCCCCATTTCGACTTCAACAGATGTAACCTGTTGTCCTGAAAGATGGGCTTTAACTCTTTTAACCCCTGATAATGTTTCTACAGATATATTTGTTGTATCAACTACCTGATGCTCGATGGCATACTTAGCCAGACATCTCAGTCCGTTGCCACATACTTCAGCCTTGGAACCATCAGAGTTGAAGATGGACATTTTCAGATCAGCACTTGGAGAATTCTGTACCAGTATCACGCCATCAGCACCAATACCAAAGTGGTACCGACACATAAGTTGAGATAACCTGGGCCAATTATGATATTCATTCCTGGCATCTACCACAATGAAGTCGTTTCCTGTAGCTTGTAATTTGAAAAATTTCATAGTACAAAATTCCTTATCATCGTCTTAGCTTCATCTTCCGCATTGCCCTCAACAATCCAGTGAATTCTATCATCTCCAAGGCGAAACCAGGCACATTGATGCCGTGCCAGACGACGGGTGTCACGCTTAATCTTTGCAACAGCTGAGGGTAAGTCAATATGTCCCTCCAAAAATTCGCCTATCTGCTTATATCCTATCCCAGACATAGAAGATAATCTTGAATTATATCCTCGCTCAAACAACTTTTTTGTTTCATCTATCAGTCCTTTTTGCATCATGATGTCGATACGTTCATCGATCCTTCTATATAAATCCCCTCTTTCCATATTCAATCCAATTATGTATGTAAATAAATCAGGCGCTGTTTTGCGCTGCAGCTGCGAAGGAATATGCCCTGTCATCTCGTATATTTCCAAAGCTCGAACAAGGCGACGTACATTGGCAGGATTTATCCTACTTGCGGCGAGAGGATCAATGCCTTGAAGCTCTTTATAAAGAGACTGAATCCCTTCATTAGCCGCTCTACTCTCTAGAGCATGTCTCAGGGGATAATTAGGTGCTACCTCAGGTATATTCCACCCCTCTAACACAGACCATACATAAAGCCCACTCCCCCCCACCAGTAGCGGCAACTTCCCTCTTTTGATAATTACATCAATAGTTTTGGTAGCTAGATTTTTATATTTTGCCAGATTAAAGTTCTCATCGGGATCGACAATATCAATAAGATGATGAGGAACCTGCGCCCTTGACATCAGGGATGGTTTATCAGTTCCTATATCCATGTATCTGTAGACTTGGCGACTATCAGCATTAACCACCTCTGCCCCAAATTCATGAGCGATGCTGAGGGCAAGATTACTTTTTCCTGTTGCTGTGGGGCCAACTATAGCAATAAGCCTCTTCTGGCTTCTGGCACTTAGATATGCCTGGGAACTAATATACACTATGTATCCCTATTCAGATAATCGACTTGCCTTTGATTTTTGCAGCTTGGCTAACAATGCTGACAAATTCTTCAGGCCTGAGACTAGCCCCTCCTACCAAAGCACCATCGATTTCTGACTGTGACACAAGCTCAGTAATATTCTCTCCAGTGACACTACCCCCATAAAGAATGCGTATCTCTTGTGCCCTTCTGCCATCCCAGATACTAGCCAGCGTATCGCGAATAAACTTGATAGTGTCTGCTGCCTGTTTACTGGTAGCCGCTTTACCAGTGCCAATTGCCCAAACCGGTTCATATGCAATCACTATTTCACTGGATGTGGCTACATCGCTTAACCCTGCATATAGCTGATTACTGATAACCTCTTGTGCCCTACCAGATTCCCTCTCCCTCAGCCTTTCCCCAACACATAATATTGGTATGAGCTTATGAGATAAGGCAGACTTAATTTTATTATTGATTAACCTATCGTTTTCACCAAAATACCACCGCCGCTCGGAATGTCCCAAGATCACAAAGTGACATAGCTCTACTAACATCAAAGGGGATATCTCACCGGTATAAGCACCCTTAACTTCAAAATACATATTTTGAGCACCAAGGCGAATAGATGTATCCTTTAACAACTCCTTCAGCAAAAGCAAAGAAACAAATGGTGGGCATAATAACTTATCTACTCCCTCTACTTTGTCCAGTGCGGGTAACATATCTAATACTAATTTCCTTGCCTCTGCTGGAGTAGTGTACATTTTCCAGTTACCAGCGATAATTGGCATTCTCATCTCTTCTATATTCTCCCCCTAATCTTTGTCTTGCAGCACTTGTACTGCGGGTAAAGAACAACCTTTCAACAACTCAAGACTGGCACCACCTCCAGTAGAAACATGGGTCATCCGTTCTGTTAGTCCCATTTCCTCGACTGCTTCAGCGCTAGATCCCCCACCAATGACAGTTATAGCATCAATATTGGACAAGCAAGTAGCAATACATCTAGTGCCCTTAGCAAAATCTGCAATCTCAGAGATTCCCATAGGGCCATTCCACATAACACTGCGACTTTTCTTCAACTCATTGCAAAAAAGTTGGCATGTTTGAGGTCCAATATCAACGATATAGCCTTCAAATGGCATGCAGCTGATAGTAATAACTTTGCTTGGGGCATTCTTTTCAACCTTATCAACCACAACTTCATCGACTGGTAACAATAATCGAATACCATTATCCTTTGTCTCTTGCAACAATTCTCGGGCTAAACCTAAACTACCATTATCCACGAGCGATTGTCCTACGGAGAAGCCTTGTGCTTTTAAGAATGTAGTTGCCATAGCCCCACCAATAAGCAAAACATCTACTACCTGCATAATATTGCGTATTAATCTTATTTTGTCATTTATCTTAGCTCCGCCTAGCAGGCAAGCAAAAGGGTGTGCTGGTTCAGACAAAAGTTCTTGTATACAGTCCACCTCTTTTTGAATCAGGAAACCGGCTACGGCAGGAAGATACTTGGTCACCCCTACTGTCGAGGCATGAGCACGGTGGGCAGTGCCAAATGCATTATCAACATAGATATCGGCTAGACTAGCTAGCTCTTGAGCAAAATGATGATCATTGGCTTCTTCCTCAGGATAGAATCTCAGGTTTTCCAAGAGCAATATCTCTCCCTCTCCCAATAACCTCACCTTATTTCTTACTTCCTTGCCAACGCAATCACTGGCTACTTGCACAGGCACCCCTAATAGTTGTGATAACCGTTCTGCTACAGGCCTCATGCGTAATTGCTCATCCACTCTTCCCCCAGGCCGACCCAGGTGTGAACATAAGATAATCCTGGCCCTATGGTCAATAAGGTATTGAATGGTAGGGAGAGAAGCCCTAATGCGGCTATCGCTGAGGATAGCCCTAGTTTCACCATCCAGAGGAATATTAAAGTCAACTCTTACCAGGACCCTCTTCCCTGTAACATCTATATCTCTAACGGTTTTCTTCTCCATCATTTCTCCTTAGTTGTTCCGTTTTGTTAAAAAGCATGCCATATCTCTTAAGTAAGATTGCTGCCCTAGCTTATATTCAATGATATCAAGATGAGCCAAAGCTTGATGGTAATAATGCTGAGCCAATTTATAGGAGTAATTCTTGGCCCCCAAGCGATCTAGTGCCACCAATACCTGTGCTACATCACTGTCGTGCATAAACCTCTGTGAATAAAGCTTTACAAGTGTTTCCCTTTCTTCAACTTTACTGCACCTTAGTCCATAAATGACAGGCAAGGTTTTCTTTTTCTGCAAGATGTCATTTTTTGTGGGTTTCCCAGTATTCTCCTCCACCCCCCATATACCCAGAATATCATCTACGATTTGGAAAGCTAGCCCCATCTCTTTGCCAAATTGATAGAAGCAGTTCACTATCTTATCATCTGCATTGCCTAAATATGAACCCAAGGCACTTGAGGTTGCAACCAAAGCTGCTGTTTTCTTGGTCACCATATCGAGATAGTCTTCAATTGTAACATCCAGCTGGTTTTCATATGCAATATCTAAGGCTTGTCCTTCACAGAGATCCAGACAAGCCCTACTCAACATCTGGGCCGCTTCGAGAATTTTACCCTCAGTTACTTTGCTTTGCCTTAGTTTAAGCAGTGCTATATAAGCTAGGGCAAACATGGCATCACCGGCATTTATCGCCTGTGGCTGTCCCCATTGTTGCCATAGCGATGGCCGGTTATGACGTTCAGCGCTGGCGTCCTCAATATCATCATGGATCAGGGAGAAGTTGTGAATAAGTTCCAAAGCGGCGGCGGCGGGCAATATTTGCGAATATAGATGCCCTGTAGCCTGATAGCTCAGGAGGCAAATGATTGGACGGATGAATTTGCTAGACCTGTGCGAATTATAATACCCCTGCATATCCTGCCACCCCATATGATAGCGCAGCATATTATAGGGAAATCCAGCACTATCCGAAATAATCTTCTGCAACTCATGCTCTATCTCGTCTTTATAGGAGTTGAAGAAATCAGGCATGCTGAGCATTGCATTCATAATCCCTTATAGTAAAGGCTAAGCAGCAAAGCTGTCAAAACATGACTGGGAGTTGATATCCTGGCATAATGTAGATATACTTAGCACTCGGGCATTCGGAGTGCCAAAAAACGGAGGTTATTAGATGAATTGTAGTGTATGTGGAAAACCATTGCGTTTCGACAGGGTTGTTTTCCATTGTTCTTGCGGAGCTTTTGTCCATGCCTATTGCTGGGAAAAGCACGTATTGCAGGCACATAATCCTGCATTTGAAATTGGAGCAATAAACTTAAATGGTGAATTTAAAGTGCAGGAACAACCTTCTGAGGAAGGTGAAATCAAGAATCTAGACTCGGCAATGCCGTAAGTGGAGGAAATATATGCCTATTTACCAATATCAATGTTCACACTGTAATTTGCGCTTTGAACTAAAACAAAGTTTCAATGCAGCACCAACAGTTAGCTGTCCTGAATGCCAAGAGATGGCCTATCGGCTTTTTTCCCCCGTGCCAGTCTTGTTCAGGGGGCCGGGGTTCTATATCACAGATCATGCGAAATCCCCAGGCAAAGTTAAAAACTCCAGTAACTAGTAACGCCTTGTCCCACAATCATCTCCATACAATATAATATCTCATTACTTGCTACCGTACTCGTTTAAATCTGGTATTGTGATATAGTTGCTATGATGTCCCTGTAGCTCAGCAGGATAGAGCGGCTGCCTTCTAAGCAGCGGGTCGTGGGTTCGAATCCCTCCAGGGACGCTATTTATTATCCTCTGCGTGGAAATTACTCTACCTGTTGCAGTAACATGGATATATGATGATGCCTATTCAATCGCACAAACTAGATATTACTTTATCCAGTAGCGATAGACATCTGTCTCAAACAATACGTCGATATATGTCACGGACAAGAGGCCTGCGTGAATACTGTGAGCGATGTCTAAAAACCGATAGGTGGAACAGTAATGTAGTCCTCATGGTTGTAGATGCAGCATTCACTTCTATTGGCCTTAACTATTTTACATCCGTAGTTCCTCACGTCGTGAAGTTCGAGGATAAATTTGTGGCCACTGGACAGATTAAAACTCTCAAAGACCTCGGCGCGGTCAGGCTTAATAATGTTGAATGCGTATGGAAAAATCGCAGATCATGGCAGGCAGCAAAGGAAATAGCAGCTTATCTTCATCTCTACGGACTCGCCCAACACCTGAATAATGATAAAGCTACTCTGAGGCACTGGGCAAAGAACTCTAGCCTAGAACATTGGAGAGATGATCCTGTCGGCAAAATTACCGGGATAGGTATCACAACATTTCAATACCTTCGAATGATGGGAGGGGTAGATACCGCAATGCCTGATAAGATAGTGAGGAGAGTAGTCAAGGAAATTCTTAACAGCGCTGGATCGAACCTTCCCACTACTGATGACATGGATCTGGTCAATACCATCCACTATATGGCAAAAATATCAGGGTGCAGGTCTATCGAGATATGCTGGATGACATGGCTGATTCAACGTGAAGGGGATATGATAAGAATGGATAAATATGACAAGCTATTGAGTCGAATTTAATGCAGGGGAAATCACATCAATGTTGTCTCTCACTTCAAGTACACACAAGATGGAAAAGTAAGTAAATGATGTCTTGGCTCGGTGCAGCGATATTAAGTGCAGCGACACTGGGGTTGATAAATATTATTGACAGCCATCTCCTATCCAAGCGTATGCCAAGTCTTGGTTCCTATCTCGTCCCTGTAGGTATAGCAAATTTAATTGGTGGCCTGGTCATTTTCCTGCTCTACCCACCACCAGCAAATCTGAGCTCCGGGCAAATAAGCGTAGCGCTGGCATCTGGCATCTCTCGCACAATAGCCATAATCATAATTCTGCGAGCCTTGCAGAACAATGAGGTTTCCAAAATAGTGCCTGTCACTAATATTTACCCCATCTTCGTTGCAATCTTCGCTATCCCAATCTTGGGAGAAATCCTGAGAGGCGTACAGTGGATAGCCATTCTGATCACCACAGCAGGGGCAATGTTAATCTTCAGCAACATAGATAGAGGCCTTCCAAAAGCCAGACCAGGAAAAACATTTCCCCTACTCATTATAGCCAGTCTGCTTATAGCTGTCGCCAACATAGCAGGCAAATTCGCTCTGGACTATATCTCCCCCTGGAATTTGTACACCATCACAACCTTTTGTATGGCTGGAACTTTCTTCCTGCTCTTCCTGCGTTTCAAGATTTTTCGGGAGCTTGGCCATCTTAAACGCCCCGTAGTTACTATGAGTCTTCTTGCTGGCAACGAGACATTAGTCTTGTTGAGCATGGTGCTCTTCTTCTGGGCTATGGATCGCGGATTTGTATCCTTAGTTTCCGCAATTGCCAGTACAATGCCAGCATTTGTTTTCATATATGTCATCATCATTAGCCGGGTCTCTCCCATTCTGATGGAATGGCACATGAAGAGAGAAACTATTGTGTTAAGAAGTATATCTATAGCTATGATCGTCGGAGGGATTGCACTAATATACCTCTACTAGCATTATAGTGTTACACTTCTACCAAACACCCGAAGAGTTGCTGTAACAAGCTCGATAGATCAGCACTCAGGGAACCCCCTGACAGTTTCACAATACTACATCCAGATAGGAAAAAGATAATAACCTACACTTACAATGCTAGGTACAGCATTATATGTGAAACTCTACAATATCTCCATCCTGTAGCACCTGATTTCTACTAACCCGCTGTCCGTTAAATTTGCCTGCCCCCCAAGCTACAGCATATTTTAATTTGGCCTGAAAATCCTTGTGAATAGATTCAGCAGCATCCATAACATTGCTACCGCTCCTCAAAATTACGGGATCAGTGAGATCAGCCTTCTCCCCCGGAACTTTAGTATACACGCGGATAATATCTATCTCTTGGAAAATCTTTCTCTTGAACTCCTCCAATCCAGTACCGTCTTGCGCTGAAACAGCAATCATGGGAAACGAGGTGCTGTATCTCTTAACTGCGTGTTGCCATATTCCATCCGAACCGGGCAAATCCTTTTTATTACCAACAATTAACATCTTCTTGGCATAAGCACCTAGTGGCAGATCTCTGTCATCAGGCAATAAATGTTCTATCCTCACTTGCCGCAGGCTCTGTAAAACCCGCTCCACTTGACCACCTACATCTATCTCTAGGCTCACTACAATAGCAATAATATCTGCACCTCGAAAGGCATTGTTCAATAAAGTTTGTGCCTCTCTATATTCTATGGGAGGAGTATCTACCAACTGAATTTGGATATTTTCAAATCTCATCATACCAAGCAAAGGCCTTGTGCTGGTAAATGGGTAAGCAGCTATCTCAGGAGTCGCCTCGGTAAGCATGGTTAACAACTGTGACTTTCCGGTGTTGGTTGGTCCCAGCAAGATCACCTGCCCGGCTCCTTCTCGAGCAACATAAAACCCCGCCCTTCTAGCAGTAGCAGACTTTTTTTCCGCTTCGCTGGAAAGCTTGGCAATCTTCCTTCGCAGGCCAGCATGAAGTTTGTCTGTCCCCTTGTGCCGGGGCATGATGGCAAGCATTAATTGCAAGGCCTCGATCTTATCCTCGGGGCCCTTGGCCATCCTGTATTGCTTCTCAGCCTCGAAGTACTGCGGGGGCAAGTTAGCTGGCATGACTTATTATTCCCTCAATTGTAGTATTAGGAAAACCTGCTAAAACAGAGCTAAAAATAACAGGGATTTTAGCCTATCGCTCGTAATTGCCATCAGTGGGAAAGACCATGTGGAAACATAGGCTATGCTGTAATTACTGTTCATCCTAATAATCACAGGTCTGCAAATACCTGAGGCGCTAGCTGTTTCATAATATCACGTATATGGCCAGCAACAGCTCTCATCTCAGGCAACGCCTGCTGCGATGTACGCAGTTGGATAATATGCCTGATCTCGCGGAAATTCCACGTACATATTATCTGGGTCTCGCAGGCATTGGGAAGAACATAACGAGCCAACTCGGGCTTAATCCCTTTGCTCAGTAACTGCCTATATGTCGCCCAGCAGGCCTCCATAACACGCTGAAAATCATCATGAGCAGCGTTGTTATCCCTGATCTCCGGAGGCTCAATGTATTGAGCCTCCAGCTCTCTAACATAGCGCTGGCTCCTCTGGTTATAGCTTGCCAAGCGATGTCTGATAAGCTCGTGTGTCAGAACACGGCTAGCTCTGATATAAAATGTGGCACTGGCATGCTCAATCATTGATACATGCCCTATCCTAATCCACTTCTGGATTCGATCAGGCACGGTTCCTGTTTTACCTTGGGTATCCCAGCATAATCTTCCAGCAGTCTCTATCAAATTATCAGCATCTGGGGTGGATGACAACAATTTAACCTCTATATCATATATCTCCGCCATTTTCTATCTTCTCTTAAACCAAGCCAGTAGAACCATGCCCCCCTCCATCTCTCGCCGTCAATGACAGCTTCTCAACCTCTGCAATGGATAGATCAGCCAACTTGCTTATCACGAGCTGTGCTATCCTATCCCCGTGCTTGATAACAAAAGTAGCATCATTCCCCAAGGTATACAAGGTAACCTTTAACTCCCCGCGATAATCGCTGTCTATAGTACCGAAGGCAGTCACAATTCCCCTTGCCGATAAACCTGACCGTGGCCGTATTTGGACATCATAACCTCGAGGCACCTCAATAGCTATTCCGGTACCAATCAATGTTGGCTTTCTCTGTAGTTGTACACTGCGGCTCTCATCTTTAATGTAAGCAAACAGGTCTAATCCAGAGGAACCCGCGGAGGCACGCCGTGGCAAGCAGGCATCAGAATACAGCTTTTTTACTTTCATTACTACCCTATCGCTACTTTCACTAACCTTCCGGCTCATCTCTAAACCTTAACTAATATACCCCTATTCACACATTGTGATTTTACCTTGCCCACTAAATATGGACAAGGGGCAACAAAGCTTGTCTTAACTTACGAAGGGAGAGCCCTGAAACATAAGGGGCTACTCCAACAATGTCTTGACAAAGAGGGTCCATATTTCTTAGAATGAAGCAGCCTTGAGTTACTTTTGATAGTATAACCAGACTGGTAAATATCGAAAGGAGTGTCAGAAATATAAAAGTTAGTAAAATAGCGAAGTGGTATCAGTTCAGGTCCAGATTTTTGTCTCTCTCCCTCGGATTATCAACTACTAATTTTTCAAAGAGTATCATTCAAGCCCCCTCCAGCACAGGTTACTTCTACTGAATGCAATTTCTCATCCACTGAGATTCGCTCAGGGATTTTTTGAATCCCTCATTCTGCGGGTAGAAACTTTTGTCAACAAGGAGGTAATGAATTAATGATAAAAAGCCACGGGTTATTCAGTAAACCATTGATGTTTATCCTAGCAGCCGCTTTTGTCCTGGTGCCACTTGCTGGTTGTGGATCCCAAGAGCAAGCCCCTGCGCAGCCTGTACGTTTTGCCGATCTTGGTTGGGATAGCGCACGTGCACATAACCGCATCGCTGCCTTTATCCTAGAACATGGTTACGGCCTGACAATAGATGAGCAGGAATCCTTTATTCCTGGTGATACCATCCCTCTGTTTGAAGGCCTGGCTCAAGGCGATGTAGATATAAACATGGAGTGCTGGGTAGAGAACCAACAAGAGGCTTATGATACCCACATCGCTGCCGGTGATGTGGTTGATTTAGGAACAAACTACAATGACAACTGGCAGGGATGGCTTGTACCTACTTACATGGTCAAGGGAGACCCCGAACGAGGAATAGAGCCTATAGCTCCCAACCTGACATCGGTAGCTGCCCTGCCCCAGTACTGGCAGCTCTTCCAGGATCCGGAAACCCCTGACAAGGGGCGTTTTTACAATAGCGCTCCCGGATGGGAATGCACCGGTATTAATACAGTGAAACTTAAGGAATACGGGTTAACCGAGTATTATACCGACTTTCCAACTGGCTCAGGCGCAGCCCTGGCCGGCTCTATGGTTGCTGCCTACCAGAAAGGCGAGCCCTGGCTCGGATACTACTGGGAACCGACATGGGTTCTAGGTCAGCTTGACATGACGAAGCTGGAGGAACCCGCATACAATGAAACTATATGGGAAACAACTCGTGCCTGTGCTTATCCTTCCAACAATGTAAACATCATAGTTAACGCCGAATGGAAGGATAGTGCAGACCCGGCAGTAATAGAGTTTCTCACCAACTATGAAACCACGACTGCACAAGCAAATGCTGTTTTAGCCTACATGAATACAGAAGATGCCGATGTTGAAGCTGCTGCCATCTATTTCCTCCAGGAGTATGAGACTGTATGGACGTCATGGGTGCCGGCAGATGTAGCGGCTAAAGTCAAAGATGCACTGCCGTAGGTACTAATATCAGCAACAAAGAGACCTAAATTGGCAATTAATAATATCTACCTGCAGAATGAGGAAATCAGCATTGAGGTAAACAATCTCTGGAAGATCTTCGGAGATAATGTTGAGAAGGTTCTCGATTCTGACACACAGTTTGATGGCAAAACTGACATACTGGAAAAAACCGGTTGTGTGCTGGCAATAAAAGATGTGTCTTTTCAGGTACATCGTGGAGAAATTTTCGTGCTGATGGGTCTATCCGGCAGCGGAAAGTCCACCTTGGTCAGGTGCATCCTACGCCTTATCGAGCCTACAGCTGGCAAAATACTCATCAATGGAGAGAATGTCTGTGACTGCACGGCACAGCAACTTACTGAGCTGCGCCGGCACACCATCAGTATGGTGTTTCAATATTTTGGTTTGCTTCCACATCGCAACATTCTCCAGAATGTTGCCTATGGGCTCAAGATCAGAGGAATGGCCAAGAGTAAACGTGAGGCCAAAGCACAGGAGATGATCGAACTAGTTGGGCTCAAGGGATGGGAGAGTTATCTCCCCTCCGCACTCAGCGGCGGTATGCAGCAACGTGTGGGTATTGCACGAGCTCTGTCAACTGATCCTGAGATGTTGATTATGGATGAACCTTTCAGTGGGTTGGACCCCCTGATTCGCCGCCAAATGCAGGATGAGTTGCTGGACATCCAGGAAAAGGTTCATAAAACTATCCTATTTGTAACTCATGATCTCCACGAGGCTCTTAAATTAGGAAATCGTATTGCTATCATGAAGGATGGTGAAATAATTCAAATCGGTGACCCTGAAGAAGTGATAACCGCTCCCAGTGATGGTTATGTTCGCGAGTTTGTCCAGGACGCATCACCTGCCAAAGTCCTCACGGCTAAACGTATCATGGAGCAACCCAACGTATTACTTTATGAGTGGCAAGGACCCAAGACCGCCATACATATACTTGAGAGTACTGAACTGGACAATGCTTTTGTCCTGGGGAGGGGAAGCAAATTCCGCGGATTGGTAACTGTTGAGCGACTGCTGGAAATAATTAAGGGTGGTGGCAAATCCATCATGAACGCGCTGGAACCCGATCTACTCAGGTGTACTTCAGACACCATAGTGGAAGACCTGTTCCCGCTGGCGGTATCAACCAGACACCCTATTCCCGTTGTTGATGATGACGGGAAATTTCTGGGAGAGATTCACACCAGTACGATATTAGGAAGCATGATTCAGGATAAGGAGACAGAACTCGGTGATTGAATTTCCTGCATTTATACATGTGCCCCTAGCTGAATGGACTGATGCCGCTATGGATTGGATATTGCGCGTCTTCAGTGGTGTATTCGACGTTATTGGTGATGCTATTCTGTTTATGCTTCTATATATTGAGAAATTTCTTCTATGGCTACCCTGGACACTGGTGATTGTATTAGTAGGCATAGTCGCATGGCGCGCGACGCATCGGTGGTGGGCAGGATTACTCATGGCAGGATTCTTAGTTCTAATCGGCAGCTTCGGCTACTGGGACCTGGCTATGATGACTTTGGCTATCGTCATTGCTGCTGTAATAATATCCCTGCTTATCGGCATTCCAACAGGGATAGCGATGGCCCGCAGCAACCTAGTGGAAACTATTATCAGGCCAATACTAGATGCTATGCAGACCATGCCCAGCTTCGTCTATTTGATTCCTGCGCTGATGCTTTTTGGATTAGGAAAAGTTCCTGCAGTATTTGCTACCATTATATATGCTGTACCTCCCGTCATCAGGTTAACAAATGTTGGCATCAGGCAAGTATCGCCAGATGTTATTGAGGCATCCCGATCCTTTGGTGCTACGCCAAGACAAACACTTATGGAGGTTCAGCTGCCCCTGGCCATCCCCTCAATAATGGTAGGCATCAATCAAACTACAATGATGGCCTTATCAATGGTGGTCATTGCCTCCATGATTGGGGCCAGGGGATTGGGATTAGAAGTACTGTTGGCCATCAACCGCATTGACATCGGTAGAGGTTTTGAAGCAGGCATTTCCATCGTATTGCTGGCAATCATCATCGATAGAATAACTGCCGGGCTGGCACCAAAACAGGAGCATTCTGCTAGCTCTAGCTAGCCACTAGCATTGCGCCCTTATACTATTTTTTACTCTTCCAACCGCAATGACAAAATATCATCCTACGGTATAAATCGCCGATACTTAGCACAAACGAACCAAGAAAAAATAATGCCCATCTGCTAGAAAATTCTGCCGTGTTCTATAAAATCCCCATATCAATCTAAAATACCCTATAGTTATTTTTCGCCTGTAGCCATGCAAAATAGGCTATTTATATACATATATTTCCGTAGCATACTTGACAAATCAATGTAAATATGTAAAATAATACGGCAAAAGGTTGCCTACGGTCGCTAACAGATTTAAAGAAGATAAGTGTTACTGCAATCCCCTCAAGAGGTAGAACGCAAGGTTATATCTATCCTAAAGGTTCTAAGCCAGTCTGATGAACCTCTTGGTGCCAGAATTGTGTCTCACCAACTACAAGAATATGGCATCCAGCTAAGCGAACGCGCTGTCAGATATCACCTCAAAATAATGGATGAGCGTGGGTTTACTCAGAGTGCAGGCAGAGACGGCAGGTTGATAACACAGGCTGGCATTGAAGAGCTACAGAGTGCGTTGGTTAGCGACAAGATTGGCCTTATCGCCTCCAGAATAGAGTTCCTCGCCTACCAAACAAAGTTCGATATAGATAAGCGCAAAGGCATTGTGCCAATGAACATTTCGCTTTTCCCCGAGGACAAATTCAATCAAGCGATTATGGCAATGAAACCTGTATTTCAAGCTGGTCTCTGTGTTAGCGATCTGGTATCCATAGCTCATCAAGGCGAAAGCCTAGGGGGCATAACTATACCACAAGGCAAGACGGGATTCGCCAGCGTTTGCAGCATAATAGTCAATGGAGTACTAGCAAAAAGAGGGATCCCTATATATTCCAAGTTCGCGGGCATACTACAATTCAAGGACTATAAACCCATAAGATTCATCAACCTCATATATTATTCAGGCTCTTCGCTGGACCCATCAGAAATATTTATCGCCAGCAAGATGACCAGTGCAGGCAAAGTGGCGAAAGATGGCGAGGGAAAAGTATTAGCCAGCTTCCGCGAAATACCCTCCTTCTGCCATGATGAGGTAGAGGAAATTGCTGCCAGGTTTAATAACATCGGTATTAAAGGTCCTATCATTATTGGGGAAACAAGCAAACCTGTATGCGAAACTCCTGTAGAGACCAACAGGTCAGGCATGATATTTACTAGCGGACTCAACCCAGTGGCTGCCGCGGTTGAATCAGGCATAGATGTAGAAAACTACGCCATGCACGCTGTAATGAAATATCAGAGTCTAGTAAAGTTCGATGAGCTATGAAATTTCCAGTGTAAGGAGGAAAAATACATGGACCCAGTCAAAATAATCCCCTGTCTTGATATTAAGGATGGAAAGGTGGTGAAAGGTGTAAAATTCGTAGCCTTAAGAGATGCCCGAGATCCAGTAGAGGCAGCCAAGACATACTGTCATGATGGCGCTGATGAGCTGGTGTTTCTTGATATTACTGCCACTGTGGAAAACCGGAAAACCAGATTGGAATGGGTCAAAAGGGTACAACAAGTAGTCACTATCCCCTTCTCCGTAGGTGGTGGCATCAGCACTATTGAAGACATGCAAGCCTTATTCGACCTCGGCGTAGATAAGGTATCAATCAATACCGCTGCAGTTGAAAGCCCCGAGCTTATATCACAGGCCTCCAGAAAATTTGGTAAGAACAGAATAATCGTTGCTATCGATGGTCGCAAGAATACACTAGGAAACAAGTTTCCCAGACTAGAGGTGATAATCAAAGGAGGAAACAGCGCAACAGGCATGGATATCGTCGACTGGTCAAGGAAGGTAGAGAAATTGGGCGCAGGAGAGATTTTGCTCACCAGCAAAGATGTCGATGGGACAAGAGAAGGATACGATCTGGAAATGACACGAGCCACAGCCGAGGCAGTCAACATTCCAGTTACTGCTTCCGGAGGAGCAGGGAAACTGGAACATCTCTATGATGCCATAATTAAAGGCAAGGCCTCTGCAGTGCTGGCAGCATCAATTTTCCACTTCGGGGAGATATCTATACCAGAAGCTAAAAGATATCTGAAGGAAAAAGGAATACAAGTAAAGGCATAAATAATATTATAAGGAGGGAAAACAATGTCTTTAAGCAAACCTAATGCCAGTGCCGCGACAGGCACTAGAAACAGGGTAGCGGCTTCACCAAGTTCAGGCTTATGTGTAGTCTGTGAGGATGGCTGTCCAGGAACATGTGAGGTGGGAAAATCCGCCATCAGGGGAAAAGAGGTTATGTATCCTCAGCCTTTCGGCAAAACTATGGCTGGATCGGAAAAAGACTATCCCGTCGATTTCTCTCACTTCAACATTCAGGGGAGCTGTGTTGGAGCCGCAGGAATCGAGGCAGATTCAGATAAGGCCCTGTTTCAAAACGTAGATGTTTCCACTCAAATAGGAGCCGGAAGAAATAAGATCAATATGAAAGTTCCCTTCTTCACTGGCGCACTGGGGTCTACAGAGATTGCCCGAATTAATTGGGAAGGGACTGCTATCGCCATTGCTATGACTGGCGCTGTACTTGTATGCGGTGAAAATGTCTGTGGCATGGACCCCAATGCCGAATTTAAAAGTGGCAAGGTGGTGAAATCACCAGAGTTGGCAAGAAGAGTAGAGATTTATAAAGATTGGTACAACGGCTATGGCGCTATGCTGGTCCAAGCCAATGTGGAAGATACCAGGATTGGCGTTCCTGAGTACGCTGTGGAGAAACTAAAAATTCAAGGCATCGAGCTAAAATGGGGGCAAGGGGCCAAGGACATCGGCGGAGAAGTCAAGTTGCCCTCCTTAGAAAGAGCCATGGAACTCAAGAAAAGGGGCTACATTGTTATACCTGATCCGGAAAGCCCATCAGCTCAGGCAGCGTACAACGCTGGAGCCATAAAAGAGTTTGAGCGTCATTCTCGTCTGGGCATGGTAGAAGAGGAAACATTCCTCAAAGAAGTAGAGCGGCTAAGAAAAATAGGTGCCAAATACATCACATTGAAAACAGGAGCTTATCGACCAGCAGATCTAGCCCGGGCGGTGAAGTTTGCCTCAGAGGCAAAAATAGACTTGCTCACCGTAGATGGAGCTGGTGGTGGTACGGGCATGAGCCCTTGGCGCATGATGAATGAGTGGGGAATTCCTACAGTATACTTAGAAAGCCTCCTGTACAAATTCCTCAGCAGGCTGGCAGAGAAAGGAGAATTTATTCCTAGTTGCGCCATAGCAGGAGGAATCGCACTAGAGGATCAAATATTTAAAGCACTGGCTCTGGGGGCACCTCATGTAAAGGCAGTGTGCATGGGGCGCTCCACCTTAACTGCCGCCATGGTTGGAAAAACACAGGCTAGGCTGCTTAGGAAAAAATATGGCGAGGGAGCAGAATACGATGATGCGCTGTTCAAGACTTTCATCAATGCAGCAGAACTCAAGGAAGAATATGGAGAGGAAGCCTTCAGACGTATCCCCCCTGCAGCAATAGGGGTATATTCCTACTATGATAGGCTTGCAATCGGACTGAAACAACTCATGGCAGGGGAACGGAAATTTGTTCTCAACTTGCTAGATAGGAACGACATATTTGCCCTAACCCGAGAAGCTGCAGATGTTTCGGGTATCCCATACATAATGGAAACAGACAAGAAGGAGATTGAGCAAATCCTGGGATAAGAAAAGAGGCCAATAAAACCAACAGGAGGCAACAATAAGTTCTGCAAAGTGAAGCCCATTTGGTAATGCTATTTTTCTTTTAGGAGGCCCTGAATACTTCCTATCCCTAGATACGACCTGAGCAGGTAATAGGAAACGGTGGCCCTGCTATATTCCTCTGGCTCTCCTCCGGCCAGAATACCATAGCACCAGTATTATGCTTCTCGATTTCCCAAGAGACAGCGTAGGTTTCAACAGTAAGATGCTTAACTATCCCACAGAAGATATAATGATGAGAAGCCTTACAAAAAACTCAGGGGGGATGGGAAGACAGAATATAGTAAGCTTACTAAATCTGGTTCTGATTTGTGCTATGATGACAACAATTATGTTGAGGGAGATAACCAATGACTACTAAAGAAAAAGACAAATCTCGCGAATATGTTCTCCAGATGGTAAAAGAGCATAACGTGAAATTCATCAGACTATGGTTCACCGACATATTGGGTGTACTCAAAAGCTTCACTATCACCAATACAGAACTTGAGAGGGCACTGAAAGAGGGAATGGGGTTTGACGGCTCATCCATCGAGGGTTTTGCACGCATAGACGAAAGCGATATGATAGCTATGCCCGACACCAATACCTTCCAGTTACTTCCATGGTTCCCCACAGAACATCACACTGTAGCCAGGATATTCTGTGACATTTTGAAGCCAGGGGGTGAACCCTTCGAAGGCGACCCCAGATATATCCTAAAAAAAAACCTGAAGCGAGCAGCCGACCTCGGCTACACCTTCTACGTAGGACCTGAGCTCGAGTATTTCTATTTTCGAGACTCAAATGGCACTGAGCCACTGGACGAGGGGAGTTATTTCGATTTAACCCCTCTTGATATGGCTTCTGACCTGAAGAGAGAGACAGTGCTCACCTTAGAAAAAATGGGGATCGGCATCGAATATTCCCACCATGAGGTCGCTCCTAGCCAGCATGAGATAGACATGAGATACACTGATGCCCTGACTATGGCTGACAATGTAATGACCTACCGCCTAGTAGTTAAGCAAATAGCCTTGAAACACGGAGTCTACGCCACATTTATGCCTAAACCTATATTCGGTGTAAACGGCAGCGGAATGCACGTGCACCAGTCACTATTCAGAGATGACCGGAATGCCTTTTTTGCCAAGGATGATCAGTTCAACCTTTCAGAAGAGGCTAAATTCTATATTGCAGGGCTTCTGAAACATGCACAGGAGATTACCCTGGTCTGTAACCAGTGGGTCAATTCCTACAAGCGCTTGGTCCCGGGGTATGAGGCACCTGTATATCTATCTTGGGCACGAAGGAACCGGGCAGACCTGATCAGAGTGCCGGAATACAAACCAGGAAAGGAAACTGCCACTCGGGTGGAGTTTAGATCTGCCGATCCCGCCTGCAATCCATACCTTACATTTAGTGCAATGCTGGCAGCTGGTTTGGAAGGAATTGAAAGGAAATACGAGGTGCCTGAGCCAGTAGAGAAAAATGTGTACGCAATGAGCGAGGAGGAAAGGAAGCAAAGAGGAATAGGAACCCTACCTGCTAGCCTATGGGAAGCTATCCAGGTCACTGAAAAAAAAGAGCTCGTGCGAAAAGCCCTCGGCAATCATGTTTTCGATGCTTTCATCAAGAATAAGAAGATCGAGTGGGATATGTACCGAACTCAGGTGACCGATTACGAGCTCAAGAGATACCTGTCAATCTTGTAAGTACCATACAGTCTGTTGTATTCTGTATCCTGGGGGATCATATGTGCGGACTGCGAATTGGTATGGCTCAGATCAATACTATCGTAGGCGACTTTGCGGGCAACGTCCAGAAGATTCTGAAGACAATTGCCGAGGCAAGACCCATGGGAGTTGATCTGCTCATATTCCCGGAACTTGCGATCTGCGGTTACCCGCCGGAGGACCTCCTGCTCAGACCACAGTTTATAGATGAAAACCTGCGATCTCTAGGCAAGATAGTTGATAGCTCCTCTGGGCTTGCCATCGTGGTTGGCTTTGTTGATGCCCGAAGTGACATCTACAATGCCGCCGCCGTAATCCACGATGGGAAGATAGCTGGCATATACCACAAAATATATCTTCCCGACTATGGGGTCTTCGATGAGAACCGCTACTTCAAAGCTGGTAGTGAATGCCCCGTGTATATCATAGCCGGCATAGGCGTAGGCGTTAACATCTGCGAGGACATCTGGTATGAAGCAGGCCCAACTACCACGCAAGCCTACTCTGGGGCCGGGGTCATAGTGAACATAAGCGCTTCACCATATCATTCGGGCAAACGGAATTTCAGAGAGAGAATGCTGAGTACCCGTGCCTCAGATAATGTCGCCTTAGTAGCTCATAACAACCTGGTAGGTGGACAGGATGAACTGGTTTTTGATGGCAATAGCATGATATTGGACGAGAAGGGACGATTGTTAGCCAAGGGTAAACAATTCGAAGAAGACCTGATAGTAGCCGATCTTGATATAGAGGCGGTCTTTCGCGCGCGCCTTCATGATCCCAAGTGGAGGAAGAAAGCACTGCTGGAAGAACAACGATGGCACACAACAAAAATAGCGGTATCTGAAAAACCACACATCGCCCCAAAACCATCGCTCCCACAAAGACAAACCCAGATGTGCGATGTTCCCGGTGATATCTATGCCGCGTTGGTGTTAGGCACACGAGATTATGTAAATAAAAATGGCTTTGAAAAAGTGCTGATTGGCCTCTCCGGCGGAATCGATTCAGGCCTAGTAGCATCCATCGCAGTTGATGCTCTGGGGTTCTCAAATGTAGTTGGGGTAGCGATGCCTTCGAGATATTCTTCTCCCAGTAGCATATCCGATGCCGAGCTCCTGGCCCGCAACCTGGGCATTAAGCTCATGACCATCCCAATTGAGAAGGCCTTTCAAGCCTATCTGGAAATGCTTGCGGCACCTTTTAAAGGGATCAAGCCTAATGTGACCGAGGAGAACATTCAAGCCCGTATCAGAGGCAATATTCTGATGGCACTGTCAAATAAATTCGGCTGGCTTGTTCTTGCCACAGGCAACAAAAGCGAGATAGCCACCGGCTATACCACTCTATACGGTGACATGGTGGGTGGATTCGCGGTTATAAAAGATGTGTTCAAGACTACAGTTTACAAACTAGCCAGATACCGAAACTCAGTAGAGGGCTCAGAACTCATTCCTTCCACTATCATAAATAAAGCACCCTCCGCCGAGCTAAGACCCGAGCAACAGGATATCGACACGTTGCCTCCATATAACCTCCTCGATCCCATCCTAATGGCTTATGTCGAGGAAAACAAAAGCGTGGAACAGATCATCGCTATGGGAATCGATGAAAAGACAGTCAGGAGAGTCGCTCGGCTGGTAGATACGAGTGAGTACAAGCGCCGTCAGGCACCACCAGGAGTCAAAATAACACCAAGAGCATTCGGCCGAGACAGAAGGCTTCCCATCACAAACCGGTTCAAAGAGTCGGCTGAGACATGAAAATAGGAGTGCTTGCTTTGCAAGGAGCATTCTTGGAACATATCCATATCATGCAACAACTGGGGGCAGAGGCTTCTCCCATTCGCTTGCCCGATGAGCTTGATGGAAAAGATGGTTTTATTATCCCCGGGGGAGAAAGTTCCGCTATGCTCAATCTGATGCAAAGTTTTAACCTCACCCAACCCCTGCGAGAAATAGCCAAGGGGGGCGCGCCCATCTGGGGCACATGTGCCGGGATGATCCTGCTTGCCAAGAAGATCTCTAATCTCGATACAGAGACTCTGGCCCTCATGGATATGACAGTCAGGCGTAACGCATTCGGGAGACAGACAGACAGTTTTGAGACTGAATTATCAATCCCTGCCTTAGGAAACAAACCGTTTCCCGCTGTTTTTATCCGCGCCCCCTTTATTGAAAGCGCAAGCCAGAAGGTAGAAATTCTAGCCAGATTACCAGATGGCACTCCCGTAGCTGCCAGGCAGGGGAGGTTGCTGGTCACTGCTTTTCACCCTGAGCTAACTGGAGATCCAAGGCTACATGGCTATTTCTTAAAAATTGTCACCTCCGCCGCTTCGAAGAAGTAGCTAGAAGGCTGGGGTATGCCAGCGCTGCCCACACTCTTGATACTTACAACAATGTAGTAGCAGAGCTGTAGAGAACTGCTGCCGAAAATTTCAATAAAATGCTAGGGCCAGATGTTAGCAAACTGTTATCAAAAGGACTTGACGACAGCCAAAAATTGGCAAAAAAGCCGGAATTTGAATATGAGCCGCCAGGGACTCGAACCCTGAACCTGCTGATTAAGAGTCAGCTGCTCTACCAGTTGAGCTAGCGGCCCGGCACTCAGATATTAGCACCAGGAAAAACCTGAGACAAGCTGATATATTCTTCATGCTAGAGAATGGTATAAACTATTTGCACACTGACTGAAACCTCTAATTCTCCTGGGCTAATAGCAGTTTCAGGCATAGAAGCTCCCTGATCCTTATATCCCCAAAAATCATTCCTGTATGGCCAGTAGATAGAGCTGTCTGAAATATAGCTAGGCTTCCCCAACTGAACGCCAGATGTATCAGCCAGTTGTATTGCCTTGGCATACGCATCTTGCACTGCCTTAACCCTGGCGGCCTCATAATATGGCATGGGGTTGTCTACCGCAAAAGTTATGCCCTGAATTCGAATAAGGTCACCCCCAGCATCAACAACATCATCTATCACAGATCCAGCATTATCAAGATCTCGCAGTTTAACCAGCACCATATTACTAACTCTGTAGCCGGTGGTTGTCTGCTCGCCCCCATTCCACTTTATTACAGGACAAATACTATACCTCTGTGTCTGGATATCTTTCTCGGCCACCCCATCAGCCTGTAGCGCTTGCATGACTTTGTCCATAGCTTCAGTCGCCATAGTCTGAGCACTAGCCACTGTTTCAGCTTGAGCCTCAATACCCAGGGTAATTTTGGCAATATCAGGAACTGCCATGGACGTCCCCGTACCAGTAACCCATATCCCCGTGTTTTGCTGCGAAGACTGGCTGGAAGAATAAGCAAGCTCATGATTTTGGGAGGCACAGCCAACTGCTACCAGCGCCAAGACTACCACCAGTGAAGGAATTAACCACCAAACTTTTCGCATATAACACACTCCTTATATTTCATGATATATTTTTTTAAGAACTGCTCGAGCCTCCAATTTATTTACTTACACGATATAACGAAGCATATTAGATTTAGGTTTATGCGTGGTGATAAAATAACTTCCAGTTATGAGGATCCTCCGCGACGTCGGTATAACCATACTCATAGCTTTGGCTATATTTACTCTACTGAGAGTTACCATGCAAGGTTATACTGTAGAATATTGTTGCATGGTTCCCAATATCCAAGATGGTGATTGGGTCGTGGTAAATAAAGCAAGCTATTTTTTCTCAGAACCCAAGCGCGGCGATGTTATAGTATTTCAACCCCCAGAGGAACTCAGTTCAAATAACCCTTTCATTAAACGAATTATCGGGCTACCCCAAGAAACAGTGGAGATCAAGAATAACAAGGTTTTCATCAATGGCATTCCTCTGGAGGAAAAATACGTCAATGAGCCTCCATACTACACTATGCCTCTCAAACAAATCCCTGAAGATGAGTACTTTGTGCTTGGGGACAATCGCAATCACAGCAATGATTCCCATACAGGATGGACAGTGCCACGGGAGAAAATAGTGGGTAAAGCTTACCTTATCTATTGGCCAGCAGACAGATGGGGAATCATACATGGATATAGCTATGCGAGTTGTAATCAGCAAATCGACAACATCTCTTTATCCCCCGGCAGGAGGTAACAATTGAGCAACAATGTATTCGAACTGTTCAAAGCAGCTGGAGCGGTAAAACAAGGGCACTTCCTACTTTCTTCAGGTTTGCACTCAGATGTGTACTGGGAAAAATTCCGCATCCTGCAATATCCAGATTATACCAAGAAGTTATGTCATCTTATCACTCAACATTTCAAGAAACACCACATAGACCTCGTTATTGGTCCAACTACTGGTGGCATCATTCTTAGTTTTGAAACTGCTCGCCAGCTTGGCGTGAGGGGCATCTTTGCCGAAAAGCAAGGGGGAGAAAGAACACTGCGGCGCGACTTCAATATTGCGATCGGCGAGCGGACACTCATCGTTGACGACATATTAACTACAGGTAGTTCAGTCAAGGAAACAATTAGAGTAGTGAATCAACTTGGCGGCATAGTTGTAGGTATCGGAGTACTTGTTAATCGTAGCTCAGAAAAAGAGCTAGATTTTAGCGCTCCCCTCTTCAGTTGCTTGCAGGCACCCACTACAGTTTATTCTCCTCAGGACTGTCCCTTGTGTGCTGCCAACATTCCCCTGACCAGACTTGGTAGTCAAAACTAAAAGCATACACCACTAAACACTCTAAACACTGGTAATCAGATTAACATGCATTCAACTCATCCTACCAAGAACCCAGCTGCCTGAATTTATACAACGGCTAATCGTCGCTTTATACAAATTTCATATTTATTAAGGTGTAAGAGTATAATTAAACAAAACCTTAGCTATAAGAATATCAGACGTGAATTGTATCACTATGACAGACACGAGAAATCGAAGACCACATATGAAAGGAGGGATAAGCAGTGAAGATTGTAGCTGTTAGTGGAGGATTTGATCCTCTCCACATTGGTCATATACAGATGATAAACGAAGCAGCTAAATATGGTAAAGTGATTGTTATCCTAAATAATGATCACTTTTTGTTACGGCAAAAGGGTTATATATTTATGCCTCAGGAAGAGAGAAAGGAGATTCTTGAATCTCTCAAAAACGTAAGCAGGGTTGTCATAGCAGTCGATGAAGATGAGTCTGTATGCAAAACACTCGAAGTACTCAAGCCTGATATATTCGCTAATGGCGGAGATAAGACACCTGACACCATACTGGAAAGTGAAGTTTGTAATAGGCTGGGTATTAAAATGTTGTTTGGCGTAGGAGGAAAAAAAATACAGTGGACTGCCCCTAGGGCTAAGACATGATTTTTATCTGTCATGCCCTACTGCAGGCACATCTTATAATATGTCCAGCTGTAGAGCTTGCCGTATTCTGTGGTTCTGCTAATTGACCTGAAGCTGATGCTATGATAGATTTCACACGCGCCGAGGTAGCTCAGGTGGTAGAGCAGCGGACTGAAAATCCGCGTGTCAGCAGTTCGATTCTGCTCCTCGGCATTGGCGGAAGTAGTTCAGTGGTAGAACGCCTCCTTGCCAAGGAGGAGGTCGCGGGTTCGAATCCCGTCTTCCGCTCCATGCGCCGGAGTGGCGGAATGGTAGACGCGGCAGTCTCAAAAACTGTTGGGGGACAGCTCCCGTGTCGGTTCGAATCCGACCTTCGGCATGATAAGAGTGATGCCGAGTTGTGTAGTGGTAGCACGGGGGACTTTGGATCCCTTAGCCCTGGTTCGAATCCAGGCTCGGCAGCATTATATTCCTCGGTAGCTCAATGGTAGAGTAGGCGGCTGTTAACCGCTTGGTTGCAGGTTCGAGTCCTGCCCGAGGAGCCAGATAGTAATCCACCAACTATGGTGGTTATCATTTAAGGCAAGATCCCAAAGGAACCCTTTGGGATCTTGCTATTCCTGCTTCATCCACAAGGTTACCCTCTCATACATCTCCTCGATTCTCTATTCCAAAATGATCCTTACAACCAAGGAAGTATCTAATAGACATTTCCCAGAACAAACCAGATGCTAGCTTCTATAACATTCTCCCAGAACATAGTATATTAATCAGTTATTGCACTAAGGTTATTCAGTATCTTTACCACCACATCGCTTTGATTCATGGTGAAAAAATGAAAATAGCGAATGCCATTATGTAATAAGTCTTCACATTGCCTTATGGCAAGTTCTATAGCTACCTTCTCAGCATCCTCCTTAGAATTACCGGCTTGCTCCATACTACGCGCCACATTCTCGGGGAGAGTAACACCACATCTCTGGCTGAATCTCTTGACCCTGCTAATGGGGACAGCAGGCATTATTCCCGCGATAATGGGTATCTTGATGTTTTTACTTCGAACTCTCTCCATGAAATCATAGAAATAACTATTTTGAAAGAACATCTGGGTAATGGCAAAATCAGAGCCAGCATCAACCTTCTCCTTGACATAGCTCATATCCATATCCAAGTTCGGAGATTCAGTGTGTCCCTCGGGATATACTGCTACGCCAACAGAGAATCCCCCTATTGACGACGCAAGCTTAACCAAACTCTTAGCATGACGAAATCCACCTGCAGGAGGGCAGAATTCCCCTGCCTTAGGATAAGGGTCTCCTCTAAGAGCCAGAATATTTTCAATACCAAGGGCACGGTAATTCTCCAGAGTTTCTCTGAGTTGGGATTCATTTTGCTCCACACAGGTGAGGTGAGGCATGGGCTCTAACAAGGTATTGTCCTTGATATAAATCACCACCCGCTTGGTACTTTCTAAACTGTTGGGAACAGAGCTTTGCTGAGTAATGGAAACAAATGTGGGTTGAAATTTCCCTAGCGTCGCGATGGCTTTGTCTAATCCTGCTTCTCCCTGACCATCTCTCGGGACAAAGAATTCGAAGGACAAGCTTCGCCCTTCTTGTTTTAAAGTTTTATGTATTTTCATCTTTACCTCTATTCTACTAACACTATGGACTGCACCCCTATTATTGGGCAGAAAGGGGCAGGAGGATCTAGTGGGATTCCTCCTTTCTGTTTTCTTTCATAACCAATAATTCCTCGAACTCATCAGGAGGCCGATAACCCAGTGCTGAGTGAAGCCTTTTGAGATTATAAACCTCTTCGATAAAATAAGGGAGCCTATTCATCACATCGGCTAGCGTTTTATACTCACATATGTTGTTGTCAAGGGAAAATGTCAGGGTTTAATGTTCAGCGATTTTGTCAGTCCGACTCCTTTCAAACAACTAAGGCGGTTCGTTCCCCATCTGCGACAAGTGCTTGCTGTGTGGCGGAGGCCAAGTGGTCGCCTAGGATACGCTTTAATGTGGGGCCGGAGACGCTTAATTCCTTAGCAGCCTGCCGGCGAGTTATGGTCTTCTGTTCGAGCTGAGCGAGAATCGGAGCAAATCTTTCAGCAAATCCCTCCCGCTCTTCCACTGGGATTACGCCAATTTGTTTACCCGCCTGCCTCGCTCGTTCCATTCCAGCCCGCGTCAGATCTCTGTGTTTGTTCTTCCTCACCGGGTCTTCATACCAATTCCCGTCACCTGCAAGGGGACCAACCCACTTAGGATTTCGCTTACGCCATTTCCTGATTCTGGCTGGTTTCGGAGGTGGTGGCTCTTTCCACAAAGCAGGATAGTCAGGGATGTCGTTTGCCTGAGTGCGAAGTGTCGCCGCCAGGCGTGGTGCATCCTGTGGAGTAAGAATTTTCCCCTGATAACAAGCTAGTATCTGTCCATCCAGACGTTCTTGTATCTCGACGTAGGCACCAGCGTAGCTAGTCTTATCAGCATTGGGAAAGAGTTGAAGCGTCCGCTGTCGATATTGCACTGTGTTGTCTCTAGCGACGCGACGTCGTTCCTTGAGACAAAGGATACCATCAGTGTCCGTCTCTAAGCTTATTGGACGGTATGCTTGCCCTGATTGAGTTGCTGGCACGCCGAAGCGCTCGTTAAAACGGGGCAGGAAATTCCACAAGACCAAGTTAGCTTCCGTGATATTGCTGGCCCCGCTAAGCCGTGGTTCCGACACCAAACGGTCCTGAAACGTGCCGTTGGCGCGTTCTACCCGTCCTTTTGCCTCCGGGCTATGAGCTAACACATGAGTGATACCCAGTTCCCTTAGAGCGCGCCCAAACTGGGTGAGAGGGACGGTACCATTATTCGGGCCTCGCTCCACCTGGAAGATAGAGTGTCGGTCAGTGTACACACCGAGGGGTATCCCACACCGGTCAATGATTACTTTCAGGAGCTCAAAATAGCCCAGTGTATTCTCTCGTTCCCCAAAAAGAGCATATGGGACTGTTCCTGTGGCATCATCTATCGCCAGGAATAGGGTCAGCCACGGCCCTCGATCCTCCAACCAACAGTGATGACTGCCATCCAGTTGCAATAACATCCCTTCTTGAGGCATCCGCTGGCGCCGATATCGATGACGTGGAGTCTTACCGCATCGAGGACTGGGCAGGCCAGCTTCTGTTAAAACCCGCCGTAAAGTCGAGCGGGAAATCGTTATCCCCTCCCGCTCAGCCAGAAGTTCGGCTAGATGGGTATGATTGACCCCGCTATAGCGTCCTTTGGCCATGGCAAGGACCTGCTGGCGGATGGCTAAAGGCGTGGCGTTAGCTGGTGCGCGGCCACGATTGCCATGGGCCAGAGCAGCAGCGCCCTCCTTTCGATACGCTGCTAGTATTCGCCATCCATGGCGTTCACTCACTCCCATTACTTTGGCCGCCTCTCGCATGGGCCAGTGTCTTTCCAATACCCCATTTAGAGTTTGTAACCTATTCTGTTCTTTTGCAGTCAATGTCAGCTCTTTCATTAACTGACATTATCCCTGAACAATAACCTACTGACCTAATCGTATCCCACCAACACACATAGGTACCCCTCCTCGTATTTCAGCGTCTTGAAAAAGCTTTCCATGGTAGCGTTATCATAGGGATTTCCCTTCCGTGACATGCTGATC
>JAGGVQ010000017.1 GCA_021157895.1 Dehalococcoidia bacterium | reverse complement strand
CTAGTGTCCACCGTTTAGGGCGTGGACTACGCGGGTATCTAATCCGCTTCGCTCCCCACGCTTTCGAGCCTCAGTGTCAGGAACAACCTAGGAAATCGCCTTCGCCACTGGTGTTCTTCCCAATATCTACGCATTTCACCGCTACACTGGGAATTCCATTTCCCTCTGCTGCCCTCAAGCTCTCCAGTATCAAATATCCCCTTCCAGTTAAGCCAGAAGATTTCATACTTGACTTAAAAAGCCACCTGCGCTCCCTTTACGCCCAGTAAATCCGGATAACGTTCGCCTCTCACGTCTTACCGCGGCTGCTGGCACGTAATTAGCCGAGGCTTATTCCTCGAGTACCGTCATGAATTCTTCCCCGAGAAAAGAGGTTTACAACCCGAAGGCCTTCTTCCCTCACGCGGTGTCGCTGGGTCAGGCTTTCGCCCATTGCCCAATATTCCTTGCTGCTGCCTCCCGTAGGAGTTGGGGCCGTATCTCAATCCCCATCTGGCTGATCATCCTCTCAGACCAGCTACCGATCATCGCCTTGGTAGTCCATTACACTACCAACTAGCTAATCGGGCGCAGGCTCATCTCTAAGCACACTAGGCTTTAATAAACCAAACATAGTTCGGCCTATCACATGCAGAATTAGCCCATCTTTCAATAGGTTATCCTCCACTTAAAGGCAGATTACCTACGCGTTACTCAACCGTCCGCCACTATGTTATAACCCCTGAAGGTTATAACACCGTACGACTTGCATGCATAAAGCGCACCGCTAACGTTTATCCTGAGCCAGGATCAAGCTCTTCACACAAACACTTTCCTTCCACTATTCTGTTGTTAAGGTGCAAACGAACTTGACTATGCTATGCTATTTCAATGCCTTTGTCAACCTGAGTATATGCTCTTCAAACACTACTCTAATTAAGTTCAATACAGCAATCATCTCAAGCAAAGCGATTGGTTGGTTCGCAGCAAAATTAGTGATAGAATGCCGGAAAGTATACTTCGATTGAGGCATGCCAGCATGATACCTACATACGAAAAAGGACAGGAGACATTACATATCGAATCCATTACCTATGGCAAGCTGACATGGTATTATATTGAGAATCCCTCGGCAGACGAAGTTGAATTTCTAGCACAACACTTCAATTTTCATCCATTAAACCTAGATGACATACTGAGTCATATACAACGTCCCAAAATCGACTATGCTGAAGATCACCTCTTCATGGTTTTACACTTTCCCGTATTCGATAAGAAGCGTCAAATGACAAAATCCAGCGAAGTAGATATTTTCATTGGTGAAAACTATGTGGTCACCATACACTGTTCCGCTAACTTGAAACCTCTATCAAGATTTTTCAGAGAATGTCAGACCGGCAAGAAAAGTCAAAACACCTATCTGGGTCGAAGCTCGGGATTCCTTCTCTATCATATACTAGATGAATTGGTCGATTATTGTTTTCCCATACTTAGTAAAATTACAAACAACATCGATGCTATGGAGGATGTCATTTTCACAAAGCCTGTTCCACAAACAGTTCAACGGATAGCCTGGATTCGACGAGACCTTATTTCATTTCGTCGAGTTATCCGCCCCCAGCTCGCAGTACTTGAGACTTTGGAGAAAGGAGACTACCCCTTTCTCAGAGAGGAAGAAGAGGTTTATTTCGGAGACATCGCCGACCATGTACGTAAAATCTGGGATGGATTGGAAGACGCCAAGGAGGTAGTAGATGGATTTGCTGAAACAAGCAACTGGTTAACCTCCAATCGAATTCAAGAAATAATGCAAGTGTTAACCATAGTTATGGCAATTCTAGCACCAGCTACACTAATAGCCAGCATCTACGGTATGAATATTCCTCTCCCCTATGGCACAGAGAGTGGAAGTCTCCTGCCCTTCACTATCTTATTACTAATTATGATTCTCACAGGAGCAGGTATGTTTATCTTCCTGCGATATCGAAAGTGGCTCTAAATTGGTTATCCATAGTGACAATAGTCAAGATACAATGCTATACTCGTTCTATTCCTTGTGATCTTCTGAAGAAAACTTAGCCCAGATCAGCTGCCATGTTACTAGCTATCGATATCGGTAATACAAACATTACCTTAGGCATATTTAATGAAAAACAACTCATCACTACATGGCGACTTGCAACAAGAATATCTCATACAGTAGATGAATATGGCATCATGTTGCTTACCCTCTCCCATCAACATAAGCTGCCAATCTCAAATATCTCAGGAGTGATTCTATGCAGCGTTGTTCCACCTCTGGTACCTATTTGGGTAGAAGCATGTAAAAAATACTTAGACCTCTCCCCCATTATAGTCGAAGCTGGAATTAAAACTGGGGTATGCGTTTCTGTAGATAATCCCCGGGAAGTAGGGCCTGATCGGATAGTTAATACTGTGGCTGCTTTCAACTTATACAGAGGCCCCACTATTGTTATCGACCTCGGCACAGCAACAACCTTCGATGTTATCTCCAGAGAAGGTAATTATTTAGGTGGAGCTATTGCTCCTGGCATTGACGTAGCCAGCGAAGCCCTATTTGCTCATACCGCCATGTTACCCCTGGTAGAGCTGGCTCGACCAAAACAAGCCATTGGCCGAAATACTATATCTGCAATGCAATCGGGAATAGTCTTCGGCTACGCAGGGCTAATCGAAGGGATAATCACACACATAGAACAAGAAATGAAAGATAAGGCCAGGATAGTAGCCACTGGAGGCTATGCCCAGCTCTTGGCTAACGAAGTTCCAATGATAGATATAGTGAACCCTGATTTATCCCTAATCGGCTTACGCCTCATCTACGAAATGAATAAGGAACAGTAAACAAATGCAACTCAGCAATAAAATTATTGTCTTAGGAGTGACAGGAAGCATATCAGCTTACAAGGCAGTGGATGTAGCTAGCCAACTAACCCAGTTAGGAGCAGAAGTCAATGTCATTATGACGGCATCAGCCACCAAATTCATATCTCCATTATCATTCAGCACTGTAACCAAAAAACCTGTGACCATCGATATCCTTGCTCAAGACAACCAACTCTTCATTCCACACATAACCCTTGCCCAAACTGCCGATGTTATAACTATTGCCCCGGCCACAGCCAACACCATTGCTAAATTAGCTACTGGTATATGTGACAATATATTAACCTGTACAGTGCTAGCCACCAAAGCTCCTGTGGCTATAGCTCCCGCCATGAATGTAAATATGTATGAGAATAGCATCACTCAGAACAACTTGGCCAAACTGCAAGAGCGGGGCTTCGTTATTATTGGGCCAGCATTAGGCAAACTAGCCTCAGGCAAAAGAGGGCTTGGCAGGTTAAGCCCTTCTCAAGATATTCTGGGTATTACATGCCAGCTGCTTGGAAAACAGGGTGATCTTGCAAACAGGCACATTACGATTACCGCAGGTGGTACCCGTGAACCCATTGATCCAGTCCGCCTTATCACTAATAGAGCATCAGGAAAAATGGGCTACGCTTTGGCCGAGGCAGCTCGGGATAGAGGAGCCAACGTGACATTAATCTCCACTGCTACCTATCTCAACCAACCCGCTGGCATAAATATAATTGAAGTAGAGACTGCACAAGAAATGTATCACGCAACACAAAAACTCGCAGACCAAACCGAGGTTTTGATTATGGCAGCAGCCGTAGCTGACTATCGGCCCACAAGTGTATCTGCCGATAAGATCAAAAAGAGCCACAATACCTTAACATTAGAACTGGAGCATACACAGGATATCTTAAGTAACATTGAGTCAAGATGTATAAAAGTGGGTTTTGCTGCTGAAAGCAGCAATGTAATAGAAAATGCCAGACAAAAACTGCAAGAAAAGCATCTTGCACTCATTGTAGCAAATGACATAACCGCTAAAGATAGCGGATTTGGCATCGATTACAACCGGGTAGCCATCATTGACGGGGAAGGCAAAGTAGAAAAGTTGCCTTTACTAACTAAAAAAGAGGTAGCTGATAAAATTCTAAACAAAGTAGCTGCATTAATAACTACAAGGAAACCCAAATAGGAAATGCTCACTGAGTTGCCCAAAGCATATCAGCCCGGCGAAATAGAAAAGAAATGGTATGAATTTTGGCTAAGCCAAGGATATTTCACGCCTAAGATAGACCACAGCAAAAAACCTTTTGTTATCATCATGCCCCCTCCAAATGTTACAGGAGAACTCCATATGGGACATGCTCTCACAATAACCCTTGAAGATACCATGGTGAGGTGGCATCGCATGAGAGGAGAACCTACTCTATGGTTACCTGGTACTGATCATGCTGGCATTGCCACACAGGTAGTCGTAGAACAACAACTAGCTAAACAAGGATTGACGAGAAATGATATAGGACTAGAGAAATTCCTTGAAACAGCCTGGGAGTGGACCAACAAAAGGCGACAGGGCATTCAACAACAACATCGAATGTTAGGAGCTTCTTGTGACTGGACACGAGAACGCTTTACCTTAGATGAATCACCGAGTAGGGCAGTTCGCACAGCATTTGTTAATCTGTATAACAAAGGTTTGATCTACAGGGGAAAGCGAATGATTAACTGGTGTCCTCGTTGCCAGACCTCTCTCTCCGACCTTGAAGTCAAACACAGGGATATCACTGGAACTCTTTATTACATCCGTTATCCCCTGGCTGATCAAATGGGATTTATTACGGTAGCAACCACGCGACCCGAGACCCTTCCGGGTGACTCTGCTGTAGCGGTGAACCCTGAAGATACCCGCTATGTGCACTTGGTAGGCAAAAAGGTGACCCTCCCACTGACGTGTAAAAAGATACCTATCATCGCTGATGCTGCTGTTGACACTTCTTTTGGCACAGGAGCACTAAAGATTACGCCAGCTCATGACCCCATAGACTTCGAAGTAGCTCAACGACATGGTCTACCCACTGTGGATACCATGAACGATGATGGAAGCATGAACAAAAATGCCGGACCATACAGAGATTTAGACAGATTCACCTGCAGGGAAAAAATCCTGGTAGATTTAAAGAAAGCAGGACTATTAGAAAAAACAGAGGTTTATTCCAGTTCAGTAGGATACTGCAACAGATGTCAGACAATGATTGAGCCCAAGATTAGCCTCCAGTGGTTTGTCAATACCAAAACTATGTCCAAAGCAGCCATCGAAGCTGTAACTGAAGGCAACATTACAATAATTCCCGGGCGTTTTACAAAAGTGTACCTTGACTGGATGGAGAACATCAAAGATTGGTGTATCAGTCGACAATTATGGTGGGGACATCGCATACCAGTATGGTACTGCCACAACTGTGGTAAATTAACAGTATCTGTTGATACCCCTCGAAACTGCAAATATTGCGCATCCAGACAAATCAAGCAAGATCCCGATGTGCTTGATACTTGGTTCAGCTCTGCACTGTGGACGCACTCCACACTAGGCTGGCCAGAGAACACCGACGATTTTCAGTATTTCTATCCCACATCAGTAATTGAAACTGGCTATGACATCCTTTTCTTCTGGATAGCTAGAATGGTAATGATGGGGCTGGAAGATACTGGCAAAATTCCTTTTCACACTATCTATCTCCATGGTTTGCTTAGAGATGAGCAGGGAGATAAGATGAGTAAACTCAAAGGGAATGTTGTCAATCCAATCACTGCTGTGGCTGAATATGGTATTGATGCTCTGCGATTTGCCCTAGTTACAGGTAGCGCACCTGGTAACGACGTAAAACTCAGTACAGGCAAATTAAAATCCAGTCGCAATTTCGTAAATAAGCTATGGAACACTGCCCGCTTCATCATGCAAATTATGGATAGAGAAAAACCTGAAAACTTGATGTTATCAAGAGAAACCAACTTCACAGCATCCTCTAGAATAGAAGACCGCTGGATCTATAGCCAGCTAAATCGTCTAACGGACAATGTTGCAAAGTTAATGGAAAATTTCCAATTTGGAGAGGCAGCACAGCAAATCTATGATTTTATCTGGACAGAATTCTGCGATTGGTACATCGAGATTGCTAAAATTCGGTTTCGTGATAGTCAATCTCCATCTTCACCTCTCCCCATTCTTCTTCACACGCTAGAGACAACACTACGCCTGCTTCATCCATTCATGCCTTTTGTCACCGAAGAAATCTGGCAGAACTTGAAGCACGGATTGCCCCTCCACCAGCAACAAATGCCAGAATCCATCATGATAGCCCCATACCCTACCATTAATGATAAGATAATCGACCCTAATGCAGAAAAGACTATGACATCAATAGTGGATATTATTCGCTCCATCCGTAACGCTCGCGCCCAATACAAGGTTATCTCCTCCCAATGGATAGAAGCTCAGATATATTCCGATGAACTGATACCTTACATCAACTCCCAATCACAGGTCATACAGAAACTGGCACGGGTCCATCCTCTTACAATATTGTCCAAGAAAAGAAGAAAAAAAACGGATAGCCAATCATTGGTGTTGGTATTACACAACGCTGAGGTAGTTTTGCCATGGGCAGGACTGATTGACATATCCAAGGAGAAACAACGCTTAGGCAATGAAATCATAGCGAGTATAGCCATGATCAACAAAATACGATCGAGATTAAGTGACAATGCCTTCCTGACTAAAGCACCAGCACATGTCATTAGAAATGAGCAAGAGAAACTCCATACCCTGGAAGACAAAACAGAAAGATTGAACTCAGAGCTATCACAGCTCAGCTAATATTACCTATATCCTTCCGGTTTCAGGCAACCACGCAACTTGAGCAAAGCCCGCTTGGTATCACTGGCAACAAGAGACTTATCAGATATCCTCATACGTTGCTTAAATAACCAGTAAATAAACTCGTCAAATTCTCCAATCCCAATGGATCTACGTTGCGAATAACCTCTTTCCTTGCGGAAGCGCCTTAGTAATACCGACTGGGTAGCGCCATAAATTTGTTTGTGAGCCTCATCTGCAATACCACCATCTCCCAATAAACCTAAAACTCTCCTTCTTTTGCGTATCTCATCAATCACAGACAAGATCAAAAATTTCTCAACGAGGACCCCATAGAGATAATTGAGATAAGCTTTGTATTTGGCTTTACCAATCAAACGTTGAAACTCATCTTTGCCTAGCTCTACTGGCGGTCTATCAAAAAAAAGTAAATTAGTTTTTTCTTTCTCAGGAATAAATCCATCAATTTCCCTGCACAGCCGCTCTGCCAACAGCAACCAGTCAAAGGCCTCCCCGTCAATAAGGTAACGATAATGACGATCTTCGTAGTCCTCTTCGGTGCCTACCCACAACTTAATAGCTTCAAGCAAAGAAATATACCAATTCTGCCCTTCAGCCACAGCATCCTTCAAATGCTGGATAGCTTGGTCATCACCCATCAAGATAGACATTCCATTCTCCTATCAGGCAAGAAAAACAATCAGGACAAGCTGTGATCAACTCACAAGCTATCCCGAAGGGAGAATCACCCAAAATACTCCCACCACCAGCCATCCTCTTCATACCCTGCATAACTCCAAGAAAGGTAATGAGATCTTACACAACAGATTAAACCTCGCCACCAGAGACATGCTGATCCCTACGGCATAGTGCTTTAACTTGGCCAGAAAAGCTCTCTGCGGTCTTATCTCCAAGCCCAGATACCTGAGATGCTTGGCCATCATTAAGCGCATGCTCAACTTCCTCTACAAACTTTTATTGCGAACGACCACAACAATATTTATATTTCTTGCCCGATCCGCAAGGGCATGGATCATTGCGACCAACCTTTTTTTTACCAATCATTTCGGGTAATTTCTTTCGCCGTGGAGTTTCTTTGGCAATACCAACATGGTAAATACCATAAACAACGTCATGCCGTATGCCACCAAGTAGGGCTTCAAATAGGGCATGTCCTTCTCTTTTGTATACTACCAGAGGATCCTGTTGCCCTATAGCTCTCAAACCTACCCCTTGGCGCATATGCTCCAGCGCAGTAAGATGATCCTTCCACAAACTATCAATAACGCGAAGTATGACAAGACGCTCTACAATACGCATGTTGTCAGGACCAATATCATGTTCCCGTTGGGCATACAGCTGCACAGCATAATCATTCAATTTATCCACAATCTGGCCCGGATTAAGTCCTGATAGGCCCCCATCCTTAAAAAGTGGTGGCACAGGAAATATGGTAGAGACATCATTAAGCAAGCGAGAAATATCAATCTCAACTAAATCATCATCAATTCGGCTTAAGACTAAAGCCTGAATCTCTTCCTGGATCATAGAAATAATGTTCGTTTTGAGATCAGTTCCACTTAAGGCTTTCTTACGCTCAGCATAAATAATCTCCCGATGTCTGTTAACAACATCATCGTATTCTACAAGATGTTTACGAATATCAGAATAATAGCCTTCCGTTTGAACTTGAGCATTCGCTATTGCCTTGGTAACTATTGGGTGCTCAATAGGAGTCTCTTCATCCATGCCGACCCAATTCATAAGTTTGCCGATTCGCTCACCACCAAAACGGCGTACGATATCATCCTCTAGAGAAGCATAAAAACGAGAACTTCCAGGATCCCCTTGCCTTCCTGCTCTACCTCGAAGCTGATTATCAATGCGCCTAGCTTCGTGATGTTCCATACCTATAACATGGAGACCGCCCAAACCTACCACCTGATTATGTTTCTTTAACCATTCATCCCTGTCACTGAGTTCAGGATTTCCTCCAAGGATGATATCAACACCTCGCCCAGCCATGTGGGTGGCTACAGTAACCATTCCCGGACTACCAGCTTGAGCAACAATGTCCGCTTCCTTCTCGTGATTTTTAGCGTTTAAGACCTGATGGGGGATACCTTTTCTCCGCAACATATCACTCAAATGTTCTGATTTTTCAATAGATGTTGTCCCAATCAAGACAGGCCTGCCCTGAGCATGAACTTGTTCAATTTCAGAAACTACTGCTAGAAATTTACTGTTCTCATTGCGGTAAATCTGGTCAGGGGCATCTATGCGGATAAGTGGCTTATTAGTAGGAATGACAACCACTTCTAATCCATAAATCTTGTGAAACTCTTCTGCCTCAGTAACTGCAGTGCCTGTCATACCTGCCAATTTATGATACATGCGAAAATAGTTTTGAAACGTTATCGTGGCTAACGTTACACTCTCCCTCTGGACACGCACTCCTTCTTTAGCCTCAATCGCCTGGTGTAAACCCTCAGAATACCTTCTCCCAAACATTAGCCTGCCAGTAAATTCATCTACTATGACAACTTGACCATTTTTCACCATGTAGTCACGATCTCTTTTGAAGAGAGCATGAGCCTTGAGTGCACTTTCCATATACTGGATAAGAAGATGATTAGGAGGATCATAAAGGTTAGGAGCTTTAAGCAATCCTGATCTTCCAAGTAATGCCTCTATTCGGGTAATACCATCGTCGGTAAGAGCAACCGTTCGCGTTCTCTCCTCAATGGTATAATCAGCATCTTCTTTAAGATGGGCAGCTATACGAGCAAAAATAGAATATTTCTCCGTAGCCTCCTGTGCAGAACCACTGATGATTAGAGGGGTGCGCGCCTCATCAATCAGGATGTTATCAACCTCATCAACGATGGCATAATTGAGTGGTCTCTGCACACATTGAGATAAGTCGGAAACCATGTTGTCCCTGAGGTAATCAAACCCAAATTCATTATTTGTACCATAAGTTATATCTGCTTCATACGCCTGGCGACGAGAAACAGGACGCATATAACGCCACCTGTCATTACTTTCCCCATAGCTAGGATCATAAATATATGATGGAGCCGGGGCATCTGGCGACTGCTGAGCATGTATACAGGCAACACTAATCCCTAATGCATGATAAATCGGCCCCATCCATTGGCAATCACGCTTGGCTAAATAATCATTCACAGTAACCAAGTGACAGCCATTGCCCAAAAGAGCATTAAGATACAAGGGTAAAGTGGCCACCAGAGTTTTTCCTTCACCAGTGCTCATTTCAACTATCTTGCCCTGATGAAGTGCAATGCCCCCCATAAGTTGGACCTCGAAATGTCTCTGTCCAAGCACACGTTTCGCTACTTCCCTGACCACAGCATACGCCTCTGGTAATACCCCTTCTGTATTGATCCCTGCGGCTAATCGCGCTTTAAAATTAGCGGTTTTGTTTCGAAGCTCAATGTCACTGAGACGCTTAAGATCAGGCTCCCAGGCATCAATTTCAGCTACCACTGCCCGTAGATGTTTTAATTCTTTCTCGTTAGAATCAATCAGCCTGTTGAACCATTGAAACATCGTTACTCAAACATGGCTCCCACCGACAACCCAGTGTGAATCCGATGTATAGCTTCACCAAGCAGTGGCGCTACAGGCAAGACAGTGATTTTCTCTAACTTCTTATCTCCCTCTACAGGCAAAGTGTCGGTAACCACCACTTCTTTAACCGGACTCGTAGCTATCCTCTGCACAGCCAATCCCGAGAAAACAGGATGAGTACAACAAGAATAAACCTGAGAGACTCCATGCTCGAGAAGAGTATTTACCACGCCAGATAAGGAGCCGGCAGTATCAATTTCATCATCCACAGTCAGGGCACATTTGCCTTGAACTGACCCAATCACATTCAAGGTTTCAGTGGTATCACTATTCCCCAAGCGTCTCTTCTCAACAATAGCAAGTGGAGAAGCAAGCCGGGCAGCCAGATCACGTGCCCTCTTAGTTATGCCAATATCAGTAGCTACCACTACCAATTCCTGCAAATTCTTCTCTCGAAAATATTGACTTAACAGGAACAAACCAGTTAGCTCGTCTACCGGGACACTAAAGAAACCCTGAATTTGAGGAGCATGCAAATCAACAGTAAGTAACCTACTTGCTCCCGCAGTGGTCAGTAAATCAGCAACTAGGCGTGCAGTTATTGGAACTCGAGGTTGATCTTTTTTATCAGTTCGACCATAACCATAATAAGGCACAACTGCAGTTATCCTTCCCGCAGACGCTCGCTTGAGGGCATCAATCATAATCAATAACTCGACGAGGTTCTTATTAACAGGAGAACAAATTGGTTGGACAACAAAGATATCACGCTGCCGAACATTTTCCAGTATCCGAACAAAAATATTTTCATTGCTAAACTCAAATACCTCTGCCTTACCTAAAGGTATGCCCAGATAATCACACACGCCCTGAGCCAAACCAGGGTAAGCATTCCCTGCAAATACCTTTAATTCATCCATACCAGCGCTCTTCCAAACAAATTATAGCATCAACAACACCCAAAGTTTGTAAAACTAGCCAATGCAAATGCCAATATATTAGCTCCCATAAACGGCAAATCCACAGAACTACAAAGAGGCAATTTACACAGTTCTTGGAATGGGAAAATCATGACACATCTGTTTCACCTCGGCACGAACCTGTTTTACCACCTTTTCTTCACCCAGATGTGAAATAACCTTAATGATGAGGTCGGCTACAACCTTTGTCTCGTTCGCACCAAAACCTCGAGTCGTCAATGCTGGAGTCCCTACTCTTATTCCGCTAGCTACACGTGGGGGCTTGGGATCAAACGGTATGGCATTCCTATTTACAAAGATTCCTGCACTCGCCAAAGCTTCCTCTGCATCTCTGCCGCTCATTCCCAAAGGAGAAAGGTCAACAAGAACCATGTGGTTATCTGTTCCCCCTGAAACAATGCGTAATCCATGGGATTGGAATTCTGAAGCCAGCACACTGGCATTTTTAAGCACCCTTCTCTGGTAGTCTATAAAATCAGGCTGCATCGCCTCAAAGAAACATATGGCCTTAGCAGCAATAATGTGCATAAAGGGACCTCCCTGTATCCCAGGAAATACAGCAGAGTCGATAGTACGAGCCAAATCGCCATTACTCAAAATAAACCCGCCTCTTGGACCCCGAAGGGTCTTCTGCATCGTAGAGGTAACTACATGAGCATAGGGTACAGGAGAAGGATGTAAACCAGCAGCAATTATCCCAACTATGTGGGCCATGTCAACTAATAATTTGGCTCCCACCCTGTTGGCTATATAGCGAAACCTCTGAAAATCGATAATTCTAGGGTAAGCGCTAGCTCCAGCAACAATCAACTTTGGCCTATACTTCATGGCCAGATTTTCCACCGCATCATAATCAATCAATTCCGTTTTGGGATCTACGCCGTATGGAATAAACCTGTACCACTTCCCCGAAAAGCTCACCTTTGAGCCATGCGTAAGATGCCCTCCATGGCTAAGGCTCATGCCCAGGGCGGAATCTCCAGGATCCAGCAGGGCAGCATACACTGCCATGTTAGCCTGTGCTCCACTATGAGGCTGGACATTGGCATGTTCCGCATGAAATAGCTCCCGAGCCCTATTAATAGCAAGAGTTTCAACTGCATCGACATTCTCACATCCACCATAATAACGCTTGCCAGGATATCCTTCAGCATATTTGTCAGTCAGGATAGAGCCCTGAGCATCAAGGATATCCTTGCTACAATAGTTCTCAGAGGCTATAAGATTAAAAGTGGTTGACTGTCTCTCCTGCTCCAGTTTTAATATACGAGCTATCCTAGTATCCCGTGAACTGACAGGCATATATTCAAGCATATTCATTTTGGCATGATAGCATAAGCCTTTTTCCCAAGCAATAATTGACATCAACAAGCCGCCAATGATAGATTAGCAGACTGGAGAGAAGAGTGCTAATGTCACTAGCGCCTAGACAGAAAGTTATCTTAAAGATAATTATTGATCGCTATATCTTTGACGCTGTACCTGTAGCATCAAAAACTATTGCTGACAGCTACGGCTTAAAGATAAGCCCGGCTACAATACGTAATGAAGTTGCCTCTCTTGAGGTAGAAGGATATATAATGCATCCCCATCATTCAGCCGGGAGTATTCCCACAGATAAAGCATACCGACACTATGCAAGACTAGTAGCCGAAAAATCTCAGCTTTCCTTGGCAGAACAACTTCTGCTCTATCAACTGCTCCGCAGCACTAAAGGAGAAATAGGGCAATGGTTAAAACTGGCAGCTACTATACTATCTCGATTTGTGCACAACTTGGCAGTGGTGACTCTACCCAAAATGGCTCAGTGCCGGCTAAAACACCTGGACCTGATATCACTGCATGATTTTGCCGCCCTGATAGTTCTTGTATTGTATGAAGCCAATATAAAAAAACGAGTTATCTCATTCCATAGGAGGGTTAGCCAAGAGGATCTAACAAGAATAGCTAACAGGATAAATGCAGCCTGCATAGGCAAAACTAGCATCGAGATAACAACTGAAGAGCTTGAGAACTCCTTATTAGAAAAAGAGGTCACTAAATCTGTAATCGACATTCTGGATAGTGAAAACAAAGCCAAATATGGCAGACTCTACATAGAAGGGCTATGCCAAATGTTAAGCCAGCCTGAATTTTCCAACAACTCCGCAATAGTGAGAGTACTTGAACTAATAGATAGGGAAGACTGGCTCCAATCTATATCCTGCCCAAACCTCAATAGTGGGGGAATAGAGATAATTATCGGACAGAAAAATACAGAGGAGGCTTTGCAAGATTTAAGTCTGGTAATTCGGCAATATGGAATTCCTGGCAGTGCTACAGGAATAATTGGAGTACTTGGGCCAAAGCGAATGGATTACGGCAAAACAATACCATCGGTCAACTACCTCTCATCCGTACTGAGCAAATCAATAACTAAATATATCTAAAGGAGCATAAACTTGACCGGAAAGAAAAAGCAGAGTAACAATGAAATAAAATATGATAGCACTTTACAACTGGACGATATAGATAATTTGAGAAGGGAACTGGACAAGGAAAAAGAGAAAGCAAAAAGTTATCTGGCCAACTGGCAAAGATCTCAGGCAGACTTCGCTAATTACAAAAAACGCGCTGCGGAAGAAAAGGAGGGGATAGTTGATTTTGCTAACAGTGTCTTTATAGCAACATTGCTTCCAATTGTAGATGATATGGAAAAAGCTCTAGCTTCTTTATCCCCTGAACTGGAGAATTTGAACTGGGTTGAAGGCATTAAGTTGATATTCACTAATTTTAAGGACAGTTTGCAAAAACAGGGATTAAGCGAGATAAATGCCGTGGGTACCCCTTTCGATCCCCACTTCCATAATGCAGTCATGCGTCAAAATGGGCAAGAAGGCATCGTACTCAAAGAAATACAGAAAGGCTACAAATTCAAAAATAGAGTACTTCGTCCCAGCATGGTGATAGTTGGGGAGGAAAAAACAAAAGAAACAGGAGAGGAAACTCAAAAGGAGGAGTAAATATGGGTAAAGTAATAGGAATAGATTTAGGAACCACCCTCAGTGTGGTCACAGTAATAGAAGGAGGAGAACCAAAAATTATCCCCAGCGCCGAAGGAGGCAATCTAACTCCTTCAGTAGTCGCAATAAGTAAATCAGGTGAACGCCTGGTAGGAGAGATTGCCAAGCGCCAAGCCGTGGTAAACCCCGAGAACACCATTTTTAGCATCAAGCGCCTTATCGGGCGGAAATTCAAATCAGAGTCAGTTCAATTCGACATCAAACGGCTCCCCTACAAAATTACTGAGGCTCCCAATGGAGATTGTCGGGTGCTAATGGGAGACAAGGAATACAGCCCCCAAGAAATATCAGCTATGATCCTGCAAAAACTAAAAACTGACGCTGAGTCCTATTTGGGGGAGAAAGTAACTGATGCAGTAATAACAGTCCCCGCTTATTTCAATGACAGCCAACGCCAAGCGACTAAAGACGCTGGTGTCATTGCAGGGCTTAATGTTTTACGCATTATCAATGAACCTACAGCATCATCTCTAGCCTATGGACTGGACAAGAAAAAAGATGAAACCATCGCAGTGTACGATTTTGGAGGTGGCACCTTCGATATTTCTATTCTGGACCTTGGTGAAGGAACCTTCCAGGTTAAGTCAACAAACGGTGATACCCATCTTGGCGGTGATGACATTGACCAGGTAGTCATGGACTGGATATGCGATGAATTCAAAAAAGAAGCTGGCATTGACCTGAGACAGGACAGGATGGCTTTACAGCGTCTGAGGGATGCCGCAGAGAAAGCGAAGAAAGAACTCTCCACAGTGAATCAAACAGAGATCAGTCTGCCCTTTATTACTGCTGATGCCTCAGGGCCCAAACACCTTAGCTTAACGCTCACCCGTGCTAAATTGGAACAGCTTTCAGCAGACCTAATAGAAAGAAGCCTTGGCCCCTGTCGTCAAGCACTAACCGATGCAGGATTATCCCCCAACCAAATTAGTGATGTAGTTCTGGTTGGTGGCCAAACGAGGATGCCCAAAATTCAAGAAACCCTAAGACAGTTCTTCGGCAAGGAACCAGCAAGAGGGGTAAACCCTGATGAGGCTGTAGCTCTAGGCGCTGCAATTCAAGGAGGAGTGCTTAAAGGTGAGGTAGGTGATATTCTATTGCTTGATGTGACTCCGCTGACCCTGGGGATAGAAACACTAGGAGGAGTCTCAACCCCTCTGATTCCTCGTAATACCACCATCCCTACTTCCAAGAGCCAGATCTTCAGCACGGCTAGCGATAACCAATCCAGCGTAGAAATTCATGTGCTTCAGGGAGAACGCCCCATGGCAACAGATAATCGTACGCTAGGCCGGTTTATGCTGGATGGAATTCTGCCCGCCCCCCGCGGTGTGCCCCAAATCGAAGTAACCTTTGATATCGATGCTAACGGTATTATTAATGTGAGCGCCAGAGATAAAGGAACCGGTAAAGAACAGAAAATAACCATTACCGCTTCCAGCGGATTAAGTAAAGAAGAGATAGAGAAACTACAGCATGATGCAGAAGCTCATGCTGCTGAAGATAGCAAGCGTAAGGAAGAAATTGAAATACGCAATTCCGCTGACAGCCTAGTATACACAGCAGAGAAAACCCTGCGGGAGCATACAGATAAAATACCGGCTGATGTTAAACAACGAATAGAAACTAATATATCAACAGTGAAGACGGCTCTTCAAGGTAAAGAGGTGCCCCGCATCAAGGAAGCCATGCAGGATCTATCTCAAACGATGCAGGAGGTGGGATCTGCAATATACGGGCAGTCAAAACAAACTCCTCCTGCTGGAGAAAATACGAATGACAAGCAGACTGGTAACGATGAAGGCACTGTGGAAGGTGATTTTAGGGAAGTATAAAGGAGAGCGATGTCAACAATATTAGAGCAATTTGCCCAAACAACATCTAGGATTAGAAAAAGGGCACTGGAGGAGCATCGCTTGGTGAGCAACCCCTCCAATGAAGAGCTACGAGCGCTTGTAGAAAAAGAACCGGGCATACGGAAAACAAGATATGGAAACTTTGTGGCTGACAGCGAACCTACTTCCAGGGCAGCAATATTCACCAGGAATAGTGTCGACCATGTCTTTGGCGAAGAAGAGCATGAGCTACTCAAACAATGTGAGCAGGCTCTGGCTAAAGAGAGATTGATTTCAGTCGACACTACAGTAGGTAATAAATCCAGCAAGGTCACCGCTAGGTTTGTTATCCCAGAAAGATTTGCCCATGTAGCTTATGGCGGGAGAAATCTATATCTGCCACTCAAGCAAGAGGTTGAACAACCAACATATGAAATTCTAATGTTCTTCGATGAGGCCTTTGAGTCCAATAAATCTAAGGCTCTGCCCTACAAAGACATCACAATACGACTGGCTATGTTGGATGATGGCAGGGTAATCAAAATTATTAGAAATAGCAATTACATTGGGGAATATAAAAAAGGAATCTTTGCTGCAGAAGATTGGACCAGTAAAACCTATAGAGGAGGAATCTTCCTTCATGCTGGGTGTCGAGAAGATTATCTTCAATCTGTCCATGGGGATTACCGCTGGTCTAAATCATTGCTTATTGCTCTAACTGCAAATGGTAAAACAAGCACTACTTCCAAAATATTGGCCAGAAAAGGAAACGAGCAATCATGGCTCATCCAAGATGACGGTGGCACCTTAATGCCTGATGGTTCCTTCCATGGGTTTGAAGGCGGCGGTATATTCGTCAAAACAGAAAGCGTAAATCCAGGAAATCAGATGGAGATATTCTATGGATTACTGAAAGCAGAAACCCTATGCGAAAACGTCGCTGTGACTGAACAGGGAGAACTCGATTTCTACAACTTCGACAGAACTTCAAACGGTAGGGCAGTTATATTAAGGAAGGATTTTCTGCATGCCAGTTCAAATATTGACGTCGATAAGATAGACAACATGGTTCTCATTACCCGGGGCTCATCAATCCCCGCAATCTCCAAATTAACACCGGAGCAAGCAACAGCCCTTATGGTCATAGGACAATCAATGGAATCCTCCGCAGGTGATCCAACTCAGGCAGGCAAAATAAGAAGAGAATTCTTCTACGATCCCTTTATGGCTGGAGGAAAAGCCGAGCACGCCAATAAATTCTATACAATACTGAAAAACTTACCCTACAACATCAATTGCTTCTTAATAAATACCGGTGGCATAGGAGAAGGAGAACATTACCACGATATAAAATTAGAAGATACTTTGGCCATACTGGACTCTTTGCTAAGAGGAGGACTCGAAGATTGGGTAAACTCGCCTACAGGTTTTAAAGTGCCACGAGCAATACGCTACGTAGATGATATCTACTCACACCCAGAGAGGCTGTACTCCAAAACTGAGTTTGCAGAGAAACAAAAAAAACTCAGCCAGATAAGGCATGAAGCTATTGAGAAGGTTGGTGATTCCCTTAACTCCAACGTAAGAAATGTATTCAGATAATACAAATGACATACTCCGAGCAGGGCTTGTAAGCAAGAGCCTTGGGAATAACCTTGAAATAAGTAACAACTTATACTAATGATAGTAAGGAAATATTTTTGTCCTGTTCTGTCCCAAGATCAGGCAAGCATAGAAACAGAAAACAAAACAGCCAACTCTCCTCGAAAAACTGTAAATAGCTGCATGCATAAAACCCCGTGAACAGAATACAAAAGGGGCGATATAGCAAACTAATAGGGCCGCTTGCAGGCACACTTGCTGGAGCGACTTCCTTCGACCAGTTATCCAAACTGTGGATAAGAAATAACTTCATCCCGGGAGAGTCTTTGCCCCAAGACGGGATTCTCCGCATAACTTACATACAGAATACTGGCTCTGCGTTTGGCCTCTTTGCACATCAAAATATTCCTCTCATCAGCATTACTATCATTGCTATAGTCATAATCCTATTATCATTGCGATATTTGCCTCCAACACTTGCTACAAGCATATCCTTGGGATTAATACTCAGCGGCGCCACAGGAAATTTAATCGACAGGATATGTCTAGGGTACGTAGTGGATTTCATCGATATCCGCTTGTGGGGCAGCTTACATTGGTACACATTCAACATTGCGGATACAGCAATAGTAGTAGGAACGATCCTCTTATTATTCTATGCTATATACAGATCAAGACTGTTAAACAAAACACACGCTAATGGAGAAAATAGCTCATACTAGAATATTGCAATATACATCATCTAGCACTCTTATACGACTCGACCAATATGTAGCTCGTTCTACCCCCCAGTACTCACGCTGTTATATTCAGAGATTGATAAAACAAGGATACGTTTTAGTCAATCAACACCAAGCAAAGGCAAACCAAAAACTAAGAGAGGGAGATAGAATAACAATCACACTTCCTCCCCCCCAGCCTGCTACCCTTCTCCCTGAATCTATACCATTAACCATAGTTTACCAAGATTCAGATGTCTTAGTGATAAATAAGCCAGCAGGAATAACCATGTATCCTGCAGCAGGACATCCTGACCATACAATTGTGAACGCTATTCTAGCCCACTGCCCTGGCCTGGACAAAACCAGTGATGATTTGCGCCCAGGCATTGTACATCGACTGGATAAAGATACCTCAGGCATCGTTATCATTGCCAAGAACAGTGCTGCCAAATCATATCTCATCAATCAATTCCGATCCCATGTTGTAACTAAGAAATACATCGCCATGGTAAAAGGAAGATTATCACCATGCAAGGGCATAATTGAGGCCCCGATTGGAAGAAATCCTCGCAATCGCAAACAAATGGCGATAGTCGCGACAGGAAGGAAGGCTGAGACGCACTACCAAGTTACTAAATACTTCGATAACTACAGTTTACTTAAAGTTACCCTCCTGACTGGTCGAACACACCAAATCAGGATACATCTCTCGTCCATTGGCTATCCTATAGTAGGAGATGATACCTACGGAACAAAATCAGTTCATGTAAACAGACAATTCTTACATGCCTATCATCTTGGCATACGCCTGCCAACAACCCACAAATATAAGGAATTCAGCTGTAACCTACCATCGGAGTTACAGGAAGCCCTAGAACGTATCTCTCGTGAGACATAAAAACAATACACCATGAAACTCCTTGTTCACCTATCCGACAATATGTTATATTCCAACATAAAGTAAAGGCAGGTACAAAGAAAATTGGACCCGTTCTCACAAATAATGAAGGAACAAGCGCAAAGGGAAGATAGCCTTCTTTCTCAACTAATGGACACCACAGGGGCAGCAGATTTAGCTGATTTTGAAGGCCAGTTATCTGAGCGCAAGAGTGCATTATTATTCCGGCTAACAACTGAAATAGAGGATGCCGGAAATGCCCTAAAACAAGCCAAGCAACTAGTTCAAAAGATCGAAAAACACTTGGCACAGCTAAAAGACTTACAGAAAGCTCTAGCCAAGCAACGCTAACTCTCTCTATTTGCAATCCTACCTTGGCTAAATACACGACTATGCAGAGCGGCAAACAAGAATCGGATATCCCAATCAAAGTACGCTTTGCACCCAGCCCCACTGGTTATCCACATATAGGTAATATCAGAACAGCACTATTCAACTGGCTCTTTGCCCGGCATTATGGAGGCAGATTTATCCTGCGTATCGAAGACACCGATACCGCCCGTAAGGTTGAGGGAGCAACACAAACAATACTAGATAGTCTAATCTGGTTAGGATTGAATTGGGATGGAAAACCCTATTTCCAGTCCCAGAGATTACATCTTTACCATGAAGTAATTCAAAGATTACTCCAAGAAGGCCATGCCTATCGCTGCTACTGCTCGCGACAACGGCTAGAAAAAGTGCGGCAGGAGCAAATGAGACAAAAGCAGCCACCACGATACGACCACCATTGTCGATACTTATCAGACCAGGAGAGATCTAAATTAGAGGCCAGTGGCATCAACTCTGTCGTCAGATTTAAAACACCACTTGAAGGCGAAACTTCTTTCTGCGATTTAATACGAGGGCAGATATCTTTTCAGAACGGTACTTTGGATGACTTCATCCTGCTTAAATCCGATGGCTATCCCACTTACCACCTGGCTAACGTGGTGGACGACCACTCCATGAACATTTCCCATGTGCTTAGAGCTGATGAGTGGCTATCCAGTACCCCAAAACACATGTTACTGTATCAATCTCTTGGTTGGCAACCCCCACAATTCGCCCACCTGCCCATGATACTGGGACCTGATAAATCCAAGCTCTCCAAAAGACATGGCACTACCGCTATAACTGAGTATAAAGAGCAAGGCTATTTGCCACAGGCAATGATAAATTATCTGGCGTTATTGGGTTGGTCTCTAGACGATAAAACGGAATTTTTCAGCCAAGAGGAATTAGTAAAAAACTTTTCCCTGGAAAGGGTAGGCAAGGCTGGAGCAATATTCAACAAGGAAAAGCTAACCTGGATGAATGGAGTTTACATTCGCCAGCTGAGCCTCGAGGAATTTACTCAGCAAGCTCTTCCCTTCCTAAACAGAGATTTGCCAGCGTCGGTAAAACGCCCATTAGATAATAATTACATTCGTCAGGTTATGCCCCTCATCCAAGAGCGCGCCCGAACATTGGTAGATGTCTCTCAACTTGCCGATTTTTTCTTTCTAGAAGAACTGCCATACAGCACAACATTACTCTTGAGCAGCAAGATAGAAGCATCAGTAGCCATGCACAGTCTAAGAATAGTACAAGTAACGTTACAATCACTGTCCACATGGGACGCTGCTTCCCTCGAAATCTCTCTCCGTCCGCTAGCCCCTGAGCTAGGATTGAGCACCAGAAAATTCTTCGGGTTACTCCGATCAGCTATCACTGGGAGAACTGCTTCACCCCCTCTATTCCAAACCATGGAGGTACTGGGCAAAAAAAGATGCCTCCAGCGCTTCGCTAATTCACAGAAGGTCTTATCGAATTCGCTAATGGAGAAATCTTGAGAAGCACAAGGGTATAGTTCGTTTCAACTTTAATTTAATCAATACCGTTGACAACAGGAGGCTTTTATTATAACCTTTTCGGCTGGAAAGTTATATTTTTTAAGGAGGCTAAAATATGTCAGGTCTCAATATGATCGTGTGTTTCAAACAGGTGCCAGACCCTGAAGCTCCAGCAAGTGCACTCAAAGTCGAAGGCAAGGAAGTGATTACATCACCAGATATAAAACCGGTGATAGGTGAATATGGAGAATTCGCTCTGGAGGTTGCCTTAAAGATAAAAGACAGCATAGGAGGTAAAATCACTGCACTTAGTCTGGGTAATAATCTTGCTCGCGACGTCGTGAAAAAATCGCTGGCAGTTGGCGCTGATGAACTAATCCTCCTCGAGGATGAGGCCTTTGATGGAGGCGATAGCCATACAACATCACATGCCTTAGCCGCAGCAATTCGGAAAATAGGAGAATACGACCTCATCTTCTGCGGCAGACAATCATCAGATTGGGGTGTAGGGCAGGTTGGCTTAAGCCTCGCGACACAGCTGGGAATTCCTGCTGTTAGCGTAGTAAGAAAGGTGGACATCGTAGAGGGAAAAGCAAGAGCAGAAGAAGTTACTCCTGATGGGTACAATATTGTTGACGTAGAACTTCCCGCGCTATTCACTATCACCAGTGAGGCCGGTGCTCTTCGCTACGCTGCTCTGAAAGGAATTATGGCAGCAGCAAAAAGACAGCCCACTGTATGGAAGGCAGCAGATTTAGGCCTTGATCCTTCAGAAATAGGGTCCCAAGGAAGAGTTAATAAAATCAACAAGCTCTACCAACCCAGCAGCGAGGTGAAATGTGAAATAGTTGAAGCTGATACTCCTGCCGAAGCTGGAGCAGGCCTAGCAGAAAAATTAAGAGAGGCAAGAATACTTTAGCTGTGAGGTGTAAATCATGAATAATAGCAAAGGCATATTAGTTATCGGGGAATTGTCAGAAGGTAAGCTGGTGAATATAACAAAAGAGATGCTGGGCATTGCCAGAAAAATTGCTGATGAGTCGCAACAAGATGTATCCTGTCTCCTTGCCAATGAATCAGTACAGCAAACTCCACAGGAAGCTATCGCTTTTGGAGCAGATAAAGTATACACAGCAGAAGATCCAGCACTAAAGAGCGGTGGCATATATGTTTATCTGCAGATTGTAGAGAAACTAATTGCTGACATTTCCCCATGGGCAGTAATAATGGGGCAAACGTATTTAGGTACCAGATTATCTCCCCGATTAGCAGCGAAATTAGGAGTTAATTTAACAACTGACTGTATTGATTTGAAACTCGACCCTGATAAGAAAGCTATTATTGCTACCCGGCCGATATATGGAGGTAATGTTCTCGCTGAATTAAGTTCCGAACTCACACCACACCTGGTTGCCGTCAGATCGAAGGCTATGTCTCCTATAGAGCAGGATTCCTCTAGAAAAGGAGAGGTCACATCCCTGAAGGTCGAGATAGATCAGTCAATGATAAAAACGAAAATAGTGAAGTCCGTAAAAGAGGAGGCCACAGGAGTTAAGCTGGAGGATGCATCCGTGATAGTAGCTGGCGGTCGTGGTATTGGTGGCGCCGAGCCTTTCAAAACAAGCCTACAAGATCTAGCTAACTTGTTCCCCAATGCTGCCATTGGCGCTTCACGTCCACCAGCTGATGATGGCTGGGTCCCTGAAGCAAAGCATATTGGCCTTACAGGCAGAATTGTTGCCCCTGATATTTATTTCGCCATAGGGATTTCTGGAGCAAGCCAGCACATGGCAGGATGCACTGGATCCAAAACAGTTGTCGCGATTAACAAGGATCCTGAGGCCAATATCTTCAAGTTGGCCAACTATGGCGTTGTTGGTAAATATGAAGAGGTTCTTCCTGCGTTCACTGAGAAGCTAAAGTCATTGCTAGCAGAATAATAAGAAGCAACGAAACAATAAACTTAAAGCGGCTTACTTTTCCAGGTAAGCTGCTTCCTTTGTCTGCTTACTTGCTCTCGCTTGTACAATTTTCTCACTGAGATGCGTAGGGACCTCCTCATAGTGATCCTGCTCCATAACAAAATTCCCCCTGCCCTGAGTCATTGATCTCAAATTTATAGCATATTGCAACAACTCTGCATATGGCGCCTGGGCCTCAATGATATTATGATCACCAGCAGGCTTCATCCCAAGAACCCTCCCCCTCCTAGTATTCAGATCACTAATGATATCCCCGGTATATCTATCAGGCACGGTAATGGTCAAGTTCATTATTGGTTCAAGTAACACAGGCCTTCCCTGGGATAGCCCCTTCTTCAACCCCTGAGATGCCGCAATCTTAAAGGCCATATCCGAAGAATCTACAGGATGTGAGCTACCATCATAAAGTACTACATTTATGTCAACTACGGGGTATCGAGCTACAACCCCCTGTTGCTTGGCTTCCCTGACTCCCTTCTCCACAGCTGGGATATAATTCTTGGGCACGGAACCTCCAACTACCTTGACCCCAAACTCAAACCCAGTGCCACGAGGCAATGGATTCAGCTCCAGTAGAACATGCCCATATTGACCATGACCACCAGACTGTTTCTTATGCTTATATTCTGCCTTGGTTGGCACTGTAATAGTTTCCTTATATGGAATAGCAGGAAACTTCAAGTTTACATCGACACCAAACTTGCGATGTAAGCGTTCTTTAACCATCTCCAGGTGGTTATCACCCATACCATAAACAATGAGCTCATTGGTATCAGGATCACGGTGAAGGCGGAGGGATGGATCCTCTTCGTAAATTCGTGGCAAAGCAGTGCTCATCTTATCCAGATCGTCTTTCGTCTCTGGTTCAATGGCCATGCCGAAGTTCGGATTAGGGAAATCGATGCCACTGAGCCTTACCCTGTGCTCCGGCTCACATAGTGTATCTCCTGTGACGGTAACATTTAACCGAGCGACAGCTCCGATATCTCCTGCTATCAAACGTTCCACAGGTTTCTGTTCCTTTCCCCGTAATGTAAAAAGCTGCCCCAGACGTTCCATGCTACCTTCTCTAGCATTCCAAACTTGGGAATTACTTGATACTATTCCTGAATAAACACGAAAACAATTAAGTTTACCCACGAACGGATCTGCGGTAGTCTTGAAAACAAGACAGCTCAGAGGCCCCTTGGGATCGACCCTAAGCTCCTCTTTATCATCACTCGAGGTCGTAACTGTGACCATCTTTCCCTGTGGAGAAGGCAAATATGTATTTATAGCATCAAGCAACGAAGAAATCCCAATAACACGCAGAGCTGAACCAGCAAATACGGGGACAAAGGTGCCTGCTAAACTCGCTTGCCTCATGGCACTAAAAATTTGCTCGTTACTTAACTGTTCCCCATCCAGATATTTGACCAAGAGTTCATCATCAGCCTCAACAACAGCTTCCACTAACTTCTCACGATACGCTTTAGCCTGCTCCAAAAGTGAAGATGAAACCTCTATTTCCTGAGAGGAAACATCACCATAGGCTTTCATAGTAACCAGATCAAGAATGCCCTTAAAATCCTTCTGTGAACCTACAGGTAATTGAACAGGGAAACACCTGGTTGATAACTTATTTTGAATCTGGTCGATAACATCGAAGAAGGCTGCGTTATCGCGATCCATCTTATTAACAAACAGTAATCTAGGTAACATATCCGCCTCAGCATAAGCCCATGCCTGCTCCGTACCCACTTCCACTCCAGATGCTGCATCAACAATAACTATGGCCCCCTCGACCACACGTAAACCTGCTGAAACTTCTCCAGCAAAATCAGCATAACCAGGAGAATCAATAAGATTTATCTTGTCATCCAACCATTCATAAGGGAGCAACGATAAGCTAATGCTCATGTGCCGTTCTATTTCACCTGGATCATAATCTGAAATAGTAGTCCCATCATCCACCCTACCAAACCGCTTAACGGCACCAGAAGTAAACAACATCGCCTCAGCAAGTGTTGTCTTACCAGCACCATAATGCGACATAAGAATAACATTGCGAATATGCCCAGGATCATAGACATTCATCATTACACTAAACCCTCTCGCCTTATATTTTCTCCATTACAGCACTACAACTATAGCATTAAGCGCTATCACACATACTTGTCATATCCAAATTACTAAAAATTCAATTACAACAATCAGCATCTCACCAACAAAAAGGCCATTTCATTATAAGCTCACACCAAGACAGAAGCAATACTGTCATATTCCAAACCCAGATGCTATAATCACCATACCGATTTGTCATAATGAAACTTAGTCACAAACAAGTAAAACATATAGCATGGTTGGCTCGTTTGGGCCTAGATGAGTCAGAGGTAGATAAATTTAGCTATCAACTCTCCAATATTTTGAAAAACTTTGAAGTGCTCCAGCAGCTAGACACCTCAGGTGTGCTACCTACAACACAATCGGCCTCACTATCAAATGTTTTTCGAGAAGATAAGGCCTCTGAATCTCTCAGTAAAACGGATGTGCTGCTTAACGCGCCTAGACAAAAAGAAGATTGTTTTGAGGTGCAAGCAATATTAGAGTAGATATACTTTTCTGATAAGTAATACCCCCAGTGTGCCGATGAGCATTTATATCTATTTTTTGCCCCTCCAGGTTTGACCAAGAAAAGATTATGAATAGAATAGGCAACAAACTTTACCAGTTGACAATTCACGATGCACACGAACTATTGAAGCATAGAGACATATCTTCAGTTGAATTAACAAAGTCTGTACTACAACATATTGCCAATGTAGAGCAAAAAACCAGAGCCTGCATCACAATCACAAAAGATGCAGCTCTCAGAAAAGCAGAGGAAGCAGATAACCTCATCAGGACAGGAAATATCAACCCTCTAACAGGCATACCTGTCTTAATCAAAGATGTTATCTGTACCAAAGGCATACGGACTACCTGTGCATCAAAAATACTGCAAAACTTTGTCCCTCCATATGACGCCACAGTTGTAGAAAAGCTAAAAGCACAGAAAGCAGTGGTGCTGGGAAAGACAAACATGGATGAATTTGCCATGGGGTCCTCCACCGAAAATTCTGCTTTCTTTCCTACTCATAACCCCTGGGATTTGAGTTGTGTTCCTGGAGGCAGCAGTGGAGGTTCAACCGCCGCTATAGCTGCCGATGAGGCGACATATGCCCTTGGCTCTGATACCGGAGGCAGCATACGGCAACCAGCAGGATTTTGTGGTGTCACCGGACTAAAACCAACATACGGTAGGGTAAGCCGCTATGGCCTAATAGCCTTCGCCAGTTCACTGGACCAGATTGGTCCAATAACAAAGGATGTCACTGACTCCGCAATAATATTAAACACCATTGCAGGATATGACACAAAAGATTCTACCTCAGTACCATATCCCGTGCCGGATTATACCTCCTACCTGACTTCTAAATTAAAAGGACTAAGACTGGGAATACCACAGGAATACTTCGTAGAAGGAATGAACCAGGAAGTAAAAACAGTTTTAGAGACAGCCATAAACACATTGGAACAACTGGGCGCAGAGATACATTGGGGGGTTTCCTTACCTCACACCAAACATGCCCTTGCCGCCTACTACATACTCGCCCCCGCCGAGGCTTCGGCCAACCTAAGTCGCTATGACGGAGTGAAATATGGCTTCTCTGAACAAAATGCAGACAATGTGATAGACATGACACGGAAAACACGCCAATTCGGTTTTGGCCCCGAAGTCAAGCGACGTATAATGCTAGGAACATATGCCCTGTCAGCAGGCTACTATGATGCCTATTATCTCAAGGCACAGAAGGTCCGAACGTTGATAAAGCAAGAATTTGATGAAGCTTTCCAGCAATACGATGCTCTTATCACCCCGACATCTCCAACAACTGCGTTCAAGCTCGGCGAAAAAACCGATGACCCTATCCAAATGTACCTTAGCGATGTTTGCACACTGCCCATAAATATCGCTGGAGTGCCTGCGATCTCCATCCCTGCAGGGTTTGTTAACAATTTACCCGTCGGAATGCAAATCATCTCCAAACACTTTAACGAAGAAACAATATTTCATATAGCCTATGCGTACGAGCAGGCAACTGATTGGCATCAGATAAAAGCTACGCTTTAGCAAGCTCGGATGCATCTCATTTGAATACCCTATATACACAATGAGAACTCCCCTTCATCAAGCGCGGCTCCATGAGAATAAGGCTAGTAAGAGGGACAAACTTATTATTCAAAGCTGTAGCAAAAAGTAGAATTTCAGCCAAGCTATGCTACAATGAGGCTAATAATAATTACCTATAAAAGTTGTGAGGTGACGGAGTAGACAAAGAAATGAAAAGAATTCTAGAAATATTACAAGATTCCTCTCAAACCACTCCTGAGCAAATTTCTGTCATGCTTGATATACCTGTAAATGAAGTTAAAAGGGCAATCAAGCAAGCTGAGCAAGAAAAAATTATATTAAAATATAAGACCATCATTAACTGGGCTAAAGCAGGAAGAAATGAAGCACTGGCTTTAATTGAGGTCAAGGTGGTACCGCAGAGAAATGTCGGATTTGATTCCATCGCAGATCGCATTTATCAATTTCCCCAGGTATATTCTGCTTATCTGGTCTCAGGCACATATGACCTTGCCCTCTTAGTTAAGGGAGAAAACATGCAGGAGATAGCAAGCTTCGTCTCTGAAAAATTAGCACCCATGGAGCAGGTGCAAAGTACTGTCACTCACTTTCTTCTCAAGCGATACAAGGAGGATGGAGAGATACTCCACCCGACGAAAAACATCAGCAGATTGTCAATAACACCTTAGCCTGCTCACATAGTATACTGAAATGGAATCAGTTACAGCTAGAACTCACAATAATTTTATCTCGCAAAAAGTAAATGCTATTTCACCTTCAGGAATCAGGAGATTTTTTGACCTGCTCTCCTCCATTGAAGGCGTAATCTCGCTAGGGATCGGCGAACCCGACTTCGTTACTCCTTGGCACATTAGAGAAGCAGCCATTCACTCCTTGGAAAAGGGTTACACCATGTATACCTCAAATTATGGACTTCTCGAGCTGCGCCAGGAGCTAGCACTATATCTAGAGCGACAATACGGGGTTAGCTATCACCCCGAACAAGAACTTATCATCACTACCGGAGTTAGCGAAGGGCTCGACATAGCATTACGAGCTATCATCGATCCTGGCGACGAAGTCATCGTTCCCGACCCATGTTATGTTGCCTACATTCCCGACATTGTCATGGCTGGGGGCATACCAATCGAAATACCTACCTACCAGAAAAGCAACTTTGCTATTTCAGCACATGATATAGAAACCAAAATTAGCGAGAGAACTAAGGCTATACTTATTGGTTATCCTTCAAATCCTACAGGAACCACTCTATCACGAGAAGAACTCAGTGCAATTGCGGAGTTAGCTCGCAAATACAATCTGCTGGTAATATCCGATGAAATTTACAGCCGGCTAACCTATGGTTCCAATCACACTTGTTTTGCCAGCTTGCCTGGAGTCAAGGATCAAACCATTTCGCTCAATGGCTTCTCCAAATCCTATGCCATGACAGGATGGCGAATTGGCTACGTTGCAGCTAACCGCGATATCATAGAGGCTATGCTCAAGGTTCACCAATACACCATGCTTTGCGCCCCCATTATGGCTCAATTAGCAGCTATTGAAGCACTGAAATCAGGGGAAGACGAAATTGAGCACATGCGACAGGAATATGATAAACGACGCCGTGTCATAACAAAAGGGCTTAATAACATTGGGTTAACTTGCCCCACACCACAAGGAGCCTTTTATGCTTTTCCCGGAATAGATATCACCGGAATGAGCTCAGAGGAATTTGCGGAAAAACTATTAATAGAAGAGAAGGTAGCTGTAATTCCGGGTTCTGTCTTTGGAAAACATGGCGAAGGATTCCTGCGTTGTTGCTACGCTACCAGTTTATCCGATATCGAAGAAGCTATCACGAGGATGGATAAGTTCGTAAGAAGACACAGAAAAAGCTAATCACAAAGCTACTCTGGATACTTACGCAGCATGAGTCCCATCTTTTGTTCAACTTCACGCATGGTCTCTTTGGCTATAGCCTCAGCCCTGCTAGCTCCATCAGCAAGAACATCAGCAACATAATCCGGTCTGGATGCCAAATTATTCCTTCTCTCCCGAAATGGCTCAAAAAACTGACTTATGTTACGGGCCAACACCTTCTTGCAATCAACACAGCCGATTTTAGCACTACGACATTCCTGAACAATTTCCTCAGAGCGAGAAGGACTAAAAATCTGGTGGAGGTGAAATATATTGCATACCTCAGGATGTCCTGGGTCTGAGCGGAAACGTCGCGCCGGATCAGTAAATGCTGCCATCACCCACTTCGATATCTCCTCGGGAGAGGCTGCGATTTCAAGATAATTATCGTAGCTTTTGCTCATCTTCTCTTGTCCCTGTGAACCCAAAATCAAGGGAAACGAAGTAAGCTTAGCCTGCGGTTCAGGAAAAACATAGCCAAAAATAGAATTAAACCGTCGCACAATCTCCCGAGCTAACTCCAGGTGAGGAAGCTGATCCTCCCCTACAGGCACATATTCCCCTTTGTAAAGGGCAATATCTGCCGTCATCAGGACAGGGTATCCTACCAAACCATAATTAACATTATGTGACTGCTTTCTAACCTTTTCCTTAAAAGTGGGAACGCGTAATAACCAGCCTAATGGAGTTATCATGCCAAGCAAGGTATTAAGCTCTGTAATCTGGGGAACATGAGATTGAACGAAAACAATACTTTTCTGAGGATCGATACCAGCGGCTAACCAATCAAGGACCATTTCGTGAATATCCTCCTGTAGCTTACTAGTGCTGTCCATGGTAGTAAGCGCATGAATATCCACCACGCTGTAAATGCAATCATATTCATCCTGCAAAGCGACACAATTTTGAATAGCACCGAAGTAGTTACCAATATGCTGCTTACCGGTAGGTCTAAAACCAGAAAAGACACGCTTCATTTCACTTGAACAATGAAGTTTAACATAGGAATTTACGTAACAACAACATAATATAGTGATACTTGCTATGGCAGCGAGAATGCAGGGACAATAAAGATATTTATGGTTATGATTCACATTTTCGTCAATACATACATGTTTCCCCTTGTATCCTAAAATCTTTTTGTTATATAATGAGCTAGTCGTAATCACAAGTAAGGAGGGAAATATGCAATATGAGTTAACTGAAGAGCAGAATATGTTGCGGGCTGCTGTGAGGAAGATAGCGGAGGAACAAATCAAGCCCGGAGTATTCGAGGCTGATGAAGCGGAGAGGTGGCGACCAGAGTTAATTGACATCTTAAGAGATAATGGTCTCCTGAGTATTGAGTTCCCCAAAGAGTATGGTGGTGAGGATGCTGGCCTGTTAGCAGAGGTCATTGCAACCGAAGAGTTATCTCGCGTTGATGGTACCGTTGGTAATATTTCTGCCGGTCATACCCTAGGAGCTTTACCTATCTTGATTGCCGCCAATGATGATGTGAAGAAAAGATTCTTGCCTGGGATCTCCACAGGAAAAGATCTCTGTACATTTGGTCTTACGGAGACATCAGGTGGTTCTGATGTCGCAGGTTTTACCACCAGGGCTGAAAAGAAAGGCAATGAATATCTCATCAATGGCAACAAGATATTTATCAGTAATGGCACCTATGCTGACGTATCCACTGTCTATGCGGTCACTGATCCAGCGAAGCCACAGCATCAGAAAGCCACTGTTTTTGCCTTTCGCATGAAAAATCCTGATGGTTCCTTCGTGCCGGGATACAGCGTGGGTAAGCGCGAGATAAAGATGGGGCTCAGGACTGCTGATACTGTAGAGCAAGTATATAATGACTTGCACGTTCCCGCTGAAGACATGGTTGGCAAAGAGGGCCAGGCATTTGCCATCATGATGAAAACTCTGGATTTCAGCAGGCCCGTCATCGCAGCCCAAGCATTAGGCAATGCTCAGGGTGCATTTGAAGAAGCTGTAGCATACGCCAAGGAGAGAGTTGTGTTTGGCAAACCCATCATCCAGCATGAGGGAATTGGATTTATGCTGGCAGATATGGCCATACAGATCGAGTCAGCAAGGCAGCTGCTGTACAAAGCTGCTTCCGTGTTACAGGAGCTTTCCAAGGATATCAACGTAAGATTAACACCAGAGCAGGTAAGATACTCGTCAATGTGCAAATGTTACGCTACTGACGTGGGCATGGCAGTAACAACCAATGCCGTACAGGTCTTCGGTGGTTACGGTTATTGCCGGGATTACCCTGTAGAGAAAAAGATGAGAGATGCTAAGGTCCTCCAGATATATGAAGGCTCCAACGAAATACAGAGGCTGGTTATATCCCGAACATTGTAAAATAAAAAGGAGGGATTTGCTATGGAAATCAAAAAAATTGCAGTTCTGGGGGCGGGCACCATGGGGAACGGCATTACTCAGGTATCTGCTCAATCTACCTTCAAGGTGACCATGTATGACATCGACCAGAAATTCCTTGACCGCGGCATAAACACTATTAAGAAGAATCTGGGACGCAGCGTAGAGAAAGGGAAAATGTCTCAGAGCGATATGGATGTCATCATCGCCCGAATCAATACCAGTCTTTCCCTCAAGGAAGCAGTCGCAGATGCTGACCTGGTAATTGAGTCAGTTCCTGAAGTTATGGACTTGAAGAAGGATATCTTCAAGCAGTTGGATGAGATATGTCCCAAGGACACTATCTTAGCCAGCAACACCTCAGGCCTCAGCATCTCGGAGATAGCATCTGCCACTTCAAGACAGGATAAGGTCATTGGCATGCATTTCTGGAACCCTGCCTTCCTTATGAAACTGGTAGAGATCATCAAGGGTATTGATACCTCTGAGGAAACCCTCAACAACATAGTTGCTGTTGGTAAGGCAATGGGAAAGGAACCCGTGGTCGCTAAAGATAGCGCAGGCTTCTGCGGCAACCGCATTGGCGTGCCTATGATAAACGAAGCCTTCTTTGTCCTAGGTGAAGGCATAGCCAGTGCCGAAGATATCGACAAGGCAATGCACTTCGGCTGGAATCATCCCATGGGGCCGCTGGCGCTGGCTGACATGATAGGACTCGACATACTAGTCAACGTCATGAACTATTTCAACAAAGAGCTAGGAGACAAATACCGCCCCGCTCCCCTCATGGTCCAATATGTCAGGGCTGGTCGCCTCGGGAGGAAAACAGGCAAGGGCGTTTATGACTACACTCAGAAATAGCACCCTGTCGTGAAATCTGTCTGTAAAACAACATCAAGAGGCCAATTCGATTGGCCTCTTGATGTTGTTATATCATTTCCCTTTACTCGTTCGTGTCTTGTGGGGGAATTTGTTATAATTGGCCACACGTGGGCGGTTAGCCCAGTGGTTAGAGCGCTGCGTTGACATCGCAGAGGTCACTGGTTCAAATCCAGTACCGCCCACCACTATCCAGCGAGGATAAAAAGGATAAGTTGCATTTAGGTGAGAGACTACAAAAATAGCATTGACTAGCGTACACAAAAATGATTGACACTAACGCCGACAGCACAATAGATACTAAAGAGACGCTGACTACCATGCGTCACTCTCTTGCTCACATAATGGCTCAGGCTGTACAATCACTCTTTCCTGGCACCAAATTCGGTATAGGTCCCCCCATAGAAGATGGTTTCTACTATGACTTCGAGTTACCTCAACCATTGACATTGGAAAATCTACCTGCTATTGAAGCTAAGATGAAGGAGATTATTGTTGCCAATCTTCCTTTCATCAGGGAGGAGATCTCCAAGGAAAAAGCGCGCCAAACATTCGCTGACCAACCATACAAACTAGAATTAATCAGCGATCTGCCAGGGCCAATGGTTAGCACCTACCGCCAAGGAGACTTCATTGATCTATGTCGGGGCCCTCATGTACCATCTACGGCAAACGTAAAGGCGTTTAAGCTGGTTCGCATAGCAGGAGCTTATTGGCGTGGAGACGAAAGCCGCCCCATGCTACAAAGAATCTATGGCCTGGCTTTCGAAAGCCAAGCAGATTTGGATAACTACATAGCTCTCCAAGTAGAATCAGCTAAGAGAGACCATCGCAAGCTGGGCAAGGAACTTGATCTTTTCAGTATTCATGAGGAAATTGGCCCTGGGCTCATCTGCTGGCATCCCAAAGGAACTCGAATCCGCCAGGTAATTGAGGATTTTTGGAAAGAGGAGCATAGCAAGAGAGGTTATGATCTGGTATACACGCCACACATTGCCAAGCAGGAGCTATGGAAAACCAGCGGTCACTGGGATTTTTATCATGATTACCTGTACCCCCCTATGGTCATTGAGGGTCAAGAATATCTACTCAAACCAATGAATTGCCTGGCACACATCTTGATATACAAAAGTCAGCTGCGAAGTTATAGAAACTTGCCGCTGCGATACGCTGAGCTTGGTACAGTATACAGATATGAACGAAGCGGCGTACTTCATGGATTAGCTAGGGTGCGCGGATTTACTCAGGATGATGCGCATATATTCTGTCGTTCAGACCAGATTGAGGCAGAGGTAACAAATGTAGTAAAGTTAGCCCAGTTTATGATGTCCAGCTTTGGGTTCAGCGAATATGAATTATTGTTATCAACACGTCCCGAGAAATACGCCGGCACTCTCGAAATGTGGAACAGGGCAACAAATTCACTCATCCAGGTTCTAGAAACCCTGGGATTGAACTATAGGGAAGATCCCGGTGAAGGGGTATTCTACGGGCCCAAGATCGATATCAAGCTCAAGGATGCCTTGGGGCATGCATGGCAAGGCCCTACAATCCAAGTTGATTTCAACTTGCCCCAGCGCTTCAATGTTACCTATATTGGCGATGATGGCATGGAGCATCAAACTACAATGATACATCGTACAGTTCTGGGTAGCATGGAACGCTTTCTAGCTTGTCTAACCGAACATTACGGGGGCGCTTTCCCTGTGTGGCTAGCACCAGTGCAGGTAACCATCATCCCCATAGCAGATCGCCACATCGATTATGCTCGCCAGATAGAAAAAGTGCTGCAAGACGAGAACTTTCGAACTCAGCTTGATGACAGCTCAGAAAGAATGAACCTAAAAATACGAGAAGCTCAATTCCAAAAAGTCCCATATATGATAATTATCGGAGATAAAGAGATGAATTCTGATACAATATCACTGCGACTGAGAAATGGTAAATCATCAAGTTCACAGAGCCTATCGCAAGTGATAACCACAATCCAGGCAGCAGTGAAAACTAAATCTTGATTCTAGCAGGTGAACGGGCATAGTTAAACAACTAGCAGTAAATTACAGAATCCAAGCTAGGGAGGTTCGTCTTATAGGAAAAGACGGGGAGCAGTTGGGTATATTGTCTTTCCCACGAGCATTGCAAGTTGCCAAAGAAGCTGAGATGGATCTAGTAGAAGTGTCTCCTGCAGCTACCCCCCCTGTCTGTCGGGTTCTGGATTATGGCAAATACAGATATGAGCAAACAAAAAAAGACAGAAAGGCTAAAAGAGGACAAAAAACTGGGCTGCTTAAAGAACTGCGTTTGAGACCAAAAATTGAAGAGCACGACCTACAGGCAAAACTTAAAATGGCCCGGCGGTTTTTGGAGGATGGCAATAAGCTCAGATTGGTAGTGCGTTTCAGGGGGCGTGAGATAGTATATCCGGAGCTGGGCTTAAAAGTGCTACGTAAGGTAACTGAATCATTGGACGATATAGCTACAGGTATAAGTACCCCAACCAAAGATAGGAGAACTTTATCTCTAACTCTCTCTCCCAAATCTAATAGAAAGCCCAAAGAGGTGAAAACAAATGCCAAAGCTCAAGACACACAAGGGAGCAAAAAGCCGCTTTAGCATAACAGGCAGCGGCAAACTGCTACGCACTAAATGCGGTAAAAGTCACTTGCGCAGGAAAAAGGCTGCCAGAACCAAGCGTCTTTACGGTGAACTAATACCAGCATCAACAGCGGACAAAAAGAGGATTAGGAAACTTATACCATACAATCTGTAAACGATTGCGATAATTGCAGAATTAAAGGAGGATACTATGCCACGTGCTAGGAGTGGAAAAATAACTCATCAACGCCACAAAGAGGTGCTTCAACTAACCAAGGGACACAGGGCATCAAGGCGTTTACACTACAGGGTTGCCCATGAATCCATGCTCCACTCGCTAGACTATGCCTACCGCCATCGCCGCGAGCGCAAAAGTGATATTAGAAGGCTATGGATTCTCAGGATTAATGCCGCCCTTCATTCTCAGGGAGCCTTATCCTACAGCCAGTTCATAGCTTGCTTAAAACGTTCAAATTTGGAAATTAACCGCAAGATGTTAGCTGAAATGGCAGTCACAGACTCCAATAGTTTTGCTCAATTAGTTGATCTTGTTTCCTCAAAAAGAGAGTAATGGCGAAACGGCTTGTAGATCTTCGTGCCGAAGCAGTAGAAGAACTGGTCAAGATCAATAACATCAAGGATCTTGACTCGTGGAAAATACGCTTCCTGGGTAAGAAAAGCAAACTAGCGCAGATATTACATTCTCTAGCCAAGCTGCCCATCGAGGAACGCAGAGAGGTAGGAGCCCAAGCTAATAAGGTTAAAATGGCCTTAGAATCAAGCTTGGCAGAAAAGAGAAATACCCTTCAAGAAGCTTCGCTTTTGTCTTCCCTGCAACAAGATAAGCTGGACGTTACCTTACCTGGCCGACCCGTCTCCAGTGGGCATATCCATCCCATAACTCAAACATTAGAGGAGATTTCCGACATACTGCGTAATATGGGTTTCCAGATTGTCGAGGGGCCTGACGTTGAATGGGACTATTATAATTTTGAAGCCTTAAATATCCCCCAGTGGCATCCAGCGCGAGACATGTTCGCCAGTCTATGGATAGATACTTCAGGAAAAGATTCCCGACTCTTACGTACTCATACCTCGCCAACACAAATTAGAGTCATGGAAAAAACTCGTCCGCCAATACGGGTGATAGCTCCCGGGCGAGTATATAGATACGAAGCGACAGATGCGACCCACGAATCTATGTTCTATCAAATAGAGGGCCTGGCCATAGATAAAAATGTAACCATGGCCAACTTAAAGGATACATTATTCGAGCTATGTTATAGCCTCTTTGGCAAAGAGATAAGGATACGTTTCAGGTGTGACTACTTTCCTTTTGTGGAACCAGGAGTAGAGGTAGCTATCGAGTGCTTGTCCTGCCACGGCTCTGGTTGCCGCATATGTAATTATAGTGGCTGGCTTGAGATCCTGGGAGCAGGTATGGTGCATCCTGATGTGCTCAGACGGGCAAATATCAATCCCGATATTTACAGCGGTTTCGCCTTCGGGTTAGGTATTGAGCGTATACCCATGCTCCGATACGGCGTTGATGACATTCGCTTGTTCTACCGTAATGATCTCCGGTTTCTACAACAATTCTAGGTATCTAAATAGATAAGTAAAATGAAGGCTCCAATAAAGTGGCTTAACCAATATGTAGACATCAAGCTAGCGCCTCAGGTAATAGCAAATAAACTAACTATGGCAGGAATCGAGACACAGAATATCGACCCCTCAAGCGGAAAATGGGCAGACATTTTCATAGGAGAGGTAACTGATATACAGCTTCACCCACACGCTGATCGGTTAAAACTTGCCACTATTAACTTGGGCGACGAGCAGGTAAGCGTCGTTTGTGGTGCCCCTAACATTTCTACTGGACAGAAGGTTCCTTTTGCCAAAGCAGGAGCTCAATTGGTAGATGCTCATACAGGGAAACTTGTCATGCTAAAGCCAGCCAAAATTCGCGGTGTCGCCTCCAATGGCATGGTATGCTCCGAGAAGGAACTGGGCATTTCTGACCAACATGAGGGTATCATGATACTCCCCCCAGATGCCCCCATTGGGACCCCACTCAGTACCTATCTGGGTAATACAATTTTAGATTTGGATGTCACCCCGAATCGCTCTGATTGCCTATCTATGATTGGAATAGCCAGAGAAATTGCTGCCCTCACTGGAGAGAAGCTTCATTTACCCGAAGTTCACTATAAGGAAACCGATCCTGATATAAATTCATTTATTTCCATAGATATCGAAGATCCAACCCTTTGCCCCAGATACTGTGCTAGTTTGGTAACAGATATCACCATAGGCCCTTCCCCTGACTGGTTACAGCAACGCCTAGCTAGCTACGGCATGAAGCCAATCAACAACATTGTTGACATTAGCAACTACGTAATGTTGGAGTACGGACAACCTCTACACACATTTGATTACCACAAAATTAGTGGTAAGCAAATCATCATTCGCCGGGCTAAAGACAAAGAAGCGTTAACAACATTGGATGGAGCAGAACACACACTTACCCCCAACATACTTGTTATCGCGGACAGCGAGGGACCCATTGCCATTGGCGGAATCATGGGCGGCCTGAGAACCGAAATAACAGAAAAAAGCACTTCTATATTGCTAGAATCAGCAAATTTCAATCGTGCCATCATTCGCCAGGGCTGCACTCAACTTAACCTGCAGAGCGAGGCCTCAACCCGTTTTGACAAAGGATTAAGTCCCGGACTTCCACTGATAGCACTACAACGAGCTATACAGCTTCTGGTAAATCTGGCTGGAGGAAAAGCGCATAAAGGCATCATTGATATCCAACCAGAAAAAGTAATGCCCAATTGTTTGTCTATCTCCCCTCAAGAACTAAAGAGGATTGGCGGTTTCGAGGTCGCTCCCAAAGAAATGCTCAAAGCCCTCAGATCTCTAGGTTTTGAATGCCAGAAAAACACAGCGAACTCTCGTATTCTTATCACCACCCCTTACTGGCGTAGCGATATAAATTGTGTGGCTGACATTATCGAGGAGATCCTGCGCATTATCGGCTACGACAAAATTCCCAGGGCAAGCCTGAGCTCCTCCCTGCCTCGGCGTGAAACTTCCGAGATGCTCAACCTAAAACAAAAGTTACGTAGTATTATGACAAGTTGCGGCTGTCACGAGATTCTGACATATTCACTGATCAGCCGTGAGAAAATAGAAAAACTCTCTCCTTCACTGGAACAAGATGTTGCCCCCATGAAGATAGCCAATCCCATGAGCAGAGAACAGGAGTACCTGCGTACTTCCCTGCAACCTGGCTTATTGAGCACAATGGCATACAACCAAAAAAACTACGAATCTGGTATAAGAATATTCGAGATCGGTAAGATATTCTTGCCACACGCTGATGCTACTGCCCCTGACTCCAAATCACTACCAGAAGAGAAAGAAATGCTCTGTTTTGGACTCAGTGGCCCAAGACAGGAATTGTCATGGCATAATAACTCCGGGATGCTGGACTTCTTCGATGCTAAAGGCATAGTAGAAAACCTTCTGTCTCAACTAAAACTGCACGCAAGTTTCGAGCCTTGCAAAGATAAAAACCTGTTTCCGGGCAGAAGCGCTAGCATAATAGTTAATGGTGACAAAATAGGAATTATCGGAGATTTGCATCCCCGGGTGACACAAGAATTTGACCTTTCCTCTTCTGCTTGTCTTGCTGAAATTGATATCGATAAGTTGCTGGACAAAAAAACCTCAGCAGCAGCCTACAATTCCATATTCCGCTTTCCTAGTATCACCAGAGATCTAGCGCTGGTCATAGACAAGGACATAGATTACCAGAGGGCAGATAAAATAATTCGCGGTTTTCCTCTCGTAACAACAGTAACTCTATTCGATATATATGAGGGAAAACAAATACCACAAGGCAAAAAATCCCTTGCCCTGAGAATTGTATATCAATCTGCTGATCGGACCTTGACCGATGCTGAGGCCAATCAAATTGAACAGCAAATACTACACCAGCTAGACCAGGAACTGGGAGCAAAATTGAGAAGCTGATTTTTACCTCGGGAACTTAACCAGCATGCGTGATAAACACAGATTCATAGCAGCTATCTGAAGAATCCATTGAATGGTACCAAAATCTGGTATTAACTAATCTAAACCAAGCTAAATATTCTGAAATAGCTGTACAACGCTGTAAGCTAAATTCTCCAAGGGCAACATCTGGAATTGCTTCTCCCATCGCCACTTCGCTTCTATGCTATCATTCTTAACAGTACGTGGCGATAATGTTAGTCTCAATGGAATACCCAACAAATCAGCATCGTTAAATTTAATTCCTGGAGATTCCTTGCGATCATCAAAGAGAACTTCAATACCCTGCGCCTGTAGCTCCCCGTAAATTTCCTCCGCAAGCGAGGCAACCTTGGGGTCTGATCCATAAAGAGGGCAAAGATAAACCTGATAGGGAGCAACCAATGCCGGCCAGATAATCCCCTTATCATCATGACTCTGCTCTACAATAGCCGCTAGTAAACGCCCCAGGCCCATTCCATAACATCCCATAACGAGTGGCCTAGATACCCCATCTCGATCTAAAAACGAGGCATCAAACTTATCACTTAAAAATGTACCTAGTTTGAATACATGTCCCACCTCAATACCACGATACGCGATTAATTCATCACCACACATAGGACATGTATGGCCAGCTTTGGTCAATGTCACATCCCCCATAACATCAACATGGAAATCCCTCGGGTAGTTGACATTTCTAAAGTGAAATCCCTCTTTATTAGCGCCAGCAACAAAATTAGAGCCCAATGTAATCGAGTCATCAGCAACAACCTTGACATTCCTAACATTTAACGGCGAGGCAAAGCCATTTATCATTCCCGCATCTTTTACCTCACTTTCAGTGGCCAGCCGTAACTCTGAGCACTTCAACATATTCCTTAGCTTGGTATCATTGACCTCTAAATCGCCCCGAATAACTACCAGCGTAAACTCGCCATCAGCAGAATAAAATACAACCTTAAGTATCCTGGAGGCAGGAATGTCCAGAAAACTGGCTACCTCCTGTATCATCCTCTTCCCTGGAGTTGCTATCTCTTCCAGCGGAAGGGGAAGTCCACCACCCTCATCCACCTTCGCACTCTGCGCCTTCTCGGCATTAGCACTATAACCACAGGCAGGACAGGAAATTATATCGTCCTCTCCATTGTCAGCAATTACCATAAACTCATGAGAGTCTTTCCCTCCTATGGCACCACTATCAGCCTCGACCATCCGTACTGGCAACCCAAGGCGGGTATAAATAACTTTATAAGCCTGACTCACAATCTCATAACTCTTTGCTAATCCTGCCTCATCAGCGTCAAAACTATACATATCCTTCATAGCAAACTCACGTACTCGAATTAATCCTCCACGGGGACGAGGTTCATCACGGAATTTGGTTTGCACCTGATAAAGAAGCAAGGGTAAATCACGATAGCTCTGTATACACCGGTGAACAAGCTCGGTAATCACTTCCTCATGGGTCGGGCCCAAAACAAGTTTCCGTTCCCTGCGATCTGTCACTGTAAATAAAGATGAACTGAAGGAGACATGCCGACCCGATCGCTCCCACAGATCAAAAGGCTGCAGCACTGGCAGCATTAACTCTTGTCCCCCAATTCTATCCATCTCCTGCCTGATCACCATGGCTATTTTCTCAAATACTCTCCAGCCCAGAGGCAGATAAATATAAACACCAGTCGTTTCCTGAAGTATCATGCCCGCTCGAAGCAATAGCTGATGGCTAATACTCTCAGCCTCTGTCGGCACCTGTCTCACTGTTTTCCCAAATAATCTGGACAAACGCATTAAGTTCCCCTCTCTATCTCTGCAATTAAAGCCTGTAGTAGATCCTTCTCAGGCACAGTAGCTACTATTTCGCCCTTGCGAAATACAACACCTCTATGTTTGCCACCGGCAATTCCCACATCAGCATCCCTGGCCTCACCAGGCCCATTAACAACACACCCCATTACGGCTACCTTGATTGGTTCGGTCACCCTTTCCAGGTACTGGCTTGTCGCTTCCGCCAGAGCAATAACATCAATCTCAGCTCGGCCACAAGACGGACAGCTAACCAGCGTTGGCCCTCGCTGGCGAAGGCCAAGACTCTTCAATATCTCAAAGGCTACAGCTACCTCCAGGCACGGGTGGGCACTGAGAGAAACACGAATGGTATCCCCTATCCCCTGATGCAACAGTATGCCAAGCCCAACAGAGCTGCGTATAGATCCATTGCGGGGAAGTCCTGCCTCGGTAATACCTAAATGAAGTGGATAGGGGACCTTAGCAGCAATATCCTGGTAGGCCTGAACAGTAGCAATAACATCGAAGGATTTAAGAGAAATCTTGATCAGGTTAAAATCCAGGCTCTCCAGTAATTCAACCTGTTCCACCGCAGCTTCAACCATACGCTCAGCAAGCGGAACATCCGGCTTGAATTCCACTGGTAAGCTGCCAGCATTAACCCCAATGCGAATAGGAACACCTCGCTCTCTGGCAACATTCACCACTCTGGCAACCTGTTCTCTATCACGAATATTCCCCGGATTCAGGCGAAGCCCATCAGCACCAGCATATAGCGCCGCCAATGCCAGGCGATAATCAAAATGAATGTCAGCAATAAGAGGCAGGGAAACACGACTCTGGATGGCAGAAATACTCTCAGCGGCCTGCTTATCCTTAACTGCCACGCGCACCAGTTCACACCCACACTCCGCCAACTCCTTGATTTGATTCACGGTAGCGTCGACATCCCTGGTATCGGTAGTCGTCATGGATTGCACCACCACTGGAGCATCACCCCCAATAGTGACTGAACCAACCCGTACTGGTATCGAAACTCGCCGAGACATCATAATATAACGAAACTATCCCTGAATAACACGAATGATATCAAAATATGTTACCACGCACATTATAAATATCAGCGTGGCAAAACCAATAAAATTAACCTTCTGCTCCACTTTGAAAGATATCTTCTTGCCACGACGCAGCAATTCCACAACTAGAAAAACCATTCTACCTCCATCCAGTGCAGGAAAAGGCAACAGGTTTATTATAGCCAAATTAAGGCTGACAAGAGCAGTAAGTGCCATTAGCGAGCTGATCCCCGCCCGGGCAGCATCACCAGCAATCTGAGCAATTCCCACAGGCCCAGTCACCTGTATGGATGAGGCTCCTATAATCCAGCTCCTGATCACATTCCGAAACAGCATCAATGTCTCCCAGCATTGCTGTATACCAAGCTTGCTTCCCTCCCACAGGGAATATGAACGCTGTACAATTTGGCTATCCACGCCGGCAACCATTATGCCAACTGCCCCCTGCCCCTCCGGAGGGTCCCACCTCGGTACCACAGTAACTGTGGTTTGGCTCAAATCCTCTTTCTGGAGCAATATATCAGTATCCGTACCCAACCCCAACATGATGTAGTATCCCAACTCACCACGATTCTCAATCTCGTTCCCATTTACCATGAGAATAGTATCCCCAATTTCCATTCCCCCCACTTCTGCTGGTGAGTTTGCAGCCACATCCTGTATTTGAACTTGCTCCACCAATATGTCGTGGGGCACAATGAAACTGGCAGAGAAAAACACCACGGGCAACAGCAGGTTCATCAGGGGGCCCGCAGCAAGTATCAGGAACCTGATGGAAATTCGCTTGCTGGCAAAACTACGGGGGAGTGCTGGGCCTTCCTCCCCAAATAGCTTTACAAATCCGCCGAGAGGCAGGAGATTAAACGAATACTCCGTCTCCCCCCTCTTTACGCTAAACAGGCGAGGAGGATAGCCAAAACCAAATTCCTCTACCTTAACCCCGCTGCGCTTGGCAGCAATGAAATGCCCAAATTCATGGCTAAGTATAAGCACCGCTAACATAGCGAAGAAGGCTAAGACCATCACTGCTATGCTGCTCATAAAATTTCTCTCCCGGCTGCTGCCAACGCTGCTTCTCTGGCCCTCTCATCTGCAACAAGAATTTCCTCCAGGGAAGGATGAATTACATCATCATGCTGCTGCAACACGCTATCTATCACTTCAGCAATACTAGCGAAGGAAAGCCGCCCTTGCAAGAAAAAATCCACGGCAACCTCATCAGCAGCACACAACGCTGCAGGATAAGTGCCCCCAAGCTCTCCCGCTTGTAACGCTAAACGAAAACATGGAAATCTATCAGGATCCAGTGGCTCAAACTCAAGATTGTGAATACTGGACCAGTCAATATGCGGCAGCATCTCACTAGGAAATCTCTCAGGGTAACAAAGGGCATGCTGTATAGGCATCCGCATATCGGGAAAACCAAGCTGTGCTTTAATCGAACCATCGACAAACTCTACCATAGAATGAATTATGCTCTGGGGATGAACAAGCACCCTGATGTTCTGAAAGGGAACAGAAAAGAGCCAGTGAGCTTCAATAACCTCCAGCCCCTTATTCATCAGTGTGGCAGAGTCAACAGTAACCTTCTTCCCCATCCTCCATGTAGGATGGTGCAAAGCCTGCTCAGGAGTCACCTGCCTCATCTGCACGGGAAGATAGCGATAGAAGGGCCCTCCCGAGGCCGTTAAAATGATTTGCTGCGGCTTACTATTTTCCCCTCGCAGACACTGCCAAATAGCACTGTGCTCACTATCAACAGGTAAAATCTGAGTTTTATGTAAATTAGCTGCAGTGATAACCATCTCTCCCGCCATCACCAGCGCTTCTTTATTGGCTAGAGCAATACTCTTGCCTGCCCTCAAGGCAGCCAGAGTGGGACTTAAGCCTGCTTTACCTGAAGTAGCTACGACAACAAGATCAACATCGGTATGAGAAGCCATTTGCTCCATCGAAGTAAATTCCCCTTGATAGGAGATTTGCGGCTTAGCGACGAAGTAAATCAATCTAGGATGGAACTCTTTTACCTGCTGTTCTAACAAACGAAGGTTATTACCACCAGCCAGACCTACTACTTCAAACTTATGAGATAAGCCGCGGATAACATCGAGAGTCTGTTGGCCGATAGAGCCAGTCGATCCCAGTATAGCTATCCTCTTTACATCACCAGCCATGCCGCATAATAGTATGCTCCTACCCCCACAAAAATCAGGCTATCTAACCGATCAAGTACTCCTCCATGACCTGGAAGCAGGTTGCTTGAGGATCTAACCCCCATATTACGCTTAAACAGTGATTCCACCAAATCGCCAAACTGAGCCAACAAGCTCACAAGTAAACCAAAAATGACTACCTGCCAGATAGGCAGGAATAAGGAGGAAAAGAGCCCGACAATACGCATTATGATGATGGCTCCTAAAACGGCGCCGATAAAGCCGCCAACAACACCCTCCCAGGTCTTCCTTGGACTTATTCCAGGGTCAAGCCTGTGTCTCCCCCAGTTCCGGCCTACCAGAAAGGCACTTGAATCGCTGGCAAACGTAGTAAACAAGGCAAGATATACCCATGCCCGGCCATTGGACAAGGCATCTAACTGCAACCAATAACTAAGTAGCCAACCAATATAGAAAACACCAGCGATAGTCCATGCCCAGCTATGAAACGCCTTATCGCGAGAGGAACGTGCCAATAACAACCATCCAAGGGATAGCACAATTGGCAAGGTGATAACCACAGGCAGTATATCCTGATAATATGGGCTCAGGGTCAATCCCAAAGACCAAGCCGGGGCGAAATAAAGCAGGGGGCGAGCAACACTTTTGCTGATGACCAACCGGTGAAATTCAAAGGTTCCCACCACAGCAGCACCACCAATAAACAAACTAAACCATGGAGGTCCAAACCATACGACAGGAACAATAACAAGCAAACACACAACAGCAGTGAGAATCCGTCGGGCAAGCATGTGAGAACCCTCTCTATTCAAGCTGTTATGATCCAATGTGTTATAGAAAGTTAATCAGTAGAGCTAAAATTCCCTTAGCTCCTTTTCCTTATCCTGACCTATAAGATGCACCTTTTCCATAAAGGCATCGGTGATTTTCTGAACCTTCTTAAGGGCATTACTGAGATCATCCTGGGATATATCTTTGCTTCTCTCAGCTTGTCGTAATTTCTCTACCCCATCTCGTCGCAAATTACGCAGCGTAACTCTGCGTTCCTCCACCCTCTTTGAAACAACCTTGACCAGTTCAACACGACGTTCTTCACTCAGAGGAGGAACAACAACTCGAAGCACACTGCCGTCATTTGTGGGATTAAGGCCCAAGTCAGACTTAAGAATAGCTTTCTCAATACTTTTCAGTGATGCGCGCTCCCAAGGCTGAACAACGATCAAACTAGCACCCGAAGTGGATATCGATGCCAGGTGCTGCAACGGCACTGCAACACCATGATAATCAATCTTGAGATTTTCTAGCAAAGCCGGCGTAGCCCGACCAGTCCGAATTGTAGTCAACTGTTGAGCTAAACCATCAACAGCCTTTTGCATCATCAAGCTCATTTCATGGAGAGCTTCATCAACCATCATTACCCTCTAATAAAGACAGAGTCGGAGAAATCAATCACCAAGCTCAAATTTAGCAAACCGACGCACCCTGATGTTCTCTCCCATCTTGGCGACTGTTTGAGCAATAATCTCCTGGACTACCCTGCCAGGCTCTCGGACGAAAGGCTGAGAAAGAAGACAGACTTCCTGCGGGTTCAGGTCCACATCCTCTGGCATTTCTTCGGCAGAGATATACTGAGGTGATGTAGCAGCAATTTGCATAGCCAAATCATGCGCCAGTTTTTTAAACTCATCAGTGCGAGCAACAAAATCCGTCTCACAATTTACTTCTACCAGGACCCCCACCCTGCCATTATGGTGAACATAGGATTCGATAACACCTTCGCCTGCAGAGCGTTCCCTCTTTCGCTCAGCTAAAGCCAATCCAGAAATCTTCAATCTATGGACAGCAGCATCAACATCTCCTTGAGATTCCAACAATGCTTGCTTACATTCAAGGATGCCAACATCAGTCCTATCCCTTACTTCCTTAACCGCCTTGATAGAGATTCCCATAAAAATACGTGTTAACCCTCCTCCGGCTCAAATGTGTAGGAGCCAAACACTTCGACCGGCTCCTCAGACTCCGCAGCTGCCAATTCAGTGGCCTCTTGCTCCGCCTCCCGCATCGCCCTCCCCTCAATCACAGCATCAGCTATCTTACTGCAAACCAGTTTGATTGTCTTAATGGCATCGTCATTAGCAGGAATAGGATAATCGATACTATCGGGATTGGTATTGGTATCAGCTATGGCTACAACAGGAATATCCAGTTTCTTAGCTTCAGTGAAGGCAAGTTTATCCTTGATCGGATCAACAATAAACAAAGCTTGGGGTAACTGGGACATCTCCTTAAATCCTCCCAGCAACATGTTCAAGCGCAGAATCTCCTTTTCCAGCTTAGCCCGCTCCTTCTTGGGCAAGTAATCGAACTCCCCCTTATCCCTGCGATCTTCCAAGCGTACCAGATAATCAATACGGCCCTGTATCGTGACAAAATTGGTCAGCGTACCTCCTAACCATCTCTGATTAACATAGAACATCTCACATCTCTGGGCCTCTTCTTGCACCACATCTTGAGCTTGCTTCTTAGTCCCTACAAAGAGAATAGTCTGCCCATCAGCTACAAGGTCGCGTACATAAGCACACGCTTGAGACAACATAAGGGCTGTTTTCTCCAGGTCAATGATATGTATACCATTGCGCTGAGTGAAAATATATTTCTGCATGTTGGGATTTCGATAGCTAGTATAATGACCAAAGTGAGCTCCTGCTTCCAAAAGCTCCTTCACCGAAATACCTTCCATGTTGTTTGTTATTTCACCAATCCTTCCTGTTAGAAGTTCCCGTCATCATATCACAAGCAACATCATCATTCCAGCAACACCTGATACACCATAGCTGCCGCCACTATGGGAAAATCTCACCAGTGATCTTTCCGCAGGCCAGAAGACGCTCACATGAAAAAATGATAATACCCTGCTGCCGCCGCTGTCAGTGTCCAGACAACTATAGCCAATATCTTCCTCTTCTGGCGCTTTGCCCTGTCTTCTAACCAAACACTCCCGTGCTTGTAGCATTCATGACAGACATGCATGCCATGCCACTCATGCCATTGATCATTCACATCATACCTTTTCCAGCACGTGGAACATATTCGCTTGGCCATAATCACCACCTCACCAATGCAGGCTGCATTCAGTATATACAAAAAGGAGGCAGGAGGCAAAACCCCCTGCTTCCTTTTTGCAACTAACTGTCCGATACTATCAAAAGCATTCACTAAGTTCGCAGCATCAGGCAGTCATACTCTTCTCTTCTACACCTTTACCTGACAGCTCAAGAAGCAGCCATAGCAGAACTGCAGTTCCCAAGCCGTAAGGCTTTCCCGGTATCAAGCCAACAATAGTACCTGCAAAGGCTGCGATTCCTCGCTCCAGATTGTTAGTAACCATGCTCATGGCTACATAGCCACATAGCCATACCTGAATACCAAGGGTAAGTCCAAACCCAACGAGCAGCGCCGGCTTCAGCGCTGTCACAATTAAGCTCCATCCCAAGAAGATGCTCATGCCCCAGAACAGGGAGGTCGCACCTCCCCAATAGGTAGGGAAGTCTTTCTTGCTCGTGGAAGCAAACCTCTGGGAAACGATGGCCTGTCCTCCAGTCCACTGCGGACCACAAAGACCCAGGTAGGGCATAAAGATACCCTCTACCAGGTTACGGCCACCGGTGATAATACTATTCCTCGCCGGCCGAAACACTACCAGTTCATCAGGAGCAGTCTGATCTAGCCTGGTGACCTGATTCTGCTGATCTAGGATACTTCCCACAATCAGAATATCGCCAAAGGCAAGGATGTAAGCCGTGATGGCCATGGGAATAGCCGAAATCCAGATAGCACCCGAGGGCATACCCACGCCAAACAGGTTCCAATTGGCAAACAACTCGCCCATAGGTAACGGAATCAAGCCATATGCAAGTGTTGGCGCAGCAAATTCACCTGTGAGCAAACCCACAATGTACCCGATAATGAAACCCGGGGCAATACCAAACTGGGCAATCCATCGCCACGCAGCATATTTCTTCTTCATGGCCAGAGATCGCGTGGCATATAGCATAAAGAACGAGAAGGCGAGGGAAATTCCCAGAGCCCAGGGGACCTTGAAGATATAGCCATTGGTAGTATTAAAGATCTTCACCGCCGAGGCGATGCCCGCACCTAACACGACAGATGCTCGGATGGATGCTGGAACATGAGGAATGAACTTGGTTCCTCCCGTCAAACCCAGAAGCAGGAATATGATGGCAACTTCTATCTGCAAGGCTATCAGTGCCTGAACTCGCTCAGGCCCAAAGGCATAATTAGCCATAAAGGCCATATACAGCGGAATTCCTGGCGTGATCCAGCCTGCCACAGACGGGTCACCAAAGTGGGTGTGCCACAGATACATGAAGTTGTTGATCATGACCATCATGGCAGCCACATCAAAAGGTATGTCCAGTACAGCCTGCATGCCCGGAATGATACCTAGCGGGACAGCGCACAGAATGGCACCCTGAATGAAGTCTCCCCACTGCCACTCATAGTCCACAAGCGGGATACGGAACATTAGCTTACCGCCACGGGACTGCTGCTCTGCCCCCAGCGGCCTGCTATCACTCGGTCGTGGTAATCCCATTACACTGTTACCTCCTTTAAAATAATATTACTATTTTTAGTGTAACTTAGGGTTGGGATGAAGTCAATAGGTTTTGGCGAGATGGAGAATATTTTCCCTAGTAGTGCGAGGCATTGCCCAGAGATGTAGGAAAAAGGTAAGCCAAGAGATGAAAAATTGGTAGCGCATACCGGATTCGAACCGGTGATCTCCTCCTTGAGAGGGAGGTGTCCTCAACCCCTAGACGAATGCGCCACTTGGCTGGGGATCCAGGATTCGAACCTGGCCTAACTGATCCAGAGTCAGTCGTCCTACCGCTAGACTAATCCCCAACAAGCACAATTATACTCAGCAGCAAGTATATAGACAAGAAGTTGAGGCAGACATACAGGCGCTGCTATACTTTGCCCGTATGGGCAACTGGGCTGATTGGCAAAAAAACATGGGCGTATCATTCCATAATCCATTGCTACTACAACAGGCCCTCACCCATAGTTCCTGTGCCAATGAAAGCACTAATTTTACTTCCCTGCCAGGTCCCGATAATGAACGACTGGAATTCCTGGGAGATTCCGTTCTCGGAATGGTAGTAACAGAGATGTTGTACCATGAGTTCTCTGACCTGCCCGAAGGAAAGTTAACCATGATACGTGCCCGCTTGATTTGCCAAGAAACTTTGTCCTCCATAGCCGCTTCTCTGGATTTGGGGAGCTACCTAATAATGGGACAGGGTGAAACTAAGTGTAACGGTAGAACCAGGATAAGCAATCTGGCCAATGCCCTGGAGGCTATAATAGGAGCATTGTATCTGGACCAGGGATTATGTCAAGCCAAACAATTTACCCTGAAGCAGCTAGAGCCGCTATTAGGGGAAATAAGGGCAGGACAGGTTCCTCCTGATTACAAGTCATGGCTACAGGAATATACCCAGCATAACAAACAATCCACGCCAAGCTATCGCATGGTTGAAGCCCGCGGACCAGACCACGATAAGAGTTTCACCGTTGAAGTCTTCGTAGACCAAGAAATGGTGGGCAGAGGTTTGGGAAGCAGCAAAAAACGTGCCGAGACAGCAGCAGCCAAATCAGCGTGGATGAAGTTGAGGTAAGTCAATGGGAAGACGAGATTATCGGCACAGGGAACCCAAGAAGACAAAAAGGGATGCTAAGCAAATCAAGCCAATCACTGAAGCTCCACCTCATGTAGAGGTAATCAAGAGGAAAAGAGCAAATAAAAGTGATGAAAACAACGAGTGATATGTGTCAGCAGGATAACAACACAATCTTTTAACCAAGAACATCAGAATGGCAGAATTAGCTCAAGTCCGAGCAATTATTCAGGGTCGCGTACAGGGAGTATTTTATCGCTACTTTGTGCAAGATATAGCAAACAATTTAGCGCTGAAGGGATATGTGTGCAATCTCCCCGGCGGCAATGCTGTGGAGGTCATAGCTGAAGGAAACCAAGAGCAATTAGAACAACTGGTAAAACAACTTGAAATAGGCCCGCCCTCCGCTAAGGTGAAAAAAATACAAACAGAATGGTCGGGCTATTCGGGGCAATTCAACAGATTTAGCATAAAATACTGAAATGTTTGCCTACTCATCAAGTTGCTCCCTCCCCTCGTCGATCAGCCTTAAATATTCGCTGGCAAATCCACTTGCCTGCGAGGCTTCTTTATCAACGACATAGGGGTCGCCCCAGAAAACCTTACCACATTCCTCTTCTCTTCCTTTCAAGGGATCATCATCATAGAAAAACTGCTTGCTGGCCTCGATAATCCCAACATCGAACGGCATAGTGAAATAAAGATCAGCAAACACCCTTTCTATACCCAAACCATACAGTGCTCCCCACCCAGTGCTGTCACCTTTACAATATTTATTAACAGGTAACAATCCCAGGAGATTGGCTATAGTGAGAAGAGGGCTACGGCCACATATCTTAAAGGGGGTTACGCTTATCAGGAAATCACTACGCAAAACCACATTGGGAATCCAGAAACTCTCGACAGCAAAGAAGTTAGTCAGCGGATTCCCCACCTCCACAAAGATGGAATCCCTGATATCCAGCATGAGAACACGACGAAAGTCATACTCCAGTGCACGATAATTGGGATAAATTGATTCTCCCGTTGGATTCCCATCAGCAATGAGAATATCGGCATCACTTACCTTCCTGATACCCTCTATGATAATGCGCAGAATTCTCGGACTGGTAGAAACAGGATAGGACACAGGATAGCCAGCGCATGGCTTGACCAGGACACGGCGAGCTTGAGACAAGGTAGCAGGAGGAGTAAAGATGAAATTCGAATCCTTAGAAATCATGAATTTGGCCTCAAACTATTTAGCTAACGACATGCCCAACTGCACCAGGGTCCTCACACCAACACCAGTGGCTCCCTTAACCAAATATCCACTGTTTTCCTTACTTAATTCCTTGCCAGCTATGTCTATATGAACCCAGGGAACATCACCAACAAACTCTTTAAGGAAAAGAGCCGCAGTGATAGCACCTCCATACCTGCCACCTATATTCTTAATATCTGCGATATCACTTTTAATCTGCGTTCTATACTCTTCAGGCATAGGCATTGGCCAGAGTCGCTCTCCAGCATCAGCGGCCCCTTTAAGCACCCTATCCAGAAATGGTTGATCATTAGTAAAAGCACCGCTATAAACATTTCCCAGGGCAACATAACAGGCTCCAGTTAGAGTTGCCAGGTCTATCAGGGGAGATATACCTTGTGTAACGGCATAACTAAGCGCATCAGCCAGAATAAGTCTCCCCTCGGCATCGGTATTCAACACCTCGATGGTCTTGCCATTCATTGCTCGCAATATATCACCAGGTTTCAGGGCAGTGCCCCCAGGCAAATTCTCGGCAGCAGGAACAATCACAGTGACATTAACCTTCAACTCCAATTGAGATATAGCACCGATTGCTGCTAAGACAGCGGCGGCTCCTGCCATATCACCCTTCATCTCATGCATATCCTTTGATGGCTTAATAGAGATTCCTCCAGAATCAAACGTCACTCCTTTACCCACAAAGCCAATCGACCCCTTACTATCAGGGTCTCCTCGATAGCTCAAAACAATCAACCTTGGGTCTTCCGTGCTGCCCCGCGCAACTCCCAGAAGTGCCCCCATTCCCATTTTCTCCATGTCACCAGGCCCCAGAATATCCACAGCAATGCTCTGGCTCTCAGCTATTCCCTTGGCAACATCAGCCATCCTGGTGGGTGTCATGAAATTGCTCGGCTCATTTACCATATCTCGAGCCAGGTTGGTGGCCTCAGCTACTATTTTCCCCTGTGAAATACCCTGATCCAGCCTTGCACTCTGCTTGTCTTCAGTATCCACAACCAGTATCTCCTCAACACCGGGGCTCTCAGGTTTTTTGTATCTTACAAAGTCGTACAAACCAAGAATAGCCCCCTGCACCATAGCTTCAACCGAAGCTTCAGAATCAATGCCTCCAATGCCGACAAGTGCCATGGCAATTCTAGTGCAATGTAATTTGCGTAGATCGCGACTAGCAGATCCTGCCGCGACCCGGATTTTATCCACACCAAACTTGGCACGCTCCCCCAATCCAGCAATCGCTACTATCCTAACCGGCAGTTTCCCCAACGTATGAACAATGCTGACTTCACCATCCTTGCCCTCAAATTCACCGCGATCTATACGCTGGCTAATGGCCCCACCCAACACCTCATCTATATCAGCAGTAACTCCACAAAGGGAATGTTCTCCCTGAAAAGTGCCCACAAGCAGAGCATCCGAATCGATCTGAGTTGCCTTGCCAGATATACCTTTAATTACCAAAAACCTTGCCTCCAATAAATAATAATGAGTTGCCGAAAGCTACCATTTTACTCTACATAAACAAGGAATTAAAGAGATACGAGGAAAATATGCCTATTTTCTTATCATTCGCACGATTTTCGCGATAGCCTGCCTGGCTAAGTTGAAGAGGAAAACAAACTCTGTTCTCTCTTCAACTCAAGTATACGATCCCTGATTACAGCAGCCTTTTCAAATTCCAGGTCACCAGCTGCCTTCTTCATCTGGGATTCAAGCTCTTTCATAAGGCGAGCTAGCTGCTTACCAGAAACAGGAGCATCAGAATATGGAGCAGAGGATTTAGCTATCACATGGACATGCTCAGGAGTATCCTTGATTGCCTTTTTAATCCCCTGGGGGCTAACGCCATGATCCTGGTTATAAGTTTCTTGAACCCTCCGCCGCCGCTCAGTCTCCTCTATGGCTTCTCTCATAGAGCTAGTAACACTATCAGCATACATTATAACATGGGCATTGACATGCCTGGCCGTACGTCCCATGGTCTGAATAAGAGCCCCAGCCGACCTGAGATATCCCGCCTTATCAGCATCAAGTATGGCTACAAGGCTCACCTCCGGTAAATCCAACCCCTCACGAAGCAAATTAATACCCACAACCACATCATACACACCAAGACGCAGCTCCCGAAGAATCTCCACCCTCTCGAGTGTCTTTACTTCCGAATGCAGATAATGAGCTTTTATCCCGATATCCTTGAGATAATCACATAACTCTTCCGCCATCCTCTTGGTTAATGTGGTAACCAGAGAGCGCTCGCCTTTATCTACCCTGGACCTGATCTGATAGATAAGGTCATCGATCTGACCAGAAATCGGCTTAACCTCAATAGTTGGCTCTAACAAACCAGTAGGCCTGACCAGTTGCTCTACAATCTGCTGGCTATGTTCATATTCATACGCCCCTGGCGTAGCAGAGACATAGATAACCTGATTGATCCGTTCTCGGAACTCATCAAATTTTAATGGGCGGTTATCCAGGGCAGAGGGAAGGCGAAATCCATAATCCACCAGGGTCTGCTTTCGAGACCTATCACCATTATACATTCCTCTTATTTGGGGTAATGTCATGTGCGATTCATCAATAAGAAGCAGGTAATCTTGAGGAAAGTAATCAAGCAATGTCCATGGAGGACTTCCCGGAGCTCGGCGCTGCAGATGTCGGGAATAATTTTCTACTCCATTGCAATAACCTGTCTCCAGCATCATCTCGATATCATAGTTAGTTCGGGCCTCCAGCCTTTGAGCTTCAATAAGCTTACCCTGGACGTTTAATTCTTCCAATCTCTCCTGCAATTCCTTCCTGATGTCCTTTATTGCCACCATAACTTTATCGTGGGCAGTAACAAAATGCTTGGCAGGGTAAATATCCACCTGATCACGAACAGCAAGCACCTTGCCAGTAAGAGGGTTGAGTTCTACAATACGCTCAATATCATCTCCCAAAAATTCCACCCTCAGGACCATCTCCCCATATGCTGGCAAGATATCCAGGATATCCCCCCTGAGACGAAACTTCCCCCTGGAGAGATCAAAATCATTTCTCTCATATTGCATATCAATGAGACGGCGAGCTACTTTATCTCGCTGATAATGTCCATTTTGCTTCAGGGTAAGAACAAAACTATAGTATTCCTCTGGCGGCCCCAAGCCATAAATACACGATACCGAGGCCACTATAATAACATCCCGCCGCTCAAATAAAGCCTTGGTAGCCGCATAACGCAGTTTGTCAATTTCTTCATTGATATCAGTCTCTTTTTCAATATAAGTATCCGTAGTGGGCATATATGCCTCTGGCTGGTAATAATCATAATAGCTGACAAAATATTCCACGGCATTACCGGGAAAGAATACCCTGAGTTCACTGGCTAGCTGAGCAGCTAAAGTCTTATTATGACAAATAATCAGTGCAGGCTTTGCCAGCTTCTCAATGACATTAGCTACAGTAAAAGTCTTGCCACTGCCAGTAACACCAAGCAAGGTCTGCTCGCGATATCCCCCCTCAACCCCCCTCAAAAGCTTGTCTACCGCCTGAGGTTGATCACCAGCAGGACTAAATTCAGATACGATCTTAAATAGCGCCAATGGACTTCACTCACCACAATAGAAGGCAACACCTACTATGCCCGGCCCGGCAACAACCTGCATCACAGGGGTAAAGGGCACAACATATAGTTCAGCAGGGTTAAACTGCCTCCTGATGATACTCTCTAACTCCTTCGCCTCATCTTCCCTTTCGCTGTGCATTACAGCAATATGAACTTTCTTTCCTGTACCAACTTCTCTATGCATAACTGAGACAATCTTTTTGATACCCTGCGACCTGCTTCTGGCCAAGAACAGAGGGTGTTCTTGGCCTCGGGAAAGACTAACAACAGGCTTCACCCTTAACAGAGAGCTAGCCCAACTAGCCATATGGTTGATGCGTCCCGTTCGGGATAAGCAGCGAAGGGAATCAAAGACAAATACTGAGTTAACCTGCAAGCTTACCTCCCTGGCAGCTTCGACCACAAGGTCTATATCATCACTACTAGCAGCAGAACGAGCCGCCCTTAAAGCAACAAATCCCTGAGCCATGGTAGCCACCTGTGAATCCAGTACCTCCACATGTAAACCTGGCACAGCATCCTCTGCCATTCTGGCTCCTGCCTGGGCCAGGGACATTGTAGCCGTGAAGTGAGAAAAACAAACGACGTGAACCAGCTTATTCGTCTTCCGGCTTAATCTAGCATAGGCCTGAAGATAAAATTTCGGAGGCCATGGAGTAGTATCTATCTGCGCAACTTGCTGAAAGCTGTGAATCCGCTCCACAGGCAAGTCATCCTCAGTATCCTGATAACTCTTACCTCCTATGGTAATCCGAACCGGAATAATATGAATATCATACTCATCAATTACTTCTCGCGGTAAGGAAGCAACACTATCAGTTACTATAGATACCTTGGCCATATAACCCAGCCTCAATCACACTAAGCAGACAACCTGCAGAATCTGGCCCCTGCATCAGCTAACGCAGTCAAGTAAAAAACTATATGATACAATAACAGAAAATATAACGAGTTACAGCTCTTATGCTAAAAGTCATTGTATGTTCAGAAACCCTGCCCCCAGATTATGCCTCTTCAGTTCAGCCTTCTGACAACTGCTGCAGTGCCAGCTTAACTTTCTCCTCTATACCCAGATCTTGAGCCCCAGGAATGCTGGAAACTGCCCGTGTCGCCTCCCTCAATGACCAGCCCAGGCTAGTTAGAGCAGCCACAACATCACCATCTTCCTGGGATATAGACAATCCCTGTCTGGTCCAACCCTTATCCACCTTTCCTTTTAATTCCAGCACAATCCGATTGGCTATCCTCTTCCCAATTCCAGGCACCTGACTAATAAGCTCGGTATTCTCTGAGGCAATAGCCATTGCTACCTGCTCGGCGTTCAGGGCAGAAAGCAATGCTAATGCTACCCGGGGACCAACACCAGATATGGAAATAAGGCTCTTGAATAAGTCCAGTTCCTCACTGGAGGTAAAACCATACAAGGTAATGTTATCACCCCCTGTATGAAGATAGGTATGTAGCAGCACTTTGTGATCAATGGTTCTTGGCTGGTTCAATACTGAACTTGGCACATATACTTGAAAACCAATACCTCCAACGTTGACTATGACCGAATCAGAGCCTCGTTGCTCCAACACCCCCTCCAAAGTTGCTATCATATTAGGAACTCTCTTCTAACCAGCGACTAAAACAATCCTCCTGAATGTGACAAATGGCTACAGCCAGCGCGTCAGCAGCATCACTGGGCTGAGGTAGCTGAGAGAGACTGAGTTGTAGTTGCACCATCTCCTGTACCTGGATTTTGTCGCTATGTCCATAACTAGTCACTTGCTGTTTTATCTGCGTCGGTGAATAGTAAAATACTGGCAATCCTTGATTTGCTGCTGCCAAAATAGCCACAGCCTGAGCCCTGCCAATTGCAAAAGCTGAACGCACATTTAAGGCCACAAAAGGCTCTTCAATGGCCACTTCTACAGGCTGATTTTGCACAATAACCTTACTCAACTCAACATATAAGAAATGCAATCTCTCCTCATGAGAACTGCGGTGAGATGGCTCCACCACTCCCCAATCAACCGCTCGCATTTCCCCCGAGATATAGTCCACAACACCATAACCCAGGTGTACAGTTCCAGGATCAATCCCCAGGATACGCATGCTAAGCTTGGCTATGCAACTGGGCTAAAGTATCATCCGAGAAATCAACATTGGAGAAAACATGCTGCACATCATCTAATTCCTCCAGCTGATCCAGGAAGTTCAAGATACGAACCGCTTCCTTCTCTCCCAGAAATATCACAGACTCTGGCACCAGAGCAACCTCCGCAGACAAGACATGTGCTTCCTTCTCAATAGCTCGCCGCACCTCCTCCAGATCCTGCGGCTGGGTGTGAATTTCGATATACTCCCCCTCTGTATTAACATCCTCAGCCCCAGCGTCAATCGCATGCAAGGCCAGCTCCTCAGCCTCCGGACCTCCTCCTTCTACATTAATTACCCCTTCGCTCTTAAACATCCAGGAGACACAGCCACTTTCTCCTAAACTACCACCATGCCTCATAAAAATACGTCGGACATCTTGAATAGTGCGGTTACGATTATCAGTCAACGCCTTCACCAAAACCGCCACCCCATTTGGCCCATAACCTTCAAGAGTCACATCAATTAAATCAGAGGCCTCCCCTCCTCCACTGGCACGTTTAATAGCCCTCTCAATATTATCCGAAGGCATGTTATTATCACGAGCTCTCTGTACTATTAACCGTAACTGCAGGTTACTATCCGAATTAGGGCCACCCTGACGCACCGCTACCATAATTTCGCGCGCCAGTTTGGTAAATAACTGCCCCCGGCGAGCATCAGTCACGCCCTTCTGCCTTTTAATCTGCGACCACTTAGAGTGCCCTGACATTTCTCACTTCCAATTCGATTTTAGCACCACAACTATGGGAGGTAAAGCACACACACTCGTTCAGATAACAAGTACGTATACAACACTCTGCCTGCAATCATGTAGTCAACAGCCCTCGGTTGCAAAAACATAAACAGCCATGGCAAAATTACTAACAATGGCTATCCTGCAGATGCACACATTGCCTGATTCCATACTCAGGCAAAAAGCCAAAAAAATAACTGCCATTGATAGCTCTATTCAGAAGCTTATCGATGACATGATCGACACTATGCGAGCCAATTCCGGAGTAGGACTGGCTGCTCCGCAAATAGGAATATCACTGCGACTAGCAGTGATTGAAATACCAGAATCAGGAAAAGTCATCACTCTGGTCAACCCTGAGATAGTGAAAAGGCAGGGAGAACGTATCCTCGAAGAGGCTTGTCTCTCCGTACCAGGATACTACGGGGAAATTAAGAGAGCAGAAGCAGTCACGGTTAAGGCTCGGGATCGTAATGGCAAGAACTTTCGACTCAAGGGTAGGAATCTATTGGCTCAGGCACTAGAGCATGAGACAGACCACCTCGATGGCATCCTGTACATCGACCATATAGATAATCCTGAAAAGTTATATAAGGTGTCTGAATAAATTAACCCTGAAATGCTTCCTCTCACCTTCAGCAATATCAGATCAGGCATCCAGTTTTTCTTCTCGCCGTCGCGACCGATATACAGTATAGCCTGAAAAAAATATAATTGTTACAATTACACCAATAATCCACCTATACGATGTATTCAACTCCAGGTCTGTGGTGGATACCAACAAGCGAATGTAGTAATTAACAGTCACCAAGCTTTCCTCATCCGCGCTAACTTTAAGCCATATCTCCCAATTTTTATCGTACCACTCTTGACTCTCAGGTATATCAATCGTTACCTTTACCTGAGCATTGGAGTTGGCGGGCACATCAACTTGCTGAAGAAAAGATATCCAGCTACTGACAGGGAACAGTGCTTCTCCTGGCCTCCTCTCCGATTCCTTAGGATTATAGGTATCCAGCGTGAATACATGGTTTATGTTGTCCTTATTGGAAATCGTGATATTAAATGTCACCTCTTGCCCGGGCTCTAAATGAGCCACCTTCACCTCAGCCGGAGACACACTGAAGGTCAAAGCCAAGACAGGAGAAGGCAAAATAATAAACAGGAAGCCGACACTCAGAAAGACAAGATGCTTGGCCAGATGCATTATCAGGCAGCCACAGCACTTATGGTTATATGAGTTTGTACTTTTTTACCATATAACGAAAATGATTCTGGGCTTAACAATTTCAGGCCAAATTGCTTGGTGGCATCAGGAGCAAGGCCGTTAATCATCTCAGATTCGGTGGCATTAACAATGGTATAACTGTCACCATCATGTGATATCTTGTACCACAACACATACTCATCCCAGCTGGAGCCCCCTGTACCACCATGCTGGTCATTTGTGCTATCATTACTTAACATCCACTGGTAACTGCCGCCTATTTCCCTAGCATTCTCTCCTTTAATTCGAATAATCTCGTCGACATTGCCGGTATTATTTATCGTGCACCATTCCAGCGGCGGGTCCGTATAATAAACAGCATTCGCTGTTACATTTCCCAAATCCCATTCTGACAAGGAAAGCTCTACAGCCAAAACTGTCTCCGTGGTAGTCATGTTAATGGTTATCACAGCGCTACTGTTGGCTGAATCCACAGCAAAGACTGGCGAGAAAGGCTTAAAAAGAAGGATTGAAATCAGAGCAACAACTGCCACCAATCCCACAACGCCAAATCTCATATCTCTCATTTGAAATTCGCTATATACTAAAGTACTGGCAACTCAAGGTCAATACTTTATCTTACAAAACTGATCTTCTTTTACTATATTATTCGGCAAATGTCATAAAAACAATACCAACATGCTGGAGCAGCAATAACATTTGACCAGCTTTCGGCAATTGCTTTAAAATGCTTTTTGTTTGGCAGCGTAGCTCAGTGGTAGAGCAGAGGACTCATAAGCCTTTGGTCGCTGGTTCAAATCCAGCCGCTGCCACCACCAGTCCCAATAGGAATACAAGCCTTAAGAAATGACTTCAGGCTAAAACAAGCGCCTCTTGGTCCCTGTACCAAAGAGACCAGGACTTAAAGTCTGACACCTGGGACAAAAATAAGTTCCCCTATTCCGTACCATAATTCTCTGAACAGGGGTACCGCAAACAAGACAGGCCCCACCATGCCTATGAGCAACCTTAAAATCAAGTTGGGCCCTGCCCAATCTTCCACTGGGCCTGACATAGGTATCAACGCTGGCACCCTTATGCCCTATAGCAAACCACAGAACCTCACGAATAGCATGGTATAGCTTGCGAACATCCTTCCCTGATAAAAGATCTGTTTTGCTCAAGGGATGAATTCCCGCAGCAAAGAGAGCTTCATCAGCGTACATATTGCCAATACCAGCGATAATGCTCTGGTCCAGGAGAGCTGCCTTCACAGGAACATGATGTTGCCCCAACTGCCATTGCAATACAGAGGGAGTGAACCTGTCACTCAAGGGCTCCACCCCCAACCTCCCAACCACAGAGGTAATATCCTCAACCAGCCATATTAAACCCAGACGGCGCGCGTCCACAAACACCAGGCGGCTATTATTAGAAAGGTCAAAAATAGCCCTGACAAAAGACACGGATTTCCCAGGATTGAGCAATAGTGTCCCTGTCATCCGGAAATGCATGATAAGCGCTTGTGTGCCCACCAGATTGAATATGAGATACTTGCCGCGACGGTCAAGACCATCTATAGTTTTCCCCGTCAGATTGCGGCGGAATTCATCAGGGGAAAGCCCCGATATCATTTCAGTATCAAAAATAGCTACCCTAGTAAAACGCTGGCCAATAACACAGGGCAGAAGCTCGTTTTTGATTGTCTCCACTTCAGGCAGTTCAGGCATCTCACTAACCAGTGTATCAAGATGAACCTTACAACCTCAATTCCAGGTGCTATAATCTACAATTAGTAGTATGAGCTATCGAATCATAGCTAAAAAAGACCTCGCTCAGGGCATTCACCTGCTCAGGGTTGAAGCACCAGCCATAGCCAGTAAAGCCCAGGCTGGACAATTCACCATGGTCAGGGGCGACGAGAAGGGCGAGCGTATCCCCATAACCATTGCCGACTGGGACAAACAAGAAGGAAGCATAACCATCGTCTTCATGGAAGTAGGTGCCACCACAAAAAAACTGGCTTGTCTAAATGTTGGGGATACCCTGCTGAATTTCGTTGGACCACTGGGGCGTCCTACAGAAATAAAATCCTTTGGCACTGTAGCTTGTGTCGCCGGTGGCTTTGCCATCGCCACAATAGTACCTATTGCTCGAGCTATGAAACAAGCAGGTAATAGAGTCATATCCATAATGGGTTTTCGTACAAAAGACCTGGTATTCTGGGAAGACAGATTGAAGGAAGTAAGCGACAATCTCATCATAACCACCGATGACGGCTCATATAAACGTAAAGGGTTGGTTACTGAGCCGCTAGAAGAACTGTTAGAGCAAGATACTATCAACAGGGTGATTGCCATTGGCCCCACCATCATGATGAAAGCTTGTTCTACAACCACTATGTCCTTTGGTGTCAAAACCATGGTGAGCCTCAATCCCATAATGGTCGATGGCACAGGCATGTGTGGCAGCTGCCGCGTCTCTATAGGAGGAAAAACCATGTTTGCCTGTGTCGACGGTCCAGACTTCGACGGACATGCGGTTGACTGGGACCTACTAATGAATCGCCAGCGTATATATTTAGATGAAGAGAGAGAATCACAGCGACTATTAGAAAAAAGGCTACGTCCCGAGTTTTAAGCCATGGCAAAGATAAACTTAAATCGCCAACCGATGCCCAAGCAGCCTCTGGAATCAAGAAAAAACAACTTCGACGAGGTTGCTTTAGGTTATACCCCAGAGCAAGCGCTGGAGGAAGCTAGCCGTTGTCTCCAGTGCCCCAAACCACCATGTGTTGCAGGATGTCCTGTAGGCATTGACATCCCTGACTTCATAAAAGCGCTGCGTGAACATGATATGCCTGAAGCAACACATATTCTCAAGCGCAAGAATAGTCTCCCTGGCATCTGTGGCAGGGTCTGTCCCCAGGAATCTCAGTGCGAGAAGAGTTGCGTATTAGCCAAAAAAGGCGCCCCTGTGGCCATCGGCAGATTGGAACGTTACGTCGCTGATTGGGAACGCTCCCACCCAGAGCTCGTTCGAAAACAAGGGGCCCACATCGACCACCATGGAAAGAAGATAGCCATTGTTGGCTCAGGACCAGCAGGCTTATCCTGCAGCGCCCAGCTAGCGCAAATGGGGTATGAGGTAACGATATTTGAGGCACTCCATTCAGCCGGTGGAGTATTAACATACGGAATTCCATCCTTCAGGCTCCCCAAAGACATAGTCCAAGGCGAGATAGATTATGTCAAATCGCTGGGTGTTGAAATACAGCTTGACCAGGTAATAGGAAAGATATCCACCGTGGATGATATCTTGAAAAATGGCTATGCTGCTGTATTTCTGGCTCCGGGAGCTGGAGCTCCAATGTTTCTCAATATACCAGGCGAAAACCTCAACGGAATCTATTCTGCCAATGAATTCCTTACTAGAATCAATCTCATGAAGGCCTATCTCTTTCCCGAATATGATACACCAATAAAAACAGGTAACAGGGTAGCTGTGATTGGTGGCGGCAATGTCGCCATGGATGCCGCAAGATGTGCTGTAAGACTTGGCGCTGAAAAAGTATACATCATATATCGCCGCTCCAGAACAGAAATGCCAGCAAGACAGGAAGAGAGAGAGAATGCCGAAGAAGAGGGAGTGATTTTCACTCTCCTGACAAATCCCAAAAGATTTATCGGCGATGACCGGGGTAAGCTTACCGCAATTGAGCTATATAAAATGAAGCTTGGCGAGCACGATGACACTGGTAGGCGTAGGCCTATAACTATACCGGAAAGTGAATTCACTATCGACATTGATACAGCAATCGTTGCGCTGGGAACAAAACCTAACCCCCTGATTCCTTCATCAACCACAGATCTGGATTTGACCAGATGGGGCTCTGTAAAAACAGATGCAGCTACAGGCAGAACCAGCAAGGACAGCGTCTGGTGTGGAGGAGACATGGCTACTGGGGCAGCTACCGTCATCAGCGCCATGGGAGCCGGGAAGATAGCCGCAACTTCCATTGATAGCTATCTAAAAAACACCGGCTGAACTAACTTGGCTATCCCCCCCTATTCACCAAGGGGAGACATATCCTTCCAGTTTTTCCCTGATTTCAAATCCACTTTCAACGGAACACAAAGCTCTATTGCATGAACCATCGCCTCAGTAACCAGAGATGCCATCTCTGCTATCTCCGCTGACGGCACTTCAAAGATCAGCTCATCGTGAATTTGCAATAACATCTTGCTACGCAGATTGCGCCCTTTCATATCTCTATGCAGAGCGATCATGGCAACCTTGATAATGTCCGCAGAGCTCCCCTGCACTGGTGCATTTATCGCCATTCTTTCAGCAGATTCTCTCAAATACTTGTTGGGAGAATTGATTTCAGGTATCAACCTCCGATGACCCAGCACTGTCTGTACATAGCCAAGCTCTTTGGCTTGCTTCTTGGTTGTCTCAATATATTCTTTCACCTTGGGATGTCGCTCGAAATATAAGGTGATAAATCTGGCAGCTTCACTTCGGCTTAATTCTGTTGCTTGCTCCAACCCATAATCGCTCATACCATAGATGATGCCAAAATTAACTGTCTTAGCAACACGACGCATATCAGGGGTAACTTCATTCTTGGAAACAGCGAATATACTGGAAGCAGTAGCGGCATGGATATCCTCACCATTAATAAAGGCAGCTATAAGATGAGGGTCTTGGGATAAATGTGACAGTACCCTGAGGTCTATCTGAGAATAATCAGCACTCAGTAAACACGATCCCGGGGATGCTACAAATGCCTGCCTGATCTGGCTTCCCAGATCACCTCTCACAGGGATATTTTGTAAGTTGGGCTCACTAGAGGAAAGCCGCCCCGTCGTAGTGCCCACCTGATTGAAAGTAGTATGAAGTCTCCCTGTTTTAGTATCGACCAGTAGTGGCAAGGCATCAATATATGTTGATTTCAGTTTGCTCAGTTGGCGATATTCCAGAACCAGTGCCACCACTGGATGCACGCCTACTAACTTTTTGAGCACTGAAGCTTCAGTAGAATAGCTGCCTTTTGTTTTGCGTGACTGCGGTAACCTGAGATCCTCAAACAGCACGCTGGCCAATTGTTTAGGAGAATTAATATTAAACCTGTGTCCAATACTATTATAAATCTCTGCCTCCAAATTCAGTAAGTCATTACCCAATCTAACAGACATCTCCTCCAGCAAATTAACATCTAAGGAAATACCACATCTCTCCATAGTAGCCAATACGGGAAGCAAAGGCATCTCCACCTGCTTAAAAAGTTTCCATAGGCCTTTTTGATGCAACTCCTGCAATAGAAGGTCATGCATCCTCCAGATAGCAGAGATATTACTACAGGCATGGTCAGCAACCTGGCCTATATCCATCAAGCATATCTGGCGGTTCTTCTTTCGCATTCCAGATCTCTCATCAAGGAACATTATCTCCATGCCCAGACGGTTAAAAGCCAGGACTCCAAGAGACAGGTTTTTCTCCCCGAGCAAATATGCCGCAATCATGGTATCAAAACTCACATTTTTAACTTCAACCCCATAACTGGCCAAGACACGCATGGTGAATTTACCATCGTGAGCAATCTTCTCCTTGCTGTCGTCTTCCAAGAAGGGCTTTAACGCAGATACAACATGGATCAGTGGCAATTGTTTGGCATCACCAAGAGTGACATGCCCCATAGGGATATAAAACACTGCTCCCTTAGCAGGGGAAATTGCCAAGCCAACTATTTCCGTTGTCCTGGCCTCCATTCGCGAGGTCTCGACATCTATGGCACAAATAGATGTTGCTTCCAGTCCCTTTATCAGCTTATGTAAATCAGCTTCAGTGGCAATGATTCGCCCCTTCGACTCAGAGGTAAGCTGATTAACCACTGTATGCTTTTCTTCATCTACTTGCTGGGGTAAACGAGAAAACAACTTGGCAAACCCGAGCTCCCGAAACAGTTGTGCCACCTTGCTCCGCTCATAGCGATTTACTCGACAATCATCCAAACTTAATGTGATGGGGACATTCTTAACTATAGTAACAAGCTCTTTATTTTGGAAGACCCGATCCCGGTATTGTCGCAGAGCTAACTGTAATTTCGCTGGTGTAACAGCCTCAATGTTAACGTAGACCTGTTCCAAGTTACCATATGCCTGCAGCAATCTGACTGCTGTCTTTTCCCCGATACCAGGTACACCAGGTATATTGTCGGAAACATCACCAACTAGCGACTTAAGGTCAATCATACGCTCAGGTTCTACTCCATATTTGTTATATACCGCCTCTTCATCGTAAAGGACAATATCATTAAGGCCCCGACCAGGAACCAGAGCCTTCACATGGGGAAGCACTAGTTGCAATATATCATTATCGGCTGTAACAATAATAACATCCACTCCACTATCTCTGGCTTGATTACTCAATGTCCCCAGAACATCATCTGCCTCGAACCCATCGACCTCAAATATGGGCATATTAAAAGCTTCTACCAACTGGTGAACCCGCCCCATCTGACTCCTTAATTCCTGAGGCATTTCAGGACGCTGTGCCTTATACTCCTTGAACTGCTCATGTCTGAAAGTGGGGGTAGGGCGATCAAAGGCAACAGCCCAGTATGTAGGGTGAAATTCTCCAAGAACTTTAAGTGCAGTGCTGGCAAAGCCATAGACAGCATTTATCATCTCCCCTGTTTTCGGGACTGTTAGGGGAGGCAGAGCATGGAAAGCACGATACAGCATGGCATGACCATCGAACAATAAGATTAATTCCTTGCTAACTGGATCTCTTCCCATGCTAAATATCACCCACTATGACCCTCATTCCTATAGTAGTATAATACACTAAAGATGAGTGTTCCTATAAAAAAGGATTTGCTTTCGGTATCTGATCTCACCCATGAGGAGATTGAAAGCCTGTTGCAGCAAGCCTTGAGCTTGAAGCAGCGAGGCCCGTGTGACTTGCTCTCGGGGAAATCGCTGGCCTTACTATTTGAAAAACCATCGCTACGCACCAAGGTAAGCTTCGATATCGCCATGCATGAATTAGGAGGACACACTGTCTACCTATCTCCGGCAGAAATCGGCCTGGGGCAACGAGAATCAATACCTGATGTTGCTCGTGTGCTCAGTCGATACGTCGATTGCATCGCTGCTCGCACTTTTTCCCATGAAACTGTCACCACCTTAGCACAACACTCAACTATACCAGTGATAAATGCTCTATCTGACCTGGAACATCCTTGCCAAGCTTTATCTGACCTCCTGACAATATATGAAAAGAAAGGCAAGCTCCACGGGTTAACCCTAGCGTTTGTCGGAGATGGAAATAACGTTGCCAATAGCTTACTGCTGGCAGCCACATTAAGCGGTATAAACTTTCATTTCGCCTCACCTCCCGGTTACAAAATCAAGGACTCTCTACTACAACAGGCAAAAAAGTCCGCTGCCGCTAGCGGCAGCGGAATAAACTTGACCAGCGACCCCTACGAGGCAGTCAAGGAGGCTGACATAGTCTACACTGATGTATGGACAAGCATGGGGCAAGAAGCAGAAGCAAAGAAACGCCGTCTTGCCTTTTCTCAGTATCAGGTAGATAATAAATTATTAGACTCGGCAAAAAGTGCAGCTTTGTTCATGCATCCTTTGCCGGCTCATAATAACGAGGAGGTCTCCGCTGGCCTGATAGATAAAGCCCAATCAGTAGTCTTTGACCAAGCAGAAAATAAGTTGCATATGGAGAAGGCCCTTCTGATCAAGCTTCTCTCCCCAAGCAATTTGGTGTAAGCAAAGATGACACAGCCAATCGTAGCTATTGTTGGTAGAACCAATGTGGGAAAATCAACCTTGCTCAACCGCCTTGTGGGCCACAGGTTAAGCATCATCGCTGATATGCCTAGAACCACCAGGGATCGCATCGATACCTCTGTATCCTGGCAGGGAAATGAACTAACATTGGTTGATACTGGTGGCTGGCAAATACGACCACCAACCCCCCTAGATAAAATGGCTAAACAGCAAACAGAGGTGGCCATCGCTCAGGCAGATGTCATTCTTTTCATGGTAGACGTTAAAGATGGGCTTATCCCCGCTGACGAAGACTTAGCTGAAATGTTGCGCGTCGCCAATAAACCCATAGTGCTGGTAGCAAACAAAATAGATTCATCGTCACACATAAACATAACCGATTTTTACCGCCTAGGATTTGGCAGCCCAATGCCCATCAGTGCCTATCACAACCGGGGCATAATGCAACTTATGGACACCGTGTTGAGCTATATACCACACTCGCATACTACCCCAATAAAAATGGAGGAAACTAAACTGGCCATTGTTGGGAGACCCAATGTTGGCAAATCAACGCTGCTAAACAAATTACTGGGCGAGGAAAGGGCTATCACCGACGCCTCACCAGGGACAACCCGTGACTCTATTCATACCGTAATACACTGGGATGATAAAAAAGCCCTACTGATTGACACCGGAGGCATAAGAAGACGCGGAAGAACTAGCCCCGGAATTGATTACTACGGCCTATTACGCACGCTTCAAGCAATTGACCAATGTGATGTTGCGCTGCTGTTAGTTGATGCCACTCAATTCATTACTGCCCAAGACATGCATATTGCAGGATATATAATAGATATGGGAAAAGGTATGGTGCTGATAGTTAATAAATGGGATCTTGTCCCTCAAGAGGATAGACAGGAATTCAAGCAGCAGTTGAGTCACAGGCTTAATTTCATGTCCTATATTCCCACGCTGTACCTGTCAGCCAAGTCAGGCAGTGGGATAAATTATATCTTGCCCAAGGCTTGGCAAATATGGGAAAAAAGGCAGCATCATCTATCACAATCAACGGTAGAGGAACTAATCCATAAAGCAATTAGTGTATATCCTCCCCCTCGCCGAGGCACTCGACAATTACATGTCGCCGAGGCATACCAAGATCGGTACCAACCTACTACATTCATTATCAGGGTTAATGACCCGCGCCTAGTTCACTTTTCTTATCAACGATACTTGACCAATCAGCTTCGCCAAGGGGTTGACCTCTATGGCAACCCATTGAGAATAATTTTCACCAAGGCTGCCCACAAAAACAGCAAGAGGAAAAAGGTGGTGTATGCATGATAATTGCTAAATTTATCGCTGTAGTGTTAATTGGTTATCTTCTAGGCTCCATTCCTTTTGGCCTCATAATAGCTAAACTCAAGAGCAATATCGATATAAGAAACTACGGAAGCGGTAAAACTGGGGCTACCAATGTGCTGCGAGCCGTGGGAACCAAGGCAAGCCTTCTGGTCATTATATGTGACGTATCGAAGGCGACAGGCGCGGTATTATTAGCAAAAGTGATTGTGGGCTCTGGCTTGATAAACATAGCTGGAATCCCTGTCGAATGGCAGGCCGCCCAAGTAATGGCAGGATTGGCAGCAGTTGCAGGACACACTTGGCCCATATTCACCAAATTTAAGGGCGGACGGGGCGTAACTGCCTTCTTCGGCACAATCCTCGCAATATCCCCACCATTAGCCTTATTTGGTGGTGAAGTACTGGCTATCTCAGCACTGCGCAGTAAACACATGTCTTTAGGCTCAATTCTGGGCATCATTGCTACCTGGTGCATGTTAATCCCACTAACAATTATCTACAACTGGCCTCCCATCTATCTAGCTTACTGCTTGGCCGCTATTGGACTGGTTATCTACCAGCACCGAGATAACATGGCTCGCTTACGCCACGGCACAGAACGCCGATTGGGAGAAAGGATTTTATAGCTTCCCTCAGTGCATAAGACTACCATCATCGGCAACACTACATGGGGAAACACTCTCGGTTCCTTGTTGGGCAACAACGGGGTTGAGGTCAAGTTACTCGCTCGCACTGAACCCGAAGCCCAGAAAGTAAATCAGAAAGCACTGGCCTTTTCTTCCACCAGTAATGCTGAGGAAGCACTCAAAGACTCTGAACTGGTAATCTGGGTAGTCCCATCACAAAAACTTAGGGAAAATGTTCTCCACATCAAGAATCACCTATCCCAATCAATGATATTGATGAGCGCAGCCAAAGGCTTAGAGATGGAGACTGGGAAAAGAATGTCGCAGGTGATAGAAGATGAAGTTGCTCCTGAACTAAGGCAACAGATATGCGCACTCTCTGGGCCCAATCTAGCCAGAGAGATTGCCCAGGGGCTTCCTGCAGCATCCGTCATTGCTGCTGCCAACATACACATAGCAGAAAAGGCCAGCAAAATACTCAGCTCCCCTAAATTCCTCATATCCACCACTGATGACATCACTGGCGTTGAGCTAAGTGGAGCTTTAAAAAACATTATCGCCTTGGGTGCGGGGATACTCGATGGTTTAAACATGGGAGACAATACCAAGGCAGCGTTTATAACTTGGAGCTGGAATGAAGTTATCTCCCTAGGATTAGCGTTAGGGGCTAGAGTCAATACCTTTTATGGTCTGGCTGGTCTGGGAGACCTGATAGCAACCTGCGCTGGTGACCTTAGTCGCAATCATTACGCCGGCCACAAACTAGCGCAAGGTTACCCACTGGATGAGGTACGGTCATCCATGTCACAAGTAGCCGAGGGAATATACACTACCATGGCAGTTCATCAATTAACACAGCAAGAAAACTTGGAGGCGCCCATATCCAATCTTATCTACGAAATCCTGTTTGAAAACTTTCCTATATCTCAGGCAGTTGCAAGATTAGAACAATTAGCTCAAGAACAATATCTGGGTTCATAAATGCGGTGACATGTCTATTTCGGATCAGTCAGCACTCTGGCTAGCTCTTCAAAAATATGGCGTTGCTCTTTATCCAGGGACTCTGGAGTAACCGCCCTTACTCTAATCAACTGGTCACCCCTTCCCCTACCCTTCAGGCGCGGAACCCCCTTTCCCTTTAAACGAAACACCTTGCCGCTTTGTGTTCCAGAGGGTACTTTTAACTTCTGGTCCCCATCAAGCGTAGGCACTATTACTTCAGCCCCCAAAGCTAGTTGAGCAAAATTCATCGGCAACTCATACAAAATATCAACTCCATCCCGTTCAAACAAGGGGTGCGGCTCTACAGAGACATCAACATAGAGATCGCCAAACGCCCCACCATACAACCCCACATCCCCCTCCCCAGAAAGCCGAAGCTGGTATCCATTATCTACACCAGCAGGGATGTTCACATCCAGTTTACGTTCTACTTCAATTCTGCCTTCTCCATGACACCGCTTGCAGGGATTAGTTATAATAGATCCTTTGCCTCCACAGCGAGAACAAATAGTTTCATTGGTGAAACTGCCAAAAAAACTCTGCCTCACTTTCCTGACACGACCAGCACCGTGGCATACAGGACACGTTTGAGGTTTTATTCCTGGCTCGCCACCTGTGCCATGGCATACAGGGCAAACTTCAACACGTTGTACTGGAACTTCTTTTCTACAGCCAAAAACTGCTTCCTCAAAGGAGAGAGAGACATGCGTCCTTAAACTATCCCCCTGCTGCGGAGCAGTTCTAGCAGCACCAAAACCACCAAAAAATGATTCGAATATATCGCCAAAACCACCAAAACCAGGAAAGTCTTCCATACCACCAGTAAACACCTGGCCATAACGGTCATAGCTATCCCTACTCTGGGGATTGGAGAGAACCTGGTAGGCCTCGTTAATCTCCTTAAACTTATCCTCCGCTTGAGGTTCATGATTACGATCAGGATGATATCGTAAGGCTAGGTGACGAAATGCCTGCTTGATATCATCTTGGCTGGCATGCCGCGATATACCCAGCACATCATAGTAATCCCGCTTGGTTTTCATAACCTCCTAGTATAACCCTCGGCTTTCTCTACGGCAACTTTCGCTCGGTGCGGCCCTGAAATTCAGACAAGTGCCCCCAACGACCACTTCCGACATAAGTTGTAGAAATCACCACTTATTTATATCAACCCACAGTTTCACCTTATCAATATGGCAAATGCCTTTTTGCTTAATAGCAGCATCATAACTATCTTGAATTAGCTCTATACCTACTACACCAACCAAGAAGGCTCCCATATGGTAGAATAACGGGAAAGGAGAGATAGACCATGCAGCCAGAAAAATTTACCGAGCAAGCACAAGAGGTATTAGCCATATCCCAACAACTGGTTCAGCAATACCATCATAACCAATGGGATGTGGAACATATTTTACTGGCTTCACTGGAACAGGACAAAGGTATAACCAGCGAGATACTGCATGAATTAGGAGTAAACCCTGACCTAATAAAAAATAAGTTAAGGGAGGCCTTAAAAAAACTCCCACAGATAACTTATGAGGTAACGCAAATATACATGACTCCTCGTATCACTCATTTAATGGAAAATGCCCGACGTGAAGCAGATCGATTAAAAGATGAATATATCAGCACCGAGCACTTACTCATCGCCATCGCTGGCGAGGAAAAGGGAGAAGCATCTGCAATACTAAACCAGTCTGGCGTTAATCAAGAGCGAATCTACCAAGCACTGCAAAGGATTCGCGGTACCCACCGCGTGACCGACCGCCAAGCAGAAAGCAAATATCGCTCTCTGCAGAAATACGGACACGACCTCACAGATATGGCTTCCCACGGGAAGCTCGACCCAGTAATTGGCAGGGAGCAGGAAATTAAACGTGTAATACAAATACTTTCGCGACGCACCAAAAACAACCCCGTACTCATTGGTGAGGCTGGTGTGGGTAAAACCGCCATTGCTGAAGGGCTAGCTCAAAAAGTAGCTTCTGCGGATACACCTGATTCCCTCAAGGGCAAAAAGGTAATTGCACTGGACATGGGGTCTCTAGTAGCAGGTAGTAAGTTTCGGGGAGAATTTGAGGAGAGACTGAAGGCGGTACTGGATGAAATTCGCCAGGCAAGTGGAGAGATAATCCTATTCATTGATGAACTCCACACCGTAGTAGGAGCTGGTGCTGCTGAAGGGGCTATGGATGCCAGCAATCTCCTTAAGCCTGCGCTGGCCCGTGGCGAACTCCAGTGTATTGGAGCTACAACTCTCGACGAATACCGCAAGCACATCGAAAAGGATGCTGCACTGGAGAGACGATTTCAACCAGTGTTCGTTGGAGAGCCTGATGTCGAGACTACTGTAGAAATGCTCAAGGAGCTTCGCCCTCGCTACGAAGCTCACCACAAAATAAAGATAGATGATTCCGCCCTTATCGCTGCTGCTAAGCTATCACAAAGATACATATCCGGTAGATCTCTTCCTGATAAAGCGGTTGATTTAATTGACGAAGCTGCCAGCAAACTCCGTATCGATATGGAAAGCGCACCAGACAAGGTGAAAGCACTGGATCGGAACATCAAACGTCTGCTCGACAAAGAAGAGGCCACTTCTCAGCGAGGTGATTACCAGCAAGCTGCCGAATTGAAATCTGAGAGGCTGCGTCTGGAGCAGGAATACAACAATGCCAGGCATGAATGGCAACAGAAAGACAAAATAGATAGCACTGTAGATGAGGACGATGTTGCCCAGCTAGTATCTCAATGGACAGGTATACCTGCATCTCAAATGTTGGAAACCGAAAGCGATAAGTTGGTCCATATGGAGGAAAGGCTACACGAACAGCTGATAGATCAAGAAGAGGCAGTACGAGCTGTATCAGAAGCCATCAGACGGAGCCGGACCGGGCTTAAAGATCCCCAACGCCCCATTGGCAGTTTTATATTCCTGGGACCCACCGGAGTCGGTAAAACAGAACTGGCAAGATCCTTGGCACGCTTCTTGTTCAATGATGAAAATGCTATGGTGAGGCTAGATATGTCGGAGTACATGGAAAAATATTCCGTATCCCGCCTTATCGGTGCCCCTCCCGGCTATGTCGGGTACGAGGAAGGTGGCCAGCTAACCGAAGCTGTCCGACGTAGACCTTACAGGGTTATCCTCTTCGACGAGGTGGAAAAGGCTCATCCTGAGGTATTTAGCATCTTATTGCAACTGCTAGAGGACGGCAGGCTTACCGATGGCCATGGCAGAACAGTAGATTTCAAAAACACCATAGTGATAATGACCAGCAATTTAGGAACAGAGGATCTACAACACCAAGAGGTTGGTTTTCATCGCAAAGACGAAACTGACGAACAGCGAATGAGAAAATCTGTAGAGACAGCGCTTAAGCAAGCCTTCCGCCCCGAGTTGCTAAATAGAATAGATGATGTGCTGATATTCCACCCCCTGACCCAGGAGAATCTCGAAAAGATCGTCGATCTCATCATCAAAGACGTAGTACAACGCTTGGCTGAGAGGAATCTGAGTCTCGAGCTTAGCGCCAAAGCTAAAGCTTGGCTGGCAAAAAAAGGATATGACCCCATATATGGAGCTCGGCCACTACGGCGAGTGGTGCAGAGATATATAGAAAACCCTATTTCAACCGGAATACTACAGGGCAAGTTCAAGGAAGGAGTCACCATAATCATTGATGTGCAGGATAACAACCTGAGCTTTTCCCCAAGCAAGCCAACGAGTTAATCAAATAGGCAAATTCCAGTTCAGTATAATAGTCTCCAGTGAAAGAAAAACCAACGAAAAGGGAAGCCTGGGTAGGCGGGTTATCCTTAGCTGTGACTATTACCCTTTGCATTGTCGTTATTTACTACCGGAATTCCCTGTTACAGGTAGAGAGCTACGGTTACGCTGGTTGCTTTATCATCAGCGTATTAGCTGGGTCAACTATAGGGGTGCCTATTCCCGGCCTCCCTGTGATATTTACCATGGGAGGATTGCTAAATCCCATCATCGTTGGGGCTATCGCTGGCTTCGGCGAAGCGATAGGAAGCATCTTTGCTTATCTCATAGGCTATGGAGGCAACAGCCTCACGCGATATCTCAACAACAATCTCTATACTCGCTTCACCAACATGATACACAACCATGGCTCCAAGGTAGTTTTCTTTATGTCTTCCGTATTTAACCCAACCTTCTACCCCTTTGCGGTATTCCTTGGTACGCTTCACTTTGGCTTACTCAAGTTCTTCCTCCTCACTTGGGCCGGGAGGACCATTAAGGGGCTAACACTAGCATACATGGGATATTTCGGTCTGCGCTTTGTGCTGGATTGGTTCGGCATAAGTCTGTAAGCTTGAGCTTGCAGGGCCTTTTTTGCTATATTGTGAAAGGAAGTGGGGCTGTAGCTCAACAGGGAGAGCGCCTCAATGGCATTGAGGAGGTAGTGGGTTCGAATCCCATCAGCTCCACCAAAGAAACCTGAAGATGGCATTATCGTTAACAAGCACCGCTTTTACCCCAGGAAGCAAGATCCCTCGTATATATACCTGCGATGGAAAGGATGTAGCGCCACCGCTCACCTGGCACGGTTCACCTGAAGGGACCAGAACTTTTACACTAATAGTGGATGACCCAGATGCCCCGGGTAAAGTATTCACACACTGGGTTATATTCAATATCCCTGCCAGCGCTCATGAACTTTTGGAAGCCACCTCCAGAAAGAAACAGTTGAGTAACGGCGCCATCCAGGGAATGACTGATTTTGGCAGAATTGGTTATGGTGGACCCTGCCCCCCACGTGGCCCTGTGCACCGATACCATTTTAGCCTGTATGCACTGGATAAATCGCTGGAGTTAAATGCTGGGGCATCTAAAGAACAAGTGCTTGAAGCCATGAATGGACACATCCTTACCAAAGCACAACTCATCGGCCTATATCAACGCTAGTCAGCGTTAGTAGTGCTTTTACCCCAGGAACAAACAAATTTCTTTCAGGGCTACCATACTTCCTCTTTCGTTGCCCTGACCACCACAAAAGATCCTTCACCATATCCTCGCTTTACTGTAGCCGCCTTATCTTGACCACCAGAGGGATGAAAAATAGCCTGACTAAACACCATTCCCCCAAACCCTATTCTCTGAAGGGCAGAAATAACTTCCGGTATCGAGCGAAAAACCGCTACCCGGTAAAATTCACTGCTCTGCTTATGCTTATCATATAATTGTCCTACAGGGCTAGTCATATCAATAAAGGCAATGATGATATAAGCTCCAGATTTCAAGATACGATAACTCTCATTCAGGGAAAGCTCAAGATCATCAACGAAACATATGGTAGTAACCAACAAAGCATAGTCAAACATACAGTTACGGAATGGCAATGCTTCAGCCACACCCTGGACAACCTCTATCCCCCTACCTCGCGCCACCTTTCCCATATTAATGGATGGCTCAACTCCAATCTTTATATCCAGAGGCGCAGCAAATCTGCCACTACCTACCCCTATTTCAACACCATTGTCTGATAGAGGCAACAACTGGCGGATAGCCTCAAGCTCTGCCTCATAAATAGACTTGTGCCTGACAAACCAGTCGTCATACTGCCTTGCATAATGCTCAAAAGGTACTATTCTCACTGCAAACCCCTTTCCCATAACACCACGTTAGTCACATCAAAAACTAAATACCACAGATTCTGTCACCTTCTCCAAACTACGATGCAGTAAATCTCGATCCACCTTTCGGACATCCAGTACTCGACTAAAGATTCTCTGCCTCTCAGATTCTAAGTGCTTAGAATCTCCCATTAGCGGCTTAAGAATAAGCCTGTTGCCTCCAAAGAAAATATAATCCAAGCGGTACTGGGAAAAGTTCTCATCAATTCGATTGCCAACTCTCCGTAAAAAGTCCTTTTTCTGCTCTTCAGTTCTGCGAGCAAACCTTTTCGAACTACTCCCACCCTTTCGGTGCTTCTTATGGATATGCCCTGTGCCCACCTTCCATTTCACCAGATTATCGTAGTCAAACACCCCTATAGCATAAGAGCCCCAGGTTACCAACACAACACCTATAAAATATCCTCGCCCCACCAGATCATATAAGTACGAGACATCAACATCTCCAGTTATGCTTTCTTCCACGGTAATGGGAAATGGTGGCACTACTATATGCCTGTGACCCTGTTCCTGCCAGAATACCACAGCGCCAGTAGCATGCTTCTCGATTTCCTGAGTGACAGCTTTAATGCTAATTGAAGATATAATCTCTCCATACAAGGCATCCCTACTATTAAAGGATGAGTCGTTTATCAGACGAGGAAAGGACAGGGGAGTTACATATATCGTGATATAGTTTCCCGAGCTTGCCTTAAGTCGGAACAAAAAATCACACAATTGCATCCTAGTATACATTTCTCGTTTCATAGCACTCTTCACTCGCTAAGCTCCGCAACAAAAAGCAGCCTGAATTCATTCTAAGCCACACTGAGAAGTTGAGCAAGATCCATGACAAATCTGTAGCCTGAACTGGAATACAGCGCTTCTCATTTGCATTAAATTAGTCTAAACTTTATCGCTATGCCCTCTTTAAAATATAACCCTCAAGAAATAGAGAAAAAGTGGCAGGAAAAATGGGCAAGAGACGGCCTCTACAAAGTTAAGGAAACCAGTGATCGTCCCAAATTTTATGCTCTGACCATGCTTCCTTACACCTCAGGAGATCTTCACATTGGGCACTGGTATGCCATGGTGCCATCAGATATCTATGCCCGATTTAAGAGAATGCAGGGCTACAATGTTCTCCACCCTATGGGCTTCGACGCCTTTGGCCTACCGGCAGAGAATGCCGCTATCAAACACGGAATTCATCCCTATAAATGGACAATGAATAACATAGAAAATATGCGCCGCCAGCTAAAGAGCATAGGCGCCATATACGATTGGGACCGAGAGATAATAAGCTGCCTTCCTGAATACTATAAGTGGACTCAGTGGTTCTTCCTCAAAATGTATAAAGCAGGACTAGCCTATCGCGCTAAGGCACCTGTTAACTGGTGTCCTAAATGTCAGACCGTGTTGGCTAATGAACAAGTAGTTGGAGAAGGAATATGTGAGCGCTGCAGCTCACCAGTTGTCAAAAAGAACCTCGAACAATGGTTCTTTAAAATCACGAAGTATGCTGACGAACTTCTCGATTTCAGTAACATAGATTGGCCAGAGCGTATCAAGACAATGCAAAGTAACTGGATTGGCAAGAGCGAAGGCGCAGAGATCTCCTTTGCTCTGGATCATAAAGGAACACCTCAAAAAGAAATAACAGTGTTCACCACTCGGCCAGACACAATATTCGGGGTAACATTCTTCCTGCTTGCTCCAGAACACCCCATGGTCTCTCAGCTAACCACTCCCGACCATAAAATGGAAGTAGAGCAATACATTGCTTGGTGTCAACGGCAAACTGAATATGAACGAACAGCTCTGGGCAGGGAAAAGACAGGTGTCTTTCTAGGAAGCTATGTCACCAATAGATTAAACAATGAGAAGATTCCCATCTACATCACTGATTATGTGTTGATGAGCTACGGCACTGGTGCCGTGATGGGAGTCCCCGCACACGATGAGCGTGATCTGGACTTTGCCAGCAAGTTTAATCTGCCAGTTACCCCTGTAATTGTCTCACCAGAAACTCCAGAAAAAGAAGCAGAAATACCCTATACCTCTCCAGGAATAATGATTAATTCTGGTGATTTCACTGGTCTGAGCAGCAAACAGGGATATGAGGCAATATGTTCTCTGCTGGAGAGAAAGGGATGGGGCAGGAAAACTACTAGCTACCGCATCCGAGATTGGCTTATATCTCGACAGCGATATTGGGGTGCACCAATTCCAATGGTTTACTGTGATAAGTGCGGCATAGTTCCTGTGTCAGAAAAAGAGCTGCCTGTATTGCTTCCTCAGGACGCCCAGTTTAAGCCTACTGGCGAGTCTCCATTAAAATACTGTCAGTCCTTTGTCAACACGACATGCCCCAAATGTGGACGACCAGCACGAAGGGAGACCGATACCATGGATACCTTTATGTGCTCCAACTGGTATTACCTGAGATACACTAGCCCTGACTCCAACAATGCTCCCTTCGATCCCGAGAAAATACACTTTTGGATGCCAGTAGATTTGTACACCGGCGGCGCAGAGCATGCCGTCATGCACCTGCTATATGCACGTTTTTTCACCAAGGCCATACGTGACATAGGGCTGATTAACTTCGGTGAACCGTTCGCCAAGCTATTCAACCAGGGCACTGTCATTTATCGTGGCAGCAAGATGAGCAAATCAAAGGGCAACGTCATTGCACCAGACAAATACGTAACCACACTGGGAGCTGATGCCGTGCGCGGCTATATTATATTTATTGGCCCCTGGGAATTGGGTGGTGAATGGAGCGACAGCGGCATTGTAGGCATAAGCAGGTGGTTAAATCGAATCTGGAGCCTGATCACCGAAACAGCTTACGTCAGCAAAGACATACAGTCTGAAGCTGAAAGACAACTACAATATGTCACACACAAGACAATTAAAAAAGTAACTGAAGACTTAGGGAAATTTCGCTTCAATACCATGCTCGCAAGCCTTATGGAGTTCACCAACTACCTCGCCAAAGTTAAGCAAGAAAGTGAAGTTGGGAATTCCTTATGGACTGAGGCTATTACATATCTATTATTACTCCTGGCTCCCACTGCCCCACACATCGCGGAGGAACTGTGGGAGAAAACAGGCCACCCCTATAGTATCCACAACCAGCACTGGCCTGAATTCAACGCAGAGCTAACCAGAGAAGAGACATTTACCATGGTCATCCAGGTAAATGGTAAATTGCGGGATAGGGTAAGCGTTCCTGCTAATATCAGCGAAACTGAGGCCAAGAAGGTGGCACTAACACGAGATAAAATCAAGAATTACACCAGCGGAAAGACAATCGCTAAGGTTATTTATGTGACTAAACGACTGGTTAGCATAGTAGCACAATAACAATTACCAGGCTTCACACTTTTCAAAGGCAGAGGAGAAAAATGCAGATAACTTTCATCGGAGCGGGAACCATGGGAGAGGCAATGATAAGAGGGCTGCTGCACAATAATGTAGCCAAAGTTGAGGAGATCATAGTCAGTGACATCAACCAGACTCGCCGCAACACATTAAACTCTCAATACGGAGTAAAAACCATGGAGGACAACAAGTCAGCATCAGCACAAAGTGACATGATAATTTTGGCTGTAAAGCCACAGGATCTGGGCAAAATCATAGAACAAGTAGGCACTCTTAAATCAGAGCAATGTGTGCTGTCTATAATGGCAGGAGTCAAGCTATCCGAGTTGTGCGATAGGATAAAGCATCATTCAATCATACGAGCCATGCCCAACATGCCAGCTCAGATCGGACAAGGTATTAGTGTCTGGATAGCATCCAGCGAAGTCAGTGCTCAACAGAAAAAGATGGCGGAATCCATCCTTAGTTCTTTAGGGAAGCAGATTCAGGTCACTGAAGAAAAATACCTGGATATGGCTACAGCATTGAGTGGCAGTGGGCCGGCATATGTCTTTCTATTCATTGAGGCCCTTATTGATGCTGGAGTACATATTGGTCTATCTCGCGATGTATCGGAAAGGCTGGTCATGCAAACCGCCATGGGTTCTATTCTCACCCTGCAACAGAGCAGCAAGCATCCTGCCGAGCTAAGAAATCTGGTAACCTCACCAGGGGGGACCACAACTGAAGCTCTCCTTAAGTTAGAGGAAGGAGGACTTCGCTCTCTATTTATCGAGGCTGTAACTGCTGCCTATAATAAGGCTAAACATCTGTAGCAGAAAGCACACTGCCGAAAAATAATCCAATCAGACAACAGAATGAACTCCACGATATATGATTCTAAATGGTATGCTCTCAGCCTACGCGAAGACAGATTGCTGGTAAAGAAAATACTCCAGCTTTTAAATCCACAACCGGAGGACACAATTCTCGAGGTGGGGTGCAGTCGCGGATTCCTAACAAGAAGGATACAGCACTACAGCAAAAACACCCTGGGAATTGATATAAATAGTGAGGCTATCTCCCGGGGAGTAACCAAAACCCTAGTTTGCATGGATGCTACAAAATTAGGTTTCCCCACAAACACCTTTGACAAAATTTACTCTTGCCATGCCATCGAGCATATTCCTGACATGGAAAAAGCACTGGGGGAGATGGCCAGAGTGCTAAAAACAAAAGGAAAGCTGGTACTAGTTTATCCTGCAGAACCCATCCAAGGGATTTTTGCCATCAAGGCTTCTATCCTGATGTTCAAAAATCCCTTCCTCGGCAGGGAAATCCACGTTCATAAACTCAGCCCCAAGACAATATGCAAACTGGCACAAACACATCACATGAGGCATATGGAGAGCCACTTCTCCCTATTAATGAGCCCTCAATATTCTACAGTCCTGCAAAAAGAGAGCTAATAACAACAGATAGCTTGTATTCCAACAACAGATACAGGGAACTTAGGTCACCAAACTTTCACTTTAGGAGACATTGGGAGTTCCCCCAGGATGCATCTTTTGCCACTTATCTAATAGCTGATCATGGGTTTCCTGATGCTCCGGATCAGGCACACAAGCATCTACAGGACACACTTCAGCACATTTTGACGACTCATGAGCACCAACACACTCAGTACACTTTTCAGAGTCAATCACGAAGACAGTTTCCCCCTCGCTAATTGCCTGATTAGGACATTCTGCTGCGCAAACCCCACAGCTTATACAATCATCAGTAATCTTATACGCCATCTTGTCTACCTCCTGTACACCTTAATAATTTTGGCACCTATATTATACTGTATTTACCCTCACCACACGAGGAGGCTTGGAATTACCCACAGGAAAATTTTTCCCTGAGTGCCCGTTCCACATGACCAGGAACCATGCCTGTGACAGACCCACCACACCTAACAACTTCCTTTATAAGGCTAGAACTAATACATTGGTACTGATGTGTTGTCATCAAACAAAGCAACTCAACATTTGGAGCTAGTTTTTTATTCATCTCAGCCATTTCAAACTCTTTCTCAAAATCAGAATTCATCCTCAATCCCCGAATCATCATTCTGCTTGACATCCTTCGCACAAAATCCACGGTGAGACCATCATAAGTCTCAACATATACATTCGGCAAATCAGTTATTGCCTCCCTTATCATATCCACGCGCTGCTCCACAGAAAATAGCAATGCTTTGTCTGGCCTATCATAAACACCAATAACAAGCCTATCAAAAAGAATAGCTGCCCGCCTTATAATATCCACATGTCCATTGGTAATAGGATCAAAGCTACCAGGATAAACTACTATGCCCATAACTCACTCCTCCAATACATTGAAACCATGGTATCACCGTACCGACGTTGCTTTATCAATTCCAATTCACTACAAGCAACATCGAGCAAAACACGACTGGAATGACAAACCACAATTATAGTATCCCTATCAACAAGATCTGATTTAGCCAACAGGGGCAACACCCTGTTTATAGAAGTATCTGAATATGGAGGGTCAGCAAACACAACATCATATCTACCGCTTAGTTTCGGAATTATCTCTTCTACCTCATGGCAATAAACATGAGCATTGGATAAGAATCCTGTACGGCGTAAATTGTCATCAATAATGCGACAACATTCCCTATTCTGGTCCACAAAGTCCACCCAGCCCCCCCCTTGACTAATAGTTTCGATACCCAAAGCCCCACTCCCTGCATACAAATCGAGGATTCGAGATCCATTAAGGCAACAAGTCTGCAGCATTGAAAGAATAGCTTGCTTTACCAGGCTGGTCGTTGGCCGCACTACCCCTCTGCTGGGAACCTTTAGATAAACCCCCTTAGCCTCACCACTAGTAACTCGCATCTACACAACCGTAAAATTATACTGTGGAGGTTACGGCATTTCAAGCAATATAACCGAAACTAAAATTACGGAATAACTCTGTCATCAGCTTCAGGAACAAATAATACATGATAAAGTAAATCATGGGCTATTTCATGGAATTCAGGTCTCCGTGTACTTGAGACACATCCGGATTCAGCAAGCCGATAAAAGGCAAGTTGCGATACTCCTCCTTGTAGTCCAGCCCATAGCCAACAACAAACCGATCAGGTATCTCAAATCCAACATACTTAAGGGGAATATCCACAAGCCGCCGTGCGCGCTTATCAAGCAGAGTGCAAATATTAAGACTCTGGGGATTATGGGCACGAAGATGAGTGAGAAGATAATTCAGCGTCATTCCTGTATCTACGATATCTTCAACCATCAGTACATGCCTGTTAGTTATACTGCTGTCAAGATCTTTGGTGATCTTCACCACCTGACCATCCCCCCCATAGTTTGATATAGCCATAAAATCTACTGTGACAGGCAGGGAAATCTGTTGAATAATGTCAGCCATAAAACAAATAACACCCCTCAGGACTCCAACCATAACTATCTGTTGGCCAGCATAGTCACGAGAGATGCGCTTAGCCAAAATTTTCACGCGACGCTGGATTTGACTGCGGCTGAAAAGCACTTTGTTGACTTGACCTATCTTGACTTCGCCCAATGGGCCATAGCCATATTTAACCAATAATTTTACAAAATCGTCCTTGGCAAGTAATTTTATGTTAACATCGGGGTAAAGCTGCTTGAGTTGCCGTACTTTGCGATTCTTTTCAGTTATTAAGCTTTGCTTCAACGTAGTGAGCTCCACATACAAATCCAACTCAGGCAAGTAGAAGTCCGGCGTAAACATCTCAGCTACAGCTCCCTCTTTCCAGCAAAGGGGAAACGCACGAGGTTCATAAAGCCATTCAATGCGATAGAAATCCAGAAGCTTGGCAAACTCAGATTCGCTTGGATGGGCAAAACTGGCTGGTCGCAGTGACGCAGTAGGCAATTGAGGCGCTTCAGTCAAGAGTGTATGTTTCCTGTCTTTCTTGTATTCCTGTTTCAGTACTTGCTTTGACTCTGTTCGCTCCAATATAACTGCACAGATATCAACAACGCTGCGAAGGAAACTGTTATCCGATTCTGAGAACCAGTGAGGTTCATGGGTATAAACTCTCATTTCCCCAACAACCTCATCCTGCTTAATGATAGGAACTCCCAATATGGAGGAAATCCTCTGTGCCTCTGCTATCTGATGATGCTGCACTCTCTCATCCTTAGTAGCATCCGCAACAAACACCGTTTCGCCATCAAGAATTTCGGGAAGGCTTTTACGAGCATCAAGGGGTCCTTTTTTCAAATAGATATCGCTGAGACCATAAGTTCCGGCAGTAAGTAAATATTCATGCTGAGGCACCAGAAAAGAAATACGACAGCCATTCGCATGTACCGCTTTGGCAGCACTCTTAGCTATGGAATTATAAACCTTCCTGGAGCTAAATGCAGAGTTGGCTACTTTGGTTATTCGCTTCAGAGCTGAATAGTAGCTACCACTGCGGTTACCCATTCATTCCACCATTCATTCACATTTAGTAAACCCACAATTGGGACAAATGCTACATCCCTCTTGATAGACCAATGTAGCACCACAATCAGGACATTGTCCTACTAACCCACTGGATGCATGGATCACTGTAGTATCATCGTTATTAACCAGATTGTTATCAGACACTATTGGAGTATCTTGCTCCAATAACATCTCCGAGTCACTGGAACTCCCACCACTCCTGCCATCACCATATTTCTGCAGCACGCTAGCGATAGCATCAGCACATGAGAGAACAGCGTGACCTTTCTCCCACGCAATGAAAGGACAACGTATGCCACGGAGATGTCTGACAATGGAGTCTACCTCTATTCCAGACCTCAAGGCTAAAGAAATGAGACGGCTAATCGCCTCCAGTTGTGCCGCAGCACACCCTCCAGCTTTACCTAAAGTAGCAAAAACCTCAAATATGCCCTGGTCATCAAAGTTAACCGTGACATAAATGTAGCCACACCCGGTACTGACCCTTTCAGTAACACCACGAGTAACTTTAGGCCTTTCCCGGGGAAGCAATCCTCCCTCTGTTTTTCTCGCCCCGTCTCCTACAGTAAGAACTTGACCATCCCGACTTCCATCCCTGTAGATAGTTATTCCCTTTAATCCTTCATGGTAAGCTAACATATAAACTCTAGCTACATCCTCACGGGTAGCATCATGGGGAAAATTGACTGTTTTAGAAACAGCGCTATCAGTAAATTTTTGAAAAGCTGCTTGCATTTTAACGTGCCACTCTGGCTCAATATCATGAGCAGTAACAAATAACTCTTTTACCTCCGATGATATATCAGACATATCCTTAAGCCTTTTCCCCTCAGCTAAATCTTTCATCAGGTCTGAGGAATAAAAACCACCTCGCTTAGCAGCCTCTTCAAAATACGGGTTTATCTCCATGAATTCCTCGCCATCTAAAATATGCCGCTTGTAACTCAGTGCAAATGCAGGTTCGATCCCACTAGAGCAATTCGCGATGATACTCAGACTACCAGTAGGAGCAATAGTCGTGCGAGAAGCATTGCGATATCGGGGACCATCGGCCACATCATAAATGCTTCCTTCAAAAGCGGGAAAGACACCTCTCTCCTTCCCCAATCCTATGGAAGCCTCGTTAGACTTATCGGAGATAAAACGAGCTATCTCCTTTGCCACAGCAAGTCCTCGATCACTATTGTAGGGAATACCAAGCTGAAACAACATGTCAGCGAAACCCATCACTCCCAAGCCTATCTTTCTGGTAGCCTTGGTAGCCCTGTCGATATCAGGCAAAGGAAAACAATTAACGTCGATAACATCATCAAGGAAGCGGACAGCACTCCTGACCGTACGATTCAATCTGTCATAGTCAATTTCCACTCCCCCCCCTTGGTGCACCAGCATATGGGATAAATTTATCGAGCCCAGATTACAGGACTCAAAAGGAAGCAGAGGTTGCTCTCCACAAGGATTGGTGCTCTCTATCCTGCCCAATTGTGGCGTAGGATTGTACCTGTTTACCTGGTCAATGAATACAAGGCCTGGATCTCCAACACTCCAGGCCATATCCACTATGGAGTCAAACATTCCTCGGGCATCGACCTCGCCAGTCACTTCACCTGTTCGCGGGTTGATTAGTTGATATTTAGTGCCCTGTTCCACTGCCTGCATAAAACTATCAGTTATGGCAACTGATAGATTGAAATTGGTCAAGGCATCAGGATCCCTCTTGACCGTGATGAAATGAAAAATATCTGGGTGGTCTACCGCCAATATTGCCATATTGGCCCCACGTCGCATACCACCTTGCTTAATCACATCTGTAGTAGTATCAAAGGTACGCATAAAAGAAATAGGCCCACTAGCAACCCCTCCAGTTGAACCAACTATATCCTTTTCAGGCCTCAGCCGAGAGAAGGAAAATCCCGTACCTCCCCCACTTTGATGTATCAGGGCAGTATATTTAACCGCATCAAAAATAGATTCCATAGAATCTTCAATGGGAATAACAAAACAGGCTGACAATTGCCCCAACTTACGGCCAGCATTCATCAGGGTTGGAGAATTAGGAAGGAAATCCAAATTCGCCATGAGCTGATAGAAAGTCTTCTCCCATGCAGAAACATCTTTTGTGGAACCGTAATTGCGCTCAGCGAAGGCTATATGTCGAGCCACACGTCGAAATAGCTCCTGAGGAGTCTCAACAACCTTACCTGTCGCATCTTTAGACAAATATCTCCTCTCCAAAACTCGCGAAGCATTATCACTAAGCTCAATTCCCGAGATAACCTTGGTTCCTGACTGGGGGGAAAATTCCTCATCAGCAAGAACCTCGTTAATCATATCCTGCAGCTCAGGTGACGATACACCACGCAATGGGGAGATAAACATCTCCATACCAGGTAACGGTCGAACTACTCGTAACTTCTCGGTTACTTGCTCAGTAAGCTTCTCCAGCATCTTCCGGTCAGTTATCCCCGTGGACTCAGCAGCAGCAAAAACAGCTTGAGCTACCTGCTTCTTAGTAGCAAATTTAACTCGATTGGATTTCCTGCCTGCGCGCATCTTTCCTCGTGCTCTCCCCCAACCGCTAGGCTGAATGATCTACAAGCTGGGAAGGTAATAGTGACAGCTGTCCTGATGCTGCCTCAGCACTGTCCCCAGCTAAATTATCTACTTCTTGCTTCAAGATACCAATATCATCAAACTTGCGATAAACACTGGCAAAACGAATATATGCTATATGGTCCAAATTTTTAAGCCCTTCCATAACCATATCCCCAATCAAAGAGCTAGGAAATTCAAGCTTCCCCAAGCGATAGAGCTCAGCTTCAGTATTATCAATGAGTTTATCCACAGCACCTACCGGAATAGGACGTTTCTCGCAGGCCTTACGAATCCCAGAGGCCAGCTTGCCCCGATTGAACTCCTCACGGCGATTATCATTCTTAATGACGAAGATACTATGAGCTTGCACACGCTCATACGTAGTAAAGCGAGAGCCACAAGCAAGACATTTCCTGCGCCGCCTTACCCCTTCATCCAGACTTCTTGAGTCCACTACCCTCGATTGCCAGCCACCACAATAAGGACATTTCATAAAATTGCCCCCAACATCTATACTGCTTGGAAATTCTATCACTATATATAGTGACATGCAATGATCCAATTCTTGAATGGGCACTAAAGTTAAGAAGACTGTTGCTCACTGCGCAGGGAGCTTGTTGTTATTGCCACAACCATATGAGCACTTATCATTTAGCAGATTGCTATTGAAATACCATGGGCATGCAGTAACAAAACTAATCAGATGTTACTCCACCGGAATCAACCAGATAAAGATTAATCTGGTCACGAATTTTCTTAGCTGTACTCCTCGCAGCTTCAGCAAAATCAGCATCCCTCGAGGCATATAAAATCTGGCGCGACACAGCAATAATTGGCTTGCCTCCTCCAATGCCAACTCCATAATCAATCGCTGAAGCTAAATCTCCCCCCTGGGCACCAACGCCAGGGATAAGCAAATGCATAGAGGGACACATCGAGCGGACTTTCTCTAATTCCTTAGGATAAGTAGCCCCCACCACAAGTCCAACATTACCATGCACATTCCACTCTTTCGCTCTTGCTGCCACCACTATATATAAGGGAAAGCCATCAATACGAAGATCCTGAAAATCTGAGGAACTCAAATTCGACGTCCGACAAAGAATGAATATCCCTTTGGCATTATAGCTAATAAACGGTTCTAGAGAATCGAAACCAAGGTAAGGACTGACAGTAATAGCATCAAAGTTGAAAACCGAGAACAAGGCTCGGGCATAAGCCTCGGCACTATGGCCTACGTCTCCACGCTTAGCATCGCCAATTATGGGAATACTATCTGGTATATACTCAATAGTCCGTTGCAGGGTAACAAGTCCCGGAATACCCAACGCCTCATAAAAGGCCAAATTAGGTTTATAGGCACATACCAGATCTTTTGTAGCATCGACAATAACTTTGTTGAACTCAAGAACATCTGAAAGTGGCATGTGCACAGGATCAGGATCGAGCCCGACACAAAGTAAACTCTTATTCTTTTCGCTGGCAGCCAGTAATTTGTCGGTAAAGTTCATTGCCCCGATAAATAATATCAGGAGCTATATCCAAATTAAAGATTCACGCCTACAGGACATGTCATCACACACACTAGGAAGAACTCCGCACATAGGAGAGGGCACGAACTGATCTAGTGCTCTCTCCTATACTATAGCGAAATATAAAAAAGCCCTATTGCCACGAAATTCTAGATGGCTGTGGGGTAACCCCTGTACTCCCCTTAAGGGCAGCATCCAGTTGAGAGCTAGAATAGCCCTGCCCCGCGCGGCGCCGTATAAAGGAAGGAACATCAAGAGCATTCCCCTCTCCTTTCAATAACCTGCGTAGCTCTTGAGCATCAGGTGCACCCCTGCCATACTGAGAAGAGAAACCTGTCGCAATAACAGTAATCTTAACCTCACCATCCAAATCTTTATCAGGCACCACGCCAAAAATAATGTTGGCCCTAGGATCAACTGCCTGACCAATAATCTGGGCAGCTTCATTACATTCAAAGAGGGTAAGACTATCATCTCCCGTAACGGTAAATAGCACACCCTGAGCGCCCTTGACAGCAACATCGAGCAGAGGACTGGCTAAAGCCGCTCTGGCAGCTTCAGCAGCTCGGTTTTGACCACTGCCTTTCCCACTGGACATCCATGCCGGACCGGCATTCTGCATCACCGATCTTACATCAGCAAAGTCCAGGTTAATCAAACCAGGGACGGTAACCACCTCTGAAATAGCCTGCACTCCCAAACGAAGGGCGTCATCAGCTAACTTGAAAGCACTGTCAACACTTGTCTTGGCATCACAAAGTCGGAGAAGGCGATCATTAGGAATAATGATCAGGGTGTCAACTTTGGAGGTTAACTTCATAATGCCTTCTTCTGCTTTCTCCATGCGGTTTCCACCTTCAAAACTAAAAGGTTTGGTTACCACACCAATTGTGAGAGCACCGGATTCCTTGGCAATTTCAGCAACGCTAACAATACCACCAGTGCCAGTCCCTCCCCCCATACCTCCGCTGACAAAAACCATATCTGCTCCCTCAACAACCTCCTCAATTATCTGGCGGCTTTCCTCGGCTGCCTTAAATCCAATTTTGGGGTCCCCTCCTGCGCCCAATCCCTTAGTTAACTTTTCGCCCAGCTGAATTCGAGCCGGCGCTTCAGCTAGCATTAAAGCCTGCGCATCAGTATTCATGGCAATGAAATCAACACCTTTGATTCCTTGACGAACCATGCGAGTAACAGCATTGCACCCACCTCCTCCAATACCTACAGCCTTGATTTTCGCCGGCGCCGGTGTATAAATTGTCTTTGACATTGGTGCCCCTCCTTTCTAAAAGTATTTAAGGTTCCATGATCTAGGAACGGAATATTTTTCGAATTAAGTTAACAAACCCACCAAAAATACCACCTCTCTTAACCTGCCAGGCGGATGGTTCTTTATCCCTCGCCTGCCACAGAACTAATCCCACAGTAGTAGCATAAGCAGGATCATAAAGAACATCAGTAATGCCATAGATCTCTGCATATGGTTGCCCTTTACGTACAGGCATCCGCAGTGCTGCTCGCCCCAATTCATCGAGCCCCTCTAAATTGGAAGTACCACCTGTGAGTACCAAACCATGTGGTGCTAGAGACTGGTAATCAGTGGTCGGCATCTCAAGAAGGATAAGCTCAAATAGCTCCTCCATACGTGACCTGATAATATTACACAGATCACGGTGAGAAGCCGTATGTCCATTCTCCAGGCCGAGGTCCTCTACCTGGTCATCTTCCATCTCTGGCATAACATTGCCGTACCTCTTTTTCATCCTCTCTGCTACCGTGAAGGGTAATCCCAGCCCAATAGAAAGATCACTGGTAAGCTGATACCCTGCTACTGGGATAATAGCTGTATGGTAAATACTGCCATCTTTAAAGACAGCTATATCAGTAGTGCCTCCACCAATATCAGCCATGATAATCCCCGCATCCATTTCCTGGGGAGTTAATACAGCTTCTCCACTAGCCAATGGCTCCAGGATAAGATCAGCAACTTCTATTCCAGCGGAGCGAATGCACTTGGCCAGATTCCGTACCGAAGATACTGAAGCAGTAATAATGTGAGTTTCTACATCCAGCCTGGTTCCATGCATGCCCACTGGCTTTTTCACCCTCTCCTGTCCATCTAAAGCATAGTAACGAGGGATAGCATGCAACACCTTCTTCCCTTCAGGCACAGGAGCACCACGAGTTGTAGACAGCACCCGCTTGAGATCCTGAGGGCGCACCAACCGGTCACTATGTGGTATAGATACCACCCCATGATTGTTAATGCTACTTACATGTCTACCGGTAACTCCCACATAAGCAGAGTCTATACGCAAACCACTAACTTTTTGGGCTTCCTTCACCGAACTAGCTACAGAACTCTTGGCCTCATCCATGTTAACAACAATGCCTTTATGCAAGCCATGCGAGGGAACCACCCCCAACCCAATAACTTCAATATCATCTTGTGACTTTACATCTGCCATGACCGTAGCTATCTTGGTTGTCCCTACATCAATAGCCGTAACAATTCTCTTTGCCATTTTAACCTCCTTGCTTGACCCTTAATTTTTCACTCAAGGCGTTCAGCCACTCGCATCTTGGCACTGCGGCTGCGCGGATTGGTTTCCCTCTCCTCTTCAGACGGTCTAATAATCTTCTTGGTTATCAACTTCAGGGAGGGAGAACTCACACGCCCACTGGAAGCACAACGCATAAATTCTTTAACTATGCGATCTTCCAAGGAGTGATAACTGATAACCACGAGCCTCCCCCTAAAATGAAGCAATTTAACAGCTTGCTCGAGGGCCAGTCTCAAATTCTCAAGCTCGCTATTAACAACTATTCGAAGTGCCATGAAGATCCTGGTAGCAGGATGAATTCTGCCTCGCCTGCGACCCGCAACCCGTTCCGCTATATGAGCAAGTTCTAACGTATTAGTAATCGGGCGAGCCTCGACAATACATCGGGCTATCCGCTTGCTATAACGCTCCTCACCATATTCCCTAAAAATATGAGCTAACTCTTCCTCCGAACAGGTATTAACAATATTCGCAGCATTCAAATCCTGAGAGGTATCAAACCTCATATCCAGAGGAGCATCACGTCGAAAGCTAAAACCACGTTGCGATACATCCAACTGCATGGACGAAATACCAAGGTCGAACAGAATGCCATCCACCGGGTAAAAATTAAGTCTGCGACAGATATCTTCAAGATTATTAAAGTTATCGTTAACTACGGTAACCTTGTCACGATACATACTAAGATTAGAACGAGCTATGCTGACTGCCTCGCAGTCAACATCAAGGCCCAAGAGATCCCCATCTGGAAAAATATGACGCAGAATAGCAGCAGCATGCCCCCCCAAACCCACAGTACAATCAACAAACTTTCCTGCACGTTGGACTTGCAATCCTGCTACGACTTCATCCACCATCACAGGCACATGAACTGAAGACATCACCATAGTCCCCATCTACACACCAAATTCCTCAATAATTTGTGATTCCTGTTGTTCAGCTATAGTTTTCTCTTCCTCTAAAAGCTTTTCATTCCATAACTCAATACGGTCATTAGCTCCCACAACAGCAGCTACATCAGTAATCGCCGCATATTCTCGCAAACCTGCCGGAAGCATGATTCTGCCCTGTTTATCAAAAGAAGCATTAAAGGCAGATCCAAAAACTATTCGATTCAACCTCCTCCGCTTGAGAGGACTCACCACCCTGGCAGCCAGTTCACCAGCTAACTTATCCCACACATCTGTGGGGTAAACCTCGATGCACCTATCCATACCCCTCTTTAGCATCACACTTCCCTTCGTCTGCCGCCTAAAATTAGGGGGCAAGGGAACCCTGCCTTTCTCATCGATCTTATAGGTATATGTACCGTAAAACATATTCTATCTAATTCCTTAGCTCTACTTAATCCACTCCCACTAATTGTTACTGTGCACGGGTTGGCTCAGAGCCCTCTCAATGGCTCCAAGTTTGGCATAGAAAAAAGACCTTCCATTGTTACTGAGCCCCTCTCCTACTACTCCCACAGCAACCAGGTTTTGTATTTCGCGTTGTACCGCAGATTTATCTACATCGTGATAGGCCAAAATACAATCAGCAGTAAACCTCATCTGAGGATACTTGGCACAAAAAAGGAGCACCTGTCTTTGTACCGGATTAAAGAGAGCCTGCCGTTGTGACTTCATTGACCAGGTGTCTGCTACATTTATCATCACAATACTACCCGTTACTCCAAATTTCCCCACTTTTCCCCACAAATCTATTGTAACCCACCATACCCGTATTTTGTCAATACCCTTTTAGTACTTTTTCAAGTTTCCTGTAACCTAAATTGAAACATTCCAAGAATAAAACTCGCCAGAACAACTTAATTTCCATCGTGACTTGATAAATGCTAAGATAGCCAGTAGAAAACTTTTCGCGAGGAGCCAATGCGTATCGATATTTTGTGTCTTTTCCCTGATATGTTTACTTCTCCGTTTGAGCAAAGCATTATCAAGCGGGCCAAGGAGAGTAACCTGCTCAATATTGTGACACACAACATCCGCGACTATACACACGATAGCCACCACACCGTCGACGATTACCCCTATGGTGGCGGTCCTGGTATGATTCTCAAGCCCGAGCCCATTTTCGAGCTGGCAGAGACCATACAGCACGGAGTTGACACAGACAACATGCCCATCGTACTACTTACCCCTCAAGGCAAGCTGCTGACCCAGAAAATCATTCGAGATTTAGCCCTCCAACCACACTTGATATTGATTTGCGGCCATTACGAGGGAATCGATGAGCGAGTCCATGAACACCTGGCCACAGACGAGATAAGCATCGGCGATTATGTATTGAGCGGGGGGGAGTTAGCTGCCATGGTTATGGTGGATGCTATAACCAGACTTATACCTGGAGTGTTAGGGTCCGAGGAATCTGCAAAAGATGACTCACATAGCAACGGGCTGAATGGGCTGCTAGAATATCCACAATATACCAGGCCCGCGACATATCGAAGCTGGTCAGTACCACCAATATTGCTATCAGGAAATCATGAGAAAATCGCCCAATGGAGAAAACGCCAGTCCATTCTGCGAACCGCGACTCGACGCCCTGAAATGCTACAACAAGTAATTTTATCATGCGAGGAGAAATCATGGATATCAGAGAGATCGTTAAACCAAAACTGAATGCCAGCATTCCCCAGATATCCCCTGGAGACACAGTGCAGGTTAAGGCAAAAACCACTGAGGGAGGGAAGGAGCGCATTCAGCAATTTCGAGGGATGGTAATCGCTACCAAGAAAAGCGTCGACGGCGGTAAATTCACAGTAAGACGGGTAGCTTCTGGCATCGGCGTGGAGCGTACATTCTCTCTGCAATCACCCCTGCTGCAAGACGTCCAAATACTAAGACACGGCCAGGTGCGCCGAGCTAAGCTTTACTACATGCGCAGGCTCAGTGCCAAGCAATCTCGCCTGAAGGAAAAAAGAGAAAAGGTACAGGAACAAACACAAGCCAAGAAAGAGAAAATAGAGACCACAACAGAGCAATCCTAGCCACCCACAAGCAATAACAGCAATATCCTAGCGCATAGCATAAGGGAAAACTGATTCCAGCCAGGCAATGTGTATTATTTAGATAAGTTCCTCTTTAATCAATCTTACTCAATCTAAAATGAAATATGCGGATATCGCGGTCAATTTCCCTGGAAGCCAACTCCCCTTCTCCTATGCGATACCACCAAAATTCAATATAAAAAGTGGTCAAGCTGTGTGGGTTCCCTTCGGAGCCAGAATTACCCAGGGCATCGTTATCAGGGTATCTGACCAGCCCTCAATCGCCGTGATGAAGGAGATATCTGGTATTATTACCAGTACCCCACTGCTATCTTCTGTTCAAACTAAACTAGGACAGTGGATAAGCAATTATTATATAGCCCCAATATTCGATTCCATGGCACTAATGTTTCCGCCTGGATTCAACCGTAAACTATCAACATACTTTCAGATCACAAACGAGGAGAAAGGCATATCACGACTTACCCCAGAACAAAAACATGTGCTGCTATTCATAAAAGAACAGGGAAAAATAAACTCAAAAACAGTAGAGAGAAAGATAGGAATACAAAAAACGAAAAAAATCACCAGCCAGCTAATAAACCAAGGCCTAATTATAAAAACCCAAGAGCTAGACAAAGCAAGGATAAAACCAAAATCCCTATCGTGTATCAAGTTAACATCCAGTGGTGAAAAGCTTGACAATAAAATAGCCCTGCTGACAGCCCGCCGGGCCCACAGCCAGATAGCTATCCTGAATTTCCTGAAAACACAGACCCAGCCGGTCACCATTAGACAAATTAGAAAACACCTCAATTGCTCCTATAATGCCATTAATGCCCTGGAGGAACAGCATCTGGTCACCAGGGAAGATATCATTATTAGGCGTGACCCCTTATCTCGCATACCGTGGGCATCCACTCCTCCCCATATCCTCACATCAGATCAACAATCCGTCTGGAAATCTATCAGGGAAAAATTAGTTAGTAACCAACACCACGTTTTCCTTCTCTTTGGGGTCACCGGCAGCGGCAAGACGGAAATCTATTTAAAGGCTCTCTCTCTGGTTGTTGCTACTGGTAAACGAGGTATTTGCCTGATTCCTGAAATATCCTTGACACGCCAAACAATAGAGAGATTCGCCAGCCGCTTCCCTGGGCGTGTAGCTGTGCTCCACAGTGGTCTCTCCCCGGGAGAACAGCTAGACGAGTGGCAATGGATACGAGAAGGTGGTTGTGATGTAGTTATAGGGCCGAGAAGTGCACTTTTTGCACCACAACCTGATCTTGGCCTAATCATCATTGATGAAGAACATGCAGAGACTTACAAGCAAGAGGACAAATCCCCTCGCTATCATGCACGAGATGTAGCAATTAAACTAAGCCAGCTCAGCAATATACCTACAATACTGGGAAGTGCCACTCCCGACATTGATAGCTTTCACAAAGCACAATCAGGAAAATACCAGATAGTAGAATTACGAGAACGAGTAACACCTCATGGCTATTCCCCTCTTCCCGAAGCTGAAATTGTTAACATGCGGGAAGAATTACAGGCAGGGAATCGGGGATTACTCAGCCGATCTTTAATTACAGCAATAAAGCAAACTCTCGCCGCAAATGAGCAGATAATCCTGTTTCTAAATCGCCGGGGAACATCCACCTTCGTTCAGTGCCCCCGATGTGGATTTGTATTTCGCTGTCCACGCTGCTCCATAGCTCTTACCTACCATACAGCAGAAAACAAACTATCCTGCCATCGCTGCCATTACTCTATTCCAGTCCCCACCACCTGCCCCCAATGCCACAGTCAACATCTGAAATTCCTTGGCATAGGAACACAGAAAGTAGAGGAAGAAGTGAAATATCTTTTCCCCAATGCAAGATTGCTCCGCTGGGACAAGGATACTACTACAAAGAGAGATACCCATGAAAAATTGCTGGCAGCTTTTCGTGATCACAGCGCTGACATTCTTATTGGCACACAGATGATAGCTAAGGGTTTAGACATACCTCAAATAACTCTATCCGGAATTATCAGCGCTGACACTGGTCTCAATTTTCCCGACTTTCGTGCTGGGGAGCGCACATTCCAATTGCTCTGCCAGGTAGCTGGCAGAGCCGGCAGGGGGCTTAAGGCAGGGAAGGTAATCATACAAACCTACAATCCAGAAAGCTATATTATTAAAGCCGCAGCAAAACAGGACTACCTGGAGTTTTACCATCAAGAGATCAACTATCGGCGCCAATACCACTATCCCCCTTTCACCCAGTTTGTTCGCCTCATTTATACTCACACCAATGAGAATATATGCCGTCGTGAAACAGAAAGAATAAGCCAACTTCTCCTCAGGGAAGTAAAAGGGCAAACTGCGTCACAGTTAAAGTTGATTGGCCCCACTCCTGCTTTTGCACTCAGGATCAGGGGCAGATATCGCTGGCAACTCATCCTCCAAGGACATAACCTAGTGCAAATTTTGTCCAGAATAAGCCTGCCACAAGGATGGACCGTGGACGTTGATCCCGTAGAAACAACCTGAATAATGCCACCAGTGCGTCCTGCACTCATAGCTCATATTGATTGACGGCCACAGGCATTGATAGTATACTACCACAAGTTCTCTCAATACTGTTATGAAATTATCTTGTCTTCAAGAAAACCTGAGTAAGGGCTTGAATATAGTTGGCAGGTCTGTAGCTACCAGGTCTACATTGCCCATTACGCAAAATGTCCTATTGGCCGCTGAGCAATCGCAGCTGAAGCTAGTAACCACAAATCTGGAAATGGCAACCACTTGCTGGGTTGGAGCCAAGGTAGAACAAGAAGGTGCCATCACCATTCCTGCACGATTGCTTACTGATTTCGTCAATTCGCTGCCCAACGACTTGATTGAGATCACGTTATCCCCAAATAGCCACATGCTAGAATTTAACAGTGGGCGCATCCACGCCCACATAAATGGCATTGATGCAGAAGACTTCCCCCCTACACCTCAAATAAATAACGGCGTAACCACCCATATCGAGGCAGATGCCTTAAGACAGGGAATCACACAGGTAGTCTTCGCTGCCGCCACAGAAGAATCACGCCCTGTGCTAGCTGGAATCAACACCGAATTTGAGAATGAACAACTTAAGCTGGTAGCTGCTGACGGCTACAGGTTGGCATTACACAAAATGCCCCTTGCTTCTACCATAGAACAACAATACACCGTGATCATCCCTGCAAGAACCCTGAATGAACTAAATCATCTTCTTGGCAACCAACAGGATCCTGTTGAAATTACAATAAACGAGCAAAGGAGCCAAGTGCTCTTCCGCCTCAAGAATGTCGAGATAGTATCTCAGCTTATTCAGGGATCCTTCCCCGACTACTCTCAGGTTATCCCTAAAAGCTATAATACCAGAGCCGTGGTAGACATAAGTGAATTCATGAGAGTAGCTAAAATGTCCTCTGTTTTTGCACGCAATGCCAACGGCATAATCCGGCTCCTCATCACTCCTGGCGCTGATCTCAATGCAGGTAAGATAACTATCTCTGCTCAGGCCGAGGAGATTGGAGATAATGTTAGTGAAGTCGATGCTCTGGTGGATGGAGAAGAAGCCAAGATCGCTTTCAATGTGAAATATCTCTCTGATGTTCTATCCTCCATACCACAATCTCAAATCGCTCTGGAAGTCTCCACCCCTTCAAGCCCCGGTGTCATTCACCCCATAGGTGTGGACAATTATGTTCACGTCATTATGCCAATGTTCGTCCAGTGGTAGTTTCTAACTCCCTACTCTCAGGCTTACACAAGACACACAGGTGAATTGCAATACATTATCTTATTCAGGTCTGACCTGATATACTGAGCGAAAATGATCATCCACTCTTCCTCCTGTTTTCACAATAGCGACTATTCCCAACCATGTCCTAACACGAAATACCCCAGAAAATCGTTCCAAGGTATAATAGAAATAAGGATAAGTATAATCAATCATCAATTGGAATTTCCCAAGGAGTAATCTATGAATGATAGAATCGCCATATTCATCGATGGCAGCAACTTATACCATGCATTAAAGGGCAATTTTCATCGCCACGATCTCAACTTTGCCAAGTTTACCCAGAAGCTATGCGGAGATAGATGCCTGTTTAGAACATATTACTACAACGTATTGCAGGATTATATCCAAAACCCTGATGGCTACCGGGAACAGCAAGACTTTCTCGACTCTCTGCACAAGACTCCCCTTCTGGAGATTCGCCTGGGAGGTACAAAATTATCCCAGGGAATTTCCGTAGAGAAAGGTATAGATGTTATGTTAGCCACTGACCTGCTATCTTTCGCATGGAACAACTTCTACGATATAGCTATCATGGTAACTGGAGATGCCGATTTCGCCTATGCAGTACAGGCTGTGAAAAATATGGGTAAGCACATTGAAATCGCCTACTTCGAGAGTGGAATATCCCGGGACCTGTTAAATTCGGCTGATAACTGGCATTTACTAAACCGCGCTTTCTTCCAGGGTTTATGGGTCGGCAGACGTTATGTCAGACACAGGAAAAGCGGCAGAGAAGATAAAAATACAAGACCCCAGATGAATGGATCCAGTATAACAAACGGAAACTGAGATAACACAGCCATCCATCCTAAGTCCGGCTTAGACTTGCATAACTCCCCCTATCCATGGAGGCAGTTAATACTATCAGGGTTGCCGCAACCCGGGAAGCAATATAATATCTGCGCTCCAGCACGAACCACAAATATATAATATTGCCCTTCAGGAAAAGGGCCAAGGACGAAAGGAACTACTTCACAGCCCTCATCAAAGCTATGACAGTCTTTCCTTCCTCATTATCACGGTAAACCCATACCACAGCCCCATCTTGCTCGCTGTTCTTGCTATAAAACCCCCAGCTCATTCTCTGGGGCGTCTCTATATCCACCCAAGATTGTCCCTGCCAACCATTACCAGTCATTTGTGACTTGTAATAAGTCACTACCCCTTCCACGCTATCCGTGGTCTCATAATAACGCCATTCTACTGTAGCCCAGTCTCCTTCCGGTGCCGGCAAGGACCAGCTGCCCTTAGCCACCTGGTTGGCTCCAGAATAAACTGGCATATCGCTCCAAGATAAACCACCAGACGCCCCTCCATCACCCCCTTCATTTCCACCACCCCCACCACAAGCAACAAGACCAACCGAACCCAGTACTAGAACTAATGCTAAAGTTAACACTACTGCTTTCTTCAACTTACCTGTCTCCTTTCCAACTAATCCTACCAACCTCACCTTTCCTATACATGCCTTTTAGAAAAATCACCAGCCCAGGGGAGGTTATATTCCTGTCCCTGATAGGCTTTAATCATCAATATTATCCAGAGAATAAGCTCCAGTATGCCAATAAACCAGTCGATTACTACACCAATGTGTGGGATATACCCCAGGATAACACTGGCAATGCTAAGTACGCCAAAGACAACAATAGACTGTATCGCATGAAACCGAACAAAGCGATTATCCTTCTCCACAACCAGAAACACAATCCCACTTATCCACCCCAAGACATAACACAGCAATCCAGCTATATTTGGCGCCATGCCCATACTGGTTTTACCACCAGCTTCACTCATCTTCTCAGCCCTCCTTCTTCATTATAAAAGTAACCATAGCAGATCGGAGATGCTAAATGAAGTGAAGAATAAAATCAATAGCTACTACACCCCAAAAGTAGAGAACGACACAGGGTGACACTTCCTTGCTATCTTCATAATACTCATCTCCCCCCCTAACATCATTGACAGCGAGCACTCCAATACATACCATGTATCACACAACGTTTTCTCAGGAGGGCCTACATCGTAATGGCAAAATATGCAGATGATATGGCAGTAGACAAGAAAGACCAACTGGAAAAGATTGAGGGAATATGCCTGCCTGATGAGCTTATCCGGGCTGTATTCGACCTGAAAGGTGCCGGATCAGGATTTGTCGGGTTCACTGATAAAAGGGTGATCTACTACGACAAAGCTTTCCTCAAAAGCAAGAAAGCCATGGTCAGCATTCCCTATGCCCGTATCACTTCGGTGGCCAGCGAGGACAACAAGGGATTCCTGCTCAAAAGAGGCTTTTTCGTCGGAGATACTCTCACCATCAACCCAATAGGAATGGAGCCTCAGGAATTCCAGTTCAGGGGTGGTGACAAAGCCCATCACGCTCATAACATTATCATGGAATACCTACTGGAGTAAGAGCAACAACCATTACTCCCAGCCTCCTCTCTCCTACATAACCGAGATCACGCCTGCACTCAGTGTGCCCCCCTACAACCATTCCCCATCATCGACACCTTGTCTTAACCGCAATGACAGGTATAATTGAAATGAAGACAATACAAACAGATAACTGCCTGAAGCATTAATGATGATCCCCTTTCAGAGAGTGAATCAGAAGATGGTCAATAGCATGAGGACAAGCTGGTGAAAGCCACTCTACACCGGGAGGACGGGAAAGAAGAGAGGGTTAAGATACTGAACATCTTCGTAGATAAAGATGGAGCCCCTAAAATGCTGTTTATCGGGGAGGATAATCAAATCAATACTGCACCGATTGGCCGTTTCACCGATATAGAAGACGAAGGGCATAGAACCGATAGACATCGCTAACACGCCCAATTGTCCCAGACCCCCCCTAGCCCGAGAGGCAAAATCACCTACTCCAATAGAAACCACATCCAGAACCGAACTGCTAATAGCCCGGTAGCAGTTGTGCCAAAAGATCAGTGAGAGCAATTGGCCCCCTGAGAAAAGCTACTGAGGGGTTTGCACTTTAACAGTTGATTGCCGCTTTGTATAGTCGGCTGCTTGAAGAAAACGACTTGCCCACCAGGAAATGCCATGCCTGCGTATGGAATTTCGCAGTCTCCTCATGCGGTCCTTCCGCTCGGCACCCCCCATGTTATATGCCTTGTAGATAGCGTTAGCTACCCCCTCAATATCGTAGGGGTTCACCAGCATGGCATCTCTGCGCATCTGAACAGCAGCACCAGCAAACTCACTCAATATCAACACGCCATTTTCATCCACATTGGACGCGCAGTATTCCTTGGCCACAAGGTTCATGCCATCTTTCAGTGGCGTAACCAATGCCATGTCAGCAGCACGATAATAGGCTGCCAATTCCGCACGATCCACGCTACGAAACATGTGCTGAACCGGAACCCAGCCAGATTCAGCAAATTGGCCATTGATCTCACTTATCAACCCATCAACTTCAGCCTTTAACTTCTGATACTCAAGTATATGTGCACGGCTGGGTATAATAATTTGAACCAGCGTCACCTTGCAGCGCAAGTCCTCAAAACGTTCCAGAGCATTTCTAAATGCCCTGAGCCTATGAGAGATACCCTTGGAGTAATCCAGGCGATCCACTCCCAGGATAATGCGGCAACCAGATATATCCTTCTGTAACTGAATAGACCTTCTCACTACCTCCTTGGTAGCAGCTAACCGGGAAAATTCCCTGAAGTCAATGCTGATAGGGAAAACTCCTGCCCTGAGCTCACGAGATGGAGTCTGAATTACCGCCAACCGCTTCCTGGCATTAACATACAAACCTTTGATCAAGCTTTCAGCACAATGAATGAAATTATTCCTGCTCCGGAGCGTCTGAAACCCAACAAGGTCATACTCCAGCAATGCCCTCATGATCTGCTGTCGCCATGGCAACTTATTGTAGATATCCACGGAAGGGAAAGGTGTATGAAGAAAAAGCACAGCTCGACGACCAGGATCTATCACATGCAACTCCCTGGCGACCAGAAGAAGGTGATAGTCATGAACCCAGATACAATCATCCACATCGGAATTCTCTATGATCGCCTGGGCAAACTTGCGATTAACTGCCTGGTACACCAACCAATCTTCAGGGTCAAACTTGCATCGCGAATGAAGATCATGGAACAATGGCCAAATTGTCTCATTGGAAAATCCTGAATAGTAATGCTGAACCTCATCCTGAGTCAGCGTAACCGCCTTTAAGGTAATAGAGCCTACGGAATACCTGTAGGCTGCCAGGAGTTGCTCCAGGTCAACCTCCTCCTCAGCGGGAGCACCAGACCAACCAATCCATAAACCCCGAGTATTTCGTAAAATTGGAGCCAGGGCAGTCACTAATCCCCCTGAACTGGGTGTGATATGCCATTCACCAGAGTCACTCCTATCCAACGCCACCGGCAAACGGTTGGAGACAAGTATCATTCTCTGCGTGCTCTTTGCGTTATCCCTGTCTACCTTCATCACAAATTCAACCTGCATGTAGTAAGACAGTTATTCGGGAAGGAAAGGAGCCGCTTAATGATTCAGGTTAAGCAGCAGAAATTCGAAACGGATGGAAGAGTAAAATCTCTCCCCTTACCCCTGGTTTTGTTGTCTTACAACCAAATAAAGAACTAATTTTCCCCACTTGCTAATAATAGTACAATCGACGCCTGACAAGCAAGACAATCAACACTATCACCGCTATACCACCAGCTATAATCCCTCCAATGATAGGCCAGCCAAATAGCGCCCGCCTGCTCTGGGAAAAGTTGGCAACGATAGTGGTATTATCACTGATGGTCACGGTAGTTGTAGCTAAGCTAGCATCAGCTACATTGCCGCTCCAGCCATCAAATTTCCAGCCCTCCATGGGGATAGCCGTGATATCAACAACAGTGCCCGAATTGTACATTTGAGTCCCCGGCGTAACAGTCCCACCACCTGTTGTCTGCATGGTCAGTATATACCGTGGCTGATACTGATAAAAGACGGCAGTAATAGTTCTATCCGAGTTAACGGTCACCGTGGTATCGGCAGAAGTGGGGTCAGCCACCCCATCTCCATCCCAACCACCAAATAGCCATCCGACATCTGGTGTAGCGACGATATTCACTATCTCCCCGTCGTCACAACTATAGTTGCCCACATCAGGCGTGATGGTGCCGCTGCCATAAACCTGCATCGCGAGAGTATGACCTGCCAGCCTGTGAAAATGGGCTATAATGCTCTTGTCACTGCCCATCACAACCTTCACGGGATTTTCACTGCCAGTCAGGGCACCAGTCCAATAGTCGAAAACATAGCCATCAGCCGGCAATGCCTCAAGCGTTTTAGTAATACCAGATGTCCAAGTACTTGTAAACGGATAATGAGATGGAATGCTGTAGTCTATCCGTACTGTACCTGAATTACTCGAACTGACGTCCACGGTCAGTGTGAAACTAGTGGAGCCTCAGCCACACGCTGGCTGAAGAGGAAACCACAGCAATGCCACAACCAGCAGTAGTGCCAGCACAGGGGTAAACCATAAAAAGAAAGGCCTGCGCCCTAACCCTGTAACCGCCCTGCCAAAGTTGAGATTCACAACAGAATATTTCACCTCGATATGTCCCTCCCGGGAACTACAAAGAAACCCTGAGGGATATTATCCATCCCCCCATGTTTACCTGTCAAGGTTGGCTTCATACTTCTCCATATAGGAGCGCAGAACACACTTATCTTGACAAACCATGCCGGCTTTATATATATAATGTATCGAACTGTAATACATCGGCTTACGATACACTTGGCAAGGAGGAAGAAACATGAGCAGCATAGCTATTATGGCGGACAGTATCGCTTGTGTACCTGAGGAAGCTGCGCAGCAGTATGGCCTAACCACGATGCCATTTCATACTATCGTAGATGGCAAAGATTACCCTGACAATAAAATCGATATGCCCTGGCTTTACCAGTTACTCAAGGACAGGAAGAACGCCAAGGAACCCCTGCCCACCACCTCCTTTCCTCCCCCAGCGGAGTTCTGCCAAGCCTACAAGGAGCTGGCTCAAAAAGCAGAGGTTATTTTATATTTCTCCATGTCGTCGCCGTTCACCAAGGGATATCAGGCCGCCATAGAAGGTAAAAAACTGGCCCAGGAGGAATTGCCCCACATCAGGATAGATATCATTGATTCTCGCACGATAGAGGCAGGAGAGCTACTGCTGGTCACCGGAACTGCCAGGGCAATCAGTGAAGGCAAAGATATCGATGAAGTCCTCGAATTAACCCACAGGTTAATATCCCGGGTGACCTTATTGCAAGGAAGCGAAACACTATTTTACCGGGATAAGGGAGGCAGAATCTTTCAGGCTAAATCCTGGGCTGAGGCCCAACACACAAACACTTTTCACACCCTCGTCGAGGTTGACGCCTCTACCGACGGAAAAACCGAGCCAGTAACCAGAGCCAGAACTCGTAAGCAGATAATGAAAACTATGGTTGATATCGCCAAACAGAAGTCAGAAGGGAATCCCATTCATGCTGCCATAGTGCATGCCAATGTGCCCCAGGATGCAGAACAGCTAAAGACGCTGTTGCTATCTCAATGCCAGTGTGACGAGCTTTACATCAGTGAAATTCCTGGTGTAGTGGCAGTGCACAACGGGGAAGGGCTTCTTGACCTGGGATTTTACATCACAGATCAACCGGACTAACCAGTCTATACCCCACCATCTATGCCAATAACCTGCCCTGTTATGTAGCTGGCTTTGTCGCTGGCGAGAAAAGCTACCAACTCCGCTACTTCCCCAGGCTCCCCAAAACGCTGCAGTGATGTCATTGACAGGATGGAACTTTTAACTTCATCGGGCAGCTTCTCCGTCATCAGGGTCTTGATGAAGCCTGGCGCCACGGCATTGGCCGTTATGTTACGAGATCCCATCTCTCTGGCGACACTCTTGGTAAAAGCGATTAACCCCGCTTTGGAAGCCGCATAATTAGTCTGCCCTGCATTGCCAATAACTCCCGCCAGAGAGGCGATATTAACGATCCGCCCCCAGCCCTGCCTGCTCATAGAACGCAGGGCAAACTTAGTACACAGGTAAGCACCTTTCAAATTAGTATCAAGCACATCATCCCAGGCCTTCTCCGACATTCTCAATAACAGCATGTCCCGGGTGATACCGGCGTTGTTCACCAGAATGTCTATCTTGCCCCACCTATCAATGATCTCCTGTACCATGGCTTTCACCGCATCGCCATCCCTGACATCAGCTTCTACAGCAATAGCCTCCCCACCAAGATGGGCTATAGACTGCACAACATTATCCGCATCAACCTTGTTAGTGGGCTCGATGGCAACATAATTAACTGCCACCCTGGCGCCCAGGCTAGCAAGCTTCAAAGAGATGGCCTCCCCCATACCCCGGGAAGCACCCGTAACCAGCGCTACTTTACCTATCAGCTCCATTATTCCTCCTACGATAACAAACGAGGATGCTTAAACACCAGACAGCAGTTCTCTCCTCCCAAACCAAAACTCTCCTTCAGACAAATATCCACCCTGGCTTTACGGGCCACATTGGGTACATAATCCAGATCACATTCGGGATCGGGAGTCTCGTAATTTATCGTGGGATAGATAATTCCTTCATTCATGGCAAGTATAGTGGCGATGCTCTCAATGGCTCCAGCAGCAGTTATCATGTGACCAATCATAGACTTGGTAGAACTTACCGGTATCTTATAGGCCTGATCACCAAGAGCTATCTTGAGCGCCCTGGTCTCGTTGGCATCATTCAGTTTAGTGCTGGTTCCATGGGCATTAACATAATCAATATCCTTAATGGTAATCCCTGCACTGTCGATGGCTGAGCGCATGGCATAAGCCTCAGCCTCCGGCGCAGGAGCCGTAGCATCATGGGCATCAAAGGACCATCCTGCACCAGCCAGCTCAGCCAAAATCGGTGCTCCGCGCTTCACAGCATGCTCATAGCTCTCCAGAACAATCATGCCCGAGCCTTCAGAATAGATAAAACCATCACGATTAAGATCAAAAGGCCGGCATGCTTTAGCCGGGTCAGGATTCCGAGAAAGCGCTCCCAGAATATCAATCCCAGCCATCCCCAGGGGATCCAGACTGGAATCAGCCCCCCCTGCTATCATGACATCAGCATATCCTAAGCGGATAAAATTGAAAGCAGTGCCAATGGCATCAGCACCAGTGGCACAGAGGCTGTTAACACTGGAGTTAGGCCCCTTGGCTCCCAGCATCATGCCCACCTGCATCGATACTGCACTGGGACTTGACTTGGCCACAAACAGGGGATCTGCTCTCCTCGGCCCCCTTTGTTCAACGCGTTCACTTTGCTGGACCACATAGCTGCTCTCCACCATACAGCCCGAAGCGACACCAACTCGCACAGGATCCTCCTGTGCCATATCCAACTTGGCCGACTCTATCGCCTGCTTGGCAGCAGCAATGCCAAACTGAACCGCCCGGGGATTCCGATCAACTGTCTTCAGGTCCATATACTGGGCAGGGTCGAACCCTTTAACCTCCCCATCCACCTTTACCTGATACTTGCTGGCATCAAAGCGAGTAATAGTGTTTACGCCTGACTTGCCGACAGCCAAACCCTCCTTGAACTCCTCAACACTCAGGGCCATAGGGTTCAAGGTACCCATACCAGTAACAACAACTCTGGGAATATTCGTCAACTCTTGTCCTCCTCTAGTAAAAATGGCAGTAAACATTTCATCGCAATGACCCTGCCTATTCCCTGACCACTCCCGGTAACCAGTGCAATTTTGCCCTCAAGCGTCACGGATTACCCCTCTCCTTTCTTCTCCACCTGTTTTTCCACATAGGAAACAAAATCACCGAAGTTCTGAAACTTCTGGGCTTCCTCGTCGGGGATCTCGATATCAAAGGCTTCCTCCACTGCCACCAGGGCCTGTACGATATCCAGGGAATCTGCCTTCATTTCCTTGAAAGAGCCCTCCCTGGTGATGATGTCCTTGTCAACATGAATAATTTTCGCCACTATATCCTTGATTTGGTCTTCAACCGACATAAAACTACCTCCCTTATAATTTTTATAACTTTCCCTGTTGCTTAAGTTTGCCTAGCTCTGCCTTAAGGCTGCCAACTATATCAGCCTCCACGGCGTTTTTAACACTATTAATAGCATGGACAACATTTTCTGCCCGGCTGGCACCATGACCAATACGAACAATACCATTAATTCCCCACAATAAGCCACCTGCTTCATCCTCGCCCTCGTAAGAGACCTGGGCAATGGGAAACAGCCGGGAGAAAAAGAATTCTGTCATCGCCTTCAGGAGAGGTTGCCTCTTCAGTTTCCGCTTTATCCAGTCCTTGGCATAACCCCCTATGCTCTCATAGAACTTAAGCAATATATTACCCACAAGCCCATCACAGATAACCACATTGGCTCTTCCACTCAATATATCATGCCCCTCAATATTGCCAATAAAGTTCAAGCCACTATCCTTGAAAAGCTGGTAGCTCTCCCGCACCGCCTCGCTGCCCTTACTTTCCTCGGCACCAGTGCTCAATAAAGCTATCGTGGGGTTGGGAATTCGTAAAATCTTCTCAGCGCAGACAGCCCCTGCTACAGCAAAAGACAGTAACTGGTAAGGCTTACAATCTACATTAGCCCCAGCATCCATCAGCAACACATCGTGAGCAAATCCACCCAGCGGTGCCGCTATGGCTGGTCGAGACATTCCGTCCAGCATACCAATAAATTGTACGGCGCTGACAAGGCTCGCTCCTGTAGACCCAGCGCTAACCAGTCCATCAACTTTCCCCTGCTTCACCAGCTTGGCTCCCACAGCTATCGATGAGTTTGACTTGCGGCGAATCACCACAGCTGGAGAATCATGTTCACCAACGCTATCCTTGGCATCAACCACATGAATTGGCAGGCCATCAACGCCCCCAAGACCAGATAACTCTTTTCCCACCATCTGCGAGGAACCCACCAGGGTAATTTCTACATCACTCTTCTGTGCCGCCCATAATGCTCCCTTCACTATTTCACCCGGGGCATAATCACCCCCCATGGCATCCACAGCTACATGTACCTTTCGCTTCAATAACATTCGTTATTACCCCTTGGTTTTCACCTTAACTTCAGCACTACCTGTGATCACAACATCTCCCCCCTTAATGCTGCACTCCACAGCACACCTGACATGAGATATATCCCCCTCATTATCAATATCACTGACCCTGCCACTAACCACTATAATATCTCCAGGACGGGCTGGCTCCTTAAATCTCACCACAAGCTTGCCCGCGGAGAACCAATCCTCGCCAAAATCCACCATCATCATCTCTGATATATAGGCTAAAATCAGCATGCCATGTGCAATAGTGCCTTTCAGGGGTGTCCGGGCAGCAAAATCCTCGTCCACATGGATGGGATTGAAATCTCCCGATGCTTGAGCATAGCGGTTAATTTTCTCCTGAGTAATATGCTTTACCACAGGAGAAAGCTCCTTGCCTATACTAATATCCTTGAGCATTTTCATCCTGAGCCGGCAATATCAGGGTTGCCTTTCCCGACTGGACCTTCCTTTCATCTTGGTCAAACACATTCATCACCAACACCAGCATGTTCATTTTCCCACGGCTTATATTACGCTCAACCCTGGTCCGGCATGTAATTACAGTGCCAACAGAAACCATCCGGTAGAACTCGAATTCCTGAGATGCGTGTATCGTACCAGGCGGAAATGAAATAGCATTTCCCATGGCAGTCATAGCATATGCCCCTACGGCTAGAGGGGGGATAAATTCAGATAGCATCCCCCTGTCTGCGGGCATATCTACTGCCTTCGTGTACTGATCAATAATATGGGCACGTAGCTCATATGTTACTGCGGGAAACTCATAACCAGGAGTCAATTCCCCATAATCTAGCTTCTCTTTTTTACTACCTGGCATTACTCTTTCCTAGCTATAGAAAAATACTGGTTATCCCTACATCGAGTTCCTATGTATAATTACCATTATTAACAACGAATGTCAATGTTATACTAAACAAAACGCAAGACCTCACATGGCTTGCAGTAAAACCACCGGATAACTAATATTAGAGGTTGGATCCCAACATATAGACGCAGCAAAGAAACCAAGGAAATTATAAGGAAATTATCATGAGTTTTCTAAGCCATATCCTGCCCTACAAAGCATTGGTCATTCCCGCTGCAGCCTGGCTGACAGCCCAGATACTAAAAACAACAATTCAAGCTATCAGGGAAAAACATATTAACTGGTACTACATGATTAGCGCAGGAGGCATGCCCAGTGCCCACTCCACACTGGTCTGCGCCCTGGCAACAACAATCGGAGTGGTGTATGGCACAGATTCCGGCCTTTTCGCCATCAGCGTAGTCCTGGCAGCTATAGTAATGCATGATGCTGCTGGCGTACGCCAAGCAGTGGATAAACAATCTGCTGTCATAAGTGACATACTCCTCACCTTTCCCAAAACACATATTGAGCTGGAACACCGTATGGAGCAGCTGGTCGGACATACTCCATTCCAGGTGGCCATGGGGGCCTTGCTAGGGGTAGGACTTGCCCTATGGTGGGTATAATGGTATCCATGTACAGGAGATTAAATCAACAGTGATACCAAGCATATTGTCATCTCGATTACTGGGATACATCACACAGCAGCATGGCAAAAAATTTCTGAATCTTGAACAGGATATCGACGAAACAAAGCTCGCAGAGCTAAGGCCCCAAAACGGAGAGCAGGCTTCCCTTTACATTCACATCCCATTTTGCCGCACACTTTGCCCCTACTGCTGCTTTAACCGCTATCTATTCAGGGAGAACACCGCTAGGTTATACTACCAGGCCCTGAGAAGGGAACTGGCTTTATATATCAATCGAGGCTTCCGCTTCTCCACCTTTTACTTTGGTGGAGGAACACCAACCATCCTTATGGATGAACTCCTGGAATTTATTGCCCTTCTCAAAAAAAACTTTGATGTTAAGCAAATTTCAGTGGAGACCACTCCCCGGGAGATAAATAAAACGAATATAGCCTTATTACAACAGGCAGGAATCAACCGCCTGTCAATTGGCATACAAAGCTTTGATGACAAGTTATTGAAAGCAATGAGCAGGGCATGGTGCACAGGCCAAGAGATACAGGAAAAGATTCTACTCGCCGAGGATAAATTCGATACCGTCAACATCGATTTCTTATTCAACTTCCCTTCCCAATCGGTGCAACAATTGGAAACAGACCTGGAAATTCTGGATAGGCTTCACATAGATCAAGCGACTTTCTATCCCCTGATGCCTTCTCCCCATAAAGTGAATGCCCTGGAGCGTAATTTTAACCGCGTGGATATGTCCCAGGAAAAATCGTTCTACGACATCATCCTGAAACATATCGGAACAAATTCATATATGCCCTCTACGGCATGGTGCTTCTCTCAGGGTAACAGGATGATAGACGAGTACATAGTTGATTTCGACAACTACATCGGTATAGGAAGCGGCTCCGTGAGCCTCCTGAGGAACAACTTTTATGTCAACACATTCTCATTGCAGAGATATAGTGAGAGTTTACAGCGTGGCCAATTCCCCATTATCAGGTGGAGAAAACTATCCAACCACGACATGTTGTATTACTATTTGCTCTCCAAACTCTTTGGTCTTAGCCTAGATAGCAGGAGATTTCATGAGAAATTCCATGTCAATATCCATAGTAAACTGCGGATGGAAATACTCTCCCTGAAGCTCTCCGGATTGATCAAGGAAAAAGATGGCACTATATGGGTAACACCAAAAGGGATGTATCCTGTCAGTGTGATGATGCGGAATTTCTTCTCCTCGCTAAATGGTTTAAGGGAATATTGCATAGAGAACCAAATCTAATCTTAAGCCAGAACCCCGGCAATGATATAGCCAACTCCCAATAATACCTGGGTAAGCATTACAACCAGAACATTTTCCCCCATCGACGGCATTAAGCCCTCCATCCCCCCCCAGTGACGCAACACTCTCTGGATAACCCTAATCGCTAGAGGGATTGTGGCTAAGGCTAACAAAGAAAATACTGGCATAAACCCCAGAATCACTGCACCTACTATCCAGCAATACATCACTATGGTAAGAACAGAATAGAATATGCCAGACTTGCGTTTACCCCACACTATAGGCAGGGTTCTTCTCCCCCCCCCAGTATCAGCGGGGACATCAGGAAACTCATTTAATAACAGGAGATTATGCACCAATATGCCTGATGGTACGGCTGCCACAACAGCGGGAAGAGTATAGGCAGAGGTCTGAACGAAATAAAAACCCAGAACTGGCAAGAACCCCATGCCGATCCCGGGGGCCCACTCCGGCCACCCCAGCTTAAGCAACAAAGGCGTATATAGAAGAATGCACGCCGCACCAACTACAAGCAGCGGTAATAATAACCACCCACAAGACACCACAAAATAACCCCCTATGGGTATCGCCAGCAGAAAGGCAATAATGCCGAACCAGAACACCTGGTTGGGCTTCATAGCATGGAGGGGCAATATGCCACTGCCTCCGCTGAAGGGGGTTCTCCTCGTTTCCAGGTCAATGCCGCTGCGATAATCAAAATAATCATTTAGCACATTGACGCTGATATGACACAGGAGCAATCCAGCTAAAGCCAATAGAGCAAAGCCAGGATGGAAAGCGCCATCGTACCAAGCAATCGACGTGCCGAGGAAAGCCAGTACCACGGACAGAATCAGGAATTGCGGCCGGGTCTCCAATAACCATACCTTTAGCTTAACCATAAATCAACAACCTGGTAGCCATATGCTTCATCCTGCTGAGTTGATTACCACATGAGCACGGCTACATCATCTGTTGCAAGAGAAGACAAGTCACATTCGATAAACGTAATTCCCCCTTCCCCTTCTCTGCTTGAAATAATAACCAGCGCCAAGACCGAAAAGTAAACCTCCCAGGTGAGCCTCCCAGGCTATGCCCGGCAGGAAAGAAAGAAGAAGGAAAATTATAATTGCCACCCACAGCGGAATGGGTATCGGGATAGGGAAAATAAAAACTTTCACCCAGGGTGCCATTATCATCAGCACACCCCCCAGGGCATAAATTGCCCCTGAGGCACCTATTCCAATGGAATAGGGAGGCGCCAGTATGATGAACAGAATATTCCCTGCCACACCGCCAACCAAATATACCAGCAGGAACTTATTTTCCCCTATCAATCTAACCAGGAAACTTCCGAGGAAATACAGGCTTATCATATTAAATATGATATGACCCCAGCCAGCATGAAGGAACATGCTGGTAACTATGGTCCAGGGCTGGTGTAAAAAGTACGCTGGCGTTAACCCCAAGAAATACAGTATCTCAGGACGTACTGAAGAGAACAGGAAAACTAAAAAGTTTGTAAGGATTAAAAACCAGATGACGCTTAAACCAGGAGACCTGTAAACTCGCATCTATTCCCTTCGCCAGTTATAATAATTCATCTCTTTTACACTAAAAAACAGCTCCTTCTCAAGCATCGTATATTATGCAACAGAAAGCAAGACAACGTAAAATTTCCTGGCAGGTGGATACCCTTACACTTGTTGGCAAACTATATATCCCACAGGGAGCGAACAAACATCCTGCAGTATGTATATCACACGGGATACCAGCAGTACCATATAATGCTGGAGATAATGGCTACTCTCTGCTGGCACAAAGATTCTCTGATGCTGGATTTACCACCCTGATTTTTAACTTCAGGGGAACCGGAGAAAGTCAGGGCGACCTGGATATGGCAGGCTGGGCCCACGATTTACAGGGGGCAATAAACTACCTCTATCGGCAGAAGGAAACAAAGATTACTAGCCTCTGTCTTTTAGGATTTAGCGCTGGAGCAGCAATCAGCATGCACGTTGCCGCCCATGATGCCAGAATATCCTCCGTGATAAGCTGTGCCTGTCCCGCCGACTTCACTTCTCTGGTCAATAGAAAAAACGCTCTGGACGCAATTCAACATTTCCGTGATATTGGAGCCATACGAAGCAAAGACTTTCCCTCTTCCATATCAGGATGGGTAAGAGGCTTTGAGAACATAAAACCTATCAGCTGTATAGATAAGATCTCACCACGTCCTCTGCTTCTAATCCATGGAGATGCCGATGAGACGATACCTGTAGGAGATGCCCGCAGGCTATATCACAGAGCACTTGAACCCAAAGATCTGGCTATAATCCAAGGTGCCCAACACAAGCTGAGGATCGAGGAAGCAGCGATGGCTACAATATTTACCTGGATAGCAGCAAGGCCTGAGCTTGCACTGCATTAAGCATACTCAGGACAGGTTTCCACCCCTCGAAATTAGTTGCAATAACCTGTATTCCTGAGGAGAACACAATCCATCTCGGTAACAACAGTACTCCTCCTGATACACCAGCGTCCTGGAGACATAGCTATGAATGCCCCATGATATCTTTCATTAATCCCAAGCTTGCATTACTACTCCACATATGCTACTTTACAAACAAAAGGAGAAGGGGTTTTCTAAGTGGGGTGGCCCACTTTTTTTATTAGTTAAGAAATAGGAAATCTAATGAAAATGAAGACTGAGTTCATGGCCGCTATTTCCCAGCTTGCTACCGAAAGAGGATTGCCCAGAGAGGTGGTGTTAGGCGTGCTGGAATCTGCGTTGGTCTCAGCCTATAAGAAGGAAGCCTTCGCTCCCGACGATGATATCAAGGTTAAATTCGATATTGGAGCAGGTAACATCAAGGTCTATATCCAAAAAGCTGTGACAGAAATAGTTACAAATCCTCATAAGGAGATATCATTGTCCGAAGCCATGACCCTGCAAGATAATGTTCAGATCGGCACCATCGTAGAAATTGAGGCGACACCAAAGAATGCCGGACGTATTGCTGCTCAAACAGCACGCCAAGTAATCTCCCAGCGGTTACGTGAGGCGGAGTACCACGCAACATATGAGGAGTTTGCTAACAAAGAAGGAGAAATCCTTACAGGAACAATCCAGTTCATTGATCCCAAACAGGTCTACGTGAGAGTAGGCCGAACAGAGGCAATACTTCCTTCCAGCGAGCAGATAAGTAATGAGCATTATCATACTGGCCAACAACTAAAGTTTTATCTACTGCAGATTAATAAGGGAAGTAAAGAGATACAAACAATAGTCTCACGCACTCACCCTAATTTACTGCGCCGACTACTAGAGTTAGAAGTTCCTGAGATTCATAACGGGATAGTGGAAATAACGGGAATAGCCCGCGATCCAGGATACCGGAGCAAGGTTGCAGTATCAACTTCCCAGGAAAATATCGATCCTGTCGGATGCTGTATCGGCCCCAGAGGCATCAGAATACAGAGCATCGTTAAGGAGTTGAATGGGGAAAAAATAGACATAATCCAATGGAACATCGACCCCGAGATATTCATTCCCAACGCACTTAAGCCAGCTCAAGTAACAAGCGTTGAACTGGACAACATTAACCATACTGCTATCTTGATCGTTCCTGATAGGCAGCTGTCTTTGGCTATCGGTAAGGATGGGCAAAATGCCAGACTGGCGGCCCGCCTCACAGGATGGCGCATCGATATCAAGAGCGCCTCCGCTGCCGCTGCAGAACAAGAAAGATTACAAGAACAAACAGCTGCGGCTTGGACGGCAGCAGTCAAAACCAACGAAGAGCCTATAACTGAGGATGAAACAGCAAACTCGCAGGCAATAGCTGAAACTGAAGGCCTTCTGACCAACAATGAGCTCAGCTTAACCTCTGAAGCCCCATCAGATAATCCCGAAAAACAAGGCCAAATACGTTTTGCCGAAGACATCCTTCATGACAGGACAACAACAGACATTAGCAAGGGTAAAAAGACCAAACCTAAAAAGAGGACTGCTCTAAAGAAGCAAAAATCCCACTACCCAAAGGATAATGACGAATACGAAGAATAAACATATGCCACTACGTACCTGCATCGCCTGCAGACAGGTTAAGGAAAAGAGGAATATGATTCGGTTGATAGCAACCAAAGATGGTATCATCAAAGTAGACCCAACACACAGGGAACCTGGGAGAGGAGCTTACATATGCATGCAAGGTGCTTGCTGGGCAAAAGGAATAGGGGGAAAATACCTGGAACATGCCTTGCAAGTCAAACTTAGCCCTGACAACCAGCAGGCCTTGCTAGATTACGGTGAAGAGTTATTCAAGGTATAAGGAGATTGGTTTGAGTCCCAGCAAAACAACTAATAATCAGGGAGGGAATAAGGTTACTGATCTGCCTCAGGTCAAGCTCCCTGCAGTTATAACAGTAAAACAGCTAGCCATCGAACTGGACATAGAGCCGGTCAGGGTTATTAAGCAACTGATGCGCCACGGCATCATGGCCAATGTCAATCAAATAATTGATTACGATACTGCAGCGGAAATAACCTCAGAGTTCGGATACACAGCGAAGCATAAGATAACATCCAGAGTTGCCTCTCCTCATGAGATTCAGAAGAAGAAAAATCTCTCGACCCGACCACCGGTAGTCACTGCCATGGGGCACGTAGATCATGGCAAGACAACTTTACTTGATGCCATCAGAAAAACCCATGTCACTGCCCACGAGGCAGGTGAGATCACACAACACATCGGTGCTTACCAGGCTACAATAAATGGACGTAAAATAACTTTCTTGGATACACCTGGACATGAAGCTTTTACCGCAATGAGAGCTCATGGTGCAAATGTAACTGATATCGTTGTCCTGGTGATTGCCGCCGATGATGGCATTATGCCACAAACAATAGAGGCCATAAACCACGCTAAGGCAGCAGGTGTTCCCATAGTGGTAGCCATCAACAAGATTGACAAACCTAATGCCAACGTGGATATGGTCAAAAAGGGGCTGAATAGCCTGGGCCTGACAATAGAGGAATGGGGAGGAGACATCATCTGTGTTCCACTATCAGCCAAAGAGGAACAAGGTATCTCTGACTTGCTAGAGAACTTGTTTCTGGTTGCTGACATCTTAGAATTAAAGGCTAATCCCAAGCAGCCTGCGACAGGTGTGGTAATTGAAGCTCAACTAAGTAAAAATAAGGGGCCTCTGGCAACTCTCCTGGTTCAGAATGGCACCCTGGAAAAAGGTAATGTTGTTGTGGCGGGTAATACCTGGGGGAAAATCAAAGCCATGTTTAACGATCATGGAGACCAGATAAAGAAAGCAGGGCCATCAACTCCGGTAGAGGTGCTGGGTATGAATGGGATACCCACAGCTGGAAATACCTTCAGCATCGTTTCCAGTGAACATATAGCACGGGACATGATGGAAAGCAGGGCTACATCTACCACTGCTCCCATGAGCTTAACGTCACTCTCCAGCCAGATAAGCAAGGAACAGGTGAAAGAAATTACTGTAATCCTGAAAACAGACGTCCAGGGTAGCATTGAGCCCATAAAAACTTCCATTGAGAAATCAAGTACAGAAAAGACCAGGGTAAATATCATACATGCTGCTAGCGGCAATATCACAGAGAGCGATGTGCTTTTAGCTTCTGCCTCAGGTGGCATAATTATTGGTTTTAATGCTCGTCCTACACCTGGGGCACAACAGATGGCTGATAAAGAAGGGGTTAGCATTCATCACTACGATATCATTTACAAGCTGGTAGAGGATATAGAGAAGACTCTCAAAGGAATACTGGAGCCCACTTATATAGAAGTGATCATAGGACAAGCCGAGGTGAGAGCTGTCTACACCAGTGGAAAAAAGAATAAAGTTGCTGGAATTTATGTAAAAGAAGGAAAGATGCTACGAGATGCCCAAGCCAGGGTATTACATCAAGGCAAGGTGATTTACCAATCTAAAGTATCCAGCTTGAAGCGTTTCAAGGAAGATGTCAAAGAGGTAAGCACTGGTTTCGAATGCGGCATAGGTATAGAAGGACTTAACGATTTTCAAGTTGGTGATATCATTGAGATCTATAAACAAGAAAAGGCAACATAAGTCATATTTCCCATTTCCCAACAGGTTGAAATGTCTAGGCGTATCGAGCGATTAAGTAAGCTGGTCAAGCAAGAAATTAGCGACCTGCTTGAGCGTGAGGTCTGTGATCCCAGATTGAGCAATCTAATCACAGTAACTGAAGTATCTATATCACCTGACCTTAAATTTGCCAAAATACACGTCAGTGTTCTAGGAGATATAGATGACGCCAAATACATGCTAGAGGGTTTCAACGCTGCCTCTGGTTTCTTGCGCAGGGAGTTATCATCCCGCGTAAGATTGAGACGCATACCCCAGCTCAGTTTCTATTACGATGATTCCATTGAGAAAGGAACAAGAATACTTCAGTTGATAGACCAGGTTAACAGGACAGCATAGATTGATAGAACTACCTGGGTACCACGATATATTGACATGCCCAGCTATAATGGAGTATGTTGACCAGATACAATTAAAGGGCACCAAATTTAATACCGAAGGAATAATCACAAAACTATAAAACTTTCAGTAAGAATGATTCTGCAAACCATGCGGCTTGCTAGGAATAGTTAGTTTTGTCGGTTTATACACTCGTTAAAGGAGAGTAAAGATCATGGGAAAAATAAATGTAGCCATCATAGGAGTAGGGAACTGCGCCTCTTCACTAGTACAGGGAGTACATTATTATCAGGATGCCAGTGAGGACGACTTCGTCCCGGGGCTGATGCACGTAAACCTTGGGGGTTATCATATCTCTGATATCGATTTCGTTGCGGCTTTTGATATCGATAAGAACAAGGTGGGCAAAGACCTGTCTGAGGCTATCTATACTCCTCCCAACAATACTTTTAAGTTCTGTGATGTACCACCATCAGGTGTTCGTGTCAGGCGTGGCATGGTACATGATGGGCTGGGGAAATACCTCTCCCAGATGATTACCCCCGCCCCAGGACCAACTGCCGACATTGTCGGCATACTCAAGGATACTCATACCGATGTGGTCATTAACTATCTGCCTGTAGGCAGCGAGGAAGCCACTAAATGGTATATAGAACAGATATTAGAAGCAGGGTGCGGCATGGTGAACTGCATCCCTGTTTTTATCGCCCGTGAGACCTACTGGCAAAATCGCTTTGCCGATCACGGACTACCTGTCATCGGAGATGACATCAAATCTCAGGTAGGCGCCACCATCACACACCGTGTGTTAACCAGACTGTTTCGCGATCGCGGAGTCAAGCTAGAGCACACCTATCAACTAAATTTTGGTGGTAATACCGATTTTTACAATATGTTGGAGCGAGAGCGCTTGGAATCCAAAAGGATATCCAAAACCAATTCCGTAACCTCACAGCTAGACTATGCGATCGACCCTCACGATATTCATGTCGGCCCCAGCGATTACGTGCCTTGGTTGGATGATCGCAAGTTTTGCTATATAAAGATGGAGGGTCGCACCTTCGGAGATGTCCCGCTGAATATGGAATTAAAAATGGAGGTGTGGGATAGCCCTAACTCGGCCGGAGTTGTTATCGATGCAGTAAGATGCTGTAAATTGGCCTTAGATCGAGGCTTGAGTGGCACAATCGTAGCTCCAGCATCATACTTTATGAAATCCCCTCCAATACAATATTCTGATTCCGAAGCTCACGAAAAAACTGAAGCATACATTGCTGGCCGAGATGAGGAGGGACCGATTTCACTGCCTGACCTGCGCACGGCCACAATCAAAACATAAACCTTCTCTATAAGAATTGTGCGTATATGTTCAACATGTGAGATTGAGCTCCAGCTCAAATGCGGCAAAAAATAGCTATTATTCACATCACCGGAGCTCCGGTGATAGAGAATGAAAGACTCAGTTTTACCGAAGGGGGCTCAGTTCATGCTTTATTTGTTGCCATAAACTTGGCGCGTAGCTATGATGTTACAGTAATATGCCCCAACTCCCCTGGGGTTCACCAGAAACATACACTGGAATATAAAGGGGTGAAGGTTATCTGCTTGGGCAATTCCAGGTGGGTCAGATGGAGTAAAATCGGGGATTTATCTTTCTTCCGGGAAACCTATAAGTATATCAGGCAAGAAAAACCAGACATTTTAATTGCAAACAATTTCTTAATTTCGGCCCTCATCACACTCGTTCCTCAAAAGGCAATCACGACAACTAAAATAGGAGTCATTCATCATCTATACCGCACCCAGGATGTAAATGGCTCCTCCAGACGCGCAGTCCGTTCTATCGGGCTCCTGGAGAAACTCGCACTTCATATCCTCAAGCTAAACAAGATTGGAGTCATTAATCCCGAGGTAAAAAAAACCTTCATACAAGAAGGTTTCCCTGAAAATAGAATCGTAGTGGTCGGAAATGGGGTTGATATCGAGAATTATCAATTTAGCCAGAATAAATTACAGCACAGTTTAATTTACATTGGCAGATTAGCCGAACTGAAAGGGGTCACCTCCCTCATAGACATTATTCCCCAAATAAAGATAAGCTTTCCTGATGTAATGTTACACATCATTGGCGATGGCCCAAAACACAAGGAGATCATACAAAGGATTAACCAATTATCTGTTTTCGATAATGTTACCATGCACGGTTATTTAACCGAAGGTGAGAAAATTAAACTGTTAGAAAAATGTGCCATTTATATCTCCAACTCCCAAATGGAGGGATTTGGATTACCCCTGGTTGAAGCGATGGCCACAGGAACCGTGCCCATCGTAAAGAATATCTATGCTCACCGTTTCGTTTTCCAGAACGAGCCAGTGGGATACCTGGTAAACAACAACAAGGAGATGATTACAAAAATAACCGAGTTATTCTCCGACGAGCCTAAGCACTTGCAACTAGCAAAAAATGGACGCGATCTGGTGGAACGGCAATGGACCTGGACTAAGGTAAGTGAAAAATACGAAGAGCTTATCAGGATACCCTCAAATGCTTAATTCAAAGAAGGCGACATGGTAAATATGTCTATCAAGGACATGACAAAGCTAGCAGGTAGAGGAATCTATAATTACATAACCAATCGACCACTAGTGGTCTCCTATGAAATAACACTATCCTGTGTTTGTAATTGCCGACACTGTGATCTTGGCGGAATCATCAAGAACGAGAAACGCATAGCCCCATCCGAGTATGCTCGCCTTGCTCGATCATTAAAGGCACCTGTAGTCCAAATCTCTGGTGGGGAACCCCTGCTACGCAAAGATGTAATAGAGATAATTAAAGCTATTAAACAAAATGGGGGTAATCCCTACATCATACTCGTTTCCAACGGAGTATTGCTAAATAAGGACAACTACTTACAACTACGAGAGGCTGGCGTTAACCAATTCTCGGTGTCACTTGATTTTCCTGATGAAAGACATGATGATTTTCGCAGGTACCCAGGTTTATATAAGCACCTGGAGCAAACCATTCCCAAAATAGCCGACTTTGGCTATAAGGACGTCATCCTTAACACTGCAATCACCAGTGCTAACTTGCCAGATTTGATATCCATAGCAAAGAAATCTGAGGAGTGGAAAGTATCTGTATCATACAGCGCATACACTGCCTTACGAACAGGAGATAAAAACTACAGTCTGAGCGGAGATGACTCTCTAAATCTTCTGCGCCAAACCATCAAAGAGCTTATTACTCTAAAGGGGAACGGATACCACATAACAAACTCCAAAACTGTTTTACTGGACACAATAAAATTCTTTGAAAAGGGATATACACCAAACTGCAAGGCAGGCATACGATTCTTCTGTGTAATGCCCGATGGAGCCTTCGTTCCTTGTCCAATGCATCGCCAAAAATACTCTACCCAAAAAGAAATGACAGAGGATTTCTCACGGAGCAATCAGTGTGGAGGTTGCTACACCAGTATAAGAGCATACAGCGATGGTTCTCTAGGAAAACTACTGAAGGATGTTCCCTCATTCATTAAGCAAATTTTTAAGAAATGAACTTGCGTTTATCAACAATTATGGAGTTGAGTTATATCAATTACCAGGACACAATCAGCCTCAGATTGCAAAGAGCGAAAAACAAAGTAGCCATCATCGAGATACCCAGGGCAATGAAACATAGTTCTATAAGAGCAGCTTAATTTATGACATTAGAACAACTCCGTAGCAACATTTCTGCTCGAATTACATCTCCTTTGGTTAGACAATTAAACAAAACAGGGATAACACCAAACGTCATAACTATTATAGGATTGGCCCTTAATATCCTTGCAGCCTATTTCATTCTCAGCAGTTCATTCTTCATCAGTGGAATCGTAATCCTAGTATCAGGTCTATGTGATATTCTAGACGGAGCATTGGCTCGTCTTACCAATAGAGGCTCCACTTTCGGCGCCATCCTTGATTCCACAGTTGACCGAATATCCGAAGCAATAATACTGAGTAGCCTACTAATACAGTATGCATCCCATGGAGATATGCTGCAAATTATACTCATCCTAGCAATACTAATGGGATCCTTCCTCACCAGCTATATCAGGGCTAGGTCAGAGGGATTAGGGCTAAAGTGTAAAGTTGGATGGTTTACTCGAGCAGAAAGAGTTATCGTCATCGCCGTAGGCTTGCTTATAAATCAAATCCCTATTATCCTATGGGTTTTGGTAGTATTCGTTTATATCACTGTAGCTCAGAGATTGATCCTCGTGCGGCAGCAAAATGGAAGTAGGAATAGAGAATGGCAGTCATAGCTATTGTAGGAAGTCAATGGGGAGACGAGGGCAAAGGGAAGATAATCGATACCCTGGCAGAAAAAGCCGATATTGTAGTGCGCTTCTCTGGTGGAGATAACGCTGGCCACACTGTAATTAACCCTTACGGTGAATTTAGATTGCATCTCATACCTTCAGGCATATTCTATCCCCAGACAACCTGTATCATCGGTAGCGGAGTGGTGGTGAACCCAGCAATTCTCCTGCAAGAAATAACTGAGATACAAGCATACGATGTTGATGTCAGTCGGCTCATACTCAGCGACCGGGCTCATCTCATCATGCCCTATCACATCCTCCTGGACAAAGCAGAGGAGAAAAGGCGAGGACAAGCAATGATAGGTACCACATGTCGCGGAATTGGCCCCGCCTTCGCCGACAAGGCCGCCAGGATAGGAATTCGTGCCGGCGATCTATTAGACGATAACAGCTTCTATCACCACCTCAAATCAGTGCTGGACATCAAGAATGAAATCCTGACCAAGATATACAACATCGCTCCAGTCTCACTGGAAAAGACATACGAGCAATATCGCGATTACGGGAAGCAACTGGCCCCCATAATCCAGGAAACCAGCACTATCCTTCACAAAGGACTAGCGAATAACGACTCCATCCTGCTAGAAGGAGCACAGGGAGCATTACTGGATCTCGATTTTGGCACTTATCCCTATGTGACTTCATCTTCACCGCTTGCTGGAGCAGGTGCAGTAGGATCAGGTCTCGGCCCTAAGGAAATCAACCATGTCATCGGCGTGTTTAAAGCATATAACACCAGGGTGGGAGAAGGCCCTATGCCCACAGAACTCAAGGGTGAATTCGGTGACCTGATGCGTGAGAAAGGACATGAGTATGGAGCCACAACAGCAAGACCACGGCGCTGTGGCTGGTTCGATGCTGTGGCAGCCCGCTTCTCCATACAACTTAACAGTTGTGACGCAACAGCCCTGACCCATCTTGACGTTCTCGACAGCTTGTCTACCATCAAAATATGCACGAGCTATCAAGTAAACCGAGAAATTCTAAACTACTTCCCCAGTAAAGCAAGTCTCCTGAAGCAATGTCAGCCAATCTACGAAGAACTACCTGGTTGGCAAACATCAACCAGAAACATTCATAGTTTTCAACAATTACCCGCTAAAGCCCTAGCATATATTGCGAGACTGGAAGAGCTCTCGGGTTGTCCCATAAAATTCATATCAACAGGACCAAGACGCGAACAGGTGATACGTAGGTGAAACCTGCTACCTGGAGTGTAATCTCCTAGGAGAGAGGCAAGTCAATTTTATAATTGTCCAAGGCCATTGTGATGGCTTTAGCCGAACTATCATCAGGCTTCACCAAAGGGAGGCGAGGTTCACCCACAGGGAAACCGATATGCCCCAAGGCATATTTGACAGGCGACGGGTTGGTGACAACAAACATAGAGTTTACCAAGGGTAACAAACGGCGATGCATCAAGCCTGCTTCCTGAGTCTGCCCATCAAGAAACTTATTTATCATGTCCTTGATTTGAGATCCGACCAAGTGCGATGCGACACTGATCACACCAAATCCTCCCAGTGATAGCACAGGCAAGGTGTCAGCATCATTACCACTATAAACCAAGAAATCACTCCTGGTTCCTTGTATAATGCTAGCTATTTGGCGAAGATTACCACTAGCCTCCTTCACCCCTATAATATTATCAAACAGACTTAATTTTATTACAGTATCAGCAGCCAAGTTGGCAACTGTGCGAGATGGCACATTATACAGTATGCACGGCAATGTTGTGGATTCAGCTATGGCCTTAAAATGTTCATAAAGACCTCTCTGAGTCGGCTTATTATAGTAAGGAACAACCAGAAGACAGGCATTCACTCCAATGCTCTCTGCTGCCTTTGTTAACTCCTGGCTTTGTCTGGTATTGTTGCTACCAGTGCCGGCTATAATCACTCCCCGGTCAGAAACTGCCGATTTTACCTCGGCAAACAATCGTAGCTTCTCATCCCTGGTAAGGGTAGGCGATTCCCCCGTGGTACCTGAAACCAAAACGCCATCGCTACCAGAATCAAGCAAGGCTCGAGCCAGCTTTTTAGCTTGCTGATAATCAACATTGCCTTCACTGTCGAAGGGTGTGACCATAGCTGTTATTAAGCGCCCTAATCCTCTCATCCCACAACCTCAGAGTGACGCGATGCTATCCACCCCATTTTCACCCCCTCCTCAGCGATCTGAATGGCATTCAGCGCCGCCCCCTTACGCAAGTTATCAGCCACTACCCACATAACCAATCCATTATCACAAGAGATATCCTTCCTGATCCTGCCAACGAAGACATGATCTGACCCACTGGCCGCCCATGGCTGAGGATAAAAACTAACGCTAACATCATCCAGCACCCTGATGCTGGGTGCCTGGGATAGAATTTCCCTTGCTTCCTCTGGCTCCATGGGGAATGTAAATTCCACATTTACTGCTTCACTGTGCCCAAAATAAACTGGCACTCGGGCACAGGTTGCTGCTATCGGCATATCTTTCACATGCATTATTTTACGGGTTTCTTCCGTCATCTTTCGCTCTTCTGCCGTGTAACCATTGTTCAGAAAAACATCAATCTCCGGCAACACGTTAAAGGCCACTTGATGAGAATATACATGAGGAACAACGCGACGCCCCTCCAAAATCAGCTTGGTCTGACTGGTTAGCTCTCTTAAAGCGGCAGCGCCACTCCCTGACACTGCCTGATACGTGGTCACTATGACTCGTTTAATGGGGTTGACCTTATGCAAGGGGTATAGAGCCACCACCATCTGAATTGTTGAACAGTTAGGATTGGCAATAATCCCTTCATGCCCTTCAATATCTTCAGGATTGACTTCAGGAACCACTAAAGGAACCGTGGGCTCCATTCTAAAAGCTGAGCTATTATCAATGACGACCGCACCTGCCTCGGCAGCTAGGGGAGACAACTTCCTGCTGACATCAGATCCAGCAGAGAAAAGAGCAATATCAACATCGCGGAAGACCTCCGGCCTTGCTTCTTCAACCTCAACTACTTGATCATTGAACAGAACTTCTTTCCCTGCAGAACGCTTGGAAGCTAGCAGCCGTAACGATGACAATGGAAACCTGCGCTCCTCAAGTATCTTGATGAACTCCTGCCCAACAAGCCCAGTAGCACCAACAACAGCTACATTTAACACTGCCATCTCCTTCCATCATAAATCCAACAGCGTATGCAATCCATAAATCAACCCCTTACGCTTAACTGCTTCTTTAATAGCAAGAACAACACCAGGCATGTAAGATTCCCGATTTACAGCCTCATGGTGCAGGCTTAGAGTTTGCCCTGCTCCACTAAAGATAACTTCTTGCCCTGCCACAAATCCCGGCAACCTCAAGCTATGAATAGCGATGCCCCCCATCTGCCCTCCACGAGCATTGGCAAGCACCTCTTTTTCCGTTCGAGGATAAATAAAGGATTCCCCGCGCGCTTCAAGCATAGCCTTAGCAGTAGCTATAGCTGTTCCTGAGGGAGCATCAATTTTTTTATCGTGATGCATCTCCACAATCTCTACATGAGAGAAAAACTTGGCGGCCACCCTGGCAAAATTCATCAACAGCACGGATCCCAAGGAGAAATTAGGCACAACAAGAGCTGCTATACCATTATCCCGGCACAACTCAGCGATTTCATCCAGATTATCCTGAGAGAGCCCGCTAGTGCCAACAACCAGATTGACCTGTCTCCTCGCTGTTATCCTGACAGCCGACATAGCAGTCTCAGCATTGGTAAAATCTACTACAACATCAGGACGACAACTCCCTAGAATGAAGCTCAGATCAGAGGAAAATGGCACTAACTCCGAGGTACTAGGCAGGGCAAGATACTGCTGAGTTACTCTCTTCTCTACAGCTCCAACTACCTTTAATTCTGTCTCTCTATCCACCGCTTCGATAACCTGTCGCCCCATCTTACCCAGAGCACCATGGATGACAACCCTTATCGCTTCCATACATACTTCCCTATCAATTTATTTCACTTAGGCCGATAGTCTCCCTAGTTGTATCGGCGAGTTCCTTTATGCTCACCACGCCCGAAGGTAGCAGAACCTCTGCTCCGGGATGAAACCCCCAAAGGCTTTTCATGAAACAATGCCTTCCGCGACAGATTTATTCTACCTGAGTCATCTATCTCAATGACTTTAACAGTCAGTTCATCACCTACCTTAACCACATCACTGACCTTCTCTACATAATGGTCAGCTATCTGACTAACATGAACTAGCCCTTCCTTTCCTGGCAGAATTTCCACCATGGCTCCAAAATTCAGCAGACGGGTGACCTTCCCTGTGTAGATATCACCAATCTTAGCCTCTCTGATTAACAACTCAATTTTACTGATTGCTTTCTGTGCCCCCTCTTCATCTAGAGAACCAACTAATACAGTGCCATCATCTTTGACATCTATGGTAGATTTCGTCTCATCAATAATGGATCTTATTGTTCTGCCTCCAGGACCAATAACCATACCAATCTTTCTGGGATCGATACTCAAACTATATATCCTCGGAGCAAGAGGACTGAGTTCAGGACGACTGTGGCTAATAGTCTGTGACATCTTCTCCAATATATCCAAACGCACCTGGCGAGCTTGGTCCAAGGCTTCAGACAAGATGTCACTATCCATGCCCTTCAACTTAATATCAAGTTGTAGAGCAGTGATGCCTTGAGCAGTGCCAGTAATTTTAAAATCCATGTCACCATAGGCATCCTCAATGCCCTCGATATCGGAGAGGAGAACATAGTCACCATCTTCACCAGCAACTAATCCCATAGCTATGCCTGCCACAGGTGCCTTAATAGGCACACCGGCATCCATGAGAGAAAGAGTCGCTCCACATGTGCTGGCCATAGACGTACTGCCATCGGAGCTAAGTACTTCAGAAACCAACCTTATAGTATAGGGAAAGTCAGACTCAGCAGGCAACACAGGGATAATAGCTCGCTCCACCAAAGCTCCATGCCCAATCTCCCTCCTGCCAGGAGTCCCTCTACGCCTGACCTCACCTGAGGAGAAAGGGGCAAAGTTATAGTGATGCATAAAACGCTTAGTCTCAGCTATACCCAGATTATCCAACAATTGTTCCCTACTCACAGAGCCCAAAGTCGCAATAGTTAGCACTTGAGTCCGCCCACGAGAGAAAAGGCCAGAACCATGAGTGCGAGGCAGAAGGCCGACCTCACTGCTGATAGGGCGGATTTCCCCTGCCTGACGACCATCCAAATGTTGTCTTTGTTGCAATATCCTCTGCCGGGCAGCTGCCTTAAGTTGCGATTCAAAAACATGGATGATATCGTCCTGAGGGTAAGTCTCACCAAGCCGGTTTACAAGCTCGCTCCTGATCAACCCGACAGCTTGTCCACGTTGTATTCTATCTGATTGCGCCAGAGATTGCTCTAGCTTCCCCTCCAAAGCAGAGGTAACATCAGCAACAAGCTGATAGTCAACATCCTTGGGCTCAATCTCCAACTTGGGCTTGCCACAACTTTCCTGTAACTCTTTCTGAAGCTGGATGATATCCTGATTGGCTTTATGGCCAAGCTTAATCGCCTCCATTAATATCTTCTCAGAGGCCTCTTTGGCTCCCGCCTCCACCATAACTATAGACTGTGCAGTGCTAGCTACAACCAGGTCAATCAAACTATCCTCTACCTGAAGCAAGGTAGGATTTAATACAAAATCCCCATCTAGATATCCAATGCGCACTGCTGATATCGGGCCGGCAAAAGGGATGTCAGATATAGTTAACGCCGCCGAGGCACCAATAAGGGCACAAACATCAGGAGCATTCTTCTGATCAGCAGACAAGACAGTAACTATTACCTGAACCTCCCTGCCAAATTCTTTGGAGAGCAAGGGCCGTAGAGAACGATCAATAAGTCGGTCAGCTAACACTGCCTGTTCAGTAGGCCTACCCTCCCGCCGAATAAAACTGCCTGGTATCTTTCCTATAGCATAAAGCTTTTCCTCATAATCTACTGTAAGGGGAATAAAACTGAGGTTTTCCCTGGACTCGGGGCTGCAACAGGCAGTAACCAGCACTATTGTATCACCATAACGCACAACTACGGAGCCATTAGCCTGTTGAGCAAGCTTACCAACCTGGATACTAAGAGGCCGGTCCCCTATCAACTTATCAAAAGATCTGACCATGCTATTTTCTCAACTTCAAAACAGAGATAAGGGACTGATATCGCTCAACATCAACCCTGCCAATATAAGCTAAAAACCGTCGGCGCCGCCCAATCAACTTAAACAGGCTGCGACGGGAGCTGTAATCATGAGGATTAACCTTGAGATGCTCAGTCAATTGACGTATTCTCTCACTAAGCAAGGCTACCTGAACATCAGCCGATCCCGTATCTCCTTCTTTAATTCTAAATTGTGAAGTAATCTCCTGTTTCCTTTCCTTGATTAACATACGATCTCCTTAAGATAACAATTGCAGCATTATAACACAGGAAAAGCAGCAACTGCATAGAAACCAGTCTGGGCATGGCCTGGTCATCGCAGTAAATTGACCCCTGGAGAAAAATAAGGTTATAATGCCACAAGTTATCAAGCAACCAGTGTAGTTTTTTATGCACGAGAGCTGTGGCATCTTTGGACTTTACTCTCAGGAAACGAATGTAAGCAAGCTTATATTCTTTGCACTGTTTGCACTACAGCACCGTGGGCAGGAGAGTGCCGGCATCGCTGTCGCGAACAACAACAGGATAGATGTGCATACCGGTGCTGGACTTGTATCACAGGCATTTACTGAGGATGATCTCGCCAAGCTAAATGGTTATATTGGAATCGGACACAACCGTTACTCTACTACAGGCTCAAGTAAACCAACCAACGCCCAGCCTATAGTAGTAAAATCAGCAAATCTGACTCTAGCCCTAGCACACAACGGTAACATCACCAATTCCAAGATACTACATGATGAGCTGTATAGTCAGGGTTATAACTTCAACACGTCCACAGATTCAGAGGTTATTGGAAACCTCATTATATCCTCCTCAAGGAAAAGCCTCGAGGAGAAAATAAAATACGCTATGAATCGCCTGCAGGGCGCCTATTCTCTGACTCTTCTCACTGGCAATAAGCTTATCGCCGTGCGTGATCCGCTGGGGGTTCGTCCTCTATGTATAGGAAAGATAGACGGTGGTTATGCCATCGCTTCAGAGAGCTGTGCACTGGATCACATCGGAGCCCAGTTCCTCAGGGAAGTCCAGCCAGGAGAGATATTGACCATTGACAGGAACGGAATGAAATCAAGTTACAAGGAAAGTAAGAAAAAAGGACTATGCATCTTCGAGTATATCTATTTTGCTCGTCCTGACAGTATCATACAGGGCAAGTTATTATATTCAGCGAGACAAGCTATGGGAGAAATGCTGGCTCAAGAACACCCTGTGGACGCTGACCTAGTCATCGGTGTGCCAGATTCCGCCACCTCCGCCGGCATCGGTTACTCCCATGCATCGGGTATTCCTTATGCCGAGGGATTACTCAAGAACAGATATGTAGGGCGAACATTTATTGAGCCCAACCAGCACTTACGAGACCTCGGGGTACAGCTAAAATTTAATCCCCTCACGGAGATAATTGCTGGTAAGAGGCTGGTTGTAGTGGATGATAGTATCGTTAGAGGCACCACCACCCCTCATGTGGTTAGTCTGCTAAAGAAAGATGGTGCTGCAGAAGTGCACCTGCGCATCTGTGCTCCACCGATTCGCTATCCCTGCTTTTTTGGCGTGGACATGGCACGGAAATGGGAGCTCATCGCAGCTAACAAAACCATCCCCGAAATTAGGGATTATGTTGGTGCTGATTCTCTGGGTTTCCTCAGCGTGAAAAACTTGGTCCGCGCCATCGGCCTGCCCAAAGATATCTTCTGCCTGGCTTGCTTCACTGGAGAGTACCCCATTCCCATACAGATCGAGATGGATAAATTATCCCTAGAGACATCAGAACTCAAGGAATTCAGTGAAATCAGCAGCTAAAGCCTACGCCCAGGCTGGCGTCGACCTCCAGCAAGCAGAGCGCATCGGGCAATTTATTGGACAACAGACTAAATCTACTTTTGGGCCTGAGGTCATCGGATCAGGATTCTTTGGCAGCATGTTTCAACTAAAGGAATATCAAAAGCCCGTGCTGGTCTCCAGTGCTGACGGGGTCGGCACCAAACTCCAAATAGCCTCGCTACTGGACAGGCATAACTCTGTGGGTGCCGACATTGTCAACCACAGCGTCAACGATATCCTATGTTGTGGGGCTGAGCCTTTGTTCTTCCTCGACTACATCGCTATGGGGAAACTAGCACCCCAGCAAATAGAAGCTATTATTACCGGCATGGCTCAAGCGTGCAGGGATGTCCCCTGCAGCCTTATTGGCGGTGAAACAGCTGAAATGCCAGGAACTTATCCCAGAGGGAGCTATGACATAGCTGGATTTATCGTCGGGGTCGTGGAGAAGAAAAACATCATCGATGGCAGTTCTATCAGATACGGCGATATAATCCTTGGACTACCATCCTCCGGATTGCATACCAACGGCTACTCATTGGTTAGAAAAGTTTTCCACGTAGAGAATAATCCCTCTTCTCTAAACAAAATTTACCCCGAGTTAGGTATTAGTTTGGGCGAAGCCCTGCTTAAAATCCATCATTGTTATTACCATGAGCTTAAGCCTCTACTATCCTTTGTCCACGGTATAGCTCATATCACTGGTGGGGGCTTCCCCGGAAATATATCTCGCATCCTGCCTCAGGATCTCGCAGCCCATATATATAAAGGCACATGGGATGTGCCCGCATTATTCCGACTCATCCAGAGACAGGGAAATATCAATGAGTCTGAAATGTACCAAGTATTCAACATGGGAATTGGAATGACCATCGTATGCTCCCCAGAACAAGCCAAGAGATTGACCCAAGCTTTACCTCAAGCCAAAGTCATTGGGGAGATAACCAACAGGAAGAAAATAGAGCCAGTCATCATAGATTAAGGAGAGAGAAAATGAAAGCCATCATTAGCATATCCAATAAAGCGGGTATAGCTCAGTTTGCCCAGGGTTTACAGGATCTAGGCATCGAGGTATTCAGCACAGGTGGAACTAAAAAAGCATTGGAAGCAGTAAATATCAATGTACACAGCATCACAGAACTTACCGGCTTTCCCGAAATCCTCGATGGCAGGGTTAAAACGTTACATCCAGCAATTCATGGTGGGATCCTGGCGCGGAGAGACAACTCTCAACACCTGGCCGCACTGGCACAACATCACATTAGTCTCATCGATATCGTGGTGGTAAACCTCTACCCATTTATAGAAACGGTAAGTAAGGGCCAAGTTTCCCTAGATGAAGCATTGGAAAACATCGATATTGGTGGCCCAACCTTGATTCGTTCAGCAGCCAAAAACTTCTCCGCCATCACTGTAATCGTGGACCCCAAAGACTACGACGCAGTGCTCAAAAAGCTGAAACAAGGGAACATAGATCTAGATACAAGAAAAAACTTGGCCCAGAAAGCATTCCAGCATGTGGCAATATATGATACAGCTATCTCACAATACCTCCGCCAAGAAAAATTCCCCCAAGAAATGACCATTGCACTAAAGAAAGACCGCATGCTGCGCTACGGAGAGAATCCACATCAAAAAGCAAGCCTGTACCTGGAACAGAATGTAAACTCACCGCAAAGCATCTTAGCAAAGTTAGAACAACTCAACGGGCCAGAAATATCCTTCACCAATTTACTCGATATTGATGCCGCAATAAACATTCTCAAGAACTTCACTGTTCCCACAATAGCCATACTGAAACACAACAATTCCTGTGGACTCTCCAGTCATAATAACCTAGCACAAGCCTACTTGGGAGCACTCTCCGGAGACCCCGTGGCTGCCTTTGGCGGAGTGATTGCCAGCAATAGAGTCATCGACCCAGATACAGCAGAGGAAATAAACAAAACGCACTTCGACGCAATCGTAGCACCAGGATATCACGACCTGTCTCTGCAATTGCTGGGACGGAAAAAGAACCTGCGTCTGATTAAACTGCCTGTAGATAATGCTGCCAGCGAAGACCAATTGGAATTTCGCCATATCAATGGGGGCTTCCTAGCACAAATACCAGACTTCTTCACCGAATCCGACTTCAATCCCCGTGTCGTCAGTGATCGTGAGCCCACCGAAACAGAGCTTTCAGCCCTACGCTTTGCATGGAAGGTAGTAAAAGGGGTTAAATCCAACGCCATCACCATTGCCAAGGGGCAAACATTGCTGGGCATAGGCGCAGGACAGCCCAGCCGTGTAGCCAGCGTGGAAATAGCCTTGAAGATTGCCGGCGATAGAGCCCAAGGTGCTGTTCTGGCTTCCGATGCCTTCTTCCCCTTCCCCGATGGCCCAGAACTGGCAGCTGCTAAAGGGATAACTGCTATCATTCAACCAGGGGGATCTATCAGAGACAACAAGGTGATTAAAGTAGTGAATCAGCACAAGATGGCCATGGTATTTACCGGGACTCGACATTTCAGACATTGAAACCAATCACTTGAATCCTCCTTTCGGGATTCTGGGACTAGATTTCCCTGTCTGAATTTACACAGCCATCAGGCCATATTCTCGTATCTGGAGGCAACCTGCTCCCCTGCTGGATTACAACATGGTCACCCAGGACACAACCATCAGCTATATCACAAGCAGCTTCGACACGAACGGAGGAGCCAATAACACAGTTGTGCAAACAAGCACCTTCAGCAACAGTTACTCCATCCCACAGCAGTGCTCCATCGATAACCACATCATGAGCAATGCTACAATATGAACCAAGTACAGCAGGTCCAACAATCATTGCATTTTCCCCTATCCAAGAGCCAGCACCAACCAGAACAGGACCTTTAATCTGCGCTGTGGCATCAATATGAGCCCCTCCTGCAACAACAATCTCGTGTCCATGTTGTTTTGCTAACAAGTCATGATGTGCCTTCAAGTAGTTCCCTGTGGTGCCAATATCAACCCAACAGGCATCAGAGGGATAAGCCAGTATGGGATCCCCCCTCCGGAGCAGTGCCGGAAACACATCCTGTTCGAACATATATGGTGTAGCAGCAGGAATCTCCGCCAGTATATCTGAGTCCAGTATATAGATGCCGGCATTGATCATATTCGTGGCCACTTGCCCCCAGCCTGGCTTCTCCACAAAGCATGTTACCAGCCCCTGCTCGCTGGTTTCCACCACGCCATACATGGTTGGATCTTCAACCGGCGTTAAGGCCATAGTCACTCGCGGCATAACTTTGCGATGGCGGCCAATCATATCAGTGAGGTCTATCTCTGTAAGAATATCCCCGTTGAGTACGACAAATGCTCCCTGCAATAATGACTCCATATTCTTCACAGCTCCCGCCGTCCCCAGAGGCGATTCCTCCACAACATAGGTTAGGTGAACATCAAGCTGACTACCATCACCCAGGCAATCTCGAATAGAGGTAGGAAGATAACCCATAGCAAGAACAATATCCCGAATCCCATGTTTACCCAGATAACGCAGCAAATGTTCCAAGAAAGGCCGATTCAATACAGGTACAATTGCCTTGGGAATATTACAGGTTAGAGGACGTAATCTCGTTCCCTTACCCCCAACAAGAATAATCGCCTGCACTAATCATCCACCAAGTGAAATAGAGTATGACTGATCCTACCTTTGCAGTGTACATTAAAGGTAGTTTTATTGTCTACACTTATCCATAGACAGCCCGCCAGATAAGAACATAACCATCATCGTTTTCCTACCCCTTGATGGGTTCAGGCGTTTGGACATGCTTTAGGCTATGACTGACACTACAGCCAAATTACTACAACCACTTGCAAAACTATGAAGGAATACCGGAACTCTTTAAATATAGACCCACAGCACGCTATACTATATTAACAGAAAGTTTATCCCTCTTATCACAGGCTGTGGAGGTAAATATGAACTGGTTGGATATTGCTATTATTATTATTGCCATCTTTTTTGGTCTCTTGGGTTTACGGAACGGGATAATCAGATCAGTCTTTGGTTTCGGCGGACTAATAGCAGGTATATTCCTGGCAGGCCACTACTACCAGCCACTGGCAGTACTACTATCTCCCAGCGGCGCTGACTGGTCTAACATAGCGGCTTTCGCCATTATCATAGTAGCCACTGTGGTTGTAGCCAGTTTGCTGGGATGGCTCATCGCTCGGCTCGCCAGTATGACCCCGCTCGGCTTAGCAGATAGAATTATCGGGTTTATTCTCGGCATTGGGGCAGGAAGCATTCTATTCGCCGCCATACTCGCTGCCGTAGCTAAATATATACCAAGTACAGCAGGAATCATCTCACAATCTACATTGGCAAAGATACTAATAGAACAGTTTCCCTTGCTACTAGCGCTGCTACCTGATGAATTCAATTTCATCAATAACTTTTTTGTCTAACAGTAATATTCCTAAGCTATAATATACTATCGAGAGTCTTCCTGATCCCTACCTTTGTCTTGAGGCCGACAATCTGTCTGATAGGTTGGCCATTTTTAAATATAAGCATACTAGGAAGTGAAGAAATCCCATATCTGGCAGCGATGGGGGTATTTTCTTCAACATTCACTTTAGTGAACTTTGCCCTGCCACGGTACTCTCTAGAAAGCTCTTCTAACATGGGCTCAGCAGCCAGGCACGGAGAACACCACTTGGCCCAAAAATCTACTAAAACCGGGATCCCCGACTTCAGGACGTTATTCTGAAACTTATCTTCACCTGTCAAAGATGATAGCATTGTTCATTCCTCCTCTATATCAGAACACGATATCCAGAGCAAAAAAAGCAATAGCATGCTTTGTCGTTTGCTCAGCAACCGTGGCGTTGGCCATCCCCTTTAGCTGCGCTACCGCATCAAGACTCCTCAAGACATCAGCAGGACGAGCCTCATACCGAATCTCCCTGCCATAAGCGACAGGACTATCCGTCTCCAAAAGCAAATTATCAAGGGGCACTTCGCACATAGCTCTTCTATGTTCCGCATGATACTCAACCGCCGGAGTGGCAGAAACAAAATAGCCCGCAGCTACTATGTCTCTCAGGGTTCCTGAGGGGCCAGTGAACCAGTGGAACACGGCCTTCTCTATTCCTTCATCGCGAACCAATCGAAAGGCATCATCCCAAGCATAACGGCTATGAATTATCACTGGCTTGGAATGATCTCGGGCTATGGCCAATATGCTCCTCAAAACATCTTGCTGCAATCCCTTTGACACGCCCTTCCGTATTCTCTTATCATAATCCAAGCCTACCTCTCCAACTGCAACTACAGCATCAATGTTCTGCTCCAAAAACCGCAAGTTATCATCAATCTCAGATGGTTCAAGACCAGCTAGATTCCCCGGATGCATCCCCAGAGCAGGATAAACAAAGGGGCAATATCGTTGAGAAATGCCTATTATCATTTCGTTGGAACGATAATCCGACCCCACAGCTACCACAGCAATAACACCAGCCTTCCTAGCCTGCTCAATAGCAACTTCGAGTTCCTCTACCTCATCCAGATGCGCATGTGTATCAATAAGCCTGTACACAATTCATCCCTTCTTCTCACTGAGCATGCCATGGTAATATCTCAATCCTGCCTCGGTCGGTTTATATTCATAAAGAGAAAACTTCCCTGGCTTCATGGAAACCATGCCAGCAGATAACAACATCTTGATTGCCGCCTCGGCAAAATATCCCGCTAAGTTAAAATGATGGTCAGGAACTTCTTGGCCGGTTGCCTCAAATTCCCGGCAGATGCTGGCTAGAAGGGTGGCTGGTTCCTCCTCAAGATTATGAAGAAGAGACTGCATCTCCTCAGTTCCATTGATGACCTCCGCAAAATTCTCAAACACAGACATGCTAACTACTTCCCTCTAAACCCATCCTCAATATAAAACAACTCCACATGGAATCACAGCTCAGCTTATGCAAGTCTTCCTGCGAACTCTGCAAATAGAAATATTCTCACGCATTGCTTCCCTGCACCCGCAGTATTTTAGCTATTGGAGACAATAATGACAAATATCTGCTGGCTACAATTGACAGCGAAAATACTCCATGCTAAGGTAAAATATAGAGGTTAACAGGCATGAATTATCAACGCGAATTACTAAAAGGAAATACCGAACCACTGTTGTTGCACATCATCGCCCGCCAGCCCACATATGGGTACAAGATTATTAAGGAACTAGAAGAAAGAAGCAATGGTTACTTTCAATTCAGGGAAGGAACACTATATCCTGCCCTACATCGTCTGGAAAAAGACAAGCTCATAACAAGCAGCTGGCGTAAATTACCCTCCGGACAGAAGAGGCGATACTACACCATAACTAAAAAGGGACAGCAGTCTCTGACCAACCGACTGAGTGCCTGGCAAAATTTCTCTGCGGCAATAAAGGCAATCATACAGCCAGAGCCAACCTAGGACAACAATGACAAGCAGACTCGATGATTATCTGGACAGCATCAGGTCAAACTTCCGCGTAGACTCAGTAGTAAAGGGCGATGTAACTGAAGAGATTTACACTCACCTGGAAGATAAAACTCAAGAACTAGAGAAAGAGGGGTTAAGCAAAAAGGAAGCGATTGAAGTTGCTACACTCTCCTTTGGTTCAGCAAAATTAATTACACAGCAATTATATCAGGTACATGGACAAGGCACTTGGCAAGAAGCTTTCTATGCATCTTTGCCTCACATACTAGTCGCTTCACTTCTCGCCTCCTATTATCTGCAAAACCTGGTCTGTCTTTCAGGCATATTGCTAACTACTGTCTGCGTCGCAATTTACGGTTGGTGGCAAGGCAAACCGATGTGGCTCTTTCCCTGGTTAGGCTACTACCTACTGCCGGTTATCCTCACAGGCATCTTGCTCATCACTCTACCGCAAAAATGGGCCTGGACAGCAGCATTGGTTTATATCCCTCTGGGATTATTTATCATCGCTTACATCATCAGACAAACAGCAAATCGTGATTGGTTATATGCCTCGATGATGCTTATACCTCTGCCTATAAGCTTAACTTGGTTACTGAACATGGGACCACCAAGCGAACCGACATTAGGCAACATACCTGTGTCACAATTGTCTACAAACTCTCCATGGATAATGATAAGTTTTCTCACACTAGCACTAGCGACAGTGGTTGCCATTCGCGTGAGATCAAGACAATACAAGGCTATAGCCTTGCTAGTTCCATCAGCTATAATTTTAGCTACAGCAGTTTTAATAAAAGGGGAGAGCATAGGTATCTGGGGATGGTCTATGCTATTTCTGTCGGTGGCAGGCTTACTCAGCCCAGTTTTCCTACAGATCAAATCGCAAGCGCAGCACTAATTCCACAAGCCCACCTGAGATGATGAATCTCCAGTGTAAGGTATGCCAAGATGCTCATAAGCCAAGCGTGTAGCTATGCGACCACGCGGGGTCCTCTCCATAAAACCTAGCTGCAGCAAGTAAGGCTCATAGACATCAGTGATGGTATTAGAATCTTCGCTGGTAGCTGCGGCAAGAGTATCCAGCCCTACAGGTCCACCAGCAAATTTGTCAACTATGGTGTAAAGTACCCTCCTGTCAATATCATCCAGTCCCATAGAATCTATCCCCAGTTTGGAAAACCCTTCTCTAACCACATCCTCAGTAAGCACCCCCTCCGCCACAACCTGAGCATAATCTCGTAATCTTTTCAACAGCCGGTTAGCCACCCTCGGGGTACCCCGGCTACGTTGGACAATATACTCTAAACCCTCATCCACCACAGGAATCTTAAGAATATCAGCAGAACGTTGCAAAATTTCTTTTATTGCCGCCTTCTCATAGAAACCCAGATGATATATAGCTCCGAACCTATCTCGTAGTGGAGGGCTCACCAATGCAAACCGTGTAGTAGCTCCAATCAAGGTAAAATGAGGTAGTGACAAACGAAGGCTTCGAGCTTTAGGCCCCTTGCCTAAGAAGATATCAAACCTAAAATCCTCCATGGAGGGATAGAGCTTTTCTTCAATAACATGGCTGAGCCGGTGAATTTCATCCACAAACAGAATGTCTGACTCGCGCAAGCTGGTAATTATCGCCGCCAGATCCCCTGTGCGTTCTATGGCAGGGCCAGAACTAACCCTGATGTTGACTCCCTTCTCCGCAGCAATAATATAGGCAAGTGTAGTTTTTCCCAAGCCAGGAGGCCCATAAAGGAGGACGTGATCCAAAGCCTCTTTTCTCTTCTGAGCAGCAACGATAGATATCTTCAGGTTATGCTTAACCTTTTCCTGACCAATAAATTCACTGAAACGCCTAGGACGAAGATCAGATTCATTGGAAACCTCTTCAGGGGACGACTTGCCTGAAACAATTCGCATCTACTCTTTTCCCCCCTGATCGAGAGATGTTCCCTCCTCAACCCACAGCCCTTGATCCAACTGAAGGTTCGCTTCTTCAATCTCCTCCTTAGCTAAAACCTGAGACGGAATAAACTTGCCCAGAATGACATTCTCCTTAATGCCACGAAGTCGATCTACCTTGCCCATAATGGCCGTATTGGTAAGAACTCGCCCCGTCTCCTGAAAAGAGGCTGCAGCCAGCCAGCTCTCCTTACCCAGCGATACCTTGCTTATGCCTAAGAGAATAGCCTGTGCTGTCGCTGGCTCTCCTCCCTCAGCTAATACCTTGGCATTCACATCTTCATAATCAAAGCGGTCAATCACCTCACCAGGCAACATCCCTGTATCTCCTGAGGAAATAATATTCACCTTACTCAGCATCTGACGAACAATGATACTGATATGCTTATCATGAATGTTCACGCCCTGAGAATGATATATCTTCTGAACCTCATCAACCAGATAATGCTGTACTGCTTCCCGTCCATTGACACGTAGCACGTCTCGAGGGTCAAGGACTCCTTCCGTAAGCTGCTCCCCCACTCTCACCTCACTCCCCGATTGGACAAGCATACGCACACCATGAGGAACCTTATATTCCCTCTCCTCTTTCTCTTCATATTTGATATAAATATGATCCCCCTCAATACTAACTCGACCAGCAGCTTTCGACGTCCCTTCATCCCCCCCCATTGCCACGGGTAAGCTCTTAACATCCTGCGTTGCCGCTTCCCCCAGAGAGAACAAAGGAGTACCAACACTAACCTCCTGTCCATCAACGACAACAGCTTCAGCGCCAGGGGGCAAGATATGTTCATCAGAGTAAACTTCTGAACTCACAATTCTAATTGTCTTTTGTTCATCGGCTTCAAGTATCTGGACCACACCATCGATCTCAGACATAATAGCTACGCCTTTAGGCGTTCTGGCCTCAAAGAGCTCACTGACCCGGGGCAAACCACTGGTGATATCAATCCCAACAACACCTCCTGTATGAAACGTGCGCAAGGTAAGCTGAGTTCCTGGCTCTCCAATGCTCTGAGCAGCAATAATACCCACAGCTACCCCTTTTTCCACAAGGTTCAACTTAGACAGATCCCTGCCATAACAATACTGGCAAATACCAAAACGCGAGCGACAAGTAAGTGGTGATCGTACATACACCTTAGTCACACCAGCATCAAGAATGTGCCTAGCCCTCTCCTCATCAATCTCCTCATTGCGATTAACTATGACTTCGCCAGTTTCAGGATCAGCAACTTCAGCTGCAGCTAGATACCCAATGATTCTCTCTCCAAAGGAAGGCAGGGAAGCATCCTCTGTTCCTGCGGATATCCAGATCCCTTGCGTCGTGCCACAATCTTTCTCCGTAATAATGATATCTTGCGCTACATCTATCAATCGTCTTGTGAGATACCCACTATCAGATGTCCGTAACGCGGTATCAGCCAGTCCTTTACGTGCGCCATGAGTAGATATAAAGTATTCCATGGCAGATAACCCATCGCGGAAACTGGACTTTATAGGAAAATCTATGATTTTCCCTGAAGGATCGGTCATTAAGCCACGCATCCCAGCCATCTGGGCTACCTGAGAGATGTTCCCCCTAGCTCCCGATGTAGCCATCATGTAAATGTCGCTACGAGGACTCATAGATTGAGACACAGCTTCAGTAACCCTATCTATCGTATCCAACCACACCCTAACAGTACTCTCATATCTCTCACTATCACTCAATTCACCACGATTAAAGCTGTTTTCGATTATGGCAGCCCTATTATCAGCCTCAGCAATAAGTTGAGTTTTATCCGCGGGTTCCTCAACATCGTCCATAGAGAAGGAGGTACCTGATTGCATAGCATACTTGAAACCTACTCGTTTGATGGCATCCAGCGCCACAGCAGTCACTTCGTTTCCAAGTAGACGAATGCTCTTGGACACCAACTCTTTCAAGGTCCCTTTATCCACAACATTGTTAAAAAAACGTAGCTTTGGTGGTAGAGCATCATTGAACAATATTCGCCCCACAGTAGTGTCTATCCTCTCCCCCTGCCTGTCCTTATCACGCACCATAACCTTAGCACTAAGATCAATAACTCCCAGATCATAAGCTAGCCTAGCCTCAGCAAAATTGCCGAAGGCTTTCCCCTCACCCTTAACCCCATCCACCATACGGGTGAGATAATAACATCCAAGAACCATATCCAGGGTAGGCGATACCACAGGCTCACCATTACTGGGCAACAACATGTTATGTACACTAAGCATATGCTCCTTGGATTCTCTAACTGCCATACGGGACAAAGGAACATGAACTGCCATCTGATCACCATCAAAATCAGCATTGAAGGCAGCACAAGCCAGTGGATGGAGCTGAAAAGCATTACCATCAATCAAGACGGGATCAAAGGCCTGAATGCTCAAGCGATGTAATGTGGGAGCACGGTTTAGCAATACAGGGCGTTCTTTAACGACATCATTGAGCAATCCCCAAACCTCAGGGCTTACCTTCTCCACCTGATGTCTGGCACTCTTTAAGTTGGTAGCATAACCAGCTTCTATTAATTTTCGCATAACAAAAGGTTTAAATAACTCAAGGGCCACATGACGGGGTAAACCACATTGATGCAACTCAAGTTGGGGACCAACAACAATAACCGAGCGGCCACTATAATCTACCCTTTTCCCCAAAAGATTCTGCCGAAATCTCCCCTGCTTACCACTCAACATGGCTGCAAGAGATTTCAACGGATGCTTATTGCCATTGGTGACCACAGGTCTTCTCCTGCCATTATCAATAAGCGCATCAACAGCTTCTTGCAACATACGTTTCTCGTTACGAATAATAACCTGAGGCGCTCCCAGAGACATAAGGCGGCGAAGGCGGTTATTACGATTGATGACCCTTCGGTAAAGATCGTTAAGGTCACTGGTGGCAAAACGGCCATTGTCCAGCTGAACTATAGGCCGAAGTGAAGGAGGCAATACTGGAAGCACAGTCAGAATTACCCAATCAAGCTTATTGCCGCTACGCTTGAGAGCTTCAACCAACTGCAACCGCTTTATAGTCTTCTTGCGACGTTCTCCTGACACAACTTCCACTTCCTGCAACAAGTCTTGATATAGCTTTTCTATATCGATCTGCTTCAAGATCTCCAAAATAGCTTCAGCTCCAATGCCAGAATGGAAAATAACACCATACTTACTTACTAACTCTCTTCTGCTCTCATCACTAAGCAGTTTCAGGGGCTGCAGTTTATCTATTTCATCTTTTCTAACCTTCAGATCCTCCACAAACCCTTCCTTCTGTTCTACAAACTTAGCGCGTATATGATTTATTTCCTTAACTACAGACTCATCATCCTCATTAAAACCAGCTTTCTCCTTGAGTTCCTCCACTTCCCTGCTTACCTGCTCTTCACTTTCACTAATCTTCCGAGCTACTTCCTCCTCCATCTGGTGGATCTGATCATCACAGGCTTCTCTGTTAACGGAAATGATAATATGTTGGGCAAAATAGATAACTCGCTCTAGATCTCTAGGCGAAATGCCAAGAATAAGAGCAAGCCGACTAGGAACAAGCTTGGTAAACCAGATATGAGCAACAGGTGTAGCTAATTCAATATGTCCCATCCGTTCTCTACGAACACTTGAAGGAGCTACCTCAACCCCACACTTATCACATGTAATACCAGCATATCGCTTCTTTTTATACTTGCCACAATGACACTCATAGTCCTTAACTGGACCAAAAATTCTCTCACAAAAAAGCCCATCCCTCTCAGGCTTCAATGTGCGATAATTTATCGTCTCCGCCTTAGTCACCTCACCATGAGACCAGCTCCTGATCTGTTCAGGGGAGGCAAGACTTATTCTAATACCCTTAATATCTTCAAATTCCACCATTCTTATCACCTTTGATCATATTCCGTTCCCCAAGTTTTGGTGCGACATCACTAAATAGATTAAATTCCTCTTCTTTCTCACTAAGCAATTCCACAGAGAGGCCCAAAGCCCGCAGCTCCATAAATAAAACCTTGCACGCTTCAGGAACCCCAGGGTTCTGAATATCCTCGTTCTTAATAATAGCTTCATAAGCCTTGGCTCGCCCTCTTACATCATCCGATTTGACGGTGAGCACCTCCTGAAGCGTGTGCGCAGCTCCATAACCCTCTAAAGCCCACACCTCCATCTCTCCAAACCTCTGTCCGCCAAATTGGGCCTTGCCGCCTAGAGGCTGTTGCGTGATTAACGAGTAAGGGCCAGTAGAACGAGCATGTACTTTATCCTCCACAAGATGTATCAACTTCATCATATAAACATTGCCTACAACCACAGGTTGATCGAACACCTCTCCACTTATTCCATCTCTGAGAGGCATCCTGCCAAAAATAGGAGGGTAAAGCTTGCGCTCTTCATAAAACTGTTGTGACTGCTTCTCAACCTCAGCATCACTCATATTTATTGTCTCTATCCCCAAGTCTTCCAGCCACAGGCGGAGAGAGGCACTTCTGGCTTTCCCCTTCTGTGTCTCATCGAATATCTCCTCGGCAGAGAAACCGCGTTCGGCAAGCCATATTTCCACCTTTTTCATATCGACAACATCGTGAACATGAGGGCTCACATTAACTGCCCCCGCTTCCCATGCTATCCAAGCCCTAGCCAGAGCATCCTCAATATCAAGCGTGTCCGCCCCATCAAAAATAGGAGTAATCGCCTTAAATCCAAATAAATAAGCAGCCCATCCCAGATGGGATTCAAGCACCTGCCCTATGTTCATGCGAGATGGAACACCCAGAGGATTAAGAATAATATCTACTGGAGTACCATCAGGCAAAAATGGCATGTCCGCCTCAGGCAATATAATTGAGACAACCCCTTTATTGCCATGCCTGCCTGACATCTTGTCACCAACTGAGATCTTGCGCCTCTGCGCCACCCAAACCTGCACCAGCTGCTTAACACCAGGCGCTAAATCATCATGCTTTTCACGAGAAAGAACCTTAGTATTAATCACTCTTCCCCAACCACCAGGAGGCACCCTAAGAGAATTATCCTTCACTTCCCGAGTCTTCTCTCCAAAGATGGCCCTGAGTAGCTTTTCCTCTGCAGAAAGCTCTGTTTCTCCCTTGGGAGTAATCTTCCCCACCAAAATATCACCAGCCCTCACTTCAGCGCCAATATACGCAATCCCATCTTCATCAAGATTAGCCAAACTTTCGAGGCTAACATTAGGGATATCTCTGGTGATCTCCTCTGGCCCCAATTTAGTAACACGCGCTTCTATCTGATACTTTTCAATATGAACTGAGGTGTATACATCATCCTTTACCAGCCTTTCACTAAGGATGATAGCATCTTCATAGTTGTATCCCCGCCAGCTCATAAAAGCCATGATAAGATTCTGTCCCAGCGCAAGCTCCCCATTATCTGTGGAGGAACTGCTCACCAATGCTTGTCCCTTAGTAACCTTGTCTCCTTTACTCACTATGGGATACTGGTTACAACATGTACCCTGATTAGTCCTGACAAACTTACTGAGTTGAAAAGAATAATCTTTCCCCTTTGTATCTTCAACCACTATTTCCATACTTGTTGCTGAAGTCACCACTCCATCGCTCGGAGCAAATATCGCCTGTCCACTATATTTGGCTACCTCGCCCTCCATTCCAGTAGCAACTATAGGGGCATGGGGACATAACAAAGGAACTGCCTGACGTTGCATATTAGAACCCATCAAGGCTCGATTAGCATCATCATGTTCCAGAAATGGAATGAGTGAAGCAGATACACTGAATATTTGTTTGGGTGAAACGTCCATATAATCGACACTGTCCACCGATTCCTTGCAATATTTGCTACCCATCTTAACCTCAATGCGATCCTCGGTAAACTCGCCCCTATCATTCAAAAGGGTATTAGCAGACGCAATACTATACTGTTCCTCTTCGTCAGCCGTTAACCGGGACGCACCACGAGATACAAAGGGGACGACCTTCACAGAAAACTCAGGAAATGAAGATATCTTTCGTGCTAAGTCTTCGGATACAATATCCCCAGACTTAGCAATAATCTCTCCTTTATTATCCACTACATCCTGTTGAAGCATTCTCCCCTGCAAATCCTGCCCTGCACTGGACACTTCATGGATCACTTTGCGATATAGGGTTTCCAGAAAACCATACTTGTTGATGGAAGCATAAGTGGCTAAAGAGCCAATGAGGCCAATATTCGGACCTTCTGGCGTTTCTATAGGACAAATCTTGCCATAGTGGGAATGGTGCACATCACGAACCTCAAAACCAGCTCTTTCTCGAGAAAGACCCCCAGGCCCCATGGCAGACAAGCGCCGCCTATGAGTTAATTCAGCTAGAGGATTGGTCTGGTCCATAAATTGGCACAACTGCGACCGGCCAAAAAACTCCTTCATGGCTGCTACCACAGGCCGGATATTAATTACATTGGCAGGAGTTGCAACATCAGGTCCCAGAATACTCATCCGCTCCTTGATAGCTCTCTCCAATCGTAGCAGACTAACATGAAATTGCTTCTGTATCAGAAACCCTACTGTTTGGGCCCGACGATTCCCCAGGTGGTCAATATCATCAGGGGTCTCCTTCCCATTGTTAAGCAAGATGATATGGCGCACAATCTGCTGTATATCAGCAGGAGTTAAGGCAACATAATCCTCAGGAACATCAACCCTTAACTTTTTATTTAGCTTGTACCGCCCAACTTTACCCAAGCTATATCGCTTAGGATTGAATAGAAAATTCTTTAACAACGTTTCCGCACTATCAAGGCTGGGAGGTTCCCCTGCAGACAGCTTGCGATAAATATCTACTAGCGCAGAGCTTTTATCCTTAATCGCAGGGTCTCTCTCCAGAGTAGAACGAATAAAATGGTGTTCATTTGAGTCATCCACATCCTGAAAAAGGGAGATAATGTCACCATCAAGCCCAGAGCCTATAGCACGAAGCAAAGTGGTAACAGGTATCTTTCGTTTCCCCCCCAACTTGACAGAAATCACATCCCGGTTGGAGGTATCAAAATCAAGCCATGCGCCCCTCTCAGCCACCAGTTTGGCATACCCCAACTCACGTCCACTCACAGAATCCCGCTCCAGAGTAAAATATACCCCAGGGAAACGACTTATCTGGCTAACAACCACCCGTTCCGCTCCAGAAATAACAAACGTTCCCCGGTCTGTCATTAATGGAAAATCGCCAAAGAATAACTCCTGCTCCTTAATCTCTCCTGTTTCCTTAACAAGTAAATGAACCGTAACATAGAGAGGAGAAGAATAAGTCATATTGCGCTCCAAGCACTCAGCTACGGAATGATGCGGCTCGCGAAACTTGTAACCGACAAATCTCAATTCTAACCTATTGCCAGTATAATCTCTGATAGGAAAAACCTCATTAAAAAGTTCCCGTAGCCCTTCCTCCTGAAACCAACGAAAGGAACTGACCTGAACCTGAATAAGATCAGGCACCCCCACCACTTCAGGGAACTTGGCAAACGATCTCACCCGCCTGGAGTTAAGCACTCGTCCAACAGCCATAAATCCTCCTTGTCAAAAACAAGTACACAATTGATGTCACTAAACCAAATACTAAATTATTGAAATAATCACAGAGGAAACTTGCAGACACAAAGAAAAGGGAAGGTTAAACATATCACGAGATCAAAACGCAACATCGAATGAAAGGAGAGTATACCAACATGATAAAACCATGTCAACAACAATTATTCTATCTGATATAAGCTATTATGTAAAATATTATATCGTACTATATAGACTCCATTGCCTGCTTTTCTATAAACTAATACTAACATGAAAGCGATAATTCAACGAGTTGCCAATGCCGCGGTAAGTGTCGAGGGCAAAGTAATAGGCAGCATTGGTCAGGGGCTGGTCATATTTATTGGCATAGAAATAAATGACGCACCAGAAGATGCTTCATACCTAGCTAGGAAAATAACCAACGCACGCATTTTCCCTAGTGACACCCACAACTTCTCTCTTTCCGCGCTCGACACCAAGAGTGACATTCTGGTGATCAGCCAGTTCACTCTCTTAGGAAACACACGAAAAGGAAGGCGCCCCAGTTTTACAAGTGCAGCTTCTCCCAAGAAGGCATACGAACTATACAATTTTTTTATTCAAGAAGTGCGAAACGCAGGCCTTAAGGTGGAAACAGGGGTTTTCCAGAAATATATGATGGTGGAAATACATAATGATGGACCAGTTACCCTATTAATAGAAAGCCCGAACCAAAGGATATAAGCGGCGGAGGAAGCTCATAAACATCCTCTAACTCCATAAATATAACCCCAGGGCACCAGAAGAATGCAAAAAATCGCTTGTGTGCACGACTACTTACCGCCGCATCTATCCAAATCCAAACTAATATCTAAAGAATGATATGAGTGGGTAATAGCTCCAACAGAAATAAAATTAACTCCAGTTTGGGCAACATCACGTACGTTACTTAAAGTAATCCCACCCGAGGCTTCAACTAAAGCACGCCCACCAATAGACTTCACTGCTACTCGCATATCATCAAGACTCATATTGTCCAGCATAACCACCTCTGCCCCAGCCCCCACTGCCTCAACTGCCTCTGCTACTGATTTCACCTCTACCTCGACTCTCAATTTCGGAGAGCCCCTCCGCTTTGCTCTCGTGATGACCTGTGACAAATTAAGTCCCTCATTCAACAAAGATACTAAATGATTGTCCTTAATAAGAATCCCGTCACCCAGGTGCACACGGTGGTTCTTACCCCCACCCACCTTGACGGCATATTTTTCCAGTGTTCTCAAGCCAGGAGTCGTCTTCCTAGTATCCATAATACGCACAGGCAATCCAGCTACAGCCTCCACATATTTACTGGTATCGGAAGCAATACCACTAAGCCTCTGCAAAAAATTTAACACTACTCTCTCTACTCTGAGAATGCTGGCAACCCTACCTTCTACCCTGGCCACCACATCCCCCATCTTAACCCTGGATCCATCTTGGAGAAAAACATCTATCACTATGTCAGGATCAATTCGATGAAAAACTTCTCGAACTAGATCAACTCCAGCCAAAACACCCTTCTCCTTAATTACAATAGAGGCTCCTCCAACCTGATCACTTGAAACCAAAGCCATAGTAGTAATATCATCTGAGACAAAATCCTCAGCAAAAGCACAATCTATAAGATTACTAATCCAGGCATCAATTATCATGGCGCTTCCTGATAACTATGTGTCTTTGCCAGTCTGGCACGGAGTGTGGATAATCAGTGCGAAAATGAGCTCCTCTACTTTCCTCCCGAAGCAAAGCAGATTCACTGGCCAACCGAGCACAAAGCACAAGGTTCCTCAACTCATATGCCGAGCGGCCTACAGATTGAGACATAGTGAACTGCCAAGAAGCCAAAGTATTTGCTGCCTGGCTCAGGCCATCGCCAGAGCGGATAATCCCCACCTTGTCCCACATCAAATGTTGTAATCGGGGTAAACTGACAGGCATGACATCAGGCAAAGACTCTCTATCTGGCAAGAAATAATATTCCTTCACTTGATCAGCAACATCAAAAGGCGGAATCGCACTAACTTTATGTGGTATAGTAGTTCTCTGTACTATTTTTTTTCCAAAAACAACTGATTCCAGCAGCGAGTTAGATGCCAGCCTATTAGCACCATGCACTCCAGTACAGGCAGTCTCACCTACAGCGAATAAACCCGCTATGTTAGTCTCTCCCCAACTGTTCACCTTAATCCCTCCCATAAGGTAATGTGCTGCTGGCGCCACAGGGATAGGTTCACTGGTAATATCCAGCCCATGATCAAGACAAAAACGATAAATGTGAGGAAAGCGAGTAGTAACCAAGCGAGCTGGCAGGTGAGTAACATCTAGCAACACCTTATCACTATTCGTTTTCTTCATTTCATAAAGTATGCTGCGAGATACCACGTCCCGCGGAGCTAATTCTGCATCGGGAGCATAATGAGACATAAAGGGAGTGCCATGAATGTTCTTCAATATACCCCCCTCCCCCCTAACCGCCTCAGAGATAAGGAACGGTGCAACCCCGGGAAGTCGAAGAACTGTAGGGTGAAATTGAAAAAACTCCATGTCAGTAATTTCAGCCCCAGCATCATAGGCCAAGGCTATTCCATCGCCGGTGACCACATCTGAATTAGTGGTATATTTAAATAAGTTCCCCACACCACCGGTGGCGAGAATCAGAAACTGACACTGATATTCTTCCACCGAACCAGTCCGATAGTCTACAGACTCCACTCCTTCCACCTTATCATGGTCAATCAGAATTCTGTTGGCTATGCGATGTTCCAAAACCCTGATATTCAAGGATCGAACATCACCACTTAAAGTACGCTCAATATACTCTCCGGTGGCATCTCCTCCGGCATGGATGACTCGGGGCAACCTATGAGCTGCCTCTCTTCCCAAGGAAATTTGTCCATTAAGGGTATCGAAGGGAACCTTCAACTTGATCAGATCGGCAATACTATCCGCAGCCTCATTCGTCAAGATACGTACTGCGTCAGCATCACATAAACCATCTCCAGCCGCCATCGTATCCTGAAAATGAAGCTCGGGAGAATCATTCCTACCCAGAGCAACGGCAACGCCTCCCTGGGCAAACTTGGTATTACAATCATCAATGCTGCCCTTAGTCAAAATAAGAACACTACCATGTTTTGTAGCAAGCAACGCAGTATACAAGCCCGCAATACCACTTCCCACGATGATATAGTCGTATGTCATATCACGTTCAGGTAATGTCTAACATCTTATCAATAGCTCGCCTGGCTCGCCTCGCCACCTCTACAGGAACATCTACCACGTTCTTCCTCAATTCCATGGTCTTGATCAGCACATCAAGTGTAGTCTTCTTCATATCAGTACAGATGAAATCATGCGCGATGATATTAAACTCCTTTGCCGGGTTCTGCTGCCTCAGGGCATGCAATATTCCCTCCTCAGTACCAATGATAAAGAGGCGATCATCACTCCTCCGAGCATAATGCAACATCTGCGAAGTACTCAGGACAGCATCAGCCAGAGAAACCACCTCGGGGCGACACTCGGGATGAACCAGAACCTTGGCCTGGGGATATCGCTGCTTGGCCAGATTCACGTCATGAACAGTAATCCTGTTATGCACATAGCAGGACCCAGGATAAAGAATAACTCTCTTGTCAGTCATGGTAGATACATAATGCCCCAAATTTTGGTCAGGAATAAATAGAATTTCCTGGCCAAGAACAGCGTTAACTACATCTAGAGCGTTTGCTGAGGTGCAACAAACATCGCTTTCTGCTTTAATATCTGCGGTAGTATTAACATAAGCTATCACAGTGGCATTGGGATATCTCTTTTTCCACTGCCGCAGCGTCTCAACATCAATCGTCTCGGCCAGCGGACAACCAGCATCAACCTGGGATAGCAACACCGTGGAATCAGGATTGAGAATAGCAGCAGTCTCGGCCATAAAACGAACGCCACAAAAAACAATGACATCAGCCTTGGCACCAACGCTTTTTCGGGACAACTCCAGAGAATCACCGGTGAAATCGGCAATGTCCTGGATTTCAGGGCGCTGGTAATTATGAGCCAGAATGAGAGCATGCGACTGCTCTTTCAGCTCAAGTACTCTCTGCTGTAGCTGCTCCGTAGTAATCTTAGTCCCTGTTGCCATCCCCATTACCTATCATCTCCCCCTGTAACGCCCAAGGACTCGTTCGGTCAATACGAACTTTCACCAAATGCTCCAGCTGGCTAACATTATGTTTAAAGAAGACCAGTTTATCATTTCTATTTCGACCATACCACTTCCCTTTCTTTCTGCCCTCCACCAACACCTCAACCAAATCACCACGAATCTTGGCATTTATCTCGCTGGCCACCCTCTGCTGTAGCTGCTCCACCTTATCAAACCTGGCCCTCTTGGCCTCTCGACTGACATCATCCTTGCCTTCACGCCAGGCAATAGTACCGGGGCGGGGTGAATAGGCAGCAACATGCACCACATCAAATCTCAACTCCTCAAGCAAAGATAAAGTGTGCTCGAATTGCTCCTCCGTTTCCCCGGGAAAACCAACAATCACATCGGTGCTTAAAGAAATCCCAGGCATATAACGCCTGATGGTGTGAACAAGGTGATGGAACTGCTCCACTGTGTATCCCCGTCGCATAGCCTGCAACACCTGGTCATCACCTGCCTGCACAGCCAGATCCAGATGCTCACAAACCTTATCCAGTGTCGCCATTGTCTGGATAAGCTTTACACTCATATCCTTGGGATGGTTGGTAAGGAAACGAATTCTCCATAAACCATCAATGGCATTTAGCTTGACAAGTAAATCTGCCAAATCAGGGGACCCTGGCAAATCATGTCCATAAGAATCGACATTCTGCCCCAGCAGGGTTACTTCCCTGACTCCATGCTCGACTATCTGCCTGACCTCACCTACAACCTCCTCCACAGGACGACTCACTTCTCTCCCTCGACGATAAGGAACAATGCAATAGGAACAGAAATTATTACATCCCTGAATAATAGGAATAAAGGCAGTGGGCGGAGAAAGCAAAGGAACACTTCTCTTCCAACCATCCACCGAAATACCATGGGACTGCGCCCAATTCTCCAGTGTACTATAATCACCGGGCCTAAAGAACAGGTCAACCCAGGGAAAGCGTCTCTGCAAGCCAGCTATATCAGAACCGACAAAGCATCCTGTGACAAGAATGGCCATGCCAGGGCGTTTCTCCTTGAGGCCTTTCGCCAGGCCAATTGTACCCAAGGCCTTTTCCTCAGCACTCTGCCTCACCACACAGGTGTTGAGCACAACAATATCAGCTTCCTCAAGTGCGCCTGCTGCCTCATACCCCGCAGAAGACAAATAGCCCGCTATCTGCCGTGACTCCGCCTTGTTCATCTGGCAGCCAATAGTCCAGATAAAATAGCATGCCATGGCTATTCACTCAGAGACGCCATACCCCATTCTAGTGCTACATCTACAGCAAAACACAACATCACGCCGGCTTCACCAAAATCTTAATCAGGATATCTCCTGGCGTGCCATCAGTTATCTGGCGCGCTCCTCTCAACCTCACGATGCTGCCTGTAGTTACGCCGGATGGAATCCTCACTTCCAGACGCTTCTTATTCCTGGTTAATCTTTTAACCGTTCCCTGCGTCGCCTCCCTTCGACTGATGGCAAGCTCATAGCGAATACTTTTCCCTCTTGATGGCCGTGCCTGCCCAAACAAATCACCGAAGTTAATTCCCCCACCAGGCCCCGTGGTAAATCTCATACCCCGGGAGGATCTCGTTCCTCTGCCGGAATGCCCGGAGGAAAACCCTTTCCCCCCGAAGATCCCCCCAAAAATATCCCCGAGAAAATCAAAACCGAGACCAGCACTGCCAAAGTCCTTCATCAAATCATCAAAGGTTGTACGTGTAGCCTGGCTGCTAAATATGTCCCCAACATTGCCTACAGTACCAAACTGGTCATATTGCTGTCGCTTCTGCTTATCCCCCAGGACAGCGTAGGCCTCATTTATCTCTTTAAATTTCTCGTTGGCCCACTTTTCATTTCCTGGATTACGATCAGGGTGATACTTCAGAGCCTGCTTCCTGTAAGCTTTCTTGATCTCAGCATCTGTGGCATTCCGTGCCACGCCTAAAGCCGCATAATAATCTTTCGCCATACTATTCCCTCTCAGCCATTCTCTTTAGCTCATAAAGCCTAGTGATAGCATCCAGCGGTGACATGCTATCAATGTCCATTTTAGAAATCTCGTCCCTTATCTGCAACCCTTGAGGAAAAAGGGGAAGCTGCTGAACTTGCTTTCCCCGGGGAGTTTTCACCTTACTGACAGTATCCCTATCTTCCAGGTCAAATAACACCTCACTGGCGCGTTCGATCACCGCCCTGGGCAATCCCGCCATCTGGGCAACATGAATGCCATAACTTCTGTCAGCGCCACCGGGAATAATCTTGTGCAGGAAAACAACCTTATCTCCCTCCTCCACCACAGCAACATTATAATTCTTCACTCGGGGTAAAATATCGGCCATCTCAACCAGCTCATGATAGTGCGTGGCAAACAATGTCTTCGCTCCCAGCCGCGGACAATTATGCATAAATTCAACCACCGCCCAGGCAATGGACAATCCATCATAGGTGCTCGTGCCTCTACCAATCTCGTCCAGAATAATAAGAGAACGAGATGTGGCATTATGTAAAATGTTTGCGGTTTCTGTCATCTCCACCATAAAGGTAGACTGTCCCGCCGCCAGGTCTTCCTGAGCACCAATACGGGTAAATATACGGTCAACAATTCCAATCGTGGCGGAATCAGCAGGAATAAAACTTCCAGTTTGAGCTAACAAAACCAATATGGCCACCTGCTTGAGATACGTCGATTTCCCCGACATATTCGGTCCCGTAAGCACAATAAGCTGGGAAACCTCATTGCACAGATAAGTATCATTGGGAACAAAGCTATCCATGCCCAGACTGCTTTCCACCACAGGGTGTCGCCCCCCTTTAATATCAATAGCGTTACCACTGGTCAGTTTTGGCCTCACATAGCGACGCCTTACCGCCACCTCGGCGAGGCTGGAAAATACATCTACCTCGGCAATAGCTCTGGCGGTGGACAACACCTGTTCCCCACTCGCGCCAACCTGCTGGCAAACCTGTCGGAAAAGGTCTCCCTCCAAGGATATCATTTTCTCCTGGGAATTAAGAATCAGCGACTCATATTCCTTGAGTTCCGGGGTAAAAAACCTCTCCGCCTCGGCTAAAGTCTGCTTACGAATGTAATCAGCCGGCACCAGATTAATATTTGCACGAGATATCTCAATGTAATAGCCAAAAACACGATTATAACCAACCTTCAATGACTTAATACCAGTACGCTGCTTCTCCCTCTGCTCCAGCCCAGCAAGATACGCCTTGGCTTCCTGGACATCGTGGCGCAGCTTATCCATCTCTGGGGAAAATCCCTCCCGTATGACCCCTCCGTGGTCCAGGTCTCCTGGCTCATCAGCAATAGAATGAGCAATCAAGTTAACAACATCAGGACAGGGCTTCAACTCCATGACCAGCCAGCCAAGGTTATCACCACCCAGCTTCTCTCTCAAACCTGGAATAACCCCCAGGCTGGTGCTAAGTGTTACCAGCTCCCGGGGCAAAACCCTGCCAGTCCGGACTCTACTAATCAGCCTCTCCAAATCAGCAACATTGGATAAAGCAGAAGTAACCTCTCCACGAACCAGGGAATTACCATAAAACCAATCAATCGCTTCCTGTCGCTGCTCTAGCTCTGCGATATCAAGCAGTGGATGCGCCAGGAAACTCCTCAGCAACCTGGCACCCATGGCTGTCCGGGTCAAGTCAATGATAGAAAGAAGCGAGTTACTGCTATCCACCCCCCTACCCCCAAGAAAAAGCTCCAGGTTACGAATGGTCTGGCCATCAAGCGTCATAAAGGAATCTGTAGAATATGTCGCCATGCCGGTCAGATGTGTCACAATTTCCCGTTGCGTCTCGGAAACATAATGAACCAGTGAGCCAGCAGCCCTGATAGCCAGCGGCAATTGGGCACAGCCATAGCCCTCCAGGGTCGCCACAGCAAAATGCTCCAGCAACACATCCTGAGCCACCTCTCTATCAAACCAGTAATCGTCAAGCCTGCTCACCGTGGCAGACACTCCTCCATACTCCTCACTGCTTGCAGGAAGAATAATCTCACTGGGCTGGATCCTATCCAACTCACAGGAAACCCTCTCCACAGGAAGCTGCGTGACAGCGAACTCTCCCGTACTTATGTCAACATATGCTATGCCCGCCTCTCCACCCTCAACAATAAGACTAACAAGATAATTATTAGCTCGGGCCTCAAGTAAGTTAGTCTCCACCACCGTGCCGGGAGTAACCACGCGAACCACATCACGATCCACCAGGCCCTTGCCCGGCGGGCTCAGCTGCTCACAAATAGCCACCTTATAACCACGTTTAATGAACTTCGCCAGATAGCCATCCAGGGCATGAACAGGGATCCCTGCCATCGGCACCTTGTGTCCCTTTCCCATTTCGCGAGATGTTAAAACGATATCCAGTTCTCGGGAAGCCACCCTGGCATCATCATCAAATGTCTCATAGAAATCGCCCAGCCGAAATAGCACGATAGACTCAGCATAATTCTGCTTGACCCTGATATATTGTCTCCTGAGCGGAGTTACCGACATCACCGCTATTCTACTATAACTCCCAGCATGCGCAACATGGCTCATAATACATATGAAATACGCCGAGATGAATTAGCACACATTGCACAATCAAAGAGAACTCCGCCAACAAATATCCCTTAAGACAACCCAAAAAAACACATACTTGACAAATTTCTCGCACTGTCTTTATAATCTCATAGTCAAGTCTAATTCACATTTCTCGGGTAGCTATGCTTATCTTATCTTTTCATATATTGACTGTTAACTTATGGCCAAGTATATCTTCGTAACCGGCGGTGTAGTTAGTTCTGTTGGCAAGGGTATATCAGTCGCTTCTATCGGTAGAATACTCAAGAGTCGCGGCATTACAGTGTCAACTCAGAAGCTTGACCCCTATCTCAATGTCGATCCGGGAACGATGTCTCCCTACCAGCACGGTGAGGTCTTCGTCACCAGGGACGGAGCAGAAACAGACCTGGACCTGGGTCACTACGAGAGGTTCATTGGAATCGAGTTAACCAAGGACTCCAATGTTACCTCGGGGCAGGTGTATTCCGCAGTTATCTCGCAGGAAAGGAAGGGGGAATTCCTGGGGGGAACCATACAGGTCGTGCCCCACGTAACCAGCGAGATGAAAAGAAGGATAAGAAAGGTAGCTCAAATATCCCAGGCTGAGGTTGTAATCGTGGAAGTAGGCGGAACCGTCGGTGACATCGAGGGACAGCCCTTCCTGGAAGCCATACGCCAGATGAGAAAAGAAGAGGGCAGAGATAATGTACTATATATTCACGTCACTTTCCTGCCCTATATTGGCGCCACTGATGAACTGAAAAGCAAGCCCACACAGCATAGCGTCAATGAACTGCGCCGAATAGGTATTCAGCCCGATGCGATACTGTGCCGCAGCGACAGGGAAGCATCTGAAGAAATAAAAGACAAGATATCGTTATTCTGCGATGTGGATAAGGAAGCCGTCATTTCCCTGGTCACCAGCGAAACCATATACGAAGTGCCATTGCTATTGGAAGAGGCTGGCCTGGGCAACCTCATAGTTGAACGACTGGGCCTGACTGCCCAAGAAAGCGATCTCAGCAAATGGCGAGACATGATAGCCAGGATAAAAGCCCCCAAGGAGCAGGTACTCATCGGGTTAGTAGGAAAATATGTAGAGTTTCAGGATTCCTATTATTCCGTGCGTGAGGCCTTATCCCATGCTGCCCTGGCCCATAACTGTGAAATAAAGATACTGTGGTTTCCTTCCGAGGCGTTGGAAAACGGAGATGTTGAACAGCTCCGCCAGGTCCAGGGAATAATCGTCCCCGGAGGCTTCGGTCAGCGTGGCATCGAGGGCATGATACAGGCAATAAAATTCGCCCGGGAAGAAAATATCCCCTGCTTTGGCCTGTGCCTTGGCATGCAAACCATGGTCATTGAATTTGGCCGTCACGCCTTTCACACACAAAACGTCAACTCCACCGAATTTGATGAGACCACCGAGTACCCTGTCATCGACCTGCTCCCTGAGCAGAAAAACATTGACAGCAAGGGCGGAACCATGAGACTGGGTACCTATCCCTGCCACCTGGTAGCAGGAACCAGAACCGCCCAGGCCTACGGCACAGATGTAGTATACGAGCGCCATCGCCATCGTTTTGAAGTCAACAACCGCTTTCGCCATCCCATGGAAGATGCGGGCATGATAGCCAGCGGGGTATCGCCCGATGGAAAGCTGGTAGAGATTGTCGAGATCAAGGACCACCCCTGGATGCTCGCCTGTCAGTTCCACCCCGAGTTCAAGTCGCACCCCGACGCACCCCACCCCCTGTTCCTGGACTTCATCGGGGCCGCCAGGAAAACACTGGTTACCGGAACCCAGACAAGCCTACCTATAGTTTAAGGAGGAAACATGCGATTATTTCTGGACACTGCTAACCTGGAACACATACGCCACGGAGTAAAACTGGGAATCATCTCAGGAGTAACTACCAACCCCAGCCTTGTATCCCGGGAAGGCAAAGTTGACTACCGCACGCTGGTACAAGAAATATGCTCCGTTGTCCCTGGCCCGGTATCCACCGAGGTCTTAAGCCTGGATGCCCCAGGAATGATTGCCGAGGCCAGAGAGATTGCCAAATGGGCCGACAACATCGCAGTCAAGATACCTGCCAGCCTCGCTGGCATAGAAGCCACATCGCAGCTCTCCAAAGAAAATATTAATGTGAACTTCACCCTGTGCTTCTCACTAAACCAGGCTATCATGGCAGCCGAGGCCGGGGCCACATATATCAGCCCCTTCGTCGGAAGGCTGGATGATATTGGAGAAGACGGCATGCAGCTGGTAACAGACATCGTGGAATATCTCGAGTACTACCAATTGCCCTCGCAGGTAATAGCTGCTAGTATTAGACATTCCCAGCATTGTATGGCTGCTGCCAGAGCAGGCGCACATATTGCTACCGTACCCTATAAAATATTACTGCAACTAATACAACATCCCTTGTCTGACATCGGCATCAAGCGCTTCGCCGATGATTGGGAGAAAGTGATGGGAAAACAAAAAATAACAACCACCGGCACATGAAGGAGACACCATGATAAATATGGCACAACTGGACGACAAAACCCATGATCAACTAGAAACCATAGCTAAGGAGCTGGGCTTAAGCGGATACTCGACGCTGAGAAAACAGGAACTGGTACAGCGTATCCTTGAGGCAGAAGCCGAGAAACAGGGAAACCTGTTCATGGGCGGCGTACTGGATATACTGAATGATGGCTACGGTTTCCTGCGCCAGGATAGCTTTCTTCCCGGCCTGGGTGACATTTATGTCTCCAACTCCCAGATACGACGGTTCAACCTGAGAAATGGCGATTCCGTCTATGGACAGGTGAGAACCCCCAAGGACAATGAAAAATATTACGGCCTCGTGCGAGTGGAAACAATAAACGGTCTCGACCCGGAGAAAGCAAGAGCCTGCCCGCGATTCACCAGCCTGACACCAACCTTCCCCAACAAACTCATTAACCTGGAGACCACATCCGATGAACTATCAACACGATTGATAAACATGATAGCGCCCATCGGCCGCGGGCAGAGAGGATTAATCGTGTCTCCCCCCAAGGCAGGCAAGACAATACTGCTCAAGAAAATTGCCAATGCCATAAACACCAACTACAAAGATATTCACCTCATCGTATGTCTCATCGGCGAGCGCCCCGAGGAAGTCACCGACATGAGAAGGTCGGTCAAAGCTGAGGTCATCGCCGCCACCTTTGACGAACCGGTAGAGAACCAGACCCGCGTGGCGGAGCTGGCGCTGGAGAGAGCCAAGAGGCTGACCGAAACCGGCAAAGACGTGGTAATCCTGCTCGATGGCATCACCCGCCTGACTCGCGCCTACAACCTGGCGATGCCAGCATCAGGCCGCACCCTCTCCGGTGGTATCGACTCCTCCGCCCTGCACCCCCCCAAGCGATTCTTCGGAGCAGCGCGCAACATAGAGGAAGGCGGCAGCCTGACCATCCTTGCCACCTGCCTGGTGGACACCGGCAGCCGCATGGACGACCTCATCTACGAGGAATTCAAGGGTACCGGCAACATGGAACTCCACCTGGATAGAAGGCTGGCAGAGAAAAGGGTCTTCCCCGCCATAGATATCGTCCCCAGCGGCACCCGGAGAGAAGAACTCCTCATAGATGAGAAAAAACTCCAGCAAATATGGTTGCTCCGGCGCGTGGTGAACATGATAGCCGGCGATTCTTCCAACCACAGTGAGGCTGCCGAGAAACTGCTGAATCGCATGAAGAAAACACGAAACAACGACGAGTTTCTGGCAACTCTGTCCAAAGAAATGTAGACTTCTTCCCTCCATCCCTTTATCATTAGCATTCATAACGACATGCTATCCAATGTAGACATATGGCGTGAGATGGAGGCGGGCAACATCGTGATAATGCCTTCTCCTCCGCGGGAAAGATTCGCCGGTGCCTCTGTCGACTTAACTCTGGCCGAGGAGATACGGATATTCGACACCTCCAAGTGCCCCTCCATTGACTATCGAGCTCTCGAAAAAGACCCGGACTTCCTCCTCAGGGTGACCACGCCCATAAAACTAACCAACGATACTCCGCTAATCCTCCACCCGGGCAAGGTCATCATCTGCTCCACACTGGAATGGATAGAGATACCCAACTACCTGTGTGCTGAGCTCCACGGCAGAAGCAGCCTGGCTCGTATTGGCATACTGCCCCACACCGCCGGGAAAATAGACCCCGGCTGGAAAGGCAGACTAACGCTGGAAGTCAGCAACGTCAGCGAGATCCCTGTAGCGCTATATCCCGGCGTGGCCATATGCCAGGTTGTATTCCACGAACTCAGTTCACCGGCAGACCTGTCATACAAAGAAGCCATATCAACCTACCAGGGACAGACAGAACCACAGGTTGCCAACCTCAAGAACAGGAAAATAAAGTGAGCCGGCCAGACTGGTACCCCACCACCCCAGCGTCATGTATTGTGCTCAGGGCTGAGCACACGTATAATGGGCAAACATTATTACCACTTGACTGATAACAAAAATGGGCTCAAGCAAAAAGAAGCGCGCGAAAGCGACAGAAAAATCACCCAAGCTTAAACTAAAGGCTCCCAACCTGAGTGGGATTAAGCTTCCCGGTGAAAATATCTTCAAAAAACTCTCGCCCGCAGCGATAACCGGCATTATCCTGGGCGCCCTGTTCGCCATCTCCATGGTGATACGCATCGCCCTTCCCTACGACAACGTCTTTCATGATGGCATAGTATGGTTTGGTGGCACCGACCCCTGGTACCACATGAGACTGATAGAAAACCTGGCCCAGAACTTCCCTCACTACATATTCTTTGATCCCTTCACCTACTTCCCCTTTGGCTCCAATATTCCCTGGCCACCATTCTATGACATGCTCATCGTGATGGCGAGCAAAATCATCAGCTTCGGGCATCCATCAGCGCACATGCTGGAAGTGGTAGGTGCCTACACGCCCCCCGTCCTGGGCAGCCTGACAATAATTCCGGTGTACCTCATTGGAAAGAAACTATTCAACCGCGTCGCGGGAATAATAGCTGCCGCACTCATAATAGTGCTGCCCGGCGAATTCCTGCACCGCTCGCTCCTGGGTTTCACCGACCACCACGTGGCCGAGGCACTATTCAGCACCACAGTGATACTGTTCCTGGTGCTGGCAATCCAGAAAGCCCGGGAAAGGGGAATAACCTTCGCTCACCTGCAGAACAAGGACTGGCCCACGATAAGGCGGCCACTGATATATTCACTGCTGGCAGGCATCTTCCTCGGTTTATATCTCTCAACCTGGGTGGGAGGATTGATGTTCGTGTTCATCATCTCCATATGGATAGTGATTCAGTTCGTCATCGACCACCTGAGACAAAAAAGCACCGACTACATCGCCGTCATCGGCTTCATCACCATGTTCATTGCCACCATCATGTTCCTGCCCTATTCAGGCACAGGTAACCTGACCACAGTCTCCCGCGCCTCTCTCACGATAGCCATGCTGGCGCCCGTAATACTCAGCGTTATCTCGTGGTACATGACAAAGAAACAATGGAAGCCAGCTTATTACCCCGCGGCACTGGCAGGGCTCGGCGGCATACTAATAGGACTGTTCTACGCCATTGACCCGTCGCTCCTGGGCTCCATGCTGGGAAAATTCAGCGTGTTCACCCCCGGTGTCACCGGCCTGACCGTCCTTGAGGTACATCCCATTACCCTGAATATTGCCTGGGCCAACTTCACCACGGCGTTCTTCATCGCCTTCATCTCCTTCGGCCTCTTGATATATCGCTCCATCAAAGAAGAGAGAGCCGAAGTAACATTGCTCCTGGTATGGAGCTTAATCATGCTATTTGCTGTTTTCGGGCAGCGCCGCTTCAGTTATTACTATGCCATCAACGCCGCCCTGCTCACGGGATACTTATCGTGGAGAATACTCGATGCCGCCGGCTGGCGGGAAATCCTGAGCAAGTCCGGCGAAATGATCCGGGAACAACTGACCAAGGCGGAGAGGAGAAGGGCACAGAAAAACAAAATCAAGACAACTCACAGGAGTGGGGGCTTCATGCAGCCCCGCGGAGCCTGGCTAAAAGTAATTGGCGCCGGCATTGCCATCTATTTCATTGCCTTCTTCCCCTGCATTGGCCTGCCCGGCATGCATGCCTATACCATGGTGATGGGCTTGCCCACTAAGATGACACAACCACTGGCTGAGGGCCCCATGCTGATAGACCAGGCGTGGTACGACTCTCTCGTGTGGCTGGGAGAAAACTCTCCCGAGCCATTCGACAACCCTGATGCCTATTACCAGCGCTACCAGGCGCCACCGAAGGGAGAGAATTACAGCTACCCCGATACCGCCTACGGAGTAATGTCCTGGTGGGACTACGGCCACTGGATAACGCGCATCGCCCACCGCATCCCCTACGCCAACCCCTTTCAGCAGGGAGCGGTAGGGGCAGGAAAATTCTTCACCAACCAGAACATTACCGAATTCAGCAGCATTCTGGACGACCTGGGCTCTGAATACATCATCATCGACCAGAGCATGGCACTGTCCAAGTTCTATGCCATGGCCACCTGGGCCGGCAATAACCAGAGTGACTTCTTCGATATCTATTACTATGCCCCTGAAGGGGAAACCCAGTATCAGCCAGTACAGCTATACTATCCCAGCTACTACCGCTCTGCCGTGGTGCGGTTATACAACTTCGATGCCCACAACGTCACCCCCGACTATGTACCGGTCATCGCCTGGCAGAAAATGCTGAGCCAGGAAGGAATCTGGTTCAAGGCCATCACCGATACCCAGACCTTTGATTCCTATGCTGAAGCCGAAGCATACATCGCCAGCCAGGAAACAGGTAACTACCAGATTGTGAGCGCTGATCCCTTCATCACCCCCATCCCCCTGGAAGAACTGCAAGACTACCAGCTGGTATATAACTCAAGCCAGATGCTCCAGGACAAGCCCGAGATAAAAATCTTCACCTATACCGGGAAATAGCAGCAACCTTTCCCACAACCATCAGCTACCCCACCCCATGTCTTTTGGCTTCTTAGCTTGATATACTTCCTGAAGATTAACGATGGCAAGCGAAAAACCACATCTCGACGCCTCTCTCAGGAAAATAGCTAAGGGCGCAGGAATCGCTTTCACTGGCTCCTTCGCCGGCATGTTCCTGGGCTATTTCTCCCGCATGATAATCGGCCGCTGGCTGGGCCCGGCAGACTACGGCCTGATCTCCCTGGGCTTTGCCGCCATGAGCATCGGCGCTGTCCTTGCCTCAATCGGACTAACCTCAGGAATACAGAGATATGTCTCGTTCTATAAAGGCAAGGAAGACCCCGGCAGAATAAAGGGAACTATACTATCAGCATTAAAGATAAGCCTTCCCCTGAGCATCATCGTTGCCCTGTTCTTCTTCTTCCAGGCCGACTGGATATGCCTGCATATCTTCCACGAGGCAAGATTAATCCCGGTACTGCGCATCTTCTCCATAGGCATCCCTTTCTGGGTACTGGCCACCAACCTGACATCGGTGAGTATCGGCTTTCAGCAGCTACGCTACCGCGTCTATGTCACTGACCTGTTTCAGAACATCTTTAAATTAATTGCTATCGTCGCACTGCTTGTTCTCGGGCAGGGAGTCACCGGCGCCGCCTGGGGCTGGACGCTGGCCATAATCGGAATGCCCTTCCTGGCATTTTACCTGGTGGAGAAAAACGTGTTTCCTATCCTGCACAGCAGGATAAAGGCAATAAACATCGACAGGGAACTATTCTCCTATTCCTGGCCCCTCATCTTCACCAGCGTCGCTGGCCTCATGATTGCCTGGACAGATACCCTGATGCTGGGATATTTCTCCAGCGCCTTCGCTGTCGGCATATATAACGCTGCTCTACCTCTGGCCCAAGCTCTGCGCTCAATACACGGAGCATTCATCGTAATCTTCATGCCCGTAGCCACCGAGCTATATGCCCGGAAGGGAATGAAGGAGCTAAAAGCCAGCTACAGCACCGTGACCAGGTGGATTTTATCCCTCACCTTGCCCGCTTTCCTGCTCATGGCACTCTTTTCCCACAGCGTGCTATGGGTTCTGTTTGGCCCGGAATTTACCTCCGGGGCAACGGCACTGAGCATACTGGCACTGGGCTTCCTGGCTCCTGCTCTCCTGTCGCTTTCCCGCTCCATGTTACAGGTCTATGGCAAAACCAGGTTTCTCATGCTATATAGTTTCACCACGGCAGGGTTAAACGTAATCCTCAACTACCTGCTCATACCGGTATACGGCATAAATGGAGCCGCCATCGCCACGGCAACTTCCCTCACCACAGGAAGCATAATCACGTGGCTACTTGCCCTTCGCATCACGGGCATGCAGCCCTTCAAGAAAAGCTTCATAAAACCTGTAGCCGCTTCACTGCTGTCCGTATCCATCGTATATGCCCTGACCAGGTATATCATCGGCGTCTCCATTCCCTCCCTGGTCGGCATGCTCCTGGTATTCCTTGCCCTGTATTTCTTCCTCCTGCTCCTGTTCAAATCCTTCGGGCCGGAAGACCTGGTGATAATGAGTGCCATAGACCAGAAAACTGGCATGCACCTCACCTGGCTGAGGAACATCATCCGCAGATTCTTGTAGTGCTGGCTGGCTCACTACATTGTATCCTCAATCTTTTTACACTATAATAACACTCTAATTGGAGTGTTAATGCAGGACAAGGTAACCATCAAGATTCCACGAGAGCTATACCAAAAATTGTCTCAGGCAATAGCCAAAACTGGTTTCTCCAGCGTCACAGAATTTATTGTCTTTGTCATGCGGACTTTAGCATCAAGCGGTGAAATAAAAGGAGAGAATAAACTAACAGAGGAAGAAGTAAAAGCAATAAGAGAAAGATTAAGGAGGTTAGGCTATCTATGAAGGGAAAAGAGGAGAGAAAAGCTGTATCTTTACCTGCAGAGCTCTACGGAAGAACAGAGGAGAGAGCAAAAACCACAGGTTTTGGTTCGGTGGATGAATACGTGGCATTTGTCCTGGAAGAGGTCCTGAGAGATGAGGAGCAAGAGGAGAAAACCTACACTAAAGAGGACGAGGCGGAGGTGAAGAGGAGGCTCAAGGACTTAGGGTACCTGTAGTAACAAGGTTTCCCCCTGGTTATGTTATGGAGATAACGCTAACATTATTTATAACCATAGCGGTGATAGCCCTCCTCTGTGAGTACATGGACGCTTCTATTGGGATGGGCTATGGCACTACCCTAACACCCGTGCTCCTGCTTATAGGGTTTCTTCCCTTACAGGTTGTTCCCTCTGTGTTGCTGGGACAACTTGCCGGTGATATAGTCGGGGGCTTTTTCCACCACAGGTTAGGAAACATAAATCTAGATTTCAAGCAGGACAAGGCTATAAAAAAACGATTAAGATGGCTGGGTTATATACCGAACTCACTTGATTCAAAGGTCATCCTTATTCTCGGTGTCTGCGGAGTTATAGGAACGTTGGTAGCCGTACTCTTTGCACTGAATATTCCCACGATTATACTCAAGAGCTATATCGGAATAATGGTCTTAGCGGTAGGTATAACAATTCTCATGCGGCGGAATCATGAAAGCAAACTTTCCTGGAAGGGACTTGCCACCATAGGCTTAATAAGCGCCTTCAACAAAGGAGCAAGTGGTGGGGGATATGGCCCTCTTGTAACCGGAGGCCAGATAATAAGTGGGCGAGAAACCAGGAGTTCCGTGGGAAGCACTACAGTTGCCGAGGGCATAGTATGCACTGTGGCTTTTGCAAGCTACTTGATATTCAAAGGAGATCTCTATTGGACACTTGCTGCCGCAACAAGCATAGGCTCAGTTGTAGCAGCGCCATTTGCAGCAATGACAGTCAAGAAAGTAAAGGCGAACAAATTAAAATTCATCATAGGAGCAGTCACATGCTTGCTCGGTGCACTAACATTAGCTAAGACTTTTATCTTTTAATTTTTAATGAAAAGGCTCAGGAGGTACCTACCATGTTGGAATTAAAGGACCTGGAAAACAGAACTCTGTACATCATAAGAGAAGCCTATGCCGAGTTTAACCGGCCGGCAGTACTATGGAGCACAGGTAAGGATAGTACCGCCATGCTCTGGCTTTGTAAGAAGGCCTTCTTCGGCAAAATCCCCTTTCCCGTAATTCATATAGACACCGGCTACAAATTCAAACAGATGTACGGCTTCCGGGATAGGATTGCTGCAGAATGGGGATTAGACCTGGTAATAGCGAAGAACGAAGAAGCAATGAAAGCAGGAGTTGGTCCCCAGAATGGCAAATTTGAATGCTGCACCAGGTTAAAAACCCAGGCCTTGATGCAGTGCCTGGAGAAAAATAGATTCGATGCCTTGTTCTTAGCCATAAGAAGAGACGAGCATGGGATAAGAGCCAAGGAAAGATATTTTTCCCCGCGAGACGAAGCCTTCAAGTGGAATTATAAAGACCAGCCACTGGAGATGTGGGATCAATATCAAAATACAACCGAGGATAAAACTCACACCAGGGTCCACGCAATGCTGCAATGGAGGGAACTGGATGTCTGGGAATATGTGCAGCAGGAGAATCTCCCGGTGAATCCAATGTACTTTGCCGAAAATGGCAAAAGGTATAGAAGCCTGGGATGCGAGCCATGCACCTCTCCTATAGATTCTGATGCCAAAACCATTGACGAAGTAGTGGAGGAGTTAAAAGTAACCAAAATTGCCGAAAGGTCCGGCAGGGCGCAGGACAAGGAGAAGTCTTTCACCATGCAAAAGCTCCGCGCTCTGGGATACATGTAAGGAAAGGTGGAAACCGAAGATGAACAATGACTTCTCTGCTGCGAGTTGTAACCTGGATTCTTGATTTAATTGGAGGAAATGAATGAATTTAAACGTTGTTATCGTAGGACATGTGGATCATGGTAAGTCCACCTTGATAGGCAGATTACTCTACGACTCCGAGAGCATTACCGAAGGACGGGTAGAGGAAATACAAAGGCTGGCCGAGGAATATAAAAAGAGATTTGAGTTTGCCTACTTCATCGACTCCTTTGACGATGAGCTAAAGGAGGAGAGAACCATAGACACCACAGGAGTCATGTTTAAGAGCAAGGACAACTATTACTCCATCACAGATGTGCCGGGACATAAGGAATTCATCAAAAACATGCTAACCGGCGCTTCCCACGCCGATGTGGCTGTTCTGGTTGTTGCCGCAGATGAAGGGATTCGGGAGCAGACAGGAAGACATGCCTTCCTGATACATATGCTGGGTATAAAACAAATATTTGTGGTAGTAAACAAGATGGATACCGTTGACTACAAAGAGAAAGTTTTCCAGGATACCAGGGATAAGATATCTCAACTTTTGGCTTCTTTTGATTACCAGTATGTGCAATTCATTCCTGCCTCAGCACTGGAAGGAGATAATATCTACAAGACTTCCAAACAAATGGACTGGTATAAAGGCCCCACCCTGGTCCAGGCCCTGGATGGGGTAATGATAAGCACAAAGTCCATGCCTCTCAGGTTTGTAGTCCAGGATACATACAATGTTGACTCGGAAAAAGTCATCGTGGGGAGAGTTGAATCCGGCACACTGAGAAGGGACGACGAAGTAATCTTTCAGCCTTCGAATGTGCGGGGGAAAATAAACAAGATAAAAATCTTTGATGGCGAGCCACAAGAGGCAAAAATGGGGGACAGTGTAGGGATTGTAGTGAATGGAGAGGTAAAACGGGGAGATGTTTGCGGCCTGGTAGGGGTTCCCCCCACCCCCACAAAGGAATTTCTCGGCGAAGCCGTGTTGCTCGAAAACAAGCTCAGGAATGGGGATAAACTGGAACTGAGGTGTGGAACAGGAAAGGTACAATGCGAGATAAAGGAAATAAAAGAGAAAATAAATTCCGAAACCGGGGAGGTGGTAGAAAAACACCCCGCGGAGATAGGTGAGAATGAGGCAGCAATTATTCTCTTCGCCACCGAACCCCTGGTAGTGGAGAAATTCTCTGAAATCCCCGAGCTTGGCAGGTTCGTCCTGGTCAAGAATAAAAATATTGGAGCTGGGGTGGTCCTGGAGGCAGGAAAATGATACTCGTTCTCGGCATAGATGCTGCTACCTGGACGGTTATAAAACCAAACCTGGGAAACTTGCCGAGCTTTAAAAAGCTGACCCAAATCGGTAAAAGCAAGACAATCGTACTCCAGGAGACACCCCTCTCCGCCCCCATATGGTGCGGCATGTTCTGCGGCAAGATGCCCTCAGAGCACAAACATGAAAGCTATGTTGTTGACGGTAACATCGTCAAGAGGGAAGACATCAAGGTGGACTTTATATGGGATGTTCTTCACAGGGAAGGGAAAGATGTGAAGGTCCTGAATGTCCCTTTCGTTGTTCCTCCCTATTCCTTCGGAGTCGATTTCAAGCCCGTGGGCTTCGGCCTGCCTACCAACGATAAAGAATGGCAGGAAGAGTTGGAAAGGGTAACGGAAAAGACAAAAGAGCTTCTATCCCAGAAGCCAGATGTCATTATCTCCGTCTATACCCTTCTTGACCGCATTCAGCACTTCCACTGGGGAGAGGATTGCGTCCTGGAATGGTACCAGAAAGTCGATAAGAAAATAGGGGAACTCCTGCTTGATACTGGCTTCCTGGAGAACAAAGCAAACAGGTTAATCATAATCTCCGACCATGGATTCTGCTCCTTCGGCGAGGCCAAAGTACAAACGCTGCCGGAACAGACAAAACAGGGTAAGCTCAAAGGAGACCACCATGAGAACGCGTTGCTCATAACCGTGAATGTGGATTACGACATCAACAGGCCGCAGGACGTATTTTTTGCCGTTAAAGAATTGGCAGGAAGTTAAGTCAATTAACGCATCACTCTGACAACTTGCAACTAGACGATGCTATATCACCAAAGGCATCGCATATCGAAGACGCAGGAAAGCTCTTTACATCTATATCCTGCCAGAATCTTTTAACCCTTTTACCCTGGCCCTGATCCCTTCCCGGCTACGCCTTTCCTGTTCCACTTTTCTCGTCCAGGCATGCAATTGTTCTTCAAGCACAGTTGCCAACCGGGGATGCTCTCCCACGACATTTTCTTTCTCCTCAGGATCTCTAGCGACGTTATACAACTCACCTGACCCGTCAGACTTTAATATATACTTGTATTCACCAGCATATATGGCTTTCAGGCTGTAACTCCACTTGCCCATGACATCGACATCGGGAAACCTCTTCTGCACCG
>JAGGVQ010000009.1 GCA_021157895.1 Dehalococcoidia bacterium | reverse complement strand
CTACAAGCTTCCTGGGCATGCTCAACAGGAACTATTTGATCCTGTGCTCCATGAATGAGCAGTGTGGGAAACTTGATCAGGTGAAGCTTATCAGTCATTACTACATCGGGGTGTGGTCCGCTAAGGCTCACATTATTGCGGATAATGCTTAACAACGCTTGCTTTGTCCCCGGCATCTTCATAAGCTCATAATCCCTATCAACTATTTCTTCACTAAGGAAGTCTGGATTGTAGAATGCCCTCTTCATTCCATACCTCAAGTTGGCCTTTATTGTTGGGCTAACAACAATGTCACCTACCACAGGGACAGCGCACAACCGATAGCGCAGAGGCAGCTCCCTGCTCAAACTCGCACTATCCACCAAGATAAGCTTGTCAACTTTCTCTGGGAAATTGATGGCAACACTTAAGGCTAGGAGTCCACCCATGGAATGCCCAATTAGGCTGGCGTGCTCAATCCCTAAGGCTTGCATGAAGTCAGCAGCAAACTCAGTAACAAAGAAAAGTATATAATCAAACGGAGATTTATCCGATAATCCATGCCCGGGCAAATCCATAGCGTACACCAGGTAACGCTTGCTCAGAAGCCCAATGTTAGACCACCAGTTCTCAAGGAATGCATCAAAGCCGTGGATAAGCAGAACAGGAGAACCAGCACCCCTTACCACGTAACGAATGTTAATCCCGTTTACCGTGATATATCTTTCATCAGCAACTTGCATTTTCAATAGCTGCAAAAGTAAATTTGGCTCTCAAAGCTTGGCGCTTTATGCCTTGATTATTCCTAACACCCAACCTGTGTTTTATGTATCCGTTCTTGGGGAAACAGGTTGCCCAAGCGTTCTATAAAGGAATCCGCTTCGCTAGAATTTGTGGCATATCCCACAGCTAGTTCTTTAATCCTACCAGCAAAACCTTCTGCATAGTTATATAGCCAATCCAGGGCTTTGGCTCGGCTGCGCATTCTAGCTACGCCGATAGTATCACCCTGGCTTTCTCTTATCCCAGCGATAGGCTGCACATGTAATAATGAACCCATGAGTGCCTGTGCTGCCCCAATTCTCCCTCCCCATTTTAGGTATTCAAGTGTGTCAAATGCCATGCGGACATGAGTCTTAGGGATAAGCCTTTTAATTATAGGGATAATTTCTTCCAAGCTTGCTCCCCTTTGAGCTTCTTTAGCCGCCGTGATGACCAGTAACCCTTATCCTGCCGTAGCTGAAAGGGAATCAACAACCTCAATTTTGCATTTCTTCCTGACCAAATTCCTTGCTGCTAGTGCTGCTTCACAAAAAGCGCTGTATTTCGATGAGAGATGGATAGATAGAATCTGGTCATTTTCTTCAGCCAAGTCTTCGTAAGCCTGAGCAACCTCTCCGGGAGAAGGAACAGCCGTATGGGGGAAATCTTTCCTTGATACTAGCTTTTGGTAGAACTCATCAGGGCTAAGGTCAATCCCATCGCGATAGACTTCTTCACCAAAACGAATCAGTATCGGCAACACAGTTATATCTAATTCCTGAGCCAGGGCTGCTGGGACATCGGAAACGCTATCAGTCACAATTTTTACCATGATGAACCCCCTATAAATCTTTCAATTTGTCACCCCAGTTCCTGCTGGCAACCCTGATAACTTTGGAAAGTTATCCTTCTTGGAGCTGCCGTCTGTCGATTTTGCCTGAGCCTGTCTTGGGAAGGCTGCTTAGAATTTTGATTTTCCTGGGCAGCTTAAATTCAGCCAAGTTCTGGCTGCAGAAGCTGGTTATTGCCTCCGGGCTGATATGTTCTCCATCACTGGGAACCACAAAAGCGGTGGGTATTTGTCCTCCCCGTGTGTCCTTCACTCCGGCGAAAGCGACTTCAGCTATTCCAGGATATCTCAGGAGTACTTCTTCTACTTCCCATGGGGAGATTTTCAAGCCTGAGTCAGTTACTATGATAAAAGATTTCTTTTCCACATACTCGAGGTAGCCATCCTCATCCATTTTGACCAGGTCCCCTGTGTAAAACCAGCCATCTTTGAATACCTTTGCAGTAAGATCAGGCGCTTTATAATATCCTTTCATTGCCCACGGTACCCGGACAACTGCTTCTCCTGTTTCCCCCACAGCGACCTCCTTGCCGCTATCATTCAGTACACTAATTTCTCCCAAGGGCTTTCCCACTGTCCCCAACTTGCGGTTTGCCAGCGTGCTCATGGAAACCACGGAGAGCTCTGAAAGCCCGTATGTCTCGCAGAGAACCAGATTGAATTTATCCTCCAGCATTTTCATGAGGCGGGGCGAAGATTTGGCTCCGGCGGTGGAAGCGACACGCAGGGAACTTGTGTCATAATTCCTGATAACCTTCTCCCGCAACATAGCCAGGGCGTTGTGCATTGCTGGAACCCCAAAGAAGATACTTCCTCTTTCCTTTTCTACAGCGGCCAGAATAGCCCTGGGGGTGAAGCTAGGGATAATTATCACCGTGGATCCTTTGATAGCAGAGCCAAAGAAAACTTCACTCAGTCCAAACAGATAGAAGAAAGGGACCGCGTCTATTACTACATCCTCTCTATCTCTGCCTACGCCAGTGGAGACTATGTCAGGTGTTCCCAGCAGGGAGGCATGCGTATGCATTACCCCCTTCTGTTTTCCCATCACGCCTGAAGTGTAGATAATCGTGGAGACATCAGCATCGTCTATTTTCACATCAGGTGCCGAAGGGGAACTGCTGATTACTAGTGTCTTATAATCATCTCCATCGGTTTCTAAAATATGTTTTGCCAGAGAGGTACCAGCCAGGAGGGGTATAAGCTCACGGGAGAAGCCTTCTTCGGTCAGGAGAATTTTTGCATCGGATTCGCGCAACAAAGCATTTAACTCCGCTGCTTTGAGCCGTGGATTGAGCAGAACTGCCACGCCTCCAGCTTTAATAATTCCGAAGTAATTAACCATCCATTCAGGCGAATGAGACATGAGGATTGCCACGTGGTCTCCCTTTTCCATCCCTCTTGCCATTAACAGGTTGGCTACCTTGCTGGAGGTATCATCCAGTCCTTTATAAGATAGTCTTCGAGAACCAAGAACAAGGGCCGTTTTTTCCGGGACTTCGGAGGCGGTTCTTTCCAGCATTTGCTTTAAATTCATGGTGTCACCTCGTAAATGTAATGATGGGTTTTGTGAGTTTTTGACAAAAATACTTTTGCGGGCGTAGTATATCGCAGTGCGAGGCATTGTGCTAATTATGTGTTAGCCTTTGTACCAATCTCGCTCACGAAAACGAGATAAATATGCAGCTACTAGTGCCGACGAATTGGGATATAGAACTGCTCAAGCCTTTAGAAGAGCTTGAGGCAGATGTTCAGATATATGGCGTTCTGCCAACCTCGGCAATAGGCAGTGGGATGAGGGGACCTGATGTGCCGGAGATGACAGCACAACGTGCTGAGGAGTATGTCAGACAAGCACATGAGGCGGGCCTGACTTTCAACTACCTTTTGAATACTCCTTGCATGGGCAACCGAGAGTGGCAAGAAGATAGTCACAGAGAGATACTTGCCCATCTTGATTGGATTAACAGAGTTAATGTAGATTTTGTTACGGTTGCTATCCCTTACTTGCTGGAAATTATTAAGCGCCAGTTCCCCCACCTCAAGGTAGAGGTGTCGACTATTGCTCATGTGAATAGCGTTGCCCGTGCTAAGATGTTTGAGGAGATAGGGGTTGATTCCATTATCCTGGATACCAATATCAACCGGGACTTCAAATTGCTTGAGGCTATCAGAGATGCTGTTAGCTGCAAGCTCGGTGTGTTAACTAATAGCCTTTGTCTTTATCAGTGTCCATATGAGTATTATCATAACAACACTATGGGGCATGCCTCCCAAACTCATAGTCAAACGGATGGTCGTTACATGGATTATTGTTTGATGCATTGTGCTGCTGCCAGGCTGGAGGACTCCTCTCAGTTTATCAAGGCCAGGTGGATCAGGCCTGAAGATCTATCTCTCTATGAAGAAACAGGCATAGATTTTTTCAAGATAGGTGGTCGAGTGATGCCAACAGAGTGGATTTTGAGATCTGCTGATGCCTATGCTGGTCGTCATTGCCAGGGAAACCTGTATGACATACTGATTATTCTTGATCCCAAGACAGGGACTATCGATTCTGCCCCTGGTAACAGGCAGTCTATGCAGGCTGCGTCTCCTGCAGTTTATATAGACAACCAGGCATTGGAAGGCTTTATTGACTTCTTCAAACAGCAGGATTGTGTTTCCAGCTGTGCTCACTGTAGCTATTGCCAGAAAATAGCAGATAAAGTGGTGCGATTTGATGCCGAGGAAGCGAAGGAATATACTACTCTGCTCAACCGCTCCCTTGATCGCTTGAATAGCAGCGAGATGTTCTCTTCTATTAGCGAAGAACGCGCTCATCACCAACGCGCCGGGTTATCTTTTGTTTGTCCAGATACTCCATGAGCGCCAGCGCGTACTTGCGGCTGGTGCCAAAGAGGTCGCGCACCTGGGCCACGGTTATACTGCCATGAGATATGTGAGCCTAGTCCT
>JAGGVQ010000008.1 GCA_021157895.1 Dehalococcoidia bacterium | reverse complement strand
GATATTGGGAAGAACACCAGTGGCGAAGGCGATTTCCTAGGTTGTTCCTGACACTGAGGCTCGAAAGCGTGGGGAGCGAAGCGGATTAGATACCCGCGTAGTCCACGCCCTAAACGGTGGACACTAGGTATGGGGAGTATCGACCCTCTCTGTGCCGAAGTTAACACTTTAAGTGTCCCGCCTGGGGAGTACGACCGCAAGGTTAAAACTCAAAGGAATTGACGGGGGCCCGCACAAGCAGCGGAGCGTGTGGTTTAATTCGATGCTACACGAAGAACCTTACCAGGACTTGACATGCCAAAAGTAGGACTCCGAAAGGAGAACCACCTGTATCCAGTCAGGAGTTGACACAGGTGCTGCATGGCTGTCGTCAGCTCGTGCCGTGAGGTGTTGGGTTAAGTCCCGCAACGAGCGCAACCCTTGTCCTATGTTAAATTCTCATAGGAGACTGCCTTGTAAAGCAAGGAGGAAGGCGAGGATGACGTCAAGTCAGCACGGCCCTTATGTCCTGGGCTACACACACGCTACAATGGGTAATACAAAGGGTTGCTAAGGAGTGATCTGGAGCTAATCCTCAAAATTACCCTCAGTTCAGATTGCAGGCTGAAATCGCCTGCATGAAGTTGGAGTTGCTAGTAAACGCAGGTCAGCTATACTGCGTTGAATACGTTCTCGGGCCTTGTACACACCGCCCGTCACGTTATGGAAGTTGGCAACGCTTGAAGTCAACAGGCTAACTTACTTTGGTAAGAGGCAGTTGCCGAAAGCGGGACCAGTGACTGTGACGAAGTCGTAACAAGGCAGCCGTACGGGAACGTGCGGCTGAATCACCTCCTTTCTAGGGAGTCTAAGGTTTACACCTTGTGATTCTTAGGTCGGTCAATAGGTTAATCCTATTGGATATCTGTTAAATTTACCTTTCCTTCCGCTACTCTGTTGCTAAGGTTTTTTCTATTTGAGTTTGCTTTCGCTTTTGGATTATTTTCTCCAGTGTTCTCTTTCGTGTTGGTGGATATCCTGTTGTGTAGATTGACGCTCCACCCTTGACAAGGTAATATTAGCTTGTAATGCCACTTATACATCGCTGTACAACGAAGAGGAGAAATGAATTACATAGCATATATTCTTATTGTCATTGCCCTGGTTTTGGGTGGGGGGGTTGGTTATTTTATGCGGCAGTTAATAGCCAACCAACGGACACTGGAAGCCCGCAAAGAGGCACGAGCATTATTAGAAGAAGCAGCAACTAAGTATAAAGAGATGCTTCTTGAGGCTAAAGAAGAGGCAATCCGTGTTAGAAGTGATGCTGAGGATGATAGAAAGCAACGGCGCTCTGAGTTACATCATATAGAAAAGCGACTCAATCAGAAAGAGAACTCCCTGGAGCACAAGAGGATCTCCTTGGATCATCGAGATCAAGTGCTACATGACAAAGAGAAGGACATCGATAATCTTCAAGCTGAGCTTGAAGGGCTCAAGAGTGAACAGATACGGCAGTTAGAGCAGATCAGTGGCATCTCTGGTGAAGAGGCAAAGAGTCTCTTACTCCAGGCTGTTGAGCAGGAGGTAAAGGAGGAAGCCTCCCGGCAGGCTCGGATTTGGGAAGCCCAAGTGAAAGAGGATGCTAATAGGGAGGCCCAGCATATCTTAGCTACGGCCATTCAGCGCTGTACTGCTGATGTTGTCTCGGAGACAACAGTGTCTACTGTTTTACTGCCCAGCGACGAGATGAAGGGGAGGCTCATCGGTCGTGAGGGGCGGAATATCAGGGCTTTTGAGGAGGCAACAGGGGTTGATCTTATTATTGATGATACCCCGGAGTCGGTTACTCTTTCCAGCTTTGCTCCGGTAAGACGGGAGATAGCGCGCATTGCCTTAAATAAGCTTATCCTTGATGGTCGTATCCATCCAGCTCGCATTGAAGAGATAGTGAAGAAAGCACAGGCAGAAGTTGAAACAACTATACGTGATGAAGGGGAGAAAGCAGTGTATGAAGCGGGGTTAGCAGGTTTACACCCTGAGTTGATTAAATTGCTGGGGCAACTTAAGTTTCGCACTAGTTATGGGCAAAATGTCCTGCTTCATAGCCTTGAGGTGTCTTATCTTGCAGGGATGTTAGCTGATGAGATTGGGATAGATTCTGTGACAGCCAGAAAGGCGGGATTACTCCATGATATTGGTAAGGCAGTAAGCCATGAGGTCGAGGGTCCACATGCTTTGATAGGTGCTGATTTGGTCAAACAATGGGATGGGTCTGCAGAAATTGCTCAGGCAGTGGCAGAACATCATGGTGAAGTGCCTACTAGCAGCGTTCTTGGTTTTATAGTCGCTGCGGCTGATGCTATTAGTGGAGCTCGACCAGGTGCGAGGCGGGAATCCCTAGAGCATTATTTGAAACGCGTTAGGGATGTAGAGGAAATAGCCTCCAGTTTCTCCGGGGTGGAGAAAACATTCGCGATTCAAGCAGGCAGAGAAATTCGGGTATTGGTGAAGCCTGATGAGGTGGACGATTTGGCTGCAATTAGACTGGCTCGAGATATCTCTAAGAAGCTAGAGGATAATCTCAGCTATCCAGGCCAAATAAAAGTGATGGTACTGAGAGAAACCGTGGCAGTGGATTATGCCAAGTAAATATTTGAGATAGTCCGATGAACATATTAGTTATAGGTGACATTATTGGTAAGCCTGGCAGGAAATCACTTAGAGAAATCCTGCCAGGCTTGCGTCAGGAATATGATGTCGATATGGTTATAGCTAATGGGGAGAATGCTGCTGGAGGAGTTGGCTTGACATCAATCATTGCACATGAAATGTTTGATACTGGTGTTGATGTGATAACTTCAGGTAATCACATCTGGGCCCACAAGGAAATTATCCCTTACCTTGATAGTGATATGGCTATCCTTCGTCCCCTAAATTACCCTGCTATTAATCCGGGACGGGGATATTTGCTTAAGCATGAAGTATTAGTAGTTAATCTTATTGGACGTACGTTCATGGGTAATTTCGATTGTCCTTTCCGAGCTATGGATCAATTGCTTGGGAATCTTGAAGTTAGACCCAACATAGTTGTAGTAGATTTCCATGCTGAGGCAACTTCGGAAAAAGTAGCTATGGGGAGGTATCTTGATGGTCGAGTCAGCGCTGTATTGGGTACGCATACTCACGTGGGTACAATCGACTCCTCCATATTGCCTGACGGTACTGCTTATGTTACTGATATCGGCATGGTTGGTCCCGTCAATGGGGTTATCGGTGATGATACTGATGCTGTAATTAACCGTTTTCTTACTCAAGTGCCATCAAGGTTATCTGTGGGAAGGGGCAAGGTTACATTTAATGCCATTCTGGTGCAGGTGGATGGAAAGACTGGTAAGGCGGTAGATATCAGGCGTATTCAAAGAGAGACAGAGTAACCATAGAGTTAACCTCTGTGCCCTCAAAATGTTTTAAGGCAGGTAGTGTATTAATTTGGAATTTTTATGTGTGAGTTAGCTTGCTAATGCAAGCGATATTCCCTCTATAGTTGTCCTGAAATTCAAAAGATACTGAGTATTGTGACAATACAATGGGTCTTTTATGAGTCGCATTCTTCTGGTAAAATTACCCAGTCTCCTGGGTTGTCTTGAACACAGGGTTGGGAGTAACTATTTTTAATAGTGTTGTGGTTAAGGTGTTGGGCTAAAAGAGATAAAGCTTGAGTCAAGTTAATTTTATTTCATATTCTACCAGCTTTGGTAATGATGGTGAGAGGCTTTATGCCGAGTTGCTTATCCCTCGTAAGAATCCTCCTTTTCCATTGGCAATCCTGTGTCATGGTGCAGCCTCAAGTCGCCTATCAGTGAAAGCTAGTGCGGAGCAACTTGTTCTTTCTGGTATGGCTGCATTTATTTTTGATTTTCGTGGTCATGGATTGAGTAGCGGCATTTGTGAAGGGAAGATGGCTTGTGATATCAAGGTTGCTCTACAGCATTTAAGTAACTATCCTGATATTGATGCGAGTCGTGTTTCTCTGGTGGGACATAGCATGGGGGCCATGGCTGTTTTGCGAGCAGCGGCTGAAATAAATCAACTCGGCGCTCTGGTTCTCCTCTCCTGTCCTTCTGGCGAGTTTGAATTGCCTTCAAATGTTAATATGGAGGATAAGCGACACTCTTTTATTGCTGACTATCCCCGAATGGGGACTGTTCCCTGGGTAACATCCCCTTGGAGTTTCTTATATCGTCCTTGGATGAAGCTTCACAGACAACATATGAAAATAGATTGGAGGAAGTTCTTAGCCGTGTATCATAGCGGCAGCTCGCTGGCGGCATTGCTTAAAATCAGGGCGTGCCCAATTTTGTTTGTTCACTGTCGGGGTGACAAATATGCCCCTTATCAGTCAGCACTGCATCTTTATGAGCAGGCTTGTGAGCCAAAGAGGATGATTCTTGAATCTGGGGGCCATGCTACGCCCATCAACTCCAGAAAACTTAGAAGCAAATGGATAAGTTGGCTAACTTCTGTTGCTAGCTAACGTTTGGTGAAGAGATACGTTATTACAATGACATAATGAAAGGAGCGTGATAGTAGATGGAGGAAGTTCGTGAAGTCTTTTGGAATATCCCTGAAGGGCCGTGGATTGTATACACCCTCGGCATAATTGCTGTTGTCATTTTCCTATATGCCATTGTTGCTCGCTTTTGGCTGGTATGGCGACGTGGTCAACCTGAAGACAGGTTGCATCCTTTTTGGCGCAGAATAGGGGCTTTCATTAAACTTGGGATCGTTGATGGCTTTATTCATAGAAGGATTTTACGGCAGCTTTATCCTGGGATTCCCCATCTGTTCATTTTTTGGGGCTCAGTGTTTCTGCTGCTGGGTGCATTACTAGATTTTCTCAGTCACTACTGGTTTCACTTTTTGGTGGGCAACGTTGGTTTAGCTCATTCCTTCTTCAGTGACCTGGGTGGTCTACTTTTTATTATTGCAATCGTTATATTTATGGTGCGGAGATATGCGCAGTCTCCGGGTGCGTTTCACGAGAGGCTGGATAGATCCCGTGACGATGCCATTAGCTCCATTCTGATATTGGGTGTCGTTATTTCCGGTTTCTTTGTGGAGGCCTTTCGCCTTGCTGCTATTGCCCCGGGGACGCAGGAAGCTGCTTGGAGCATTTGGTCTCCAGGCGGATTGTTTATTGCCAATGCTTTATCTGGCGTGTCGCTGGGAGCTTTGCTGACTTGGCATAGGATATTGTGGTATTTCCATGTCCTGTTTACTGTTGGAGCTGTTATTTATATATCACTGTTTTATAGCAAGTTAAACCACATCATCACTGCTACTATGAATGCCTTTTTCCGTAGCCGTGAGCCTGAAGGAGCTTTAACTCCAATAAATCTCGAAGAAGCAGAGTTCTTTGGGGTTGGAGAGATTGGCAACTTTACTTGGAAACAGTTATTGGATGTTGATGCATGTACTCGTTGTGGCAGATGTCAGGAGGTTTGTCCTGCCTACATTAGTGGCCAGCCGCTATCCCCGAAGAAGATGATTCAATCATTGAAAGATCATTTACTGGAGGTGAGCGACTATCCCTTCTTGATTAGACCGCCCGAAACTTCATTGCTATTATCAGATGATGCCTTGGGAGAAAACAGCACCTCGCGCTCACTTATTGGCGAAGTGATACCTGAGGAAGCTATATGGGCATGCACTACTTGTGGTGCCTGTCTTGATATATGCCCGGTATATATTGAGCATCCTCAGAAGATTGTTGACATGAGACGCAATCTTATTCTGGAGCAAGCTAAGGTTCCTGAATTGGTGGAACCAGTATTGAATTCTATTGAAGCCAGGGGTCATGTTGTTATAGGTACAGTGCATAGCAGGACTGAGTGGGAGGAAGGTTTAAATATAAGGCATCTATCCGATAACAGTGATGCTGATTTATTGTTCTGGGTTGGTTGTCAGGCAGCTCTTGAGGACCGTAGTATAAAGATAGCGCAGGCATTTGCCAAGATATTAAATGCTGCCGGAGTTAATTTTGCGACGTTGGGAGCAGAGGAGACTTGCTGCGGAGACCCCTCCAGAAGATTGGGTAACGAATACCAATTCCAGATGCAGGCTATGAAGAACATTGAGCTGTTGAATAATTACGGAGTCAAGACTATAGTTACTACCTGTCCTCATGGTTTTAACATCCTTAAGAATGAATATCCACAGTTTGGTGGAAAGTTTGAAGTGATACATCATTCTCAGTTTATTGCTCACCTGATGCAAGAAGGTAAAATACAATTGAAATCAGGGTTAGATAAAAAGATAACCTATCATGACCCTTGTTATCTGGGCAGGTATAATGATATTTACCAGCCCCCGAGGGATGTCATTAGGGCCATTCCTCAAGTAAACTTGGTAGAGATGGAGCATCGTGGGTCCGATAGCTTTTGTTGTGGGGGAGGAGGGGGTCGTTTTTGGATTGAGGAGACAAAAGGAACAAGGATGAGTGAGGTTCGCATTGATCATGTTCAGGAAACAGGGGCAGAAATTGTGGCTACTGCTTGTCCTTATTGCATGCAAATGCTGGAAGATGCTATTGGAAGCAAGGGTGTAGGGGAAACACTAAAAGATCTTGATATTGCCGAGATGGTGGCAATGTCAATGGAGCTCTAGCAGGCCCAGCAGGGAAAAACCACTAGGATGTTTTGTTCCTAACTATGTGAAGAAGGGCTGTCATGATTTCTCCTGCTTTACCTGGTATCAGGATAGTAGCATAGCTGTCAAGCTCTGTTGGGCTAAGGTTTATGATAGCTAGTTTAGCTCCAGAATTGATAGCATATAGAGGCATATAGGCAGCAGGGTAGACTGATAGTGTTGAGCCTATAGCTATGAATAAATCACAGTTTTGTGAATGATGTATCGCCTGTTCCAATGTTTTTGGGGGTAGTTGTTCTCCAAAGAAGACAACATCTGGTTTCAGAATGCCGTGACAATTAGGACAATCGGGAACCTCCATCCCTTTTTTAATTCTTTCTATTACTTCTTCGATAGTGAAAGTTTGGTGGCAATTTAAGCATATTACTCGCTGCATGTTGCCATGTAGCTCAAGGATTTTGTTTTCGGAAACTCCCGCCTTTTGATGAAGGTTGTCTATATTCTGGGTAATGATACAATCTAACTTACCCAGTCTATCTAATTCAGTGATAGCTTTATGCGCGCGATTAGGCTGTGAGTTCAAAGCAAGTCCCCCCTCGATAAGCATTTGCCAGCGTTGCTTTCGTGTTTCGTAACTACTAAGAAACTTTTGAATGGTGAAGTCCGCAGGATTATATTTCTTCCACATTCCTGTGGGGCCGCGGTAGTCGGATATGCCTGACTCTGTGCTAATACCGGCCCCTGTAAATATCACTATATGCTTTACCTGCATAATAAGATTAGCCAGGGTCTCGATTCGCTGGTTAATATCGGTCATTTCTGCATTCACTTTTACTTTAAAAAGTCTGATTGATAGAAAAACACGGGAAAGGGTTACTGTTCCTGCCCTCAGGCTGAATTTTAACCACCCTATATATTCCTCTGAAATCAGGAATTAGTTTGATTGTGGCTTGAGGATGGTATTTGTGCACCAGTGATCTAATTTTTTCCGCCTGTCCTTGCCCTATTTCCATAAGCAGGGAACCTTTGTGGTGGAGTTTATCGGATGCCTGGAGTAATAGTTGTCTTATAATATCCAACCCGTCATCGCCACCGGCCAAAGCCAGTCTTGGTTCAAAGTCTCTTATTTCTTGGCTTAGTTTTGTTAACTCGGAATTTTCTACATAAGGCAAGTTCGCCACTATCATATCTACAGGCTTGGGCAATGGCTCAAGCAAGTTGCCTTGGAGAAATGTAATCTTGTCACATAACTTATATCTTTGGCAATTCATTTTAGCTACCTGCAAGGCTGGGCCAGAGATGTCTGTGGCGTAAATTGTGGCTTGTGGCAAAGCCAGGGAAAGGCTGATAGCGATGGAGCCGCTTCCTGTGCCAATATCAGCTATGGTGTATGCATTCTCCTTGCTGATAGAGTTGATGTAATCAATAGCTGCCTGTATAAGGATCTCTGTTTCTGGTCTAGGAATTAATACGTGATGGTTAACACGTAGGTCAATGTTATAAAAGCTGCAATGACCGGCGATATAAGGAGTTGGCTCATGTTGAAGGCGCCGTCGAATGACACTTTTTAGATGACTTGTTTCCTCAGGCGTGAGTGCTCTTTCAGGCTTTGTGTATAACTGTGTTTTGCTTGTGTCAAGAACATGACACAACAATGCTTCAGCTTCTATAAAGACATCATCGATATTTCCTGAACTTAGGATATGTCGAATCAAACACAAGGCTTTTCTTACATTCATGCGAAGTCAACTTATGATTGTTGGGCTATTTGATCTTTAGCAATTAAAGCGTCGATGATCTCGTCGAGCTCTCCATCCAGGATTTTAGGCAGATTATGAAAGCTTGAGTTGATTCTGTGGTCAGTGACGCGATCCTGAGCGAAATTGTAGGTGCGTATTTTCTCTGCTCTGTCACCGCTACCAACCTGGGATTTTCGTTCTGAAGCTGCTGTTGCAGATTGCTTACGCTGTTCTATGTCAAACAGCCTGGCTCGTAGTACTGCCATTGCCTTTGTTCTGTTTTTCAATTGTGAGCGTTCATCTTGGCAAGTGGCCACTATGCCGCTAGGAATGTGTGTGATGCGCACTGCTGTAGCTAATTTGTTTACATTTTGTCCCCCAGCACCACCACTGTGGAAAAAATCTAGCTTAATATCGCTGGGATTGATATGCAGATCAATATCTTTTGCCTCTGGTAACACAGCCACAGTAGCTGTTGAGGTATGAGTTCGCCCTGACGCCTCGGTAAGAGGTACTCTCTGTACCCTGTGAACGCCACGTTCATATTTCAGCCGACTGAAAGCACCTCTGCCTTTTATTTCGAATATGACTTCTTTGAAGCCGCTAACTCCACTTGGTCTCGCGTCCATAATTTTTGTGTGCCATCCTTTAGTTTGTGCATAGCGGCTATACATACGGAAGAGATCTGCAGCGAAGAGGCTAGCTTCCTCGCCACCTGCACCAGCCCTGATCTCAACAATTACATCTTTATTGTCTCTAAGATCTTTTGGCAGTAGGGATAATTTAATCTGATGTAGGAGTTCGTCCTGCTGGTGTTTAAGCTTTTTCATCTCTTCTTGGATAAGCATCATCATTTCTGCATCAGTGTTTGTTTTTAGCAAGGCTTCTGTTGTTATTAGCTCCTCGTGGCTGTGATTATATTCTTGGTAGGCTACGACGATATCTTCGAGTTCAGATCTTTCTTTGGCCAACTTCTGTAATTGCTGAGGATTATTTGCTACCTCTGGTTTTGCGATGAGCGCAGTAAGTTTGTCATAGCGTTCCTGTATTAATTTTAATTGGTTGAGCATAGTTTATTGTCTCCCTACAGCGTTCATTATAATATGGCTATGGTAAGGGGCTCAAATCTGTCTAAAAGAACCGAGCATGATGAGAGGAGTGAAAGGCTCGTAGCCTAAGGGGTTTCTGCAATTAATCTCAGGGAAGACTCTCATAGATGCACCTGTTGCTTATTTACTAAGTATCACGGGGAATAGTTATATAGTTTGGACTGCACCCCTATCATTGGGCAGAAAGGGGCAGGAGGATCTGGCGGGATTCCTCCTTTCTGTTTTCTTTCATAACCAATAATTCCTCGAACTCATCAGGAGGCCGATAACCCAGTGCTGAGTGAAGCCTTT
>JAGGVQ010000006.1 GCA_021157895.1 Dehalococcoidia bacterium | reverse complement strand
TGGTCGGGGTGAGAGGATTCGAACCTCCGACCACCTGAACCCCATTCAGGTGCGCTACCAAGCTGCGCTACACCCCGAAGCCCGATAATATGCTATCATAACAGGGTTGCTGCGGCAACGAGTACAAACTGACAGTAGTAATCCTTGAATAAGAAGTTGCATAAGCAGGAAGGTAAGCAGGTTCCCACCAAGCGCCAGCTTTCTAAATGGCAAAGGGAAAAAAGGACACGTCAAGTCATAGTGCGTGTTGCTGCTGCCTTCTTCATCGGTATCATAGGATATGTTGGCTACAATTACTATCACGAGGAAATCAAGCCTTCGCATGAGATAGCCATTGAAGTAAATAATACCTCGTTTAACATGAGATATTATGCCGAGATGATGGACGCCCTAGTATCACTCCAAGAAATAACCCCAGAGCAACTACACTCTTGGGCCAACCTAATTGCCGACCAGGTTAACCAACGGATCATTGAGGATGCCCTGATTGAACATGGAGCTAGCGATATTGGAATTACTATTACACCACAAGAAGTAGACAATAAAATAGAGGCCATACATTGGCCTGATAAGAAAGCATATCAAGACATTGTCAGGGCCAGTCTGCTGAAAGAGAAACTCATCGAGGAACACTTTATTCCAAACTTGCCTGATGGAATGGAGCAGATGCACCTCCAAGTAATGCTGGTAGAAAGCGAACAAGTAGCCAGCACTGTTACAAACAATATAACAGGAGGAGGAAATTTTACTGACCTGATAGGAGGATTTTCCTGCAATCATCAGTTAGAAGGCGATTTGGGCTGGCTGCCCCAAGAGCTAATACTTAACGAGCCCATAGCCAATGCTACCTCTAACCTCAGTGCAGGAGATATTACCAGCACATATGATGCATCTGCGACCAAAAACATCGGATACTGGTTAATCAAAGTCACGGATAGTCACGAGGATGAAATAAATGCTAAGGTCATGCTGCTGAGCAGCGAACAAGAGGCTCTGCAAATCAAAACAAGCTTGACCTCAGGGGGGAATTTTACCCAGCTGGCAGAGACATTCTCTCAACATGAAAGCCATGACAATGGGGGAGATGTGGGATGGATCAAGAAAGGGAATATGAACAGCACGCAATTCGACGAGGTAGCTTTCAATGCTACCATAGGGGAGATTACCAATCCCGTTAAGGATACATCCGTGCAGACTACTGGCGGCTGGTGGATCATTAATATGTTGGGAGAAGGACAACATGCACTCAGTGAAAGCAATAAGGAAAAACTGGGGGCTAACAATTTTAATAACTGGTTCCAAAAACAAAAAGAGAGCAGTTCCATTAACATCTACATCGATGATGCGAAAATAGCACAAGCGATAGCAATGGTTCTCAAAGAAAGTTAGTAATATGATGAACATAATGAAACAAGATATTGGAATTGGATTACTGGGGCTAGGAGTTATTGGAAGTGGCGTAGCCAACATACTATTGAACAAGGTAGACACCCTAACGGAAAAAGTAGGGGCTCCTCTGGTATTAAAAAAAATACTGGTCCATGATATTACAAAGAAGCGCCAAGTGGTAACCGACACCAGCTTACTAACCACCAATGTTGAGGATGTCATCGACAATCCCGAAGTAGATATAGTAATAGAGCTCATTGGAGGTGAGCGGCCTGCTCTGGATTACATCAAACAGGCTCTAGCCAACGGAAAACATGTGGTTACTGCCAACAAGGAAGTCATAGCCAAGTATGGCTACGACTTGCTGGCTTTGGCCAACAAGCACAGAACTTACCTTCGTTACGAAGCAAGCGTTGGCAGTGGTATACCACTTATCTCGTCTTTACAACACGACCTGGCTGCCAATGAAATCTCAACAATCTACGGTATACTGAATGGCACCACCAACTACGTTCTGACCAAAATGTCGCAGGAGGGATTAAGCTTTTCCGCTGCATTACAGCAAGCCCAGAATCTGGGTTATGCTGAAGCCAACCCCAGCAATGATATTCAAGGAACAGATGCCGCATACAAGCTGGCTATTCTATCCAGTCTAGCTTTCTACACTACCATTGACCCTAAAGACATATACTGCCAAGGCATCTCACATCTTGAAGCCCAAGATTTCCGCTATGCCAAGGAGTTTGGCTATACCATAAAACTGCTGGCTATCGCCAAACGACATGGTGATAGTATCGAAGTACGAGTGCATCCCTCATTTATTCCTCAGTGGTCTCAACTGGCCAAGGTAGATGATGTCTACAACGCTGTACAGATAGAAGGTGATTTGGCTGGCAAACTAATATTTTACGGAGAGGGAGCTGGGTCTCTACGGGCATCCAGCGCCGTCATTGCTGATGTACTGGCTATCGCCGGTAATGTTCGCAACATGATAGGCAATGTTACTGAGCCCCAGATCAATCAAAATCTCGATGTCCAAGCGATATCTGAGCTACACACACGTTACTATTTCCGCTTAAAGGTCGCTGACCGTCCAGGCGTTCTGGCTCAAATTTCCAAGGCACTGGGAGATAATGACATCAGTATCTCCTCGGTGATACAAAAAGAAAGCGACTTGACATCACAGACCGCAGTTCTGGTAATCATGACACACCGCGCCCAAGAAAAAGCGGTACAGAAAGCACTCGCGGATCTACATAGCCTGGAACTAGTACAAGAGGTCAGCAATTTCATCAGAGTCGAGGCATAAAATAATGAAGCGAGGCGTATTACAGAGATACATTGAACTCCTTCCCGTTACTTCCAGCACTCCACTTATCACTCTTGGTGAAGGAGAAACTCCCCTGATCAGGTCCCAATCTCTAGAGAAAAAGCTTGGCTGCGGCGAGCTATATTTTAAATTTGAAGGTTGTAATCCCACAGGCTCATTCAAAGACAGAGGAATGGTTGTAGCAGTAGCCAAAGCCCTCGAAAGCGGCAGCTCAGCCATCATATGCGCCTCGACAGGTAATACCAGTGCCTCAGCATCTGCCTATGGTGCTCGTTTCGGACTAAAGAGTATCGTCGTCATCCCCCAAGGAAAAATAGCAAAGGGAAAATTGTCTCAGGCCCTTATTTACGGAGCCCAGATCATAAGCATTGCAGGCAACTTTGATCAGGCACTCCAAATAGTTAGGACTATGACAGAGAAATATCCTATCACGCTGGTAAATTCACTGAACCCCAACCGCATCGAAGGACAAAAAACAGCAGCTTTTGAGATCGTGGATCTTCTAGATGACGCACCCGATTACCTGTTTATTCCCGTAGGCAATGCTGGCAATATTACCGCATACTGGAAAGGCTTCACCGAGTATCATCGTATTGGCAAGGCAAACCACACGCCCAAGATGATGGGGTTTCAAGCTGCGGGTGCCGCCCCTATAGTTGAAGGCAAGATCATAGAGAACCCTGAGACCATAGCCACCGCCATTCGTATTGGGAACCCGGCTAGCTGGCAGAAAGCAACAGCAGCGCGGGAAGCGTCTGGTGGCATCATAGACTGCGTCACCGATGATGAAATCATGAGCGCATACAAACTACTAGCAGAGAGGGAAGGTATCTTTGGAGAGCCAGCTTCAGCCGCCTCCGTAGCGGGACTCATTAAACTAGCAAAAGGCGGGGTAAGTTTTGCCAACAAGAAACTTGTTTGCATCATCACAGGGACAGGATTGAAGGATCCCGACACCTCCATTAAATACGCCTCTCCTCCAATTGAAGTTCCTGCCAATTTATCCGCAGTAGAGAAAGCCTTGGGGTATTCTCCCAAGCAATAGAGGTATTTTCATGGCAAAGATTATCACAGAAAGCACAGGAAAATTCGGTCAGCATTATCCCAAGATAGCAGCAATTATCACCGCCAGCGCCCATGGAAAAGATAATCTGATGACCGCTGCGTGGCACAGTGCTATCTCCTATAATCCCCCGCTATACGGAGTTGCTATATCACCCAAGCGATTCATATATCAACTCATCATGGAAAGCAATGAATTCGGCATAAACTTTATCCCCCTGGATAAAAGCTTGCTTGCCGCCCAAGTAGGGGGAATTTCAGGAAGGGGAACGAATAAATTCCAGAAGTTCAACATTAAGACAGAGGAACCAATAAAAACCGGAGTCCCTATACTCAAAGAAGCTTACGCTACCTATGAATGTAAGCTGGTAGATAACACAACCTATGGTGACCATGCTTGGCTTGTTGGTAAAATTATAGCAATACATTTCCTTGAGGAGTGCTTCACCAACCAACAAGTGCTCAACCCAAGCAAAATAAATCCTCTACTCTGTCTCGGGACTGAGCACTATGTCACCCTAGATAATAATAGCCTGCACTTCATTGGGAAAGGTGGTTAATAAATAATGGTAGACCAAGATAAAGTTAAGCGGGCTACTGTTTCTTTAATAGAAGCCATAGGGCAGGATCCTGAACGAGAGGGAATAAAAGATACGCCTCGCCGAGTGGCAGAGATGTATGCTGAGATCTTCGCGGGGCTAGATGCAAATCCCAAAGTTGAATTAACAGTAGAATTTGAAGAGGATCACCACGAAATGGTGATCCTGAGGGATATCCCGTTCTACTCCATGTGCGAGCATCACCTGCTTCCTTTCTACGGCATAGCCCATGTCGGCTATATACCCAGCATCAGCGGTAAGGTGGTAGGCGTAAGTAAGCTAGCCAGGGTAGTAGAGATCTTCGCCAAACGACCACAGATCCAAGAAAGGATGACAAAGCAAATCGCCGACACTATCTTTGAAACCCTCCGACCTGATGGAGTTGCTGTCGTTATCCGGGCCGAGCATCTGTGTATGACTATGAGAGGAATCAAGAAGCCAGGAACAAACATCATAACCTCAGCGGTACGAGGAAGCTTTCGCAAAACATCTGCAACTCGTTCCGAATTTCTCTCTCTGCTCCAGGAAAGGTAATCAGTTATTCATGATGTAGGGCATCGATGGGATCCAATCGTGCAGCCCGAATCGCCGGATATACGCCAGAAGCAAGGCCAACAAAAACAGCCATTCCCACAGCGATAGCGACAATATCTGCTGGCAGCATGGCTGGAAAAGGATATCCCATACTAGCCAGTACGATGGATGCAATTTTAATGAGAATCCATCCCAGGAGAACTCCAATCACCCCTCCCAACAAGCTCATCATGGCAGACTCTGTAAGAAACTGAATTAAGATATCACGTCGCTTAGCCCCCAAAGCCTTGCGAAGCCCAATTTCTCTGATCCTCTCGGTCACAGAAACTAGCATGATATTCATAATACCGATGCCCCCCACAAGAAGTGAAATGCCAGCTATCCCTCCCCAAACAATTGATCCTATGGCATACATCTGGTCCGCCGTACTCGATATATCATCCATGCTGATTATGGTGAAATCGTCATCATCTTCTGACTTAATATGATGTCGCTGTCGCAGAATAGCTTTGACCTCCCATTGTGCCGAATCTACAACCTCCTTGCTTTGTGCCTGAATAGATATGCCTTGAATGGAATGGGCACTAGTACCCGTCACTCCAGATGATATTATTGCCTGCGCCGTACTCAGGGGAACTATTGCCGCTTGGTCCTCACCCCCAAATATGCTCCCTTTAGGCTCTAAGACTCCAATAACCATGAACTGCCGGCCATTTATTCTGATATTCTGGCCGACAGGCGATAGCTGCCCAAAAAGGTCCTCGGCAAGCTGCTTTCCCAACACAACAACCCTCTTCTTCCCCTGATAATCTTGAGTAGTAATAAACTCTCCCTGTTCTGTCTGTAAATTGCGCACATACTGATAATTAGGCGTTACGCCCATAGTGGTGCTGGCAAGATTCTCGCCCCCAGCTACTATCTGGGTCATAGTCTCAGTAACAGGAGATACCGCAAATACCGAAGGGGCATCCCTGGCAATAGCCTCAGCATCTTCTAGAGTCAATGTTGCCAATGGACCGATTGTTCCTCCAATACCACCTTCATATTTAGCAGCCCCAGGAGTAACAAAAATGAGGTCAGCTCCCAACGACTGGAAGGACTCCTCTACCATGGCCTGTTCCATTTTTGTAAGAGACACCATGGATATCACAGCTGCCACACCAATCAAAACACCCAGCATAGTCAATGCCGAACGCATCTTGTGGCTAGATAACGTCCCCAAGGCAGCAAGAAGACAATCTCGTAATTTCATTATTTCTCTATCTGCCCGTCAAGAATTTTAATCGTGCGCTGAGTATAGATAACAATGTCTGGCTCATGAGTAACCACAACAATTGTTATACCTCGTTTATTTAATTCCTGGAAAAGCAACATGACTTCCCGGCTGGTTTTGGTATCCAGATTTCCTGTAGGCTCATCAGCCAGAATAATGGATGGATTATTCACCAGTGCCCGCGCTATAGCTACCCGCTGTTGCTCTCCTCCGGCTAATTCACTTGAGGTATGCCCCGCTCGATGAGACAGCCCTACAGAATCCAGTGCCTCCAGAGCTCGCTGCCTCCGGTTCCCAGCACCTCCATAAACGAGAGGAAGCTCCACATTGGCGAGTGCAGTAGTCCTAGGCAACAAGTTGAAACTTTGAAATACAAATCCAATCTTCCCGTTTCTTATCTCAGCAAGCTGATCATCACTAAGGTTACTAACCTCAACTCCATCCAACCAGTAACGCCCTGAACTGGGCCTATCAAGACAACCAACAATATTCATCATCGTAGACTTACCTGACCCAGATGGCCCAGTGACTGAAACCATCTCTCCCGTCTCAATATGAAAACTTACTTCCCGCAGAGCCACGATTTCCGTAAGGCCCATTCGATATACCTTAGTCACATTATCAAGCTTGATCATCTGTTATCCAAAGAAGCTTATGGCAAACTGTGAGGCAGGAGGCACAACTACCGTCTCTCCCTCCTCAAGTCCTGATAGTATCTCGGTATGCATGCCATCGCTCAAGCCCAATGTGATTGTCCTCTCTTCCGTCTTTACCTCGCTTGTAACCACCTCAACATAAGGATTCTCCCAGGAACCCTGTATTGCCCTGTTAGACAACAACAACACATCGTTGCGCCGATCAACAATGACATCAGCAGTAGCGCTCATGCTATCCCTGATGTCGGCATCAGTTTCCGTCAGGACTATGGAGGACTTATAGGACACCACCCCTGCCTGTGTTATACCTGCCGGGGAAACAAAGGAAACCTCACCCTTAAGTTCCTTGCCAGGCAAGGCATCCATGGTAACAACCGCTTCCTGTCCTACCCTGACTTGAGAAATGTCTGTCTCATCAATGAGGCCAGTCATTTTCACTTCACCAGTATCTATCAAGCAAATGGCAGGGCTGGTATAGGTTGCAGCAGATAGTTGTTCTCCCTCGGTTATCTCAATGTCGGCTATGGTGCCGGCGAAGGGAGCCGTGATGGTTGCCTGAGCCAGGTCAGCCTTAGCCATATCCAGTGCCGCTTCAGCTTTATCAACATTCAACTCTGCTAGCCTAACACTGAAGGGCAAAGCCCATATCCTAGCAGATGATTTATTCTCCGCCTTGTCCAAATTCTCCTTTACTTGATCCATGTAGCTCTGGGCCTGCTCCAGTTCCCCTTGTTGCAATAGTTCCTGTGCCTGGAGTAAGTTCTTTTGCGCCTCGTTCAGTGCTATCCATGTACCTGGCAGATCCGTGTCATAAGTGCAAACATAGTTAATGGGATATATTGTCTGCATCAGCTGATACTGTGCCATCTGGTATTCCACCTGCCTCATCTTTACCGAGGCCTCAATCTTGGGAACATCCAGCCGGGCTAACTCCTGTCCTCGTTCGACATGCTCCCCCTCACATACTTCTATGTTCTTCACTGTGCCGGTAGTGCCGAAGGAGAGAGACACCTTATGTGGCATCTCCAAGCTACCACTGACGGGAACACTCACTACCAGATCGTCACGAAACACCTGAGTGGTCTCCTGAACAACATTAGATCCACCACAACCAGCAAAAGTAACAGTAAGCAAACATATTCCGGCTATTACAGCTAAGTACTTCTTCATGTTATCACCTCTTTATGTTTATGCTATAACAATCTCGCTATTATATACCCTTACTCTTCCCTAATCAGCCTCCATTCGGGAAAACAGGAAGGCTCCCAACCCTGCCATAATGAAAGACAGAATAAGCAAAACTGTAAAATCCAATGACAAGGGAAAAGCATTGCCACCCACAAGCGCACCTCGCAAGCCATCAACCCCATAGGTCAAGGGGTCAGCAAACATCACATACTTGAGCCAAGTAGGCATAGTTTGCACGGAGAAAAAAGCGCCTGAAAGAAAGAATATCGGCATTATTATTAAATTCATTATGGACATGAACCCTTCAGTACTGGATAACCTGGTAGCTATAATCAATCCGAATCCCGTAAAAGTTGCACAGGTAAGAATCATAAAAACTATTGAGAGCAACAATCCTGATATGCTAGTTATGTGTACTCCCATGGCAACCGCTATAGCTATAATAATAAGCGCTTGAATTATAGCAGTAGTCATTCCCCCCAAGCTTCTACCCAGAATGATGGAAAAGCGATTAACCGGAGCAACTAAAACCTCTTTAAGAAAGCCAAATTCCTTGTCCCAAATAACAGATGCCCCTGATAGTGTGCCAGCAAACAATAATGTCATCCCTACAATTCCCGGAGCTAAGAAGTCAAGGAAGCTCATCCCTGCTGGCATCCCTGGTATTTCCGTGTTCACCATCATGAAGCTCATCGGCAACCCCAGAAAAGCCAAAAATAGAAAAGGCATCATGATTGAGCCAACAAGCCTGGCTCTTCCTCTCAAGAATCTCTTCATCTGCCTCACCCACATAGTATAAATAGGCAGTGGGTCTACTAAGGCTGTAATATTCATCCACGACATATACTTATTTCATCCCCTTTCCAGTATCCATACTCGACTTTGCCATATTAGCACTCTCATTGTTGAGTATCCTGCCGGTATAATACAAAAAGGCAGCCTCCAAGCTGGGCTGGTGCAAATCAACATCTGACAGGACAAAACCATACTCATCGGCAAGCTCTACAAGCCCGGCTAATCTATCTTCTCCATTCTTGATGCTGAGCTGAACCAGACCATTACTCTCCTCAACTTTCTCACTACCTTCAACCCCTCTTAGCACTGCGGCAAATTGGTGTCCCGCGCCGCCAGACACTCGCAGTGAAACTTGATCCATACCAACCGCCGCCTTCAGATTATCTGGAGTATCTACAGCTACCACTCTGCCCTGATTCATCATAGCCACGCGATGACATAGAAAATCTGCCTCTTCAATATAATGAGTGGTGAGAACTATACTGATATTCTCCTGCTGATTCAGCATTTTGATATATTCCCAGAGCTTCCTCCTGGCTTGAATATCCATGCCCAGAGTTGGCTCATCTAAAAACAGAACTCTGGGATGAGTCATAAATCCCCGGGCAACCTCAAATCTACGCTGAACACCTCCAGAACAATCGCTCATCTTGATATGCTCCTGCCCTTTCAAGTTAAGCAAATCCAGCACCTCACTGATCCTTTTCAACCTTTGTTTTCCATTCATGTGATACATTCGAGCATGAAAATCCAGATTTTCTCGACCAGTAAGAAACGTATCGATACAGGGGTCCTGAAATACTACAGCAATGCACCCCCTAACCTGCGCTTTTTGTCTGCTGACATCATAGCCACATATATTAATGGAACCCGATGTTGGCTTAAGTATGGTGGACAACATCTTGGTCGTAGTGGTTTTACCCGCTCCATTAGGTCCAAGAAAGCCAAAGATTTCCCCTCTTTTTATATCCAGATTAATATGATCTACCGCCAAGAAATCATTAAATTTCTTACTCAGGTTATCAGCCTCGACAACACTGTTTGAGTTAGACATTATGTGATCCTTTTTTTTTTTGAGTAATGTAAGAAGGCATCCTCCAGGCTGGGCCTGCGTTGCCTGATAGAAGAAATACTAAACCCATGTCCTTTGGCCAGCTTAACTATCTCAGGAATCCTAGATTGCCCATGGGGCACACTCAGCTGCAGGCTGCTATCACTAAATTCAACTCTGGAGACCCAAGGCACTGAGCGGAACAAGGCTGCCGCATTCTCAATGATTCCTCGCGACAGCTTGAGAATAACCAAACTATCACCAACTGTACCCCTTAATTCTTCGGGGGAGCCTGCTACCACTATCTTACCTCGCTCTAAAATGGCGAGCCTATCACAGAGGTAGTCAGCCTCTTCGATATAATGTGTGGTTAACAATACCGTAGTACCACTTTCCTTATTTAGTCTCTTGGTATAATTCCATAGCAATCTTCGCGTCTGCACATCCACGCCCAAAGTTGGCTCATCGAGAAATAATACCTTGGGGGAAATTAGCATTGCTCTAGCAATTTCCAGCCGCCGTTTCATTCCGCCAGAATAGCTCCTTACAAGCACATCCTGCTTATTTCTCAATCCCACCAAACTTAAAGCCTCGGCCACCTTACTTCTCCTGCTCTCTTTATCCAAATGATACATGCGGGCATGAAAATCAAGGTTTTCTCTAGCAGTAAGATTAGTATCTAGACTTAACTCCTCGAAGACCACCGCAATGTTTTTCCTTACTTCATCCCTTTCCCTGACAATGTCATATCCACACACCGCGGCATCACCTGAAGTGGGATTGAGTCCTGTAGCCAACAACATCATCGTAGTGGTCTTACCCGCACCATTGGGGCCAAGAAAACCAAAGATTTCTCCCTCCTCAACGGTAAAAGAAAGATGATCCACCGCTACAAAGTGGCCAAACATTTTAGTAAGATCTTCAGCCCTGATCATCTTCATTGTCTACAGACACCGTGTCCGGTTTCCCCACCAGCTTGGCAAATTCATCAATCCGGCGATTTGCCATATTGATTAGTTCTTCTATCGCTTTGGCCTTAACAAAAATTAATCCTCCTCCTCTAAAATGGCTAAATACCAAAAGCTTGGTGCCAACATCTATATCCATTTCCTTTCGAGCCTCAGCAGGAATCACCAACTGTCCCCGGGGCCCAACAATAGTGGTCCCAAAACACTTACCCACTGCATGCTCACGCGATTGTTCCATTCCCACCTCCTGATAATTACAAATATCGAACACGGATCATAGGATATTACTATTAGTATGTCAAGTAAGAGAAATCATACCAAACTCTCAACAACAAAATGAACAGGAGTAATTTAAGCTCCCTTATCCACCAGTTGCTACTTGTAATTTAAATTGGAGACAACAACAAAAGAAAAACGGATAAAAATAAGAGAGGTAAATTATATATGCCCTGTTGCCAGATAAGGAATTGCTACATAAAGTCTTTCCCGCTGGTTTCAATAGCCCGCTGTAATTCTGCTGTAAGCCGAGACGGTAATCCCTCAATGTCCACATGTAGAAAACCCCTGACAATCACCGCTACTGCCTCGTCACGAGATAAACCCCGGGCCATCAGATATTCAATTTCCTCTTCAGCTATCTTGCCCACAGAAGCTTCATGCGATAGCTCTACATCAGCAAGAATGCTCTTAAGTTCAGGCACAGCATGAATAAAGCCCTCTCTAGATAAAATTAGCCCGTTGCACTCCATGTGTCCCTTAACTTTGGGAGCATTTCCTGCTATATAGCCCCTGGAGGTCACATGCCCGCCAGTGCTGACAACTCTTGAAATTATTTCAGTCCGAGACCCTTCCGCATCAAGAAACACCTGAGACCCGACATCCATAGAAGAACCACGGGGAGCAACCACAACACTGCTAAATCTGGTTATCGCACCCTTACCTATACATCTAGCCACAGAATTTGTCTGCACAGAGTGAGCCGGCCCCATAATTACATAGTTATCCAGAAAAACTCCGTCATCCTCAACAATAATGCCAGTGCGTGGCCGTACCGCAACTCCCTGCGTCCATCTATGAATCATGGTAAAGGTAAGCTTTGCTCTCGGTTTGATATATATCTCCGAGATTCCTAAATGTAATCCGGACTCCTGGCCAGGAGCAGTGGTACATCCAGTAATAACATGCAATTCCGAACCTTCCTCTGCAATAATAATATTATGTACATTCTGAGCCAGTTCGCTCTTGGCTAAATAAAGACATGCTTGCACTGGCCACGTGACTCTAGCGTTAGGCAAGGCATGGATGAAATAACCATTGTTCTGGTGAAGTTCAACATGGGCAGTATATTTATCACTATCCACTGGTACAGCTCGCCAGAGATAACGAGACAGCCAGCTATACATTGACAAGGCTCGGTTAATACCCATAACCTCGACGCCATCCTGTCTAACCGAGCTATGGATTATAGAGTGATCAACCTGAATGATTGTTCCTGAACGTGAGACATGCTCGCCCAGAGCCATGCCAGATTGTTGCATCTGTTCACGCTGCTCTCCCGGCAACAAGGCTAAATCATCAAAATATGGAGTTTCCGTAGAAGAGGAAAGATACTGCCCTAAATCAATATCTTCACCAAGAGGAGATGTCTTGGCACGTGCGGCGCTGGCCTTTTCCTTTACCGCGTCGGGCTCTTTTCGCTCATGCATTTAGCGCACTCCTCATAACCTCTACTTTTAATAGTTTCCAAGATTTCATGAGGATCTCCCTCACACACAATTGTGCCATCTAACATGACATAGCCCGTACGTGCATTTACATAGTCTAGAATGCGACCAGTGTGGGAAATAATAATACCCACCCGCTCTCGATCGCGTATGTGGCGATGTTTTTCCAATAATTCATTTATTAATCTCCCCATCAGGGGGACATTAACCAGATCCACACCAGATTCAGGCTCATCCAGCAATGACAACCCTGGTTGTTGCGCCAGTAGTTGCACCATCTCAGAACGCTTTATCTCTCCACCAGAAAAGCCGTAATTAATATCTCGGTCTAGCAGTGTTGTGGTATTGGCTTTCTCCGCCAGCTTGGCTACAACAGCACCCTCTTCTCCGCCATCAAAGGAATGTTCTCCAAGAGAAACATTTATCATATCACGCATTCTTATTCCCCGAACAACCGGCGGTCTCTGAAAGGACATACCAATGCCCATACGGGCTCTTTCATCTAAAGACAGCTGAGTTATTTCTCTATCATGAAAAACGATGTTGCCTTGAGTTATATGGTAGCGAGGGAACCCCATTATCGCCATAAGGAGAGTGGTTTTACCACTTCCATTGGGACCAAAAATAATGCAGGTGTCTCCCGAATTAAGATGTAAACTTACATCATGCAGAATGCTCCTCCCTCCGGCTTCGACACTCAGCTGATTAATATCTAACATACCTTTTCCAATATGGCTTCTGTTCTCTGCCCATCAATAAAATTATGCATTCTAAATCAGCCCCCCAGCCAGCAAAATTCACAGACATACATAATAACACTTCTCCAGCCAGCATATATTACATCAGAAACCACAATCACAGGTGAATCGGCTCAAACCCACTACATATCAAAATAAGCCAAGCACCCAATAGCGAACAAGCAGGCAGGGTCACTCTCCCATTATCTGGAGTACCAATTGTCTCGAGCGAGGACGATTATCAAAATCAATAAACACCACCTGTTGCCAGGTGCCCAAGGCCATCTTCTTATCGGTGAAGGGAATAGTCAGGGATGCTCCAAGCAGGGAAGCACGTACATGGGAATGGCCATTGCCATCTCCCCAGGTTCGATTATGTTCATACGGAATATCAGCAGGAATTACCCTGCCAAACATGCTCTGAAAATCCTCCAGGAGTCTGGGCTCATATTCAATTGTAGTGAGGCCTGCCGTGGAACCAGATACAAATAAGGTAACCGTACCATTACTCACGACCGCCCTCTCCACCTCTTTGCCCACTTCCGAAGTTATGTCAATTATGTCACAATTCCCTTTGGTATGAAAGGTAAGATTCTTAGTAATTACAGTCATATCTTTATCTCCTTCCATATGATATCGCGTAAATCAAACACTGGACCATCAGCACACACTCGCTTCTGGCCTTTCCTAGTCGGTACACTACACCCATAGCAAGCACCAATTCCACATCCCATCCTCACTTCCAGGGATACCTGACAGTGCTCTACCTTAAATTTGTTTGCCCCATCTTCTCCAGCAACCATACCAGTCATGACTTTATACATCCCTAGAGGCCCACAAGCATAGAGCTGATCAGCCCCGTCAAGGAATTCAGATACAACTTCACTTATAACACCAGCTCTACCCATGCTGCCATCCTCTGTAACAGGAACAAACTCTACTTTTTCAGGTAATGGCTGAAAATACAATTGCCGCGACATTTTTACTCCATGTACCAATACCACCCTATGCTGAGGCAGGGCTCGCTCAGCCAGAAAGATTAGTGGAGCAATACCAATACCTCCCGCCAACAATAATAGATTTCTGGCAGTAGAATTGATGTCAAATCCCCTCCCCAAAGGACCTAAAACATCTACGGTGTCCCCCCTGCGAAGTCTCGATAACCAATGAGAGCCTTTCCCCACCACATTAAATAGAAATGCAACCTGGTTTCCCACTACGCGGTGTATGCTAAAAGGACGTCGCAACATTAAATCATCGCATCTCACCATAACAAATTGCCCCGGATGAGCTACTCGAGCAATATCTGGATCCTCAATCCACATGAGATGTGCACCAGACATCATCTCCGTATTAGATGTCACAGTGGTAAGGGTTTTCTCTATATGCTGCACTTTTGCTAACGTAAATATTCCCTGAGAGGTTTAACGCTGAATTTGCCACCGCTCCCTGATATTGCGCTCACAACCACACGGACAGTGTCCAGCGAAGTGAAGCAAGGTATTTGCTCTTCTGCAGCAGCACGACGAATATCAAATCCATCTTTTAAAGGAATGCGACCTCCAGTGACAGTATTAATTACACCGTCAACTGAACCATCATAGATGACATCGACAACATTAGGATGGCCTTCATCTAACTTCTTGGTTACCATCTTGACAGGAAATCCCATGGATTTAATCATGGCTGCAGTGCCTTCAGTAGCATAAAACCCGTATTGAAGAGAATATAACTCCTTGATCAAGGAAATAGATTCATCTTTATCCCTATCAGCAATGCTGAGAAGCAAACTACCTTTTGAGGGTAACATCAAGCCTGCTGCTAAAAGAGCTTTGGTTAAGGCAGCCTCAAAATTGTGATCGACTCCCATGACCTCCCCTGTGGATTTCATTTCAGGTCCCAAATAATTATCTACCCCTGTCAATTTGGACATCGAAAAAACAGGAGCTTTTATACCCACTAGCCCTCGCCTTTTCCATAACCCCCCACTATACCCTTGTTCCTGTAATGTCATGCCAGCCATAACCTTCGTAGCGATATTAACCACAGGCAAGCCAGTCACCTTGGAGATAAAGGGAACAGTTCGGCTTGCGCGAGGATTTACCTCGAGCACATATATCGATGATGAGCCACTCTTCGACAAAATAACCAACTGAATGTTCAATAATCCTCTAGCTCCAAGAGCCAACCCAATCCTGGTGGTATAACCAACAATGGTATTAACCTCACTTTCACTCAAGTTCACTCCAGGGTAAACTGCTATAGAATCCCCACTATGTACCCCTGCTCGTTCAATATGCTCCATTACTCCCGGAATAAGCACATTCTCACCATCACAAATGGCATCAACCTCAACTTCCTTTCCCTGAATATATTTGTCAACGAGCACAGGATGGTGACTATCCAGTTCCAACGCCAGCGTCAGGTAGCGAGTCAACTCATCATCACTATGCACAATCTCCATAGACCTGCCACCTAAAACATAGCTGGGACGAACCAGAACTGGGTAACCCAAGGATTGAGCTACATCTATCGCCTCAGGAACAGAAAATACTCCAGCCCCCGGAGGCTGGGGAATATCCAACTCGGCCAAGAAATCCTCGAACCGCTGGCGATCTTCAGCAATATCTATAGCCTCTGCAGCAGATCCCAAAATCGAGAGATTATTAACATCTAACGGCTGAGCCAAATTAATAGCTGTCTGTCCCCCAAACTGTACAATGGAGGAAGCTGCGTCACTCCCTTCATTCTCAAGTATATCCCGAACACTTTCCTCATCTAAAGCTTCAAAGTAAAGGCGATCACTAGTATCAAAATCAGTGGAGACTGTTTCAGGGTTGGAGTTAATCAGTATACTCTTCATCCCCACTTCCTGTAGTGCCCATGCTGAATGAACACAACAGTAATCAAACTCAATTCCCTGGCCAATACGTATTGGCCCACTGCCTAGCACTACAGCCTTTTCTCCATCTAAAGGCAACGCTTCATTTTCAGTTTCATATGTGCTATAGAAATATGGGGTTTCCGCATCAAACTCGGCAGCACATGTATCCACCATTTTATATACTGGATGAAGATGCCACTCATGGCGGATTATTCTGACCTGCTCAGGCAATCTATCGGCCAGTGTAGCAATCTGTTCATCACTAAAACCAAGTCTCTTCGCTTCCCACAAAATGTCAGGTTCCAACGGTTCAGAGAGAAGTCGCTTCTCCATATCAACAATATTCTGGAACTTATAAATAAACCAAGGGTCTATACCTGTAAGCTGGGAGACCTTATCAGGGTCTTCCTCTCTGCGCAGGGAGGCCATAATTGCCCATACCCGCAAATCATTAGATTGTAGGAAGGGTAAACCATGTTGTGCCCCTTTACCCCAAGCAGGATCCTCCCACAAAAGAGTTCTTTTTCCAAACTCCAGAGAGCGAACAGCCTTCTGCAAAGCAGGCTCAAAGCTTCTATCAATAGCCATGACCTCACCAGTGGCTTTCATCTGGCTACCCAGTCCACGATCCCCCATGGCGAATTTGTCGAAAGGCCAGCGAGGAATCTTCACCACACAATAATCCAGAGCTGGTTCAAACGATGCCAGTGTTTTCCCCGTTATCTTATTGGGTATCTCATCCAAAGTCCTCCCTATGGCTATCTTGGCAGCTACCCTCGCGATAGGATAGCCAGTAGCCTTACTGGCCAAAGCTGAGCTACGGCTAACACGAGGATTTACCTCAATAACATAATATTGACTGCTACCAAGCTTCCCTTGGTCAGGAGCCCATGTTCCTGCAACAATCGGACTGGGGGTAAGGGCAAACTGAATATTACAGCCACCCTCGATACCTAAAGCTCGGATGATTCTCAGGCTCGCCGATCTAAGCATCTGGTTCTCCCTATCACTCAGGGTCTGGCTGGGAGCCACGACAATGCTGTCACCAGTATGCACACCCATAGGATCGATATTCTCCATATTGCATATGGTGATACAATTATCTCTGGCATCTCGCATAACCTCATATTCAATTTCTTTCCACCCCAAGAGACATTGCTCGATCAAGATCTCGTGGCTTGGGCTAATTTTCAATCCATATGAAGAAATATTCTCCAGATCTGCCTCCGTCCACGCTATTCCACCACCTGTGCCCCCCAAAGTATAGGAAGGCCGCACAATAAGAGGTAAGCCAATAGAATTCACGCATTCCTTGGCCTCGGCAACTGATCTCACCGTAGTACCCTGTGGCACAGGCTCGCCAATGTCAGTGAGAAGCTTCTTGAATAGCGACCTCTCCTCTGCCTTCTTTATAGTATCTAAGGAAGTACCCAGAAGCCTCACCCCATACCTATCCAGTGTCCCGGCATCAGCCAAGTCGACTGCCAGATTAAGCCCTGTCTGCCCACCAAGGGTAGGCAACAATCCATCAGGATGCTCCCTTTCAATCACGCGAGTCAGCACCCCAACAGTCAGTGGCTCAACGTAAACGATATCAGCAACCCCTTCATCAGTCATAATAGTAGCCGGATTAGAATTTACCAGCACGGTGATAATCCCCTCTTCGCGCAAAGCACGACATGCCTGAGTTCCCGAGTAATCAAACTCCGCTGCCTGGCCAATTACGATCGGTCCTGATCCGATAACCAAGACTTTAGAGGGCTTATGCATCTGTCGACTTCCCCACCATAGCTAAAAACCTATCGAACAGATAGCTACTATCCCAAGGGCCAGGAGAAGCTTCAGGATGATATTGAATTGATATGACAGGTAAATCTGGATGACAAATACCTTCGACTGTACCATCATTTAAGTTTATCTGACTAACCTCAAACCCTCCCTGCAAGGTACTATCATCAATGGCATAACCGTGATTCTGGACAGTAATATATACCTTATTGGTAGCCAAATCCCTGACAGGATGATTACCGCCATGGTGGCCAAATTTAAGCTTAAATATCTCCGTCCCGGAAGCTTTCCCTATAAGCAGGTGCCCCAAGCAAATGCCCATCAAGGGTATTTTTGTCCCAATCAAGCCTTTGACAACATCAACGACATCTCCAAGTAAAGAAGGATTGCCAGGGCCAGGAGAAAGAACTACCCCGTCAGGGTGCAATGCTAGAATGTCATTTAGCGAAGTGGTGTAGGGCACAACAGTTATTCTGCAACCCAAACGACTTAGTATACGTACGATATTGTATTTCAGCCCCAGATCAACCACCACAATGTTATATGAAACATGCTTTATGCCAGCCGAAGCATCAGTTTGTCTATCACCAACAGCAGGCCATTGATACATCTGTTCCGTAGATACTTCATAAACAAGATCCGTGTCACTATATCGAGGGCAAGCCTTCAATCGCTCTAAGGCATCTTCATCACGCATCTCCGTGGAAAGAATCCCCATCATGGCCCCTCTGGAGCGAATATGCCGAGTCAGGCTACGTGTGTCTATGCCACTTATCCCAGGTATATTACTATCCCTGAGATAATTATCCAGAGTCTGTACGCTATGCAAATTGCTAGGGCGATGACAATACTCTCGAACAGCTATACCTCTAACCTGAATATGACCAGACTCGAAATCAGCTTCACTGATCCCATAATTGCCAATCATAGGGTAAGTAAACAATAAAATCTGGCCCGCAAAAGAAGGATCAGTCAGCATTTCCTGATAGCCAGTCATAGCAGTATCGAAAACTACTTCACCCAAGGTAGTCCTCTCAGACCCAAAGGAATCCCCCCTGTATACTGTCCCATCCTCAAGAATTAATGTCGCCCTTTTACTCATGATCCACTCTAACGGAATCATCCTGATAAACTATCTCGCCATTAACAATGGTGACCAGAACTTTACCCTTAAACCAGCAACCATCAAAAGGAGTATTTTCCCCCCTAGATACAAATCTAGATCTATCAACCTGCCACTCTCGACCGACATCAAAAATGACAATATTAGCCATAGCGCCAACTCTCAATGTTCCTAGGTCACTTTCCCTGCCAATCACTCTGGCTGGCTCACAAGTTAACTTCGATATCAACGTTCCAAGGTCTATTTTGCCCGCATGCAGCAATCCCATTAGGCTGCCAAAGGCAGTCTCAAACCCGCTAATGCCAAAAGCAGCCAACTCTAGCTCGCATTTTTTCTGTGCCTGAGTATGGGGGGCATGATCAGTAGCAATGGCATCGATCACTCCCTCTTTGAGTCCTTCCAGGAGGGCATCAATATCGTCTTGCGTTCGCAAAGGTGGATAGACCTTAGCATCAGAATCGTATTTAAGCTGCCCTCTCCCACTGCTCATATTCATAACTCTTTCCTGAGTTAATGTAAGATGGTGAGGCGTAACCTCTGCAGTAACAGGTACACCATTCCTTTTGGCATGCCGGATAAGCTCAACCGCTCCCCGGGTACTGACATGCGCAATATGCAATTTGGCGCCAGTGAGTCTTGCCAGTGCTAAATCACGAGCAACAATGATTTCCTCAGCTGCTGCAGGTATTCCCTTTAATCCTAGCCTATCAGCTACCCAACCCTCATTAATAACACCCCCATTAGTGAGAGGCTTATCCTCACAGTGTTCGATCAGCGGCAAGTCAAAATCTCGACTATAGTCCATGGCATGACACATAACCTGTGAATCAGGTACCGAATCACCATCATCACTAAAGGCCACCACACCGGCCTCCGCGAGTTCAGCCATATCGCAAACTTCTTTGCCCTTTCTTCCCTTGGTAATACAACCAATCGGGAGAACATTAACTACAGCACTCTCACTTGCCCGCTTCTTGATCCAGTTCACAATAGATTTACTGTCTACGGGAGGATCAGTATTAGGCATACAACAAACAGTGGTGAAGCCTCCCACAGCTGCCGCTTGCGTTCCAGAAGCAATAGTCTCTTCCTCCTCAAATCCAGGCTCCCGAAGATGGCAGTGAAGATCTACAAAACCTGGCGAGATAATCAGGCCCTTAGCATCAATCATTGGAGCAGAAGACGGGAAGGAGATTCCAGTACCCACAGATTCAATCTTGCCCTCTTTGATGAACAACTCTCCTGGCTGATCTATTCCGTGGCAGGGATCAAAGATACGCCCATTCGTGATTACTAACACTAAGTCTGGTCACCTCTCTTGGTTCTGGTGATTAAATAAAGCAATGCCATCCGCACAGCAACTCCATTGGTTACCTGCTGTTCAATTAAAGATTGCGAGCCATGAGCAACCTCAGAAGCAATCTCAATATCTTCATGTATTGGCCCAGGATGGAGAACAATCACATTCCGATTAGCCAATGAAAGCCTTCTGCCATCAAGCTGGTAACGCAGGGTAAATTCCCGCAGGCTAGGCAACAAACCCTCCTCCTGCCTCTCCAGTTGTAGCCGCAGTGGCATAACAACATCAGCCCCCTCTACCGCATTATCCAGATTGGAGACAACATCAACATGTGACATGCCAGACTGACTGATAAACTGGTCAATATCACGAAGAAGCAAAGTAGAGGGAGCAGAGAGAGTCACCTTCATCCCCATTTTACTCATGCCCCACATATTTGACCGAGCAACACGGCTATGTTTAATATCACCAATAATGACAACTTTCAGTCCATCCAGCTTGCCAATGTGTCTCCAGATGGTATAAAGATCCAATAATGCCTGGGATGGGTGAGCATGGCATCCATCACCTGCATTGATTATGCTACAGCTTACTTCCTGCACGGCGATATACGGAACTCCTGACTGTGGGTGGCGAATAACAATCACATCAACCCCAAGAGCCTCCAGTGTACGTAAGGTATTTACCAATGACTCTCCCTTGACAACACTAGTTCTCACAACATCAAGGCCCAGTACGCCAGCACCTAAAGTCTTGGCCGCCAGCTCAAACGAAGCACGAGTACGAGTGCTGGGTTCATAAAATAAATTGGCTATTGTCTTACCACGCAAAGTAGGCACACGCTTGACATCTCTGTCCAGAATTTGCCTCATGATATTGCTTGTTTTAAAGACATTCTCAATATCACCACGACTGAATTCATCGAGGTCGAGCATATGGTGATGCTGCCAAACCTCCGACGACACCCCTGACAACGGTTGTAGTGAGGCATCAGATCCTACTACTGATATTGTCATCGAGCCTTCCCCGATTTAATTATACTTACCTCATCTTTGCCATCTATCTCCACAATGTCCACTTTTATATCCTCAGTTCGCGAAGTAGGTATATTTTTACCAACATAGTCAGCCCGAATAGGAAGCTCGCGATGACCACGATCCACCAGCACAGCTAGCTGAATAAACTCGGGGCGGCCCAAATCCACCAGAGCATCCATGGCCGCTCGAATGCTCCTGCCAGTATAAAGAACATCATCAACCAAGATAATTTTCTTTCCTGTGATATCAATAGGTATCTTGGTCTCACGAATCGCTAGTTTTAATTCACCAGATGATATGTCATCGCGATAAAGACCTATATCCAGAGTACCAACAGTAACAGAAACATTCTCAAAGCCTTTAACCATTAGAGCCAATCGCTTGGCTAGGGGTACTCCTCGGGTATGCATACCCACCAAGATAATCCCCTCCGTCCCCTTATTCTTCTCCACAATCTCATGGGCAATACGAGCCAGGGCACGGCTCATTTCTTCCGCACTGAGGAGAATCTTATCAGCCATAAAAAAACCTCCCGCCATTAAACTGGCAAGAGGTTAACACCAACTTTACGACAAATTGCTTCTGCATATCACCCCTTACCAGCCTCGCTGGACTGATTTAAAGGACAAGTTATGTTACCATGGCTAGCCTGACAATGCAAGGAAGTAAATCAGAAAGTTTGATTGTCTCACAAGGAATTTACCCATCTGCTAACCTAATGGTAATATAAAAGATGCTAGAGTTTAGTGCCTCTACGTTAGATAAAATGTTACGTCGCTTTAAATATGCAGCTTCCACTCTGATGATATTTGCGCTGCTGTTAGGCGTCGTCGGATGTTCCTTGCAACTTCCAGCCAGCGTTGCTCCACCACAGTACTCCAATACAAGTGAACAATCCCATTCAGAATGGAGTTTCCCCCAAGGAGCTAACCAAACTACACCTCTCCCCCAGTTCCCGGAGATTATCCAGCAGGTAAAACCAGCGGTGGTATCAATAACCACAACAACTAACTACACCGACTGGTGGGGGCAAGAGCATTCACAACAAAGCGCTGGCTCGGGCATCATCATAGACTCCGAAGGCTATATTGTTACCAATAATCACGTGGTTGAAGATGCCACCAGTATCACAGTTAAGCTATATGATGGTAGAATTCTTAGCGCTACCGTGGTGGGTACTGATGCTCAAACTGATCTGGCAGTTATTAAAATCAGCGCCACAGAATTGCCCTATGCCAAGATAGGGAACTCTTCCCAACTCAGGGAAGGCGATTGGGTGTTATCCTTGGGCAACGCCCTAGGACAGGGGGCAATAACAACAGTTGAGGGAATAGTTAGCGCTCTAGATGTCTCCATCAGGATTTCTGCTACTGGAAACACTCTTCACAACTTAATTTTAGTTGACGCTCCTATCAATCCTGGTGACAGTGGGGGGCCACTGGTAAATATGGCCGGCGAGGTTGTAGGTATCAACTTCGCCAAAGTTGTTGAGGTGAGTGTAGAAGGCATGGGCTATGCCATAAGCATCGACCAGGCTAAACCTATAATCGAGAAATTAATACAACAGGGATTTGCCCAACACCCATGGTTGGGGGTACAAATATCCACCGTTGATTCTTCCGTCGCTGCAGCAAATAACTTCTCTGTAAATGCTGGGGCACTCGTGCTTAAGGTATTCCCTGATAGTCCCGCAGAACAGGCTGAATTGATGGAAAATGACATTATCATCAAATTCAACAATAGGGATATAACTACTGCCGAAGATCTATACCAGGCAGTGCAAAGTTGTAACGTGGGGGATGATGTGAAAATTGTTTTTATGCGAGGCAAAAAGAAACAAACAATCTTTACACACCTGGAGCAAATTCCTTATTGACCTTCTCCACCCCAAAGGTAACATCGTGCCCAGAAATCCTGCAGCTCTCAATATAAGCTCCCTCAGGAGGTAAGCTATCGATAAGACTCAATGATAACGTTTCCTGCCGGATATAGTCACTAAAATTGTGCAATACCCCTCGCACTGACTCATCTGCATGGTAATAGGTTGTAATATGATCAGCAATATCAAATTTAGCAGCCCGACGCATGGTTTGGAGACGGCGTACAATTTCCCGACTAAGCCCTTCAGCAAGTAGCTCAGGAGTAAGACGAGTACTCACAGCTACCAAATACTTGGCATCTCTAGCTATACTATAATCAAGGTTATACTGAGATGGCTCCTCTTCAACTGGCACCATCTCTTTAACATTTATCTCCTCCAGTATTTCTGAAGCTGATCTGCACAAAGACTCTGCTTCTTTTTTCGACGTAATCCTGACAACAACCTTTGCCAGGGGTTGACGAACCTTAATACCAGCTTTGGCCCGTGCTGCTCTGCCCAGGCTTGATATTCTCATCGCCAACTCCACATCATCGTTTATCTCCGGGAAAATCTTGTTTTCGTCGGCCACAGGAAATTCAGTGAGATGTACACTCTCATCAGCATCAACATCAACTGATCTAACCAAGTTCTGATACAACTGCTCGGCAACAAAAGGAGTAAGGGGAGCCAAAAGTTGGGACAGAGTAACCAACGATTGATATAGCGTATTATATGCAGCAGCCTTATCAGCATCATTCGCGCTCTTCCAAAATCGACGGCGGTTTCTCCGTATATACCAATTTGATAACCCGTCCACAAAATCACCAATGCACCGCGCTGCCAGCGTAGGATCATAAGCCTCCATAGCCTCGGTCACATCAAGTATCAAGCGGTTTAGCTTCGATATAACCCATCGATCCAAACTGGTGAGAGATAATTGCTCTTGAGACTGGGGAACAAAATGGTCGATATTGGCATATAGGGCAAAAAAGTAGTACGTGTTCCATAGAGTAAGAAGGTTTCGTCTCATGAGATCAGCAACCATATATTTAGAAAAGCGATGCACATTTTCGCCCGAGGTTGAAACTAACAAATACCAACGCAGAGGGTCAGCTCCATACTCATTAATCACATCCCAAGGATCTACCACATTGCCTTTAGTTTTGCTCATCTTTTCCCCCTGAGCATCAACAACATGCCCCAGGCAAATAACATTCTTAAAACATGCTTGGCCAAACAGCAAAGTGGAGAGGGCATGCAAACTATAAAACCAACCACGAGTTTGATCAATGGCTTCGCAAATAAAGTCAGCAGGGAAATTATGCTGAAACTCATCTTCATTCTCAAACGGATAATGCCACTGGGCTATAGGCATAGCTCCAGAATCAAACCAGCAATCTGTAACCTCAGGCACACGCTTCATTTCACCACCACACTCAGGGCAAGTAAAAGTAATCTCGTCTACATAAGGGCGATGTAAATCTAACTCCTCGCGATCTAACATCTTCTCTGATAAAACACCTTCAGCTTGACGAGATAACTGTCTCTTCTTTAGATCCTCGACACTGCCAATACACTCACAGTGATTACATGACGAACACCTCCATATATTGAGCGGCGTGCCCCAATATCTCTCCCGGGAAAAAGCCCAGTCAACATTGTTCTTCAGCCAATCACCAAAACGCCCATGCTTGATATATTCAGGATACCAATGTATGCCAGCGTTGCCAGAAATCAACTTATCCTTGATCGCGGTGGTTTTGATGTACCAAGACTTCTTGGCATAGTACAGAAGAGGAGTTCCGCATCTCCAGCAAAAGGGATAAGTATGAATAATCTTCGCGCTATGATAAAGCAATCCTCGCGATTGCAACTCAGTAAGGACAATAGGGTCAGCATCCTTAACAAACTTGCCCGCAAAGGAATATGTACCGGTGATCTTGCCATCCAAGTCCACGTGCTGAACAAAATCCAGTCCATTCTCCATGCCCGCAGCAAAATCAACTTCACCAAAGGCAGGAGCCATATGAACAATCCCCGTACCTTCTTCTAAAGAGACAAAATCTGTGCTGATGACAGGATAAGTAAGATTCTCTTCATCTTTTTGCACAGTAAGCGAAGGCAACCTAGTGCGCTGTGCATCAAAATCATGTGGATTGTATAGTGGCTCATACCTGAGCCCCTCAAGATCTCTTCCGTGCACCACTCCCTTCTGCACATAACCAGCAAGCCCAACTCTATCAACAAGACCAGCAGCTAAAATAAGGTAATCATCATCAGATTCCATAATGCTATAGTCAGCATTCTTTGCCACTGCTAGAGCAGTATTACCGGGCAGGGTCCAGGGAGTTGTTGTCCATGCAAGCAAATATACTGGCTTGTCATCCGTTAATAACAAAGCAAAAGCCGACCTGACTGCACTATCTTCTCCAAGCAACGATCCCACATCCAATTTAAACTTTATATATACCGACGGGTCTTCTGCTTCATCATAACCTAAAACTACTTCATGGGAGCTAAGGGAGGTTCCACATCTGGGACAGTGTGGCGTAACTTTATAGCCCTGGTAGATCAACCCCTTATCCCATAACTGCTTTATTGCCCACCAGGATGACTCAATATAGGAATTATCCAGGGTAACATATGGATGCTTCATGTCCAACCAGGTGCCAATGCGCTCAGTCAGGGCTTCCCACTCTTTAATATAGATAAATACGCTTTCACGGCATCGCTGATTGAATTGAGCAATCCCATATTCCTCAATTTGAGCCTTATTTGTCAGGCCAAGGGAATGCTCAATACCAAGTTCGACAGGCAACCCATGTGTATCCCATCCCGCCTTACGCTGCACATAATACCCCCGCATCGTCCTATACCTGCAGACAGCATCCTTAAATAAGCGCGAGAGCACATGGTGGACCCCTGGGCTACCATTAGTAGTAGGAGGACCTTCATAAAAAACATACCTCGGCCCTCCCTGCCTAATCCTTAATGTCTTATCAAAGATTTCGCGGTCTTTCCAAAAAGAGAGTATATGCTCCTCTAACTCGGGAAAATTAACCTTGCTTTTTACTACAGGGAACATAACCTACTTTTTCTTCAGTAAAATAACTACTTTACGGTTATTTCCCTCTCCAACGCTATGTGTTGTTACATCAGAACGATTGGCTAGAGCGAGGTGAACAATACGGCGTTCGCTGGGAATCATGGGTTCCAGCGTCATAGCACAGCGCCTGGATATTACCTGTTCCGCTAAACGGGCAGCTAATCTCTCCAACGATTCACCACGGCGACGCTTATATCCGTCCACATCAACAACCAACGGTCTCCATTCTGATAACTGTGCTGATACTATGATCTTGACAATATACTCAAGAGAAGCCAATGTCTGTCCACGACGACCAATCAGAATGCCTAAATCATCACCTAGAATATTCAATGTTACAGACGTATCTTCAGAAACAACTTGTACCCGCCCCTCTATACCGATAAGACCAAGCAACTTTTCTAACACATTCACAGCAACCTGAGTAAAATCTTGCTCACCCGACATCAACGGGCTAACACTGATAACAGCATCTTCATCCCCAATACCCAGAATTCCAGTCTTGCCTTCCTTGATGACTTCCACATCAAACTGGTCCCGAGGTACTCCTAATCTATTCTCGGCTTTGATTATCGCTTGTTCTACCGACTTGGCCGCTATTTCCATATTTTCCACCACGGGCTACCCTCCCCCGATGCAGAGGCCTTAGTATGAGGTGGGCTCGCAACTACATCAACAATTTTATGACTACCTCCTCGCTGTGTAGTCGCACTCGAAGATCTAAGGTAGCCCCAGCCACCAACAACAAAGTACTGAGTAGCAATACCTATGATATTGGAAACCAGCCAAAATAGAGGCAACCCGGAAGGAAACATCAGGCTCATAACAGCAAACATAAATGGCATCATCATCAACATCATGTCGTTGGTAGATTTCTGCTTAGGATCAGAAGTAGGAGCTGTCGTCATCTTCTGCTGCACCCACATCGAGGCACCAACCAGCATAGCCAACAACACATCCCCACTCGCCCCTAGGTTAATCCAGAGGAACTGGCTATTCACCGGCAGTGCATGAGCTATAAGTGGCGAGGAATACAGATGTTGAGATAAATCCAGCAAAGCATCTGGAGTGACAGCTACAACTTTTATAATAGATTGATACAAGGCAATCCAAACAGGAAACTGGACTAGCATAGGTAGGATACAGCCCAGTGGGTTTACTCCAGCCTCTGCATAAAGCTTGGATGTCTCCTGTTTTAGCTTCTGCTGGTTCCTGGCATATTTCTTTTGCAGATCCTTCAGTTTAGGTTGCATCCCCTGCATAGCCAAGGTAGACCTGAGTTGCTTTAAGGTAAGAGGCGTAAGTGCCAAACGAACCACTATGGTTAACAGAATAATAGCTAAACCAAACTCCACCTCCCTAGGCATAATACTGGACAAGGCAACCAGGCCATTCAACATAGGGTCAAGAATAAATAAATTCCACAATTCCGCCATGTTTATAAACCTTATTTACCAGTCAGAGGCAATTTCCAGACAACCCTGCCTTCACCAATATCTACCGCCTGTAGATAATTATCCTGGCTACGAAGATAGATCACACCATCATGAAAGCAGAGAGGTGACTGAATATCCCCAGTAACTGGTATTACCTTCACAGGCTGGACACTTTCTCCACCAGAAGGACTGGCCAAATCAAATACAAATAGATTCCCATCCTCAGAGGCAACGACGAGATAATCTCCAGCAAACACAGGTGTAGAGACAATACGACTACCCGTATCGTAACTCCAGATTTCAGCGCCTGTTTGCGAATCAACGGCATATATATAGTTATCCAGACAACCCGCATATACAACCCCTTCTCTTACAAGAGGAGAGGCCCAAAACCATTTGCCACCAGAAAAATTCCACGCGGTCGAGTTACTTCCTTCTCGCACTGCGTAAAGATTATTTCCAAAGGAACAAAAAACAGTACCACTGTAAACCACTGGAGAGGAGACAAAACCAGATTCCGCATGGTAACTCCATGATGCCTCCACATCCTCCTGGGAGAAAATTCCTGTCGCGGGCAGCCCATATATATAGCCATCAAAGGTGCTTACATATATAACACCATTGCCAAACGCTGGCGTTGACCACAACTTATCCCCCAAAACCACCGATTGCCATTTCTTGTCCCCATAAGTGAGGTTAAGGCTGTAAATCCTACCATCTGAACTGCTCACGTAGAGAGAGCCATCACTAACTACGGGACTACCTACAACAGCGCCGATATTCCCCTCTCCCTTGGGATACTCCCACCTCTCCACGCCAGTGTCCATACCCAAAGCGTATACCTTGCCATTGTAAGCACCAATGTAAACCAGGTTCTCATCTGGGACAACCACAGGGGTCCCATAAATTGTCACTCCAGAAGTTGACTGCGCACACGACATCCCTGATCCAGAGGAGACAGGATTGGAATAAACCCATTCTCCATCAGCAGATGAGGGAAAATCAAGCCCTTTGCTTCGAGCCGAAACATTGACTGCCAGTATCTTCCCTTCCGTTGAGCCCACATAAACCATCCCGTTCACAAAGGTAGGACCAGACCATCCAACTGTTGGGGTAGATCCCCTGGGTGCACAAGAAACCAAGACCAAGCTAGCAAGAGCAACAACCACAACAAAGGATAATAACTTAACGTGTTTCATCTCAATTAAACAGAAGATAACTCCTATGGTACAGGATCATATCCCCCTTTAAACAGAGGGTTACAACGAGCCAAACGCACAGCAGTTAACATTCCCCCCTTGGCAAGCCCATATTTTTGTATTGCTTCACTGGCATAATGAGAACAGGTTGGCTGGAAACGACAGGAATGAGGGGTAACCTCCGATATGGTCTTCTGGTATAATTTAATCACATCAAGTGCTAGTTGTTTCATAACCTCCCTTGTTTCATAACCTCCCTATAATATCTGCGCCTGGGTTAATAATTCAATTACAGCATCATCAAGCTGCTGATAGCTAGCAGTAGATACCTCTCGGTGTGGAATAAAAACAATATCCCACCCTACCACATCCAAGTGCTCTCTAACTATCTCTTTGAGCAATCTCTTTACCCGGTTGCGCTCTACAGCGTTTCCCACCTTCTTAGTGACTGAGAAACCATAACGCGCCAAGCTCAATCCATTCGGCAAAACCTTTACCATCAGGAGTCTACCTCTATACGTTTTTCCTTTTCGGTAAACAAAAATATATTGAGCTCTTCTGGTTAAGGCCCCAGGCCGTTTCATAAATTCACAAGGAGCTAATCCACCGCGAGTTGCCATCGCCCCTTGGCACGTCTCGCCTTAAGCACTTTTACCCCACCATGAGTGGACATCCGAGCTCGAAAACCTAAACTGCGCTTACGGGGTAACTTCTTTGGCTGATACGTTCGCTTAGGCATTCAAATTCTAAGGGCTTATCGGCTGAGCCCCACCCCCTTAGTTAGCCAGACATGACTGGGCGCATAGGGCAACAGAGCTAGGAAACGGGCCCGCTTTATCGCTTGTGCCAGTTTCCTTTGATGCTTAGCACAAGCCTTGGTCCTCTGCCGTGAGCCAATCTTGCCACTATTAGAAATATACCGCGACAATGCAGATACATTCTTATAATCTATCATCGCTTTACCAACACAAAAAGGGCAAATTGCTGGCCTACGAATGGAATTCCGCGATCTTCGTACTACACTACCATTCTCTACCACATTTACACCTCAAACCTAATCTGGCAATGAATCATCAGGCTCTGCTATGGCTACAGAATCGACTTCAGCCCCCTCATCCTCAGGAAGAGAGGCCACAGCCTGCTTATCCAGAAAAAGCACCTGGTTGGCTATTACCTCAACGCTGACTCGCTTTTGCCCATCTCGCCCCTCCCAATTGCGTAAACGCAACCTCCCTTCAACATAAACCTTCTGTCCCTTGGACAAAAATTGGTTGCTCGTCTCAGCTAACTTATTCCAAGTAATTATAGTAAACCAATCAGTTTCCTGCCGACGCTCCCCCGAAGAGGTTGTGTAAAAACGACTCGCAGCCAAACGAAACGAGGTAACTGGATTCCCGTTGGGCGTAAATCTCATCTCGGGATCAGTCCCAACATTGCCAATAAGCATCACCTTGTTCAAGCTTGCCATTTACCTAACCATCCACCTTAATCACAAGATGCCTCAAGACCATGCTTGAAGCTTTGAGCATGGCATTAATCTCCTTGATTAAGCCTGCCCCCGATTCAAATCGCGCTAAGATATAATTACCTTCACTAAACCCCTTTATGGGATAAGCCAGTTTCCTCTTCCCCCACCGATCCACATCTCCTAAAGATCCACCTCGCTCCTCAACCAGCTTGCTCACCTGATCTATGAGATCTGTTACCGACTCATCTTCCTCTGTCGGACTGATAACAATTACCAATTCATAATTACGCATGTCAAAAGTTGCTCAATTGTAACATACTAATATCCATAATTTAAGCGGAGAATCAATGATGATGGGAAATTATACTCCCTCATCTTTCTCTGGGTGATAACTATATCATAATCAACGCGGTAGTAAGATATCTGACGAGCGTCATCATCATAGATAACGTAACTGCTCCTAGGATCACCGTCGCGTGGCTGTCCCACTCCCCCAGGATTAATGATCAAGCGCTGATGCCCAGCAGGCAATGTTATTTCACTAGGAGCCCTTTGCATCCAGCAGTCACCAGTATCATCCTGCCCAAAAAACAATGGAACATGAGAATGCCCCACAAAACAAAAGCAGGTATCCATCCTCCCAAAACTGGCACACGCTTCATCCACGGACAGTACATATTCCCAGATAGGCCAACGAGGGCTACCATGAACCATGGTAAAGTCGCCCCGCCTCAACTCAATAGGTAGGTTCTGTAAATACCAGGCATCATCTTCAGTTATATGTTGCATTGTCCACCAACATACCTGAGCAGCATCAGTGTGAAAATCAGAGATATCGATCTTCCTAACAGCAGCCCAATCATGATTGCCAGCAACACAAATGTGGCGATGCTGCTTCAGGAGTTCGATACACTCATGAGGCTCAGGCCCATAGCCAACTACATCCCCCATACACCATATTTCATCAAATCCTCCCCTGAGTTCAGCATCCCGTAATACCGCCTTGAACGCAGCCAGATTAGCGTGAATATCACTAATAACAACATAGCGCATGGCTGTGAACTATACCATTTACTGCTTCCATTATTGAAGTTGAAGCCCAAACAAGGCAATGCTACAATCCTCAGAATGAAGCTATACGAATTGGGAGAACTAGGCCTGATCAACCTCATTCGTGAAGTTACCAATAAGGCGAAAAGACCTCAATCTCACCCATGGCAAAAACTACTAGTTGGCATTGGGGATGATGCCAGCGCTTGGCAGAATGACAGCAACATCCAGCTAGTCACTACAGATAGCCTGGTCGAGAATGTCCACTTTGATTTAGATGTCATCTCTTGGGAAGAGTTGGGCTGGAAATCATTGGCGGTAAGCTTAAGCGACATAGCTGCCATGGGAGGATTGCCCGAATATGCCTTGGTCTCACTAGCCCTACCCCCTCATATCGAGGTTGATAATATCTACCAGTTCTACACTAGCATAACTCAGGTGGCTAACCAATTTCACACCATCATATGCGGTGGTGATATTGTTGCTGCCCCCAATATCCTCATCACTACAACTGTCTTCGGTTATTCCAACCTTAAATCGATACTCCTGCGTTCAGCAGCCTCACCAGGGGAACAAATAGCCGTGACAGGACACTTAGGATTATCATCAGCGGGATTGGAAGCACTCAAAAACAAGATTAACTTAGATGATGAAACAAGCAGCAACTTGAGAAGGGGGCATTTCAACCCCATTCCCCGAATTCAAGAAGGACAAACTTTACTCCAGCATGGAATCCGCTGCGCTATCGATATCAGCGATGGACTCATCTCTGACCTTGAACATATATGCGAGGCCAGTGGAGTTAATGCTACAGTAAAAATAGACCAGGTGCCTGTTCACCCTATAGTAAGAGAAAATTTCCCCAACTATGAAAGGTTTGCTTTGCATGGCGGGGAAGACTACGAATTGTTGTTCACAGGAGGCAAAGACCTCATACATCACATAAAACAGCTTCTAGATTGCCCGGTAACAGTCATTGGTGACATAAGGGAGAAAAACCTCTCAGGCAAGGTAAGCTTGATAGACAGTAACGGCGACACGATTCCGTATGAAATAGCAGGGTGGGAACATTTTAGACAGTGAACTCTGTCACAATGAAATCTCTAAGGTTAAAGCTTCGGAGCCCGGAGCAAACCCAGCTTTTGGGAATGCATTTGGGGGAACTGGCAATCCAAGGCGATGTCTTTCTCCTCGTGGGTGAGCTTGGAACAGGCAAAACATGTCTGGTCCAAGGCATAGTACAGGGGCTGGGTATCAAGCAATACGCTTTCAGCCCCACCTTCATCATCATCAGAGAATACCACGGCAGGCTCCCTCTATATCACATCGACCTTTACCGATTAGATGATGTTGAGGAAATTGCTGATCTGGGGCTGGACGAAGAACCATATACCAATGGTATCTGCGCCATCGAGTGGGCCGACAAGGGCCTTAATATACTTCCTGAACAGCGCTTATTAATTCAGCTAAGCTATAATCCTGATATCGATACAGAACGTACCGCCTACGTTATGTCTAAGGGGAAGCGCTATGACGAACTAGTAACACAGCTCAAGGCTATATTGAGCAAGGAAAACTCATGGAATTAGCCATTGATACTTCATACGACCTCACCGGCATTGCCCTGTCACAGCAAGGAAAAATTATTTCTGAGCGAACTTGGTATTCGGGCCAAAACCATACAGTAGACTTGGCGCCAAACCTCATCCAACAGCTCGCCCAGGCAAAAATAAAGCTAGACTCCATAGAGGCAGTATTCGTAGCTATGGGGCCCGGCAGTTTCAATGGACTGCGAGTAGGAATAAGCTTCGCCAAAGGCATAGCTTTATTGCTTAACATTCCCCTGCTTGGCATAAGCACCCTGGAGAGCGACGCCTACCCCTTTGCCTACACATCACTACTGATATGCCCCATCCATCAAGCAGGCCAAGAGAAAATTGCCAGTGCCCTATATCAACAAAGAGATAATAGCTGGCAGCATCTGAGAGCAGAACACTTGACCACAATAGAACTCCTGTGCCAACAAACCCTCGAGGAAACAATCTTCTGTGGACAAATGTCATCGGAAACAGAAAGTAAGCTACAAAAACACCTAGGAACACGTGCTATAATACCACCACGCTTTATGAGATCACATCACATTAACTCTCTTGTGATGCTGGGTTGGCAAAAGCTAAATATGGGTAAACATGATAATCTGAGTACCCTGCAGCCCATATACTTGCGCCCCCCACACATAACCAAGCCTAGAGGAGCAAGTTGAGAGAAATGATGCTACCAAAATTAGAAGTTGACAATTCATCAGACTTCGGCTTCTGTTTTGGCTGTGGAGAAGATAATCCCATCGGGCTAAAACTACACCCTACCTATGATGGCGAAAAAGTTAAGGCGGAGTTCACCCCGCAGAAAGTGCACCAGGGATGGAAAAACGTCACTCATGGTGGAATTTTGTATTCTCTCCTCGACGAGATAACTGCTTATACCATTCTCTGCTGCGGAATCGACTTTGGCGTTACCACCAAAAGCCAGGTGAAATTTAGACATGTGGCTCCTACTGGGGAATTAATTCAAATCACTGCATGGGTAACCAAACTGACAAAAAGGCTGGTTGAAACTAAAGGAATGCTTGCCCTTAAGGATGGCACGGTAATAGCCGAGCTTTCATCGCAATTCTACGTTTTTCGACAGGCAAGATCCGCCTTTCTGTGGGATTTGGATACTATTATAAACAATGCCATTCCCTTCCATCTTGCTGCTTGGCAGGAAACCTTAAAACACAGAAAAATGGCATTCACCAAGGAAAATCTCATGCCCCTTCTGGGCACCAGAGATGATTTTATCCTGCGTAAGGTTTCCCCTGACAATCTGAGTGAAAAAGATATCATGTCGATAGCAGAAGAGAAAGAAGCTAACTTACGCCAAAAAATTACAGGAAATGTACAGCTCTCTCCTGGCATTGTCGGCCTGCTAAGCATAATTAAAAAGGGGAACTTCAAACAGGCATTAGTATCTTCATCTCCACAGAAAACCATTGACTCAATCACTTCAAAAAACTTAAATGTGCAGGATTACTTCGACTGTATCGTCAGCGGTGACGGAATAGATAAGAGCAAGCCCAACCCACAAATATACCTCTCAGCTGCAAAAAAGTTGGGGGCCGATCCCAAGAACTGCATAGTTATCGAAAATTCCCCCCTTGGAGTCGAAGCAGCCAAAACTGCAGGAATGCGCTGCATGGCTGTGGCAAACCATCACTCCCGGCAGGAACTTAATCATGCAGGCAGGGTAGTGAACTCTCCAGAAGAGATTGATTTAATTTCTTTAATTCGGTATACCTAGATAAATTTATAAGAGTCTCATAAAAATGGACAAAAGCTTGGTACTCATAAAGCCTGATGCTATACAAAGAGGGTTGGCGGGTGAGATTATCTCTCGTCTGGAGAACAGAGGACTCAAACTCGTAGCTATGAAGATGATACAAATGGATGTAGCGCTAGCCCAGAAACACTATGCCATACATAAAGGTAAAGCATTCTTTGAGGAGCTCGTAAACTTTATTACCTCCAGCCCAATTATCGCTGTTGTGTTACAGGGAGAAAATGCAATACAGATAATAAGGAAAACAATGGGCGACACTGACCCGGCAAAAGCTCTTCCTGGCACCATCAGGGGAGACCTTGGAATAGATATCGGATATAACTTAATTCATGGTTCCGACTCACAGGCAAATGCTGTAAAGGAGATAGATCTCTTCTTCTCAGCAGATGAAATTCACGATTACTGTAAGGATGTTGACAAGTGGATAAGCTAGGAGAAGCTAACAAGCTACTGAATTCTGATTACCGGTGTAGCTTCACCCCAAAGTTGATCTAACTGATAATATTCGCGCTTCTCCTGAGTAAATATATGCACTAAAATTGAGCCATAATCCCCCAGCATCCAACCAGAATCAGGGGTACCTTCACCATGATAAAGGATTCCTCCGTTACTCTTCACTTCTCCCTCTATATTCTGCCAGATAGCTTCAATATGACGCTGGGTGTCTCCGCTACAAACAACAAAATAATCAGCAAAGAAACATAACCCCCGGACATCTAGCAACACTATATCACTTGCTTGCTTCTCTGAAGCAGCATCAACAATTACATGAACTAGATTTTCTGTTTCCAGAAGGCAATACCTCCACTATGATTATACTACTTTCGCTAAGGTGTGTGTCATTTCTTAATTCTCCCTATTTCTGCTATGATAAGCAAGATATATGGGAACAAAGTGGTGGCGTAATACATTCTTTTATATAACAATAATCGCGGTAGCTATGGTTATTCTGTTTACCCTCTTGCCACGTAGTGGACCTGAGAAGGTAACGCTAGCTGGATTTGTCGACCAAGCTCGCCAAGGACAGATAGATACCATCCAGCAAGATACCTCTAAAGATACCATAACTGGCCTAAAGAACAGCAAGGTTATCATCCAGACAGGCTTTGCTGGTAGTACTTTTGATCTATGTAGCATGCTCCAAGATGCAGGGCTGACAATCGGGTCAGAAGGAATAATCATCGATGTTATTCCCACAGGGACTGATTGGGGACTGATTGCCCTACAAATTATTTTGCCTCTCATGCTCATCGGAGGGCTATTTTATTTCTTCATGCGGTCAGCACGGGGAGCAGGCTCTCAAGCTTTCAGCTTCGGCAAGAGCCGCGCCAAATTAAGCGCTGGCAATAAGACCTCGGTAACCTTTGCCGATGTCGCAGGCATCGATGAGATAAAAGGGGAGCTTCAAGAAATAGTCGAGTTCCTCAGGTCACCAAGAAAATTTGACGCCTTAGGAGCTCGCGTACCTCGAGGAGTACTCCTAGTGGGGCCACCAGGCACAGGTAAAACACTGCTGGCTAAGGCTATAGCAGGAGAAGCAAACACCCCCTTTTACTCATTGAGTGGCAGTGAGTTTGTGGAAATGTTTGTTGGCGTAGGGGCTGCCAGAGTCCGAGATCTCTTTGATCAAGCCAAGCGCAACACTCCATGCATTATTTTCATCGATGAAATTGATGCGGTGGGCCGACATCGCGGTGCTGGCTTGGGCGGTGGTCATGATGAAAGAGAGCAAACTTTAAATCAGATCCTATCCGAGATGGATGGTTTCGACACCAACACCAACATCATCGTCCTTGCTGCTACGAACAGGCCTGACATCTTGGATCCAGCCTTATTACGTCCTGGTCGTTTCGATCGGCACATCGTTATCGACGAACCTGATATTAATGGCCGTAGCGCCATACTGAAAATACATGCAAAAAACAAACCATTAGCTGAAGGGACGGATCTAAACATAATAGCTAGAGAAACTCCAGGTTTCAGCGGGGCAGATTTGGCCAACATTATGAATGAAGCCGCCATATTGGCTGCCAGGCATAACCGCAAGGATATTTCCTTAACCGAATTTGAGGATGCCGTTGACAGGGTGCTTGCCGGCCCGGAGAAAAAAAACCGGGTAATCATCAAGAAAGAAAAAGATAGGATTGCTTACCACGAAAGTGGTCATGCGCTAACAGCCAGGATGCTGCCTGACGCCGACCCGGTTCACAAAATCTCTATCGTTGCCCGTGGGAGAATGGGGGGATGGACACGCTTTCTGCCCACTGAAGAGCATCGCCTATGGACTAAAGCTCAATTCAATGCCAGCTTATCAGTAGCTCTGGGTGGCCGTGTTGCGGAAGAAATCACTTTCAATGAAGTAAGTACAGGAGCACAAAACGACCTAGAGGAAATAACCAAGCTGGCTCGAAAGATGGTCACAGAATACGGGATGAGTGACAAACTGGGGCCACGAACTTTCGGGCAAAGACAGGAACTTGTTTTCTTAGGCCGCGAGATCAGCGAACAAAGAGACTATAGCGACAAAGTGGCAGAACAAATAGATGAAGAAGTACAAAATATTATCCATCAAGCCTACAATACAACAAGAAAAATCCTAACGGAGAACAAAGCAAAACTCAAACAAATCGCCGAGCAACTTATCACCAAGGAGGTAATAGAACAACCTGAGCTTGACAAGCTATTCGGAGATTTAGCACCACAGCCCAGTTAACAAATACGTTACTGTCGCCTCTCCAGAATATAATGAGCCAGGTCAACAAGCTTGAACCAAGATTCCTCGTGTGGTAACTCCTCTAATGCATGGCAGGCTTTTTCAGAGAAGTTTCGGGCAATATCAGCACAATCCGCTATTGCGCGAGATTGACGAATCTCATCCATTACCAATTTGATATCTCCAGGGTCAGTGCTTTCAATGGTTTTCTGTACTATATTATCTGCCCCAACACGCCCCTCCAAAAAAAGTATTGTGGGTAAGGTAAAAATGCCTCTGCTTAGATCAGAACCAAGAGGTTTTCCCAACTCAGCCCCATCTCCCATAAAATCCAGAATGTCATCCGTCACCTGAAAAGCCATTCCCAGATTATAACCATAAGCAGTACACGCCTCTATCGCTTGATCCGGCGCTTGACTTAAAATAGCGCCTCCGCGAGCTGCCATGGAGAAAAGATAGGCTGTCTTAGCACCAATCCAATGAAAATAGCTCTCTCGCGTTTGTCTCACTGCAGGAGAGGCACTATATACCAACTCGCCACTGGAAACAGTCATTACCGTGCGGCTAAAGAGCCTCATAACACGAATGTCCCCTGTCTCAGTAATTAAATTAGCAGACTTGCCGAACAGATAATCACCCAGAAGTACCGCCCTATCTTCCCCCCAAAGATAATTTGTAGTGCCCTTATTGCGCCGCTGTGTTGAATTATCCACAATGTCATCATGTACCAGCGTACTGGTATGCAACAGCTCTATCGCAGCTGCAGCAAGTGAGAGAAGGTCCACATCATAATGATAAAGCTTCCCTACAAAAAGAGTGACGGCAGGGCGAATTTGCTTGCCGCCACTCTCTAGTACATACGCCAATAGCCGCGATAGGAGAGGAATATCAACATCAACCGCTGCTCTTAGCCTCTGTTGAACCCTGTGCAGGTCTTGCTCTATAGGTTTATAGATATCATCAAGCTGCACTTAATTCACCGCTGGGAGAATTTATTGAGGCGACTTTCCTCCTGAACAACAATGCTGTCATCAAGTTTAGCAAATAATGGCTTAGGATAATGAAGTTTCTGCCCCGGGGGTAATATTTGAAGTCTCCAACCAACATCGCTGACGCTTCCCGTAAAGCCAAGATATGTATGCAGTTTCTCCGAGCTGAAAGGAAGGAAGGGGGAAAATACAGTTCTCAAAGTTGTTAACACCGATAATACAGTATAGGTGGACCTCGCTGCACTTTGAGGTTCCTCTCTAATCGTTTTCCACGGAGCCTGAACATCAATATAACGGTTGGCATCTTGAGCCAATGCCATAATTTTTCTGATTGCCTTTCTAAATTGACATGCTTGTAACGACCGTCCTACATCAATTATGGTATCACCAGCTTTATCCAGCAAATCTCGACTTTGATCATCGAGTTCGCCAGGTGAAGGCACTACGCCTTCAAAGTAGCGGAAGGCGAAAGTAAGAACACGGTGAGCTAAATTTCCATAGGTAGCCACCAGCTCGTCATTGTTACGCCGAAGGAACTCGCGCCAGGAGAAATCGCTATCTCCAGTCTCAGGCATATTGGCCGCCAAGGCATATCTCAAGGAGTCAGGATCATACCTCTCTAAATAATCAGGTAGCCAGACTGCCCAATTCAGGCTGGTTGAAAGACGCTTACCCTCAAGGGTCAAAAATTCATTAGCAGGAACATTATAGGGAAGGTTCAAGTCCCCATAGCCCATTAACATCGCTGGCCATATAAGAGTATGGAAAAATATATTATCCTTACCAATAAAATAAAAACTTTTAGCATCCCCATGCCAGAAATGTTGCCAAGCAGTATCATCTCCCTGCAGATGTGCCCATTCCTTACTCGCTGATAAATAACCAATAACAGCCTCAAACCACACATATATACATTTATGATTAAATCCCTCAATCGGCACAGGAATTCCCCAGTCCATGTCCCGAGTTATCGCACGATCCTTTAAACCCTCCTTTAGCAGCTTTCTGGTAGTCCCCAGAACATTGTGTTTCCAGTTAGATTGACTCGCTATCCACATCTCTAACTCATCCTGAAACGCACTGAGTCTGAGAAAAAAATGCTCTGACATCTCGAATCTGGGTGGAGTAGAGCACAATACGCAATAGGGGTCTTTAAGATCAGTGGGGTTCAGTGGTTTGCCACATTCATCACATCCATCGCCTCTCGCTGTAGGAAAACCACAATAAGGGCAAGTACCTTCAACATAGCGATCAGGCAGGAAACGCTGGCACTTGGGACAGTAAGCCTGGAGCATGACATCCTTACGAAGATAACCCTTGTTCCAAAGGGTAAGAAATATATCGTGTGTCACCTTCAAGTGATTTTCTGTACCCGTGGAAGTAAACAAATCAAAGGAAATACCCAAGTCCCGCCAGTTCTGGAGAAACTGCTGGTGATATCTGGAAGCTATCTCCTGGGGTGTCTTGGATTCCTTCTCCGCCCGAATCGTAATTGGCGCCCCATGCTGATCACTGCCAGAAACCATTAACACTTCATCGCCATTCAGACGATGGTAGCGCGCAAAAATATCCGCTGGCAGATATGCCCCGGCGACCTGACCCAAGTGCAGGGACCCATTAGCATAAGGCCAAGCAACCCCTATCAGGATAATTTCACTCAAATAAAGCTCGCAAGCAACAAGATTTCGCTTATTATACTAAGCCTTGAGGAAAAAGTAACTTGTCGGGTCGTTCCCTACACAAAAAGGACATAGATTATTCAGTAAAGTAAGCTACCCCACAGCCAGCCTATCCTACTTTTCCTTCATCAACTTCAGCCATGTTCGATAAAGCCCGTTTTTTGATAATCCGGTAATATGGGCTACTTGCGCTACCGCCTCCCTAGCCCCCATCCCCTGCCGGTAAAGCTTCCACAACTCCTCTGCCTGCCTGTCGGTCACTACACTATCATCAGCCATTTTACCTCGAATAACCAGAGTAAACTCCCCCCTCGGCTCAGTAAAATGCTCGATGGCTTGACTTACTCGCCCCCGAAATACCTCTTCGTGAATCTTGGTAAGCTCCCGACAAACAGCTATATCTCTATCTCCCAAGCTTTCTAAGATGTCATTTAATGCCGATTTGAGGCGGTGGGGTGACTCAAACGCTATCACGGTGCGTGCCTCTCCTGCTAGAGAAACAAGAAGGCGCTTCCTCTGCTGGCCACGGCGGGGCAGAAAACCAATGTACAGAAACTGGTCGCTGGGCAATCCAGATACAACTAGCGCGGCAATCACCGCTGAAGCCCCTGGAATAGGAATAACCCTGACACCTTGCTTGACTGCAGCAGTGATAAGCTCATACCCAGGATCGCTTAAGCCCGGCGTACCAGCTTCAGAAACTAAAGCCACGCTATGTGTTTGGAGATAGCCCAACAAATAATCGAGCTTAGTCAGTTTATTATGCTCATGATAGCTGGTAACCACAGCCCTTATGCCATAGGCACTGAGAAGATGGCGTATTGCTCGCGTATCCTCGGCAGCAATAAGATCTACCTCTCGCAGCAACCGCAAAGTACGCAAAGAAATGTCTTCCAGATTTCCTATAGGGGTAGCAATAACATAAAGGACAGACATCAAGAGCAATTATATCCTGTAACGCCACCTGCATCACAGCCTTGACTTTAATTCACCGTCTTTGTATAGTGTTGGCAACTTTTACCATACGAGGAGCTCATGATATGCCTGATCCGAAATTCAAGGAAATGAGACAAACTTATGGATTTGATGAAGTGGCTCTGGTTCCTGGTGATATAACCATAAATCCTGACCAGATAGATATCACGTTTACCTTGGGAGATATCAAATTTCCCACCCCGATTTTAGCCTCTGCAATGGATAGCGTTGTTGACCCTTCCTTTGCCATCCAATTTGGCAAGCTGGGAGGGCTAGCCGTCCTTAACCTAGAGGGATTACAAACCAGATACGATAGCCCTGAAGAAATCATCGAGGAAATAGCCAAAGCACCAGCGTCAGATGCCACCTCACTAATGCAGAAATTTTACTCTCAGCCCATCAAGGAAAACCTCATCGCTGGCCGTATTGACAAAATCAAGGAGGCTGGCGTTACCTGTGCTGGATCAGTCACCCCAGCTAATACCAAACAACTAGCCCCCATCGCTAGAGAGGCAGGGGTAGATATTCTAGTTATACAGTCCACAGTTACCACGGCCAAACATATCTCCAAGAGCTATACCGGGCTTGTACTATCTGAGATACGGGAGATGATGTCCTTGCCCATTATTATTGGCAATTGTTGCAGTTACAGTGCTGCACTGGATTTAATGCGAACAGGGATTGATGGCATACTGGTAGGCGTCGGACCGGGAGCAGCCTGCACCACCAGAGAGGTCCTTGGTGTCGGCGTGCCACAGATAACAGCTACTATGGATGGTGCTGCCGCCCGGCAGACCTATTTTGAAGAGAGTGGCAAATATGTAGCAGTTATTACCGATGGAGGCATTCGGACCGGCGGGGATTTATGTAAATCATTTGCAGCAGGTGCAGATGCTGTCATGATCGGGTCTCCCTTAGCACAAGCTATAGAAGCTCCTGGAAAAGGCTACCACTGGGGAATGTCTCACCCTCACCCAACACTCCCCCGAGGGACCCGCGTCAAGGTTGGAACTCAAACTCCGCTGAGGCAGATTCTCTTCGGTCCCACTTCAGTCACCAACGGCACGCAGAACTTAATTGGAGCCCTGCGCACCAGCATGGGAGTCTGCAGCGCTCGTAACATCCGGGAGATGCACAACACCAAGATGATCATCGCCCCTGATATTAAGATTGAAGGGAAGCACTTTCAGGCCAATCAAGTTATCCCTTAACCACTCAAACAAATACTGACAAACAGAACCAAACTCCAAAACCAATCAGTATCAGTGCACAGATGCTCGATATAACTTTAAATGTTTTCTGGGTCCACCACTCTCGTGACCGAAATGTAACGAAGGATATAAATTCATCACAGGCTAAATCACACCCCCAGTGTACCAAAATGAAAAGGGCAACGCCGACAATCCCAAATTCAGCAGCAGCAGCTATCAATGCCATTCCTACAGTCGCCCACCAGACAAAGAAATATGGATTAGTGCCAGTAGTGAAGATACCAGTGACAACAAGGCTATGAGGCAAGCCATCAGGCATGCCCAGCATTCTGTTAGAAGTTCGGAACATCCGTAAGCCTAAATAAATCAGCATTAACCCCCCCCCAACACTAATAATATTGATGACACTGGGAGAAGTAAGGAAGTGGCCAAACCCGAAGTAAATTGCTGCTATGAGAGGCAACTCGACGATACCGTGCCCCACGGCAACCGCTACGCCAGCATCTCTGTCTCCATATCCTTTGGAGACTACCGCAGCAGTAAGCGGCCCTGGCATCATAGCCCCAGTTAGGGAAATGCCTGCAGCTGAAAGTAAAAACAGGCCTAAGCCCATATCTTAATCCATAAAGAATTAAGGTAAAGGAACTTATGCATCCTCTTCATCTTTCAAGTCAGTGACATAGTAGTGGGGCAATGATACTCCCTCTCTACCAGGGCGTATCCTATGTCTTTTGGGTAGATTCGCAATCATTCCTCGCAACTTCATAAACGACTCACGTGTTTGTGGCGCAGGAAGAACCACTGCATCCACACCAGCCTGCCACAGGATGGCAAGCTCAACACCAGTCACTAAAGAAGGCAAAGTAACAACAACTGGTTTTGTCAAGAATGCCCCCAAGCGTTGGCAGGCAAGCAAGTGCTCCAAGGTAATGAATGGCTCTCCCACTTTGCCAATAAACACACCATCTAGGGACACTTCATTGATAGCCTCAATCAAATCACCATCCAGAGTTGGTGGCACAGATAATAATTTGCCCATATCATCCTCTGCCAATGCCACGATAGATGTCTTTAGATTAAAGACTACAAAATCACAACCCGTATCCTTGAGATCAGCAAGCTCAACATTAGTAGCATCTTCCAGATCCACTCCAAGAGGAATCTTGCCCATAGCCCTGGATAGCTGCTTCAATTTTGCCTTGTCGACATGGCGTTTCGATATCAATCCAGCATCAACAACACCCTCAAACAAAACCTTGGCTCCCTTCAAACTTGTGTCAGACAACTCAGCGATGAGTAGCATTGGCAAGCTCGTAGATGCCTTACTAGGAGAGTGAAACCCTAAGGACACCGGATATTTCGAAAGACCTTGTAGCTTATCAACAAATTTACTCATTTCGACATCTATCTCCAGTGTAAAACTAACACTTAGCTTCCACAACCCACAGAACACATATGTTCCATGCATGATCGACGCGAAACATAAAACCCTACCATAATCAGAATCAACTCACAATAAGCTTGTAAACATCACCAAATAACAGCTAGTAATTCGCTTGGCAAATTGCTTCACACTCTGATAGCCAGCGGTCGGAGTCGAACCGACGACCAGCGGTTTACGAAACCGCTGCTCTACCTCTGAGCTACGCTGGCACGAAAATAGTATAGCCAATAAGAAGGATTATAACAAACACTAAAGAGGCAGTTTATAACTCAATATTTTCGAGATATTACATTCCACAGACTCCTCCCATGACTTCATTGACGAAGCTAAACAAATAAGATAGGCTATCTGCTTAAAACTAAGGAGAACTCTGCAAATTGCCGTGTCAAGGTATCAGGGGCGCTATCACAGCTTCCGCAAATACTCGGGAGAGCATAATTGCCGCAACTAAGGACCTGCTTACTGAGATCACTACGGCGAATGATGTCACAGCTAACGATATAGCAGCCATTTTCTTTACCACCACTCCAGATCTGAATGCCGAGTTCCCTGCAGCAGCAACACGAGAGATGGGATGGCCACATTATCTAGCCTTAATTGATGGCCATGAAATGGATGTCCCTCACAGTCTGCATCGCTGTATCAGAATTTTAATGCTGGTGAACACAGAAAAAACACCAGAACAAATCAAGCATATTTACCTGAAGGAAGCAAAAAGTTTAATATCCAGGAGCACATAATGATTGTAGTCATGAAAGCTGGCTGTAGCCAAGATGATATCAGTAAAGTCACTGACCACATAGATAAATCAGGATTAAAATACCACACATCACAAGGAATAACACATACTATCATTGGTGTCCTCGGACAGGCTCTTCCCGAATTTCGGGACACACTAGAACTACTCCCTGGAGTAGAAGAGGTTATCCTTGTCAGCAAGCCATACAAACTTGCCAGCCGTGAATTCCACCCACGGGATACTACAATAAATGTAAGAGGTGTAACCATTGGGGATAACGAGATAGCCATCATGGCTGGGCCCTGCGCCGTAGAAAGCAAACAGCAAATCCTGAGCACAGCCCGGGCAGTAAAAGCAGCAGGGGCAACTATATTACGAGGCGGAGCATTCAAACCACGCACATCCCCCTATCAATTCCAGGGATTGGGCGAAGAAGGGCTAAAACTGCTCAGCATGGCACGGGAGGAAACAGGACTGCCCATCATCACAGAAGTGATGACTCCTCATGACGTAGAACTTGTGGCTGAATATGCCGATATACTTCAGGTCGGAGCCAGAAACATGCAAAACTTCCCCTTGCTAGATAGGGTGGGAAGAATTAAAAAACCAGTGATGCTCAAACGAGGGTTGTCCTCTACCATTCAAGAATGGTTACTGGCTGCCGAATATATCTTGTCTGAAGGTAATGACCAGGTGATTCTCTGTGAGCGGGGAATCAGAACCTTCGAAACTTACACGCGTAACACTATGGATATCAGTGCTATTCCAATAATTAAGAGAGTCAGCCATTTACCCATTATCGCGGATCCCAGTCACGCTACAGGCAAGTGGTACTTGGTAGAGCCACTGGCACTGGCAGCAATAGCTTCAGGCGCTGATGGCTTGCTAGTAGAGGTTCACCCCAATCCCGATAAGGCCCTCACAGATGGACCACAATCACTTACTTTCGATAACTTCCAACATCTCATGTCACTATTACCTCCCATAGCTCAAGCTATCAATAGAGATATCACTAGTTTGAATACAAAAATTAAATCCTAACCTTATGTACATTGAACAAGAGTTAGCCAATATACATGTGGAAGGTGAAACACTCCTTACTGTCGGTGTCTTTGACGGGATACATCTGGGGCATCAGTACTTGCTCAGGGCACTAATTCAGCAAGCCGAGCAGAAATCTTTGACCAGCGGCGTCGTCACCTTCAACCCCCACCCCCAATCCATTCTGCATCCTCAGGAACAAACCCCATGGATAATAACCATGGAAGACCGAATCAAACTACTACAGCAGATGAATGTCAAGATAATAGCTGTATTGTCCTTCACTCATAAACTGGCAGAACTCAGTGCCAAGGAATTCGTCCACATTCTACAGCAGCATCTTAGGATGAGAGGGTTGATAGTTGGCCCCAACTCTAGTTTAGGGAGAAAACGCGAAGGCAACACTGAACTATTACACTCTCTGGGAAATCAAATGGGGTTTACCGTAGATATCGTGCCACCATTCACTATAGACGGAAAAACAGTGAGCAGCACAGCTATTCGCCAGTCTCTATCCCAAGGAGATGTGGCTACAGTAAAAAAGCTAATGGGTCATGCTTTCACTGTCAATGGCAAAGTTGTCTCAGCGAAGAAACGGGGATATAAACTGGGATTCCCAACCGCTAATTTAGATGTGGCACCAAATCGGGCTTTACCATGTAATGGTGTCTACGCTACCATTTCCCATGTAGATGGCAAGCAATTCGCTTCCGCCACCAATATTGGCACCCAACCTACGTTTGGAGACGGTCAAATCCAGATGGAGACTCACCTCGTCGGTTACAAAGGAAATTTACTGGGTAAAAATCTAGGGGTAACATTCATACAGAGACTTAGAGATGAGAAACAGTTTGCCTCCCCACAAGAGTTACAAATTCAAATTATGAAGGATATTGAACAGGTGAAGATAGTGGAAAGAAGGAAGGCACAGTGAACAGTGAGAGATACTCTCATATATTGAAACGCGGCGTAGCTGAGATTATTTCTGAGCGAGAAATAATACAGCAGTTACAATCAGGAAAACAACTGGTATTAAAACAGGGCTTTGATCCCAGTGCCCCCGATATACATTTGGGACATGTGGTTGGCCTGCGCAAATTACGCCAGTTCCAAGAACTGGGGCACAAGATTATCCTTATCGTTGGTGATTGGACTGCGCGAATTGGAGATCCCAGCGGTAAATCCATTACTCGCCCGATGCTAACCCCAAGAGAAATTAAAACCAACGCCCAGACCTACATGAAACAATTCTTCAAAGTAGTGGACAAAGATAAAACCCAGGTAATGTGGCAAAGTGAATGGTATGATAATTTTTCTCTGGACGATATCATCAAACTGACCAGCAAATTTACAGTAGCGCAACTTCTTGCAAGGGAAGATTTCAATCAACGATATACTGCTGGAAATCCCATCTGTTTAACCGAACTGCTCTATCCACTGCTCCAGGGCTATGACTCGGTTGCCATCAGTTCAGATATTGAATTCGGTGGAATCGATCAAAAATTTAACTGCCTCCTAGGCAGAGATTTACAGCAAATGTGGGGACAGGCTCCACAACAAGTTTTCCTCGTCCCCCTCCTGATTGGCACTGATGGTAGCCAGAAGATGAGCAAGAGCCTGAACAACCAGATAGGCATTGATGAGCCACCTAGAGAAATGTACGGGAAAGTGATGTCCCTCCCTGATTCTCTCATCATTGATTACTTTAAGTTAACTACCGATGTTTCCAACAAGGAAATTGCTGAGTACCAAAAGCAGTTAAAGACACACTCAGTCAACCCGATGAATATAAAAAAACGCCTAGCTCATAACATCGTGAACCAGTTCCACGGTAAACAAGCTGCTAATAAAGCAGAGCAAAGTTTCACTAAGATATTCCAGCGAAGAGAATTGCCTGAAGAAGTTCCTGAATATAGCTTTGCCGCTAGCTATACTCAAAACGAGCTATATCATGTTAATATTACATCCACTTTGCTCCGCGAAGGCATAGTGAAAAGCAATAGTGAGTTGAGACGGCTTATAGCACAGGGAGCAATTGAGCTGGATGGCATAAAGATCAACAATAATATTATCAGTGTTCGCAACGGCAGTATCCTCAAAGTAGGAAAGCATAACTTTATAAAAATAGCTATTAAGTAGAGTTGTTAGCATATATCAATAACAATTAATAACTCAAGAATATAAAATTTTTATCATGTTACCAAAATGATGGAAGGTTAAGGAGGAGTAACAATCATGCAGCTACGTATCCCAGGGCCAACACCCTGCCCACCAGAGGTTCTTCAGGCAATGAGCAAACAGATGATCAACCACCGGGGCAAGGAATTCGAGGGCATTCTCAACTCGATAACCACAGGATTACAGCAGGTATTCCAAACAAAGGGAGATGTCCTAACACTAACAACATCAGGTACAGGTGGTTTGGAAGCAGCCATTGTTAATACACTATCCCCTGGGGATAAAGTACTCGCCGTTTCCATTGGAGTTTTCGGTGACCGCTTTGTTGATATCGCCAAGCAATTTGGAGTGACAGTCAAATATTTGAGCTTTGAATGGGGAAAGGCAGCCGATCCCCAAGCTATACACAATGCCTTGGAGGCAGACCCACAAATCAAAGCGGTGTTAATAACCCATAACGAGACCTCCACAGGCGTAACCAACAATCTGAAGGAAATAGCTCCTATAGTTAAGGGACTTGAGAAGCTCCTTATAGTCGACGCTGTAAGTAGCCTAGGCTGCATTGACTTGCCTGTAGATGACTTGCGCTGTGACGTAGTAGTAACTGCTTCCCAAAAAGGATGGATGGTCCCACCAGGGCTAGCAATGGTTAGTATGAGCGATGAGGCATGGAAAGCTCACGCCCACGCCAGCATACCACGCTATTACATGGACTTCACCAAAGCAAAGGACTTTCTGGTAAAGCGGGGTGGGCAAACTCCATGGACCCCTGTTGTTTCTGTATATTACGCACTCGATGTGGCACTGGGGTTAATGCTTCACGATGGACTTGCCAATATATTCAACAGGCATGCCCGGCTAGCTCAAATGATGAGAGAGGGTGTCAAAACGTTGGGATTATCACTTTTTGCCGATGAGAACTACGCCTCCAACACTGTGACAGCAGTGAAAGCCGATAAGAAATTCAATGCCGCTAAGCTAGTACAAGTCCTCAGAGATGAGTATGATGTGGCCATTGCTGGGGGGCAGGGAAAGCTAAAAGGAGAGATCATTCGCATCGCTCATCTGGGCTGGGTTACGGATAAGGATATAGAAGCAGTATTACAAGCCTTGGCTAAGGCTTTACCGAGGAGTCTAGCTTGAAAATTTTAGTTGCTGATCCTATTGCTACAAAAGGAGTTGACTTTCTCAAACAGCATGCTGATGTCATCACAAAATTCAAGCTGCAGCTTGACGAACTCAAGACAATAATCAAAGACTGTGATGCCGTAATAGTACGCAGTCAAACCAAAATTCCCCTTGAGGTGATCGACTGCGGTAAAAACCTTAAAGTGATCGGCCGCGCAGGAGTAGGCATAGATAACATCGATGTTGATGCCGCAACCAAAAAGGGAATAACAGTGGTCAATGCGCCGACTGCCAACACTGTGTCCGCTGCAGAACATACCATGGGACTAATGCTCGCTCTAGCACGCAATATTCCCCTAGCAAACAGCCAGTTAAAATCAGGCTTATGGCAAAGGGAGAAATTGACAGGGGTCGAGCTCAGGGGCAAAACTTTGGGGATCCTCGGCGTGGGCAATGTTGGCTCAGAAGTAGCAAAGCGAGCTCAATCCTTCGAAATGAATATTATCGCCTATGACCCTTTTGTATCTCCCAGCTATGCCAGTAACATCCATGTAAGCCTAGTCCCCTTCAACCAGCTTCTAGCGCAATCTGACTTCATTACGCTCCACCTGCCAGTCACTCCTTCCACTGATAATTTAATCGGCCCTAAGGAGCTGGCAAAATTAAAGCCGTCGGCTCGAATCATAAACTGCGCCAGGGGTAAATTGGTTGATGAGAAAGCAGTGCTTAAAGCAATCCAAGAAGGAAAGCTGGCTGGTGCTGCTTTTGATGTTTTTCGCAGTGAGCCACTGGCGGACAGCCCTCTATTTCAGGAAGATAAAATAGTGGTCACCCCACATCTCGGAGCTTCCACTGTGGAAGCTCAGGCAGGAGCTGCAATAGATGTTGCTGAGCAAGTGATAGCAGTGCTCCAAGGCAAACCCAGCAAGTACACCATCAATGCCCCTCACATATCTCCTGAACTAATGCCATTTATCAGAGCCGCACTAGCAACAGGCAATCTTGCCAGTCAACTAATGGAGGGTCAGGTTCACTCAGTACACATCAAATACAGCGGCGAGATGACAAAATACGATTGTGGTCCTATAAAAACAGCAGCTATAAGCGGATTTTTGCAGGGTGGAATTGAAGAGCGAATTAACATGGTCAATGCCAATCTTATCGCTAGCCAACGGGGTTTGAAGATTAGTGAAGAAAAAGAGGAGACTTATTCCAACTATGCCAATTTACTCACACTGCAGGTCACTACTGATTCCGGGGCGACTACAATATCAAGCACTATCAGGGATAACACTACCCATATTGTCCAAATAAATAATTTCTGGATAGATATCATACCCACTGGAGGATACTTCCTGCTTTGTTATCACCATGATCACCCTGGCCTCATTGGTGCCATCGGAAACATCACGGGCAAGGCCAATGTAAACATCAGCGCCATGCACTTGAGTCGGTTACAACTCAGAGGATCAGCACTTGCAATTCTGGCCTTGGATGAAGCACTTACTGAGGAACAGAATCAGGAAGTTGCTGCTTTACCTGAAGTTTACTCTGCCAAAACAGTGAAACTTTAGCCTAATGAGTGAACAACTAATCCTGATAGCAGCTTGGGATAGAAATATGTTGACTTACGTGGCATTTTTTCCTTTGTTCCGGTGATTGTCTTAATAGTTTCCAGGCTCGGTGAGCTCAGCAAAAAGGCCAGCTGATATTCCCTATCATTGATGCGCCGGTAAACTTCAGATATATCTGCAGTACAGGTGACATCTTTACTATTTTGTGAAAACCCAAGCGTTTTCTCTAAGATAACATGGTTAAGCAGGCTAATATTAAGATCCTGATAAGCTTGAGAGCGATTATCCGGCATCATACTCTGCAAGGAAACATCCTGGCGGCGCCTCAACACCAACAGATAACTAGACTCTAACCCCAACACAGCCAACGAGGCGCTATCAGGCAACTCATACTGCAATTTATCCAATAAAACGCTGGTCAATGGCCAGTGATCAACAATAAAAAACTCCTCCAGTTGCATTTTAAGTCTACACAAAATAGATGAAGTCAAACCACGCACCAGTCTGTGAAGAGGAAATACAACAAGTCCAGGATCAGCAAACTCCACGAGAGACATCATTACATAGTTGTAAGCATTATCCTCCATAGGAGTAGCACAAGCACTTGATCTCTCCATTTGATAGTTTAGAGCCGTTTCATATCGATGATGGCCATCCGCCATATAAATTGGTCGAGTAGAGAAAAAATGACTTATCTCCTGCTGGAGTTCAGTATCAGTTATGCGCCACACCACATGCCCTTCTCTAGAATCACCAAATTGCATTATCGGTGTTTCATGGGAGACATCGGACAAGATAGGGATAATTTGCCGTTTCGAGTCATTGTAGAGAGCAAATAACGGGCTGAAATTAGCCTGACAGGCTCGCAGCAACTGCAACCGATCACTCTTATCCCTAGGGCCTGTTTCCTCATGGGGATAGATACCATCGCCCCAGGGCTCTAATCTCACACGAGCCAACAACTCTCGCCGGCTTCGCTTAGTACCACGGTAAATAAAACAATAATCATGAACATAAAAAGCTGGTGACTCCTCATACTTAAAAACCCCTCTATCAATCCACTTTTTAAATATCCTGGCCGCCTCGCTATATTTGTCATGCGTAGGAACTCCGTACTCTAAACGAATTAAGTTATAAGGATTTCTGTCATAGTAAAACTTTTGCTGATCGGGAGTAATAACATCATAGGGCGGACATACGACTGTACCTAGATCTCCAACTACTTGCTGGTCATAGCGCACACCTCGAAATGGACAAACCTCAGCCACCTTATTCCTCTGTCCTATCTATAGAAGACTTTGTCGCTAATAAATCTGCCATCCCATGGCGCCATTTTTCTTCCACATTATCCAGAGATAAATTTACATAACCTTTCACCACTAATCGACTACCTCCTACCTCACCCAAGTAGGCCAGCGGCACGCGCCACCTCTTCACTACCTTCTCCAGCTTTGGGGTTAAATCAGGCGATATGGATACCAGAATACACGATTGGAATTCTCCAAATAACATGGAATCCCGCCTCTCTTTCAATCTCCACCGCGTCCCTCGAAAACCAATGCCTCCCGAAATACAACTTTCCGCAACAGTCACTATCAATCCTCCATCCGAACAATCATGAGCCGATTTAACCAGTCCACGTTGTATCGCTTCTACACAAGATCTCTGAACTCTCCGCTCTAAATTAAGATCAATGGCAGGTCTCCCTCTAACCAACCCATGAATTAATTCCAAATACTCGCTGCCTCCAAGCCCATCCCCTATCATGTCTCCCAGCAGAAAAACTAGATCACCTTCATCCTTGAACGACATAGTGCAGTGTTTAGTCACGTCAGTAATCATTCCTGCCATGCCTATCACCGGGGTTGGGTATATAGACTGATCCTGTACTTCATTGTATAAACTGACATTGCCACTAACCACGGGGACCTTTAATTCCCTACAAGCTCGCGCTATTCCCCTGATAGAATCGCTCAGTTGATAATAAACATCATCCTTGTCAGGATCACCAAAGTTCAAACAATCAGTAACAGCCAAGGGTTCAGCACCAGTACATGCCAGATTACGAGCAGTCTCAACTACAGAAATCACTCCCCCCAGATATGGATCAAGGTAACAATACCTACCATTACCATCCATGGTCATGGCAATACCCTTACCAGAACCCTTAATGCGTAACACAGCGGCATCATCACCGGGGGGAACTACAGTATTATTCATTACCTGGTGATCATACTGGCGATAAACCATCTGCTTACTGGCTATGTTAGGGGCTGCCAGCAAACGAAGTAACACTGAATTACACTGCCTCGAACTGACATCGGGAATAGAAACCAGATCAAGCAATTGCACCTGATCCAACCATGGCGGTCTCTTGCTACGTCGCCGATACATGGGGGGCGATGTCAAGAAGTTCACTGGCAACTGAGCCACAACAGCATGACCCTCTTTAACTACAGCCAGGTGGTCAGAAGTAACTCGGCCAATTATGTCGCAGCGCAGATCCCATTTCTCAAGCAAAGTCTTCACTTTATCTTCATTCCCCTTCCTAACAATCACCAGCATCCTTTCTTGAGATTCTGACAGCATCACCTCATAAGGAGTCATGTTCTCCTCGCGACGCGGAACCTTCAACACATCAATCTCTACTCCCATATTTGCTTTCTCGGCAGATTCTACTACCGAGCTGGTCAAACCAGCTGCACCCAAATCCTGCATGCCGACAATCCAATCAGTTTGCGCAAGTTCAAGGCAAGCTTCAATCAACAACTTCTCTAAAAATGGGTTCCCTACCTGAACCGTAGGTCTCAATTCCTGATCACCTCCGAGCGTGCGAGAGGCCAATCCAGAAGCACCATAAATCCCATCACGGCCAGTATCAGACCCTACAAGCATCAGCAGGTTACCTTCACCACTGGCGCCAGAGCTCACCAGTTCAGTCTTTCTGGCAATTCCCAGACACAGGGCATTAACCAGCGGATTTCCCGAATAACAGTTCGCAAAGATAACCTCTCCTCCAATATTGGGTATCCCCAAGCAATTACCATACCCAGCAATCCCACCAATAATCCCATTAAAGAGGTAACGATTACGTGGCTCAGTTAAGGGCCCAAAACGAAGGGAATTAAGCAAGGCTATCGGACGAGCACCCATAGTAAATATATCCCGGACAATACCCCCTACTCCTGTAGCCGCACCCTGATATGGTTCAACCGCTGAAGGATGATTATGAGATTCCACCTTAAATACTATGGCCAATCCGTCGCCAATGTCTACTACTCCAGCATTCTCCTCTCCCGGGCTAACTAGGACATGCTTCCCCTTGGAGGGCAAAAGTTTCAGTAAAGGGCTGGAATGCTTATAGCCACAATGCTCACTCCACAATGAGCCCAACATGCCTAACTCGACATCAGTAGGTTCACGTCCTAATTCTTGGAGAATAAGTTCGTATTCCCTCTGACTTAAGGCAACTTTATCTAGATCTTCTTTAGATATGCTCAATAATTGACTCCCAAATAAAATTACCATCGGAACTGCCAAGTAGCCCCTCACAGGCTCGCTCCGGATGTGGCATCATCCCCAAGACATTGCCATGGTTGTTGACAATCCCTGCAATATTATGTAAAGAACCGTTGGGATTAGCCTCAATTGTTATGTCTCCAGAAGGCATAGCATACCGAAAAACAACTTGCCTCTGGGACTCAAGTTCCTCTAAACCAGCCTCATCAATGTAATAATTACCTTCATAATGAGAGATGGGAATCTTCAATAACTGGCGAGCATGACATTTCAAGGTAAAAGGCAAGGAATTGTTCTCCACTCTAAGATCAACCCACTGGCATCGATACTGGAGATGGTTACTGGGAAGCAATACTCCAGGGAGAAGTCCCGCTTCACATAAAACCTGAAAGCCATTACAAATCCCTATCACCAAACCGCCATCATGGGCAAAGTTCTCCACAGCTTTCATTACCGGGGAGAAACGGGCAATGGCTCCAACACGCAAGTAATCACCATAGGAAAATCCTCCAGGAAGAACAATACAATCATAATCAGTGGCAAAGTGACTCTCTTTATGCCAGAGATAGTCAACTTCTTGCCCCAGCACATCATGAAGAGAATAATAACAATCTCGCTCACTCCATGTTCCAGGGAAAACAATAATGCCAAACTTCATGCTAGAGATAAAACAGCGACAGCAAAAACACACTGCCGCTATCCACAAAAATCACCTCACTCCCAACACTATCACATGCTGGCCAAAAGTCCTGAAACTACATCACTGACTTCCTGTCCGTTAGCTTTGCCTCTAAGTTGGGGCATAAGCTGAGACATAACTCGACCTTTATCCCTCATCCCCACAGACCCCATCAAGGCAATTATATGACGTGCTGCAGCCTCAATTTCCTCACGGCTCATTTGCTTCGGCAGATATTGCACAAGTATGTTCAGCTCAGCCTCCTCTTGATCTACAAGATCGCCGCGACTCCCTCTTTTAAAGGCCTCAATACTTTCGTGGTGGCGTCTCACTTCTCTCGCGATAACATCAACAACTTCACTGTCATCTAAGCTTGCTTTGCGAGCAATGGAAACCTTCTTTATTTCTGACAACAACAACCGCAATACAGAGACACGAACCCCCTCATGACCTTTAAGTGCCTCTACCAGATCCCACTTTATTGTATTCTCCAGCGTCATCTGGCTACCTGGAACTCTTCCGCTTCTTTACTGCTTCTTTCTTCTTACGTTCGTCACTGGGTTTCTGGTAAAATCTACGACGGCGAACTTCAGCTAAAACACGCTCATGCTGTACCTGCTTACCAAACCTGCGCAGCAAACTTTCAAAACTTTCATTTGATCCTAGCTTTACCTCAGCCATATTTCCATCACACCTACCTCTCTACATAAAACAAGCTATTTTAGTAATCATAGCTTAAGTATGTCAAGCAAGGAAAGAAAGAAGGATCTCTCCCCACTAACAGCAAAAAAAACATGTATCAATGACAGAAAAATAGAATAGTAATACAATATTCACATCAAATTAAGGCAATGTAACATCTCAACATACTATGAATATCGCTGCAAAAATAGAACAGCACCTGTCCCAACAATCCTTAGCATTGATCAAATTAATCAGCAATGAGGCCACATCCCTAGGTCAAACGGTATATCTGGTGGGGGGGGTGGTGCGTGATACTCTTCTGGGATATCCCAATTTTGATCTCGACATAGTAAGTGAAGGTGACGCGATAAAACTAGCACGGCGAATTGCGGAAACTACAGGACTAAAACCAAGAATACATTCTCGCTTCGGTACTGCCAAGATCAGCCAGGGTAAACTCAGCCTCGATTTGGCCACTGCCCGTTGCGAAACATACAACAGGCCGGGTGCACTACCCTCTGTAACTCCCAATACAATACAAGCTGATCTCTCCCGCAGGGACTTTTCCATCAACGCCATGGCAATACAGCTCAACCAGAAATATTACGGAGATCTACTCGACCCTCACCATGGTAAAGAAGACCTGGAACACAACTTGATCCGTATCCTGCATCCCCAGAGTTTCACCGATGATGCTACCAGAATCTTGCGGGCTGTCCGCTATGAACAAAGGCTGAATTTCAAAATTGAACCAGAGACTGCCCACTTGCTGCAACGCGATATTCCTATGCTGGACACCATCAGCGGCGACCGTTTAAGACACGAATTACTGTTAACCCTCCAGGAACAATATCCAGAAAAGATAATCGGAAGGCTCGGTGAACTGGGGGTGCTACAACAAATAAGTCTTCCCATAGAAGATACCGCAGGGATAAACAACACATTTAACATAGCACGACAGGTTAACAAATCTCACAATTTGCCCTGGCTCTACCTCTGCCTCCTCATCTATAAATTAAGTAAAGCACAACTTAACCAATTCGCTTTTCGTCTCAAGATAGCAGGCAGGTTAAAGAACATCTTGCAGGACACCATCGATATCAAGGAGCAACTTCCCCTACTGGATAATCCTCAGATAACCAACAGCGATATCTACCATATCCTGTTGGGCCGGCCCCCTCTGGCTATTCAAGCCAATATAATTAGCTCTCAGTCTCTTGCACCATCTCTCCATCTCCAGTTATTCTTAGATAAATTACGCTACGTCAAGCCCCTGCTCAGCGGAGAGGATATCAAGCAGTTCGGCATTCCTTCGGGAACCAAAATAGGCACTACTCTCAAATTGCTACTTAAGGCAAAGCTGAATGGCGAAATAACAACCAGACAGGAAGAAGAAAAACTAGTTTCACGATTGTATCCAACCCGGTAGCAACACAATGCCAACACTAAAGGCGTAGCAAAACACAGCATATTTAAGGAACTTACCCAGCCAGCAGGGAAGCAAGAACTTCCATACCGGCAGTCTCGCACCCCCAGCAATAACTCCAGCAACATCGAAGGGAAGAATAGGAATGGAAGCAAAGAGGAATATTGTTAGGAATCCACGCTTATCCATCCAGCTTACCACCCGACTATAGCCGAGATAAGCTAGGGGATAAGTCCCAAGTATTATCTTCTGCCCTACCCTGCCAGCATAATATCCACTTAGTTCTCCCAAGCTTCCACCTATACTGGCTACTAAAGCTATGATAATAGGATTCCAAATTGTGGCTGCTGCCAGCATCATAGCTGCATGCACAGGAGCCGGGACTATAATAGTGGCATTGGCCACCAAGGTGCTGGCAAAAACAACCAGATATGCCAGAGAGGCAAACTGCTCGTTTTCAACGTCAAAGTGAGGCCAGAAAGATTTTAGCAACAAGGCCAGAGCAACACTCAATCCAACCATGCCTAGCATAAAAATTATGCCGCGTAGCCAACGCTTCCTGCTACTGTTCATACTGTCACTGTTCCATATCCCCAGAAAAACTTGATGCCAAATAAGATTCCAGTCCTCGTGCTTTTATATCTAAAAGTATCTTCCCTGCTTGCTTCTTGCTCTTAGTCACAGTAAAAAGGGCCGACCCAGAGCCAACCAGGTGAACACATTCAGCTCCGATCTGCTCCATAACATCTCCGTACTTCCTGAGTTCAGGAAAAACATTGAACGCCACAGCCTCAAAAGCATTGTGCATGAGATGATGAGGAATACTTCTCCCTTGCAAGCAATACGCTAAAGCCTCCCTCACAATCTGTCCGCTGGAATAACACTCCGCAGTCAGTCTATCATAGAGTTGTCTCGTTTTATCTGGAATCTTAGGCAGCGGTGGTACTAATAAAATAAAAATACCAGTAGGAAAAGAATGCAATGGGGTCACCACCTCTCCCCGACCAGCCACTAGAGCCGTACCGCCATAAATAAAGAAGGGAACATCTGAACCTAGCTGAGAGCCAACCTTTACCAACTCAGCGGCCGAGAGGTTCAATCCCCATAGCTTATTGAGAGCCACAAGAGCAGCGGCAGCATCACTGCTGCCTCCTCCCAGACCAACCCCCCAAGGAATATGCTTGTCGAGGCCAATCCTCACTCCTTGTCGACATCCAGTACGCTGTCTTAACAATACAGCAGCTTTCATAACCAGATTGTCAGGCTCCAAGCTAGGTTCACTACAATGAAAAGACACACCATCAGCAATCTCTAGATGGAGGATATCACAAAGATCTATTGCTTGTAGTATACTAAGAATTTGGTGATAGTTAGCATCATATTTGCCTAGCACCTCAAGGACAAGATTTATTTTAGCTGGTGCAGAAACAGTCAACATAACAACCTCCTAGCCAGAATAGAGAACACTCCACAAATTTCTCCATTCCTGCAAAGTTAGTGTCTCTGCACGGCGCCTAGGTTCTATGCCAGATTTCTCCAGCAACAAGACAACATTATGAGTAGACATTCCCAAAGATCGCGCCAGTGAATTGCGAAGTTGCTTGCGAGGAGAACTAAAGCCACTTCTAACCACATGAAAGAAGCTCGAGATATCGGCCACCTGTATTGGCAGTTCCCGGTAAACCTCAAGGCGCAGCACAACTGAATCCACTCTAGGAGGAGGATAAAAACTCTTCGCTGGCACATAAGTTACCACAGCGGGCTTACTATAAAATTGTACACTTGTACTGAGTATGGTCGATCTGCCATGATCTGCAACGATAGCCTCCCCCACCTCCCTCTGCACCATTACCACCATAAGAGAAGGCTTTGAGGAAAGCTCCAGAAAATGACGTAACACCGGAGAGGCAATGCAATAAGGAAGATTACCAACAACCTTATAACTCTGCGCAGCACTATCAGATACAAATCGAGACAAATCAACCTCCAGAATATCACCACAGAGAATATCAACGTTGGAGAAAGAGGATAGATTCCTCCTGAGAACGCTGACAAACCCTGAGTCTATCTCTACAGCAACAACCTTACCGGCTTGCTCAACCAGCTTCTTGGTCAACATCCCCAATCCTGCTCCAACCTCAACCACAATATCCGCTGAGGTAAGTGTAGCAGCAGCAACAATGCTATCCATGCATTGCTCATCAACAAGGAAATGTTGTCCTAGTTCCTTTCTCGCTCCCAGTTTATGTTGACGCAGTAAACTTTTTACTTGAGATAACATTATGTCCACAATAAAGGGATAAGATAGTGAAAACTGATATGGCCGTGCACCTACCCTCGACTTCGATCTCATGGTGCATCCTTACCAGCCAACTCCAGCCAAGCTACTCCACATCACCTGAGAAATACCATTTACCGCTGCTTCCTTCCGGACCTGACGGGATTCATGGTTTCCCAGTGCATGGAACTCAGCCTTCAACATCGCTTGGCAAGAATAACTCCACAAGTCAAAAAGCCTCAAGCAGGAATTCAGCCCCGCTATAGCGGATCTCGGGTACAGGGCACCGCTGGTTCCCCACCTAGCACGGCCACGCAGGATATTACCAGTAAACCCATAACTACTTCAACAAGTAACACTTTATTGACAGGATAACAATAAGACAACCGAAGCCAGACCAATACTCAGAAATTGAGATGTACAACTTTTTTGCTGCTGGTGATGTTGCTGATATAAACCAGTGTTGATATAAGCATCAGCCATAAAAATAATAGCCACTAGGGAAATATGGCACAGAACAGTGAAAATAAACCTCTCTCTGGAAGCAAAATGCTACGGATATCAAAGCTACGCTCTTCTTAAATAGCTGCAGTCAAACAGCAAGCGGTTAAGCATCACTAATTTGATGTCCTGGAAATCCTTAAGGTCAACTCCCAGGTCAGCAGTCAACCTCCGCACAAGAATAGCCAGAAATACGAGCAGAAGAGATAATGTAATTGCAGACAACTGGCCAGAAAGCCAGGAAATGAGAGGCGCTACGGCAAAACCAATAATCATCCCTACTGGTAATCCCAAAGCAACGGGATCAGCAGTGGCATGAAACCTGATTCGTTCCTTCACTGCCCCCTTGCGGCTATATAGAGCAGAAACAAGCCTCATGCCCCCCCCTATAGCCATTGGAATGAAAGAGAGCAGCACAGGATAAGCTTGATATGCCAAAAGCAAGATAGCCAAAACAGCCATCCCTATGGTATTGCCTTTCTCTCCATCAAAATGAGTGAAAACAGGCCACATCTGCCCCACCACCACGGCGACCCCCGACAGGGCAACTATGGCGATAGGCAAGCCAAACCCAAAGCCAACAAGTATAACAACAACCCCTTTAGTAAGATCAACTCCGACTCCAGATGCCCCCTCGAGTATTCCGATCTTGCGCCACAAGGCAATATGCAAATCCTCTTCCTGCAAGGGATCCAGTCCATATGCCCTAGCCAAGGCAACCGTGTAAGGGAGAGATCCAAAGAGATAAGCCCCAACTATGATCCCTATACCAGCGAGCATAAAGCTAATTTAACCAAGAAACCATGAAAAGGTAAAGCTCTCCTAGTATATAAAACAATACATCATTGGAATCAAATTTTCTTGACCCCTCATTCTTTTCCTTGTATATTACATGCGTGCTATCAAAAGGACTGGTGGAGATCTTCACCGGTGATGGCAAAGGAAAAACATCGGCTGCTTTAGGCATAGCGCTCCGGGCACTTGGGCAGGGTTTTAAAGTATTTATCGTCTACTTTATGAAGGGGGCTTCGCCCCTAAGTGAGATAGAAGCTCTATCTCAGAACCCTGACGTAACTATTCTGAGATCCGGGGGAAAAAATTTTGTTAATCCTAAAACCATTGCGCAAGCGGATAAAGACGAAGCACGAAAAGCACTAAATTTCACCAGACAGGCAATGCTCAGCAAAAAGTATGATATCATAATCTTAGATGAAATCAATGTGGCTTCAGCATGGGGCTTGATTGATCTCAACGAAGTCCAGGAGTTAATAAAAAACAAGCCTAGGGAAATCGAACTTGTTCTCACTGGGCGTTATGCAGATGATTCTCTTATTGCCCTAGCTGATCTGGTTACTCATATGACTAAAGTTAAGCATCCCTATGACCAGGGAATATCAGCACGAAAGGGCATAGATTACTAAGAGTAAGAGGAGGAGATTATGGATATAACATTAAGCCTTATCAAAGCAGATGTGGGAGGTTATGTGGGGCATTCTTCTTGCCACCCGGATTTGCTGGACAAAGCAAAAGAAAGCATGGAGCACGCCAAACAGCAAGGCTTGCTTATTGATTACTATGTCACCGCCTGCGGTGATGACCTGCAACTGATAATGACCCACCAGAAAGGCCAAGAAAATGAACAAATCCACAAGTTAGCCTGGAACACATTTGTCGAATGTACCGCTGTGGCTAAAAAATTAAAGCTACATGGAGCAGGACAGGATCTTCTAACAGACGCCTTCTCGGGCAATATAAGAGGAATAGGCCCTGGGGTAGCTGAGATGCAAATAGCCGAGCGTGAAGCCGAATCCATCATCATATTCATGGCAGATAAAACAGCCTCAGGTGCATTTAACCTACCCCTATACAAGATATTCGCTGATCCCTTCAACACTATCGGGCTCGTGATTGCCTCTAATATGCACTCCGGTTTTGTCTTCGAGGTGCATGACATCCTAGAGAATAAGAAGGTCTCCTTCAACACTCCTGAGGATACCTATGATATGCTGGTTTTCATTGGTTCTCCCGGTCGCTACTGCATCAAGAATGTCTACTCTAGACAAACAGGAGAAATCGCTGCCTCAGCCTCTACTCAGAAATTATCGCTGATTGCTGGCAGATATGTTGGTAAAGACGACCCTGTCTGCATCGTGAGATCACAAGGCGTTTTCCCTGCTGTCGGCGAAGTGCTGGAGCCGTTCGCCACACCACATATCGTTGAAGGCTGGATGAGAGGCTCACACCATGGTCCTATAATGCCTGTCTCCGTCCGCAACGCCAGAGCCACGAGATTTGATGGACCTCCACGAGTGATAGCTGCTGGATTTCAATTAGCGGAGGGCAAGCTCATCGGTGCCAATGACCTATTTGATGATCCCGCCTTTGACTCTGCACGGGAACAGGCAAATGATATCGCAGATATCCTGCGCCGCATGGGCCCATTTGAACCTCATCGCCTGCCTCTCGATGCCATGGAATATACAACGATGCCTGAGGTAAGAAAAAAATTAGCTCCCCGATTTCAAGATCTAGACTAGCTGAAATACCTGAACTTCTCCTGGCCACCTCTAACTCAGGAAAGGCCGCTGAATATCGCTGGCTCTTACGGGATATTGGCTACCGCATAGTAACACTAGCTGAACAAGGAATAAAGGAGAACGTCGAGGAAAGGGGCAACAGTTACAAACAAAATGCCCAGACAAAAGCTGTTGCCTATGCTCAGCTAAGTGGGCTAACTACCCTAGCAGATGACTCTGGCCTCGAGGTGGATGCTCTTCATGGCGAGCCAGGGATATACTCAGCACGCTTTGCTGGTGAGCACGCCTCCGATTCAGACAAGACACAAGCTCTTTTAACAAAACTTGCTGGCATACCTTGGAACAAGCGAAGTGCTCGCTTCAAATGTGTCATCGCTATAGCCACAACCAAAGCCCCTGTAAAGCTATGCTATGGAGAATGTCAAGGCATAATTTCCCTTGAGGTAAGTGGACAAGGCGGATTTGGCTATGACCCCGTGTTTTACCTCCCCCAGTTCGGAAAAACCATGGCGGAGTTACCCCCCGAAGTAAAAAATAAAATCAGTCATCGAGCCAAGGCAGCAAAGAAAGCACGGCAAGTATTACAACAACTCAAAACCTGATTGCAGGATTCCTCCAGCAATACTCCCCTCCAAATGGTCTATCTTCTCACAGGCATTTCATCCTATCAGGGGTAGTTTTTCCCTATACAGTAAGGTACAATTGACTCGCTGTACGAGTTGAGTAAACAATGGTTTTAAGACATATTGCTTAAAGGAGTTATTCGAACTACTTTGGGAGGAAGCCAAGGTTTTGTGGCAGGTAAGGTAAAAGAAACCTAAAGCCACAAGCACTCCTATCCAAACAAAATAGGCCCAGTGTTGATAGCAAAGTCAGTAAAGGTATAACCAAAGGCAGTACCGACAATTATATATTGGATGAGCCGCCACACATAGAGCACTGCTCCCCCCAACCCCCCAATATTGGCAGTACAAATCTCAGCAATTATTATTGGAATAGGGCCAAATTTGAGCAACCGAGCCATCTCCGTGAACTGGAGCTTTATTCACCTGAGCTACAGAGACTGATATCCATAATACCCTATAGCGAGTGATTCAGTAATAAATCGCTTTATTTTCATGTCAACTTATATAAACTACTTTACAGAGTGGCTTCCTTTCCCAATCGTCTTCTCAACAGTTTCTCCAACTCAATGGCAAAGAAGCCAAGGAGTGAGAATAAAATTATAGGTATCCACCACTGTAGAGGAAAGGGAGCTGTTCTAAATGGGCTAATGCCGAATAAAGGATAAGAATAGACTATTAGAAGCTGTAGTCCTAAAGTTGCTGCGGCGCCAATGAGCACCATCTTGTTTGAGAAAGGACTAAAGGTAAATGCCGATTCATTTATTGACCTGGCCGTAAAAAGGTAAAAGAGCTGCACCATTATTAAAGTGGTAAAGGCTATCGTTTGCGCTTGGGTCAGTTGTAAATCAGTCATTTTCTCTGCACCACCCATCGCATTGACAAAAGCAAGAAACAGAATAAACACTGCCGCTGCCGATATCACAGATACTATTCCCACCCTCCAGAGAAAGAAGGGGTTAAATAATCTTTCATTAGGGTCACGTGGGGGTTTCTCAAGTATCCTTTTACCCTTAGGCTCCCAAATTAGAGGGATGGAACAAGCTATAGCCATAACCAAATTTACCCACAGGATCTGCACCGGCTCTATAGGCAAACGCAGGGCAAAAACAGGTATAAATGGCGACAATAATACCGCTCCTATCATTACTAAACCTTGCCCCCCATTAGTAGGAAGCAAGTACAGGATAACCTTCCAGATGTTGGTGTAGACATGCCTGCCCTCTTCCACTGCTGCTACTATGCTGGCAAAGTTATCATCGGTCAAGACCATATCAGCAGTTTCCTTACTCACCTCAGTGCCTTTAATCCCCATAGCTATTCCTATGTCGGCTGCCTTTAGTGCTGGAGCATCATTCACACCATCTCCAGTCATAGCGACAATATTCCCCCTCCTCTGTAACTGCTTTGTTATCCTGAACTTGTGTTCTGGAGCAGCTCTGGCATATACCGATACCTTGTCCACCACTTCATATAACTCATCGTCGCTCATTCTTGATAATTCTTCTCCGGTCAATGCTCTCTCCCTATCCACGCCTATTCCTAACTGCTCAGCAACAGCTCTTGCTGTCTGCACATGGTCCCCGGTTATCATTACTGGCCTTATCCCTGCTGCCTTGCATTTCTTTATAGCCTCTACTACTTCTTCCCTGGGTGGATCTATCATCCCTTGGACTCCGAGGAAAACCAGATCCTTTATATCTTCTTCAGTGAGTGATGTTTTTCCTTTGTCTACATATTTATAGGCCATGCCAATCAATCTCAGGGCATCCCCCGCCATCTCCTCCACCTTACTTAATATCTGCTCATTCGCTAAAGGCTCAATACTTCCATCCATTAATTGGCCTTGGCACAACCCTAAGACCCTCTCTGGTGATCCCTTGACGTAGATAATATTCTTCCCATCACCCTGGTGTAGAGTAGCCATATATTGTTGCTCTGATTCGAAAGGCAACTCATCTAACTTAGAGAGCTTCTCAGTAATGCCAGCTTTGGCTGCTGAGACTACCAAGGCTCCTTCAGTAGAATCTCCTGCGATAGTATAGCCATCTTCTCCCTCTATTAGAGCAGCGTTGTTGCACAGGTAGCCTGCGGTTAAGGTTTCAGCCAACCCCCCATCCACTTGCACCGGGGCATTACCTTGAAAAAATCCACCTTTAGGCTCATACCCAACCCCACTCACTTGATAATCCTTACCTCCAGAGTACACTCTAACTACAGTCATCTCCTCCTTGGTGAGGGTCCCCGTCTTGTCTGAGCATATAACTGTGGTGCAACCCAAAGTTTCCGCTGCCGGTAACCTTCTTATAAGTGCGTTTCGGCGTGCCATATACATAGCACCAACAGCAAAAGCAGCAATTATCGCCGCTGCTAACCCCTCTGGTATCATTGCCACAATCATTCCTGCCGTAGCGATAAGCATATAACCAACCTCATATCCTAGTACTATTCCCAATACAAGATTAAGGATGCCAAATGAGACACAGGCAATAATCACAAATTTGATGAACGTGTCTATTTTCTTCACTATTGGGGGGGTAACCCTTTTAGTTTCCCTCATCATTCCGGCAATTCTACCTAGTTCTGTCCGCTCTCCAGTTTCTACAACAACTCCCTGCCCACGACCACGGCCAACAAAGGTCCCACTGAAACACATATTCCCTTGTTCCCCAGGACCTAGGTCAGGGCTCAAGATAGGGGCAACATCCTTGTCTACTGGCACCGATTCTCCAGTGAGGGACGCTTCATCAACCCCCAGGTTCTTTACCAAGAATAGGCGCAAATCTGCCGGCACTCTATCTCCTCCTTCAAGCAGAACCACATCACCGGGGACTAATTCTCGTACCGCTATAGTTTTCCTCTCGCCATCTCTAAACACAGTACATTCTGGCACTAGCATCTTTTTTAGAGCTTCCAAAGAGGATTCAGCCTTCCCCTCTTGAATAAAGCCAATTACCACAGTAGCCAAAACTACACCGATGACAACATACATATCCGTAAATTTACCCAGAAGGGCACAAAGGACAGCAGCAGCCATAAGAACATAGAGTAAGGCATTCTTAAACTGTGATAGGAATCGGATGAGAGGCCCTCGTTTCTTGACCTCTATCTCATTAAACCCATATTTTCCCAGTCTGGCTCTCGCTTCACCGGAGGTAATCCCTACCTTTCCTGTCTGTAAGGCTACAAAAACCTCTTCAATTGGCAACTGATACCATCTTTTCCCATTTAGCAATGCACCTATCTCCTATCTCGCTCTACGATGACAATAAACCTCACGCGAAAATAATAATGGCAAAGCGTTAACTCAATAATCCACCATTCCCTACTTTAATTAACAATGACTTATTTTGTCCATCATCTCTCTTCTATCATCGCCTCAATCGCTAATAGTATGTTCATGCCATTTGATTGTCAATAGTTTTCTGCGTCCTGCAGATCCCGGAAGCTTCATATATCAATGCTGGCCAAGCTCTCCATCCTATTAAGGGGGCAATACTTACCCTATCTTTTTCACCTAATCAGTTGTGTGCCCTCGAATGTGCTTAGACGGGCGGCAACCATAACCTAGTTATCCCCCCAGAATGGCAATAAACAGGGCTCTGGGCATTGCCGCCTCAGTTAGCTGGAAGATAATCTGCCGAGCACCCCACGTCTATCACAGAAGTGCCCCTACCAATTCATGTCTAGCAGAGAGGTTGGTCACAACAAATCCTACGCGGGGAAATAGCTATCCCCGGTGCCATTCCACTTTAGACATCAGCTTTGGATACAGACATCAGAGATAATGCCATTCCCATACCTAGTAACCAGGTATGCATAGCAGGAGGATTGCATGTGCGAAAAGATTCTGACCCATTTGGACATGTCAAAATCAAGCTTGACAGTTTTTCCATGATCATCCTCTTTTCACGTAATAGCTCCCAGAGAGCATATTCATGCCCATACCATAGGAGGCTTGGACTACATCCGCATTCCCGAACGAAGGCTTGCCAGAGATAAGCAAAAAGCAGAAGAATATCTAACAGAGATAAGCGAAAAACTCAAGGACATGGGAGTCACTGTCAGACACGAAATCAAATTTGGCAACGCCGCTCAGGAAATTGCCAAGTTTGCCGATAAAAAAGACATATCTTTGATAGCGCTATCCAGTAGCAGACATTCAAGCTTCAGAGAGTGGATTTTTGAGAGTGTTCCCCACAAAATTTTACAGGTCGGTATCACTCCAGTGCTCCTAATCAAAGCACCCAAGGCAGTAAAACAATAAACTATCAGCCAAGTAACCGATGTACATCTAAACTAAATTACTCAGTCAGCTAGTCCGCTATCCCCTGATCGCGGAGGTAATCAATAGCATCCTGAACACTCTGTAGCTTCTCAGCATCATCATCAGCTATCTCAAGCTTTTTATCAGGGGAGCTGAATTCCTCTTCCACAGCTGTAATTAGCTCTACCAAATCCAAGGAATCCGCACCAAGGTCATCAGCAAAAGATGTTTGCGGTGTCACATCCTTCTCTTCAACATCCAGTTGTTCCGCCACAACTTTCTTCAAACGTTCCAGAATAGATGCCATTACTCCTCCTTTGTCCCCTTAACATTATTTCTTCCCGACGCGCTCATCACTGCTCCCAGCACACCATTAATCAACCGTGGTGAAGCATCACTGCCAAACAGCTTGGCCATCTCAACAGCTTCATCTATAGCCACCTTGTCCGGTGTACTATCACTAAACAGGATTTCAAATATCCCCAGACGCAGGATACTGTTATCTATGACAGCCATCTGTTCTACAGGAAAGGCAGGAGCAAATCGCCTCACCACCGCATCAATCTGTGGGGTATGCCACAACACTCCCTGTATAAGCCCCTTCGCAAAACCAGACACTTCGGGCGACAAACCTGCTTCTGCTACCACACGCTGCATCACCCATTCCACTGTATGCTCAGTATAGCTCAACTCATACAATGCCTTGATAGCAATAATCCTCGCCTGCCGCCTCGAACCTAACACAAGTTAATGAGAAGCGAGAAAGTTTTCTATATCTTCCACAGTGCCAATGTTAATCGTTGTAACATCAGGGTTAATCTTGTTGATATACCCCGAGCACTGCTTCCCTGCACCAATCTCGTAAAAAGTTGTTACTCCCTGATCGATCATATAATTAATGGATGCCTCCCAGTTCACAGCATTGCGTAACTGCAAAGCAAGCTCCCTCTTGATAGCATCAACAGTAGTCAATGGCTTGGCAGAATAGTTGGAAATCACCGGAAACTGGGGAGCCTTGAAATCATACTTCAGAGCTCCATCAAGATACTCGCCAATGATCGGCATCATCAGCGATGAATGAAAAGCGCCACTTACCTTAAAGCGTACAGTCTTTGTAGCCCCTCTCTCTGTAGCCAATCTCTCAGCTTTCTCCACAGCGAATTTAGCCCCACTAACTACTATCTGTCCAGGACAATTGAGATTGGAGACCTCGGTCCCACTCCACAGGGCAATGTCTTCAACCTCTTTGAGGTCAAGTCCTATTATCACCGTCATTCCTCCAGGAAAGGCTTGGGCAGCTTTATTCATGGAACTACCTCTTAGCTGGAGCACCTTGACACAATCAGGAAAAGTAAGAACACCAGCAGCTACAAAAGAGATATATTCACCCAAGCTATATCCTGCCGTGAAGTCAGCTTGGGGGAAAGAATTGTCGCTTGCCTGTTGCACCGCTCTCATAGCAGCTATGCTATGTACCAGCAATGCTGGTTGAACATTGTCAGTCCGGGTTAAATCCTCATAAGGACCCTCCCACATCACTTTGGAAAGGGAGTATCCCATGAGGGAATCAGCTTGGTCGAAAACCTCTTTAGCTGCTGAATACTTCTCAGCTAAATCCTTACCCATGCCGACATATTGAGGACCCTGAGGTGGGAAAATGTAAGCTACCTTGTTACCCTTAGCCATAAGTATCACACTCCTTCCTATATATTTATTGTCGAGCATTATATCTGATTAAAATAGTCAGGACAAGGACTCAACTATTAAATAAATGAGAGTAAAAAAAGGAGCACCGCTAGCAGAAATTGGGGGAAACAAGCTACCCTCTATTTTTAGGGGTTTTTATCTCGATAGCCAGCCTCCCATTATAGTTGCCACAGACAGGACAGGCATGATGAGTCAGTTTGGCACTATGGCATTGGGGACAAATATCCAGGGAAGGCAACTGCAGCTTGATGTGACTGCGCCTTTTCCCCTGGCTTGATTTAGCATATTTTCTCTTGGGTAGAGCCATCTCAATTCATCTCCTCCATGCTGGGGCAATCGGGCCGACACAATAGTTTTATGGACAAATCTGACAGAATATATTGCCGAATTATTTCCTCGAAGTCAAGCACGCCGCTGCTATCACTAACTACACCAGTTCGAATCATTCACTGATATCAAAAAAAACTCTTCTTCAATCTCGATTTCTATGGTGCAGCAAAAAGTTTTGAGATAACGACTACATGTAAGAGCAACACCAGTTATAATTGGAATTTACTCCGACATAGAGTATAATTCTCCTTCGGAAGTTGCTTCAAACACCCCCGAATTTAATCTATCAGGTGTATGAATAAAGTAGGTATTCCTAGAGCTCTGCTCTATTATCAATATTATCCTGGGTGGAGGTCGTTTTTCGAACACCTTGGTGCAGAGGTAGTAACATCACCCCCAACGAACAGAACTATACTAACCGCAGGAATATCCCGAGCAGTTGCCGATACCTGCTTACCTGTAAAAGTCTTCCTGGGACATACAATATCCTTAATCAGCAAGTGTGACTACATTTTCATTCCCAGCATGACCAGCTTCGGAAAGAAGACCTACAACTGCTCCAAAATTATCGGGCTACCCAATATAACCAGAGCAGTGCTCCCAGAGGGCCCTATCATTCTCGACCCCAATATAGACCTGGAAAAGGGGCGCTGGTATTTTTACCACCAGATATACAAATTGGCCAGCCATTTCACATCCAACCCAGTCAAGATGAAAAAAGCAATAGATATTGCATGGCAGAAGCAGCTAGCTTACAGAAAAAAAATGTCCGATGAGAAAATTACACCTAATCAGGCCCTCTCTGACCTGTATGGAAACCCTCATAGTGCAAGTCCCCAGAAAAACCCCCAAGGGAACCTAACCATCGCCCTGCTGGGACATCCCTATATCACTAATGATGAATATCTGAATCACCGCATCATATATCATTTGCAAAATATGGGGGCCAACATACTTACATCGGAAATGGCATCACAGACAGCTATAGATGCCGCGGCAACAAAAGCAGTTGGTGAAACCCATTGGGCTTTTGAACCAGATATTATCGGTGCAGGACAATACTACACAGAAATGAAAGTCGATGGAATCATTAGCCTTTCCGCCTTCGGCTGCGGCCCTGATTCAATGATGATGGTATGGGTAGAGCATCGTGCCAAGGATACCAAGACCCCTTTCCTGCCACTCAGCCTAGATGAACACAGTAGTGGAGGCGCTATGCTAACTCGCCTAGAAGCCTTTCTTGATATGATTAAGAGAAAAGGGACAAAACTCCCAACCCCCTCCCCTGCTTATTGCTAGACGCAAAAAGAGAAAATAAATAGTATGAAATTAGGTATACCTCATTTCGGCAACGTTTATGTCCCCATGAAAGCAATAGCTCAGCAGCTAGGCATCACGGACGCCTTGATAATACCTCCACCCATGACACAAAAAACTCTGAACCTGGGGGTAAAATACTCTCCCTATGAGGCCTGTTTGCCATACAAACTTACTCTGGGAAGCCTAATTGAAACATGTGAGCTTGGAGCAAATACATTAGCTCAGGCCAGGGGAAGTGGTATTTGTCGACTGGGCTATTATGCTAAAAACCAAGAACAGATATTGAGAGATCTGGGATATAGTGCTAAATTTCTCACCATAGATGTATCGCACAATAAGCTAATCAGTATCCTGCGACTAATAAAAAATTTGGCCAATGATGCCTCGTGGTATGAAATTTCATCCGCATTTTTCTTTGGAATAAGCAAACTATTTGCCCTAGACAAGATAGAGAAAGTAGTTCAAGAAATCCGAGCTATCGAGGTAGAAAAAGGCACAGCTAACAAAATTTACCACGAAGCCATTCGAAACATTGATGAGGCAACAAAGCGTAAAGGGATAAAAGACATAACCAAAGAATACATTGAGAAACTCAACCACATCGAAAAAAACAATAAAGATCACCCCCTAAAGGTGGGGGTCGTAGGCGAAATTTATGTAGTTATTGAACCCTTCGCTAATATGGATATCGAGGAGGAACTAGGTAAACTGGGGGTCGAGGTAGAACGAACGATGACTCTTTCCCGCTGGGTCAAATATAGTTTATTCTTGAATTATCTCGGGGCGGATGAATGGAGGAAAGTCCACCATCTAGCCAAACCCTACATCGATCATGATGTTGGTGGCGATGGCTGGGAATCCGTAGGTGAAAAAATCCTCTTTGCTCACAAAGGTTTTGATGGAATAGTTCACCTGGCCCCCTTTACCTGTATGCCTGAAATAGTAGCACAAAATGTTATGCCCTCTACACGTGAGGATATACCCGTGCTCGCAGTCACCTGCGATGAGCAACAGGGGAAACAAGGATTATTAACCAGACTGGAAGCTTTTGTAGATTTGCTGGAATTTCGCAGGAGAAAAAATGGGAGAAGAATATACAACACTAGGTAAGCTTATCAATAGCAGGCTCCTGCTGATATTCTTCATATTTATGGCTATCAGTGCGATAATGTTTCATCCTTTCTGGGCTCGACAAGCAAGGAAGTCGTTGGAACTACAAGAAAGCATTAAAAATGCTAATAAGGGCAGGATTAAGAGCTTCGGAGGGACATCCATGGAGAGGATGGAATAGGAGAATACACGATGAAAACTTACCTTGGTGTCGATGTTGGATCAGTTACTACTAAGCTAGTTTTGATTAATGAAAACTACGACTTGGTGGCATCGATCTACTCCAGGACTCAAGGTAACCCCGTGGACATGATAAAAAAAGGATTGCAAAAAATACGAAACCAGATGCCCCAAGAGGCACAGATCGCAGGAGTTGCTACCACTGGCAGTGGCAGACAACTCGCTGGTGTCATGCTCGGAGCAGATCTGGTGAAGAATGAAATAACAGCCCACGCTGTGGCAGCAATGCATTACGTTCCTGATGTTCAAACTATTTTCGAAATCGGAGGGCAGGATAGTAAGATAATAATTGTTCGTGATGGCATAGTCGTTGACTTCGGCATGAACTCGGTATGTGCAGCAGGAACTGGTAGTTTCCTCGATCATCAGGCAGAGCGACTCAACATAAGGATTGAGGACTTTGGCAGCCATGCCATGAGAAGCCAGAATCCAGCACGAATTGCTGGACGCTGCACCGTGTTTGCTGAATCTGACATGATACACAAACAGCAGATGGGTTACCCTATCGATGATATCGTCTATGGATTAAGTCAATCACTAGTGCGCAACTATCTTAACAATGTCGCTCTAGGGAAAGCGATACTGCCAAAGATGGTATTCCAAGGTGGTGTAGCCTTCAATCAAGGAATAATCAGGGCATTTAATGAAACCTTCCATACAGAGGTATTTGTGCCTCCTCATAACGAGTTGATGGGTGCTATCGGGGCAGCCATGTTAGTACACGAGGAAATGCGCGATGATCACAGAAAAAGTAGCTTTGCTGGTTTCGGCATCAGCAATACGGAATACAAAATATCATCCTTCACCTGTAAAGCCTGTCCTAACCTGTGTGAAATATCGCAAATTGCCATGGATGGTAAAGTCCTAGCGAGATGGGGAGCTCGCTGTGACATGTGGGACAGGATAGACAAAAAGTGAAGGCACCACACGAAATAGCCATCAAAGTATCAGGCATCAATTCCGTTTTGCTAAATAGGGCTTTACCTCTAAATGATGAGAGGTGCATAATAACCAATGGGTGAATAATAAAAACAGAGCTACCGGGGATACTGGCTGCTAGAGACTCCCGTTCCAATGCAACCATACAGACAGTCCTCATAGCAGAGGGTAGCGCTACCGCTGGCCCAAGCATTGAGAGGTTATTGGTTCTATCATGAAGGTTATCTTCCTGAAAGATGTTCCTGGAAAAGGACAAATAGGAGAGATAAAAACGGTAAGCAAAGGCTACGCCGGAAATTACCTCTTGCCTATGGGACTAGCCACAGTGGCTACACCAGCGAAAATAAAGCAGGCACAGTTAATCTTAGAGAGGGAAAAACAACAGGAGATAGTCAACCGTGAGAAGATTGCTGAGCTAGCTCAGCAACTTGAAGGAAGGGAAATTCACCTGCGGGCTCGTACTGAAACAGGGAAGCGTCTCTTCGGTTCCATTACCGCTGCCGATATCGCCACGGAATTAAGCCAAACAATAGGAACCTCCATCAATAAGAAAAGTGTGATTATAGACAAACCACTGAGAGAAATAGGTAACTATAACATTGGTATCAAATTAGGCAAAAACCTTGAGCCTCGTATCACAGTAATTGTTGAACAACAAAAAATATAAGATTATGCAAGAGAAATTACCCCCTCATGATGTCGATGCAGAAGAAGCTACACTTGGATCCTTGCTTATCGACCCCGAAGCTATCTTCAAAGTCGCCACATTCCTCAAGAAAGAAGACTTCTTCGTAGATATAAATCAATGGGTCTATCAAGCCTGTCTATCCCTATATCAACGTCCACAGAGAGAGGCAATAAATCAGATCACTGTGGCTCATGAGTTAATGCAAGAAGGCCTTCTGGAGCAGGCTGGCGGAGTTGCCTACCTATCCCACCTGATCTCAATAGTGCCAACATCATTACACATTGAGCACTATGCTGAAATAGTATCGCGGATGGCTACAATGCGCAGGTTGATTGATGCAGCCGGTGAAATCGCTACCATTGGCTACAATGCTGACTCAGACATCGATGGCAGTCTCAACAAGGCTGAGGATATACTTTTCAAAGTAAAAACTCGACGTAGCACCCAGGACTTTGTAACAATTCGCGAGGCATTAGGACAATACTTCGACAATGCCAGTCGGGAAACTGCGCTGCAGGCAGGAGAAATACCCAATATCCTGACTGGATTTACTGCTCTAGATGATTTTCTGGGAGGGCTGCAGAGGTCTGATCTGATCGTATTAGCTGCCAGACCCAGCGTCGGGAAAACAAGCCTGGCACTGAACATTGCCAGAAATGCCGCCATTAATCAGCAGGCGTGCGTCACATTCTTCAGTTTGGAAATGTCCCGCGAATCAGTAGTACAACGCTGCCTCGCCAGTGAATCTGAGGTAGATCTCAAAAAAATTCGTTCCAGAGATTTCAATGGACAAGACGAAATAAAAATAGTGAAAGCCAGTGGAATCCTATCAGAGGCGCCAATATATATTGATGATTCTCCCCAAATGCGCATAATGGATATCAGGAGTAAGGCACGCCGGCTCGGGCTGGAGCATGGAATCAATTTAATCATCATCGATTACCTGCAACTGATCCAAGGCGAGGATAAGAAACAAAATCGAGTTCAGACAATCACCGAGATAACAGGCTCATTAAAAATGTTAGCCAGAGAACTAAACGTGCCTGTGTTAGTCATGTCCCAACTCAATAGAGCGGTGGAGGGGCGAACTTCTCACATACCCCAACTTTCAGACCTACGCGAAAGTGGTAGCATAGAGCAAGATGCTGACGTAGTCCTGTTCATTAACAGGGATGAAATGAATTACAAGCCGGATGAGTGGAGCCGGCTACACGATATAGACATGGAGCCATACCCCCAAGGCATCAGCGATGTCATTATATCCAAGCATAGAAACGGCCCTTTGGGACAAGTTAAGCTCAGATTTCTAGACAAAATTGCTAAATTTGATAACCTGAAGGCCCAACCACTCTCTACATCTTAAAGGATAATATGACAGAGACAGTGAGTACTGACTTCTTCTCGCTACCTTCCCTATTTTGTACCAATGTGTTATTACAAACTCACGATATCGCCCAGATCAAAGCAACTCTACTTATTTTCTATCTACTACACTCTAAAAAGAAAATCCCCGCCTACGTTACATACCAAGAACTTGCATCCCAAGCCAGTTCCATTGCCGAGTTAGATGAGGAAACACTCAAACAAGCCTTGAAACTTGCAGTTGAACACGGGGCCATATTTTCTGCCACGCTCAACTCAAGAGGAAAGATTCAGCACATCTATGCCAACAACACCGACAGGAATGAAATCGAGCAAGTCCTGAAAGGCAAAGCACATTTCAGACAGCTCAATCGGGAAAGAAAGAAAACCACCCCCAATATATTTACTTTATACGAGCAGAACATCGGTATAATAACACCAATGATAGCGGAAGAACTCAAGGAGTCGGAGAAGCGATACTCACCCCAGTGGATAGAACAAGCCTTCAAAGAGGCAGTGGTGGCAAACAAGCGCAGTTGGAGATACATCGCCCGAATTTTGGAAATATGGGCTAGCCAGGGCAAAAAAAATGGAACACATTGGCAAAACACTAAAAAGGGTAATCCAGACAAATACATCTCAGGCAAATATGGACATCTCGTCAAAAGATAGTCACACCACAAAAACAATATGTCCTATTTGCAATGGAGCGCGTTTTGTTCATCCATTGTTGCCCTCAGGAAAGCCCGATTACAATCGAATAGTGCCCTGTCAATGTATCCAAGACGAAATACTACAGGAAAAATCGCAATATCTGGAGCAGTACAGCAATCTGGGAGCTCTATCCCACTTCACTTTTGACACCTTATCACCACAGGGAAAAACAAAGGACATAATTACACAGGGGGAGTTTGCTCAAGCATACAAGGCTGCTAAATCCTTCGCCGATCATCCTGAAGGCTGGTTGATATTGCTTGGACCCAGCGGTTGTGGTAAAACCCACCTAGCCTGCGCCACCGCTAACCAGCGCCTGTCATTAGGCCAAGCAGTATTTTATATTTCGGCAGCTGATTTACTGGACCACATGCGCTCAGCATTTAGTCCAACAAGTAATGCAAGTTATGACGAGATATTCGAGAAAGTAAAAAATGCCCCCCTGCTAATACTCGATGATCTCACTACGCAGAGCACAACCCCATGGGCGAAGGAGAAACTAGAGCAACTACTCAGCTACCGCTTCGATGCCAAACTAGCAACCGTGATTACCAGTGATGTGGCACTGGAAAAAATGGATGAGCGCTTGCGCCGACATATCACAGACAGCAATTTCTGTCAGGCATACAGGTTGGAGCAAGAACCCTCTTTGGTTAAATTAGACAACTTACAATTAAAACTACTGAAGCAAATGACATTCGACAACTTCGATCACAAGAGGCTAGAACTCCCCCCAGAGCAAAGACAGAATTTACGTCAAGCTTTTCATCTGGCGGAAGAGTTTTCCCACTCTCCAGAGGGCTGGTTGATATTTCAAGGTGTAAATGGCTGTGGAAAAACACATCTGGCCGCAGCTATCGGCAACTATCAGCTAACACAAGGCAAACCTGTTTTCTTTATTGTCATACCTGACCTGTTAGATTACCTTCGCTCTACTTTCAGTCCACAGAGCAACATATCCTACGACGAGTCCTTTGAAAACATTAAAAAGGTCCCGTTATTGATACTGGATGACTTTGGGGAACAAGCTGCTACCCCCTGGGCCCAAGAAAAGCTTTACCAGCTAATTAACTATCGTTATAATGCCAGGGCTCCTACCGTAATTACCACATGCCTCTCTCTGGATGAAATTGAAGCTCGCATCAGCTCACGCATGGTAGATCCTCAATTAAGCCTGGTATTTAACATTATGGCTCCTGATTATCGTGGCAACATAAAACCATCTAGGAGATCCACACATTATTAATTGCCGCAACAGAAAGGAGTTCTCACCTATTCACTTGTCAATAAGCGGAATAACCAAGCATGGCCAAAAGGACTTTCTGCCTATTGAGACTTCGCGCTGAGGACATCTACTATCTCACTTAACTCACTGGCAATCATATCTACCGTTAGGAACACAGAAGATTCTGAGCGAGATAAATGAACCCTCGAGAGTAAACCTTCAACATCAGGATCATCCGTAATATACTTGCCTGCCTTTTGAGCAACCCACATCATCTGATAGCTGGTCTTTGCTGAATCACTGTTGCTAAACTCCAGACTCACGACGGTATGAACAACATCTTGCTTCCTCATCAAGCTGAGCGCCAAATACTCGATGTCGTGGAATGACAGCAGACTCAAGCTGGTGGGACCTAGAGGTATCTCGGGAGGAATCTCATCGGTCACACTACCAGGCACATGGGTTACTAACCTAATGGGGACATCTCCAAGTTTAGAATACAGGTCACCAGCAGTACCACTAATAGATGGGTGTACTCCCCGCACAACATCAATAACATCGGTGACAGCAACTGAATCACCAAAAACCACACGTCCATCAGCAAGAAACACCATGCTGATAGATCCATCCTGAGCATCAAGCGGAGGAAGATTATATATAGCATAGCCATGATAATCAGTAGTAATAAGCTCCTGCCCCAATTTACTCTCTATACTGTCTACAAGAACACTCTCGCTTAGATTTCCTTCAGCTACAACACCAAAATAAGGCATACTGACATTCTCTCCAGACTCCCTGCAACTAGCTACTGACTGGGCATCAGCAAACATAATGATACTAGAAAAATCCCTCAGGTCTACTCCTGTATCACTTTCGATGCTATCTAAAGCATCATCCCAGGTTGGCGGCTTATCAGAATTTCCTCCGGCCCAAGCCAAGTAAGCTGCAGTCAAGATATCATCATCTATAACTTCAGCTATATTGATGCTCCCCAGTAAATCCGCTTTTTGAGGAATGACATCAGGAACTGCCACAGGTGGAGGAGGATTCACAGCAGCCTTGCAACCAGCAAACATTAACAGGCTGCCAAACAAAAACATAATTCCAACAAGCAAGATTGCCTTATGACTATGCCGTCCCTCTACCTGACTCTCCATATCTTCCATAATAACAATCTGCATGAAACTTGGATAGTGCCATCAGACTGCTAAAACAGCGATGCACGACAAATCACAACAAGTACAGTGCTAGAAATTATGTTGTTTCATACAGCTAGGCTATGAAAACCCTTGCCCCAGGCGAATAACAATGCGATACTTTTAGAGAAAACACATGGTAGATAAAAGTCAAAAGGCATGGCAGGATAACCGTGAAAATAGCACTGTATTCTGGTTATCCCCCACCAAAGCAACAGAAAATCCACAATGGCCAAAACACAGAGAAAACACTTAAAAGAGATAATCGATATATATCTTGTTCAGCATCCAGCAGCTACATTACGAGAAATCGGTGACTTCCTGGGGACCAGCAAACAAAGGGCACAAATCTTGCTCAGAAGCACGGGAAGAACAACTCGGAGGCAAAAGAAACCTATCTCCCTGCTCACAACATATGAGACCCAGATACTATATCTCCTCGCCTCAGGAGATAGCACAAAAGAAATAGCCATAAAATTCGAAGTCAGCGAAGATACCATACAAAATCAGGTCAATGTTATTCTCTCCAAACTTGATGCTAATAATCGTACCCACGCTGTAGTGCTAGCACTACAGAAAGGAATTCTCTCCCTGAAAGCTATCAAGCCTTCCCCACCCACCCCCAAATAACTGTCCCATTTGTACTTCATGCCAAACAGAGTAAATAGTAAAATTATGTTCCAAGGAAGATAACTCCTTCTCTCTAGCAGGACACGAGAGCTTAATTCTGATTTTTGTACGTACAACGTTGAAATTCAATCTCAACGAGGTATACTCTACATATTCCCACATAAAAGTGGAGAAAAGCTAAGTGAAACATATACTGGGAATAACAACATCCTACTCCAGCCCAAAAAACTATTTAGATTGCGAACTGGACTACCTCCGGCTTGCGTATGCCATCAAAGAAATCCGGAGTCAAGGGGAACAAGCCCAAGGATACATTGTAGTCTTATCCCCAGATATGGTGGAGCATGTAAAACAATGGGAATCACACTACCAATCTAAGGATTGCGTGAAGGTAATTTATGGATCACTATCAATCGGGGATATGGCCAAAATCCAGGAAGAACGGGATGCAATACATGGTTTAGCCAGCTTCCTTCTAGGCGCCCCGCAGGGCAAGGGCAGCAACAATTCAGGGATGAATCATCAACAAGACATCGCACAGAGAGCTTTAGAAAAAGCAATATACGAGTCAGAACCGAAAGTTAAACAGAACTCTGATGAGACCACCTTCCCTCTTGGTATTCTCTGGGATTTCTATGGAGTGGCGTAAAATCCTATCCCCCACATCACCTACGCTGGTCCATACAACTTCCGTTCGCATCCGCCGATACCCTTGGTTCCATATCTCATGATATCATCATGCAATAAATGCCGGCTGTTGCACCATAGAGAGATGATTGCTACACTATCTCAACGCCAATTCAAAGTTGCATCATGATAGACTTACCAGTGCTTGTTCTTAACCAAACCTATGAGCCACTCAATCTATGCCGCGTGCGCCGGGCTATGATACTAATTTTCAATGGCAAGGCTGAGGCTCTAGAAAATGGCAGAGGAGAACTACACTCCATCACTCAAGCTTTCCAGATCCCATCAGTAGTTAGATTAACTTTCTTCGTTCATCGCCCACGGCTACAAAAGAAACTGACCAGATTTGAAATATTCCAGCGAGACCACTACACTTGCCAGTACTGCGGCCATCAAACTAAAGAACTCACCTTAGACCATGTAATCCCCCGTAAGCAAGGTGGAAAACACAGCTGGGATAACATCGTGAGTGCCTGTACTCATTGCAATCACCGTAAGGGAGGTCGGACACCCAATGAAGCCGGAATGAAATTACTACATAAGCCTTCCCCTCCCCATAACAATGGCATATCCATTCCATACCCACACTTAAATGACCATGCCGAATGGCAAAAATATCTGCCTCACTCCCACGATAACTGATTAGTAAGAAATTCTCTGGTTGTCTGATCATCAAGCTCCACTGTCACTATATCTTTCAATAGATCAAGTTTAGTCACAGTAGCCTTGCCTGCCGATGTGGAGACCTTCTGTCCAACATAGGGCATCCTTCTCTTCATCTCGGCATATTGTCCATTTTCATAGCCCAGACAACACAAAAGACGGCCACAAACACCAGTGATCTTCGCTGGATTCAAAGCCAAACCCTGCTCCTTAGCCATCTTGATAGAAACGGGGGTAAACGTAGTCAGGAAACTCTGACAACATAAGGGATACCCACACCTGCCCACCCCCCCCAGTAACCTAGCTTTATCTCTGGGGCCTACCTGCCGCAGTTCAACCCTACTTTTAAAGCTACGGCACAACTTCCGTACCAATCCACGGAAATCAACCCTCTCCCGAGCACCAAATAAAATAACTAAATAGCTATGGTCCAGATTGTAATGAGCCGACAAACACTTCATGCTCAAGCCCAACCTAGTAGCCATCTCCTGACATTTGTACAAAGCCTCGTTTTCTCCATTAGGATCAGCCTTATCAAGGTCTTCCTGCTGAGCCAAGCGAACCAAAGAGAACAAGGGCTCTGTCTGACCACTACCCCCTACATCGCTTTCAGGAATGACAACCTCAGCCAAATCTCTTCCGTGCTCCGTGCTCACCACTACACGATCGCCAGCTTGCAACATCACCTCGCCAGGATCACAATAGAACAACTTCCCTCCAAATTGGAAACGAACTCCAGCTACTTTACTCATGTAATAACTTCCTTGCGTGGCATATTAACCATCAGCCACTCAAACATCAGGCGCAAATTAGCATTGCTAACTAACCCTTGCTGCATCTTATATAGTTTGTCGATAAACTCCTTGATTTCCCCTAAGCTCAACACACTTGCTTGAGCTCTTAGCAAATCCTGGTAATCAATATTGGCAATACTATCCATACCATCCATCTTGGTAAGCAACAAGTCTCGCCACCAACCAAACCAAGCGTTTACTAGCTCAACTGCAGGCTCATGCTTCTTCTCCAGCTCAGCCGCACGCGCCTGAGCATAATCAAACCTTTCCGCAAAACTGATATCCAACAGAGAAGATAACTTGCTTACCATTTGGCGTCTCTGCTCCAGCCATTCATCTCCATCCAGAGCAGATAATGCCCAGCCAAGACAACCCTGAGATAGACGAGAAAGCAGGTCTGCTTTACTCCACTCCACTTGACGTGACTCAATAAGAAATCTGCGCATCTGCTCACGCGGCAGTGGCCGCAACTCCAGCCGCTGACATCGTGAACCTACGGTGGGCAACAAATACTGATCATCAGATGCTAATAACAGCCAGGTCAATTTGGGCGGTGGATCCTCTAATATCTTAAGCAGGGCATTAGCTGCTTCCACAGACAAGTATTCTGCGCCATCAATAATAAATACTCTGTGTTTGCTTTCATAGGGAGGAAGATTGGCCAAATGCTGAAGCTCACGGATATCATCAATGCTGATCGCCTTCCTGACACCAGGTCCTATAGAAATAACATCAGAGTGCTTGCCTTCCCAAATGCGGCGGCACGATGCACATTGACCACAAGGAACCCCCTGCCCATCACAATTCAACGCCTGAGCAAAGCTAATGGCAAGAGTTTTTTTACCTACATGTTGTGGCCCCAGCAAGAGATAAGCGTGCGCTATATCCCCCGATTTCAAGCTGTAATCCAATAAAGCTAAGATCTTGTCCTGCCCTATGACTTGCCACATACTAATCTATGTCTAAACCCATCAAATCTTGATAGTTTTCTCGCCGCCGTATCAAATGCGCCTCACCCTGATTCAACATCACTATAGCGGGACGCGGTAAAGCATTATAATTACTGGACATAGCTACACAATAAGCGCCACAGGCAGGCATAGCAATAAGATCGCCAGTTGACACCGCAGGAAGTTTAGTATCTCGCACCAAAATATCTCCCGACTCACACAACTTGCCAGCAATAGTAAACTGACCTACACCTTCATCCAGAATCTTATTAGCTACCACTGCCTCATACTCAGCCTCATACAGCGCAGGGCGAATATTATCCGACATCCCACCATCAACAAATACATACTTCTTTACCCCTGGTATCTCCTTTGTGGCTCCGACATGGTACAATGCCACCCCTGCTTGTGCTATGATTCTCCTCCCCGGCTCAATAATCAACCTGGGAACCCCTAAGTCCATCTCGGGGAGCAAGCTGAGCAGCTTGCCGGTAATTGCTTGAGCATAGTCACGTATAGAAGGCTCATCTGCTCCCACGGTATAGCGCACAGCAAAACCCCCACCAGGACTGAATTCGGCAATTTCAAGGCGATAGTTTGTCTTCATTCGATGAGCAAAGTTCAGAACCATCTCTATAGCCCCTTCGTATGGATTCATCTCGACTATGGGAGAGCCAAGGTGAAAATGGAAACCTAGAAGATTCAGGTTAGATGCCGAAATTGCCTGTTTAACCGCTTGCTCTGCCTGGCCTTCAATCATAGGAAAGCCAAACTTGCTATCCAAAGCTCCGGTAGTCGTATAGCGATGTGCATGGGGATCAACTCCTGGTGTAAGACGAAGCAAGATATCCTGCTCCAAGCTTTTGCTCTGGGCCAATTCACTGAGCAGTTCAAGCTCATAGAAGTTATCCACCACAATCCGCCCCACCCCCCAATCCAAAGCCAGATTTAACTCCCCCAGCGTCTTATTGTTTCCATGGAAGTAGACCTTATCTAAAGGGAAACCCACGGAGTGAGCTATGCTGAGTTCCCCCCCAGAAACAACATCAAGTCCCATTTGTTCTTGATGCATAATACGAGCCAGAGCTCTATTCAAAAAAGCCTTGGAAGCATAGATAATCATGGTGTTAGAATAGTACTTGCCAAATTCAGATCTAAACTCGCGACAATTATATCGAATGGTAAACTCATCAAACAGGTAAAGGGGTGTGCCATATTCCCTAACCAGATCAACTACATCACAGCCACCAATACACAGATGGCCTCGATCATTCACCTCAGAAGTGAAAGGAAAAAGAGATAGCCTGGATATATTATGTAGGTCTCTGTCACTCATCATCACCTCTCGACAATCTTAACAGGTCTTTACCTGCTTGCTACCCGATGCTCTGCTTGGCTAAATTCTGTGGCCGTGGGAACATCATTAGAATATTCCTGAACGAACAGGCCAGCTTGTGTCTCCGTCATAATCCCATTCACCCTATGATGTACTTACCAAGTTTAGCACGTCATCCCTGCCAGAGCACGAGGAAAACTAACACCATGAGAACTGGAAATAAACCTCAGGCACTAAGAATATTTCCAGGTGAAGCGTCTCTTATATCTCTTCAATATCTCTATCACTTTCACCCCAAATAGGCCAAAAAAAACAGCATTCCCTATAGCATGAAAGGCATCAAACCAAAAACTAGCCAGTTGAGCCAGAATAAGGGTATTAAGAGTAAGAGGATAGGCAAAATAAAGCCAGAAGTAAACATTAACCAGCAAGCCAAAACCATACGCAGCGATAATGCCAATGCTAACCAAACTTCTGCGACTCAATTTAAAACGAGATAAATAGGCAGCAAAATAACCTATCATTCCCCAAGCTAGCATCTGGCCTAGCGTCCATGGCCCTTGCCCCAACAGAAAATTAGAGATAAGAGGAGTCATAGCCCCTACCATAAAACCAGCTACCGGGCCAAACACATAGCCAGTACAAAGAATGAGAAAGGTGCAAGGCTGAAAGCTAGGAACAGCAGAAAAAGGTATCCGCAGAACGACAGACATGGCTGTCAGTGTTGACACCAAAGCGATCTCCTTGGAACTCAAGGCAACGGATTCAAACTGAAAGAAAAAGGCTAAAATAATTAAAACAGATAGTAAAATTGCCAGCACCCCCCAGCTAACTAGAGAGTTAATGACAGGGAAAAACACAGAACAGACAGCAAACCCCACACCAATTAGTAGCACTAGGCTCAGGCAAATGCGGCTTTTCTTCACGGCAATACCAATAGCATCTCAGCAACAGTTAGAATATCCCCACAAACTCCATTGCCCCGAAGCGATTGCGCCAGGCGGTTTACCTGTGGTGATAATAGCAGCGCTCGCGACAATACCTCTCTCTTAGTTCCATCTACCACTATTCTTCCCTCGCTGAGCAATATGACCCGGTCTCCATACTCCGCCACCGTTTCCACATCCTGTGTGACTAGAATTACCGTGCCTCCACCATTTCTATAATCATCCAAAAAGTCCATCAACTGTACCTTCAACCCATACTCCATTCCCCTAGTGGGTTCATCCAAAACAATCATGCTAGGTCGAGATGCAAGAACAGAAGCTATAGCAACACGTTGCTTTTCACCTCCACTCAACGAATGGGGATAACACTGCTTGTATGGCATAAGGCCAAACCTATCCAGCACCTGGTCAGTCAGCCGGGCAATATCAGTCTTCCCAAAACCAATATTCTTCAGGGTAAAGGCAATTTCCTCATCGACAGTATCACAAAACAAATACTCGTCCGGATTTTGAAAGACATAACCAACCTGTCTGGCCAACTTAGCCACAGTTATCCCCTTGGTATTGATACCATTTAACACCACATCACCTTTCGTCGGCCGCAGCAAACCATTAAAGTGTTTAACCAGCGTCGTCTTCCCCGAGGCATTTCTGCCCATAAGAACCACAAACTCTCCCGGATATACCTGAAGATTCACATTTTTCAAAGCAACAAGGCCAGAGGAATATGCATACCACAACCCTTTCACTTCCAATAATGGCCGATTCTGAACATTCCTATCACGCCGCTTCTCAGATATAACACAACCTTCTACATTCTTTCCATGCAGGGTTCTGGCCACCATAGCTCGTGCTTCTTTCACCGTCAGTGGAATATCATTAATCTCGATACCCTTATCTCGTAAACCATGCGCCAAAGCAACCAGAGGAGGGATTCCTATACCACTTCTTGATAACTTTTTCTCATTTAATACTGATTGCGGTGAACCATCAGCCACCACCTTTCCCTTATCCAATACCACCAACCTATCAACATATGCCATCACTCTTTCCAGCCTATGCTCTACCAGCACAACGGTAATTCCCATCTCATCATTCAGCCTCTTCACCAAAGCTAATATCTCTTCTGCCCCCTTGGGGTCCAGCTCAGAAGTGGGCTCATCCAGCACCAGAATGCTGGGATAGAGGGCCAGCACCGAGGCTATTGCTACCTTCTGCTTTTCACCACCGGAAAGCTCATCAATATGCCGATGGCGCAGGGCAGCAATATTCACCACATCCAGCACATCTTCTACCCTCTTAGCCATCATGTCCGGAGAGAAAGAAAGATTTTCCAAGCTGAAGGCTATTTCCCGCTCCACATCGAAGGCAATAAGCTGATTCTCGGGATCCTGAAAGACCATTCCCACTGAAGTAGCTAACTCTCTCGTGGAATGCTTCATCACATCAAATCCTGCTACCTCCACCCTGCCACTTATCTCCCCCCCATAAAAGTGAGGTATCAATCCATTGAGACAGCGGCATAGGCTGGACTTACCCCCCCCAGAGAGGCCTGTAATCAACACAAATTCACCATCATCAATATCGAGGGTTATATCGCACAGGGCTGCTTGAGAACTACCGCCGTAGCGAAACGACAAATTATCAATCCTGATCAATGAGAACCTTCCTCCTCAAATACATCAGGAAAAACCCCAAGTTGAGCAACAACATTAAGACAAGTACCATCACTACCTCAAAGCTGGAGAGACTGAGGCTTCCCAAAATCGGATAATAGTCATACTCTCCTTGCCCTAGATAGCACATATATATACCAGTGAAACAGGGTAATGCCGCTGCGGCAAGTATCATTTTATCCGAAGAGGTAATTTGCACTTCGCGATAAAAACTTCTGTCCTGCCCTGATCCAAAAGCTCTGGACTCCATGGCCTCCGCTACCTGGACTCCACGATCCAGAGAATTAGACAACAATGGAACCATCACCATCACATACTTTTTTACCCTGGAGAACCACTTACCCCTATCGAATTCCACGCCCCTACACCTTTGTACATCGATAATAGTTTGAGCATCATTCATTAAAACAGGGACAAACCTGGTAGCCAGAGAGAAAACCAATACAGCCTTATACGGTAATTTCAACTTCCGCATTGATAGCAGCAAATCATCAGGCTCAATGGTAAATATCAGTAAGGTAAAAGCCGAGAGGATTGTCATCAATCTCAAGCTTTGGCCAATGCCATAAACGATAGCCTGTAAAGTTATCCTGATGGTGCCCATCAAGGGCAGAGAAACAGGTGACTGCCACAAAACATCCATCCCCCGATTACTTAACAGGGCATTCATAACTATTATCATCAGACCAAGAAACAGGCTGAACTTCATCAATGAAGCCCACTCCCTCATAACTTTGGCGGACAAGACCATCGGCAGAGTCGCTAGGAAAAGTAACAGCAAATAAAACGGGTTGTCGAACACCAATGCAAGGATAACAATGCTACCCATCCAGGTTAGCTTACACCAAGAGTTGAGGCGATAAATACTCGTGCCTCTATCCCGATATTTGTAGCTTACCATGAGGTACTTTGATCACTGTTCCGTTAACTAGCATAACGGCACATTCATAGCGAAGCTCCTGGTAATTACCAGCCAGCAAATCAACAGCTTCTCGGATCTGGGCATCATCAGTTCCAGATACAATCCAGACAACATTTCTACAGGCTCCAATTCCTCCGGGGTTCCATGCATTCTGCGTGGCCTGAATAAAACCACAACTTGCCTCACACTGTATTTCGCCCTCAGGTGAATATGAAATCACTGTCCCATTACCACCAAAGCGGATAAATAAACCCAGATCATCATACTCATCATTGACCTGAGATATCAGCCCCAGACCTTCAGTCCCTACAAGAATCAAATTAGAGGATTCCCTTTCTTCAGCAGATAAGTCAGTAGCAGCTTTGGTCTGAGCACTCTCCACACCCTTATCATGCAATGTACCGGCCAAACTATATGCCTCACCTTGAAAACCATCTCCATAAACGACTAAGGTAGGGGGGACATCCCCCCGGTAACCACTAAGAAATGGTTGAGGAAAATCGCCAACGATGGCTGGGACAAAGGGACGGAAGTTCCACTGGTGGAAGTCCCAGTGTTCCACATCTCCATCACACAATTCATAATCCAGGGCACCAACATCAGATGAAATGCCATTGATATAGAGAAACCAGGCCTTCTGTGCCTCATCCTGAGGTGGCTGTGGTATTCCTGCAATGGAATGTACGAAACCTCCTCCATACATCGTCTCCACCAGAGACACCTGCCGCAGCGCATCCATGGCATTACATCCCCCATCAACCACGATAGCTTTCTCCAGCACCAGTTCCTCTCCAAAATCCCGGGTAACCACTACCGTAATATCAATCCGATTCGAAGATCCAGACTGGCATCCGGTAGCGAATATTACTAGCAGGAATACAATCAGAACAGGCGCTACCAGCTTACCAAAACTTGCTTTCCCCAGTTTCACTTATACCTTAATTTCTTTTCAGCAACTGAGATGCTCAGGCAAATCACAACCTTTTGCTGCACAACATACATTGGTCATCATACAAGCTTAGTTTACCAAAGACAAATATACTTGTTTGCAGACAAGCCCTTTTCACACCCAAACAACAACATCTATCCCCACCGCGGCGATGCTACATACCCCGAATGACAACAGATCTCACATATGCTTGAGCTATCCCTCGGAAAGCCTCTAGCTTTTCCTCAGAATGCGGAGAGAGAAACATATAGCTGGGGTCCAACGTGGGTTCATCCACACGAAACTGTTGGAGATAATAACGCTTCGCCCCCTGAATCAATTGAGCAATGTTCAAAACATCTCTGCTCTCGACCAATCCCGGCACACATGTTGTCCTGAACTCATAATCTACAGAAGAGTTCATAATAACTCGTATGCTATATGCTATCCTGTCAGGATTGATATTCTCTATTCCTGTAGCTATATGATATGTATCAAGGGACGTCTTTACATCCATAGCAATGTAGTCCACCAGGCCATCACTCACTATCCTTCCCAACTTATCAGGAAAATACCCATTGGTGTCTAGCTTTATCGCTAGCCCCAACTGCCGTAATTTCCTCAAGAAAGCGATAAGGTCCTTACCATTTATCAGGGGTTCTCCCCCCGTAATCTCCACCCCATCAACAAACCCTTTCCTCTCTTCAAGAGAACTCAACACCTCTTCCGGGTCTATGGAGTCCAGAGTCTTATATCCAATCACAAGGCTGGCATTTTGACAGAAGGGGCATCTGAAATTACACCCACCAAGAAACACTATAGATGCAATCCTGCCAGGGAAATCAATCAAGGATGTCTGTTGAAAACCACAAATCTTCACCCACAAAGCCCTTTATCAACTCACTGAAGCAGGAATTTTATATTCACTCCTCTGCTGAAACTCTTCCTTCTTTCCCGCATTCCATTGCCTAACAGGCCGGAAAAAGCCTACTATGCGGGAATAAACCTCAGTCGGTCGTCCACATTGGGGACACTCAAAGTGCTCTCCGCTGATATAGCCATGCGTAGGGCAGATAGAAAATGTTGGCGTTAGAGTAAAGTATGGCAAGCGGAAGCGTTCGGTGATACGCTTCACAAGCAGTTTGGCCGCCTCAGGATCATCTATCTTCTCTCCCATAAAAATATGAAAGACTGTGCCTCCAGTATACATAGTCTGCAGATCATCCTGGTGTTGTAGCGCTTCAAAAACATCACCTCCCTGGGTCACAGACAACTGGGTAGAATTAGTATAATATGGGTCTGTCTCTCCCGAGGTAACGATATTAGGAAACCTTTCCTTGTCCGATCTTGCCAACCTGTAACTTGTGCTCTCAGCAGGAGTAGCCTCCAAGTTGTACAAACTTTGAGTTTCCTTCTGAAATCCTGCCAGGGTATCTCTCATGAAAGAAAGTACATCTATCGCCAACTTCCTTCCCCTGGCACTGGAAATATCTTCCCCAAGAAAGTTCAGACATGCCTCATTCATGCCAATAAGGCCAATGGTAGAGAAATGATTCCCCCAGTAATTGCCACTGATTTCCTTCACCGCGGACAGATAAAACTTGGAATACGGATAAAGCCCATCTTCAGTAAATCTCTCTATCACCTTCTTCTTAATTTCAAGACTATCCTTAGCTAGAATCATAAGTTTGCTCAATCTTGAAAAGAACTCTTCCTCGTTATGAGCAAGATAGCCAATTCTGGACATATTGATGGTCACGACGCCAATACTTCCAGTAAGTGGATTAGAACCAAAAAGCCCTCCCCCACGCCTTTTAATCTCACTGAGGTCCAACCTCAATCTACAACACATGCTCCTGGTATCTTCTGGCTTCATATCGGAACTAACAAAGTTGGCAAAATAAGGAATACCATACTTGGCAGTCATTTTCCATAAAGCATCTAGCTTTTCATTATGCCAATCGAAGTCACGGGTGATATTATATGTCGGAATAGGGAAACTGAAAATGCGCCCCTTGGCATCTCCTGCCATCATAATCTCACAGAAGGCCTGATTAATCATGTCCATCTCCAGCTGAAAATCACCATAAGCAAAACCCAGCAACTCTCCACCAACAATAGCAGCCTCCTCCTTTAGCGTAGGGGAAGGCTCCAAATCAAATGACAGATTAGTAAAAGGAGTCTGGAAACCAACTCTCGTGGGAACATTAAGATTAAAGATAAACTCCTGGATTGCCTGTTTCACCTCTTCATAGCTCAGATTATCGCTGCGAATAAACGGAGCCAAGAGTGTATCAAAGTTAGAGAACGCCTGAGCTCCCGCTGCCTCACCCTGAAGGGTATAAAAGAAATTAACTATTTGCCCTAATGCGCTGCGCAGATGCTTAGGAGGAGCGCTCTGCACCTTGCCCTCAACTCCCTTAAAACCCTGAAGCAACAGATCCTTCAAGTCCCAGCCACAGCAATAAGCCCCCAGAATTCCCAGGTCATGAATATGAAAATCTCCGCTGGAGTGAGCATCCCGTATCTCAGGAGGATATATACTACCAAGCCAGTAACGAGATACAATCTCAGCGGACACGTAATTATTGAGCCCCTGGAGAGAGTAATCCATGTTGCTGTTTTCATTTACCCTCCAGTCCATTCTCCCTAGATAATCATCAACAATTTTCCTGGCATTCTCCAACAGCTTCTTAGAATCCCTCAACTTGGCGTGTTGGTCTCGATAAAGAATATAAGATTTGGCCGCTTCAACATATCCGTTCTCGATAAGTATTTCCTCAACGAGATCCTGGACTTCCTCCACTGTAGGAACGCGCCCATCTCGGCAGGTAATCTTCAGAACAGAAACCACTTTCTGAGACATATCCTCGGCCTTAGATCTGTCCTCACAACCAACAGACTTAAACGCCTTAAATATAGCTTCAGTTATCTTGCTGGACTCAAAAGCAACAAGATGCCCTTCCCTCTTCCTGATATGTTTAACCTCATATCCTGTCATCACTCTATGAACCTCCTATAATTGCATCTCAGAATAGAATTTTGTGTGCCCTGACCTTTCACCAAAAACACTGGACAGCAATAAAACTAACTTGACTCTAATAAGACGAACCCCTTCATTTCAATCTAGCAAATACTATATATGGTTGTCAATACCTTTGGTACCACTATATACAGAAAGATAACATGAATTTTAGCTATATTTCTCCAACCATATCTTCCCGATAATCAGCCATAAGATAAAAGGTTGCGCTTCTGAAACAGGCAATATATGCGCTATAATCTCTCAGGATAATGTCGGTAGATATTTCGCAACTTTTCGCCAGGGAAATCAAGCCATCGTTTGGGTGTACCGAGCCTGTTGCTATTGGCTATGCTACTTCTTTAGCTTACAACACTATTCTGGGCAGAATTCCCAGCTGGCTAAAGGGCAAAATCCCGATCACGTACGCCACAGACCTACATCCACAAGATGTAGAAATCAATAAAATCGAGATATCACTGAGTCAAGGAATATTTAAAAACTCCCTGGCGGTAGGAATTCCCCGGGCCGAGGGTGACAAAGGAATCGCTATCGCTGCCGCTATGGGAATATTTTCCTTTCCCCAAGAAGAAGGGGAGGAGCTTGCTTTATTCCACACACTTAAGCCAGAGGATATGAATAAAGCGAAGCTTCTGACAACAAAAGTGAGTATCCACTTGCTTGGCGCGCAGGAGAAAAATAGCAATATCCAAATACAAGCTCTGGTCCGGGCAACTCACAAGCACGACCCAAGGAGAACTTTCTCCGGCACAGCAACAATCGCGGAAACCCATAGTAATGTCACATCGCTCCATGTTCAGGATTCACTGGGGCACATAGCCAAAATACCTCATGGCAAGAAAACAACAGTGACTGAGAGAAACAACGACATTATAGAGAGCCTAAAAGCAATGACTATCTCCGAACTCACTGCTGCAATCAACTACCTTCCCGATAGTGCCACAGAAAAGATGTTGGAAATGATAGAAATGAATATGGCAATATCAGAGGAGGGGTTAAGAAGACCCAGAGGATTGAAAATTGGTGCCAATTTAAACGCCCTGATGAGTGAGGGCTATCTGGGCAACGATTTAATTACATCCGCTCAGATTATGCTCGCATCAGCCTCCGACATAAGAATGAGTGGTTCTGATCTTCCAGTAATGAGCTGCGCCGGCTCAGGAAATCAAGGACTGACTGCCAGCCTCCCCCTTATAGCCATAGCACAAAAATATAACTACAACGTAAAAGACTTACTCCGGAAGCAACATGGTGGACACCTGCCAGCAACAGACAAAACCAAGCTGAATAAGCTTACCAAGGCCCTTGCTCTGTCCAATATCATCACCTGCTATATGACCTATCACACAGGATACTTATCCGCTTTATGCGGCTGCACAATAAAAGCAGGTATCGGGGCTGCCGCTGGTATCACCTATCTGTTGACAGAATCAACTCAATGCGTGGAGGACGCAATTCAGAATATGGCAGGAAACGTTACCGGCATTATCTGTGATGGAGGAAAGGAAGGCTGCTCACTCAAACTAACCACTGCCGCCTCAGCAGCAATACAAAGTGCTTTGTTGTCCACTAAAGGAGTTCAGATACCGTCAGACAACGGAATTATCGGGAAAAATGTAGAGGAGACCATACATAATATCGGTAGGATTTACCACTCCATGAAGGCGGCGGATGATGAAATCATACAAATCATGATTGAGAAGACAAGCTAAGTTTGCTCCAGGTCAATAATCCTGTAATTTATCCCCTCCTCCCCCAAACTTTGTGCTAAAGCGGGAATTGCATCAGCAACACAAACGAGGGTAACAAACAAACCACAATGGGCAGCCTCAATAGCAGCCTCCTTTGCCCCATAGAAGTAAACGGATTCCAGTCCTATTTGTCTCAGTGCTGCCAGAGCCTCGATGCCTATAGCTCCAACATGCTTCACTTCATTAACTTCGATTCGCAGCCTGTCGAGATTAGTATTCCTAGAGCATCCTCTTTGCACGCTGGGAATCTTGCATATAATAATTTCTCCAGTCTCCAAAGAAATTAGACCTTCCACATCAGAAACTCCGACATCCCACCCCTGCTCGGCCGATGATATCGCTACTCCTTTCGCTCCCCCTCCCCCATTATAGGCAGAAGCAAATAACAATCCATTCTCCATATACAGAGATACTTGCTGTCCCTCAGATAGATCGCCAGCAGCTATGGCTGTAGATGTGGATATATCTCTTACTACCCTGCTCACAAATATAGAGTATCCTTGTAATTCCCTGGACATCCTTAATATCCAATCCACTCCTTCCCTGGTCACCCTATACTGGGAACGCCCTTGCGAACTAAGCCAGCCACAGTTCACCATCTCCCGGACATACCCAGATACTGCTTGCGCCGTGGTGTTTATCTGGCGAGCAACTTCCCTCTGTTGTATGTTAGGCTGTTTTCTGGCTATCTCCAGCAATATCTGAAACTTGGTAGCCAGATTTTTGCTCCTCAATATCTGCGCTATGAACGAATTATACCATCAGATATGGCATCCCTACTTCTCTCATCAGCCTTGCAAATAAGGTGCGCTACGGCATATTTTTCGCAATACACACTCGCCACATAGAGGTCGCCGAGCATGACATACCTTCCTGCCATGCTCAATCATGTGCAGATGAAATTGATACACGCTACCAGGGGGAACTCGCTGCTGCAACCATTCATGTGCCCTGGCTACAGAAGTCCCCGTATCGATCAATCCCAATCGCTTAGATACCCGAAAAACATGGGTATCTACAGGCATACATGGTTTCCCCAGCGAAAACAACAACACACAACTAGCTGTTTTCAGTCCTACGCCAGGCAGGTGCATTAAATATTCTTTGGCCTCGGGCATCGTCGCAAAATAAAGAGAGTCTAAATCAATATGACCCTGTTCCTGCTTAATCTGAGAAAGCACCTGCTTAATCCTGGCAGCCTTAATTTGTGCCAGCCCACCACTCATGATAGCATAACTGACAGATTTCACTGGTGCAGCAAGCACAGCTTCCCAGGAAGCAAAGGAGGAAATAAGTGAATGTAATGCTCTATGTGAATTGACATCCGATGTATTTTGGGACAATATCGTTCCTATCAACACTGTGACCGGATCACCATACGCCTTCCACTGCCGTGGCCCATATTCCTGCTCCAGTAATCTGATAACCTCATCAATTGTTACCATCGCTATCGCCTTGCCCACTGCTTCTCCCTACAACAAAATCTGTGATAGAGTATCAGAGCCCTATGGAAAAAGGTAATGTCCAGCGAATAATCATGGACATGGACCCTGGCATTGATCTTGGCCTTAAAGTCACCAGAGGTTCAGGTTATGGGCATAAGCACGGTGGCGGGTAATGCCCCGGTGGCACTTACCAGCGCTAACGCCTGCCACTTCCACTAGCCATTCAACATCCTAGGTAACAATAAGCAACTTCGCTTTCAAAGCATCCCTACTTATCATTTATCACCCCTTTTCCAATTCCGTCTGACAACAGTGTTAAAGTTAAGCATGCATATACTTTACTTTTGAACACAATTTGTTACAATATAATCAACTTGTCTTTATAATAAGGAGGTAGAAAATGAAAATACTTGTTCCTCTTGATGGATCGGTCTTAGCTGAATCTATTTTCCCATGTCTCAAGGCGAATTTTTCTGGTGCGGAAATTAAGGTGCTTCATGTAATACCTAGCAAAGTGCCAGAAGTATACAACATTCCTTCCCCTATCACTTTTCCTGGTAAACCACCTAAATCAACTTCTGTAGACGTTGAGTCAACCATTGGCGGCTCGGTTTTTAGAGACGAGAGAGAAATTTCAAAGGCCAAATCTCAAATCACAGCATATCTTGATAAGGCAGTTGATAAATTGAAAGGCATGGGTTTCTCTACAAGTTCCGAGGTAATAGTCGGGGATGCTCCCCAGCAAATTGTCGAGTATGCCAATAAAGTCAATGCCGACGTGATTGCAATGACAACCCATGGGTTTTCAGGACATAGCCAGTGGTACATAGGGAGTGTTGCCATAAAGGTAGCACGTGCTAATGTTAAGCCAGTTCTGCTAGTACCAACAACAAGCTGAGTTTAAACAGTCGACCCCAAAGAGAGTACAGACCTGTCATTAATGTCTGGTTGAACTCTAAAAGGAGCAAAGAGCCTCTATTTCTAGAGGCTCTTTGTCTTATGATGATTATTGCTATTAACTACAGTGACCGGATCACCATACGCCTTCCACTGCCGTGGCCCATATTCCTGCTCCAGTAATCTGATAACCTCGTCAATTGTTACCATCGCTATCGCCTTTCCCTCTGCTTCTCCCTACAACAAAATCTGTGATAGAGTATCAGAGCCCTATGGAAAAAGGTAATGTCCAGCGAATAATCATGGACATGGACCCTGGCATTGATGATGCCCTGGCGCTGATCTTGGCCTTAAAGTCACCAGAGGTTCAGGTTATGGGCATAAGCACGGTGGCGGGTAATGCCCCGGTGGCACTTACCAGCGCTAATGCCTGTCAGGTGCTGGAAGCCTGTAACATACACAATATCCCGGTAGCTAAAGGAGCAGCAAGCCCCCTGGAACGACCTCTTGAACACGCACTCAGCTATCATGGTCCAGACGGATTGGGCAAGCTTGCTCTGCCAGAGAGAAAGTTCCCACTTGATCCAGAACCAGCCCCCGAGCTTATCTCTCAGCTAGCTTCACAACACCCGCATGAGATTGTATTAGTGGCTACAGGCCCACTGACCAACATAGCTCAGGCATTCCAGAGCCACCCCCAACTACCCAAGTTGCTGTCGCGAATGATACTGATGGGAGGAGCTTACCACATCACCCCTTTTGGCAGAGGAAATAAAACCCCCCTTGCTGAATTTAACATCTGGCAGGATCCTGAAGCTGCCTTTATCGTATTTACCTCTGGAATAGATGTCACCGCCATCGGCCTTGACGTCTCGGCGAATCCTGAGGTCTGCTTGAGCAACAAACACCTGAATCAGTTGGAGACAGGACACTCCCCAGCCATCTCATTGGCTATACAGCTTACGGAATATGCAATCCAGCACCACGGATGCTGCGAACTCCATGATCCCCTGACCCTAGCAAGCCTGCTGGATCCTTCGCTATTTGGTTTTATGTCCGTACCTGTGGAAGTAATCACCACGAGTGATGAGGAACGCGGCATGACTCGTATTTTACCTCTGGGCCTAGGAAACAGGATGCCATTCATACACCTAGCTATCGACGTAGATGAAGCTCGATTTATACAATTATTCCTGTCACGTGTATTCGGTAGATAACATGGTCAATCTAGTTGTATGTGGAGCAATTAACTGGGATACCACTTGCTTCACCGAGCATCTTCCACTCCCTGGAGAAGAGGTATGCGTAACACGCGTCTCCTCTGAAGCTGGAGGCACTGGCAGCAACGTGGCAGTGGCTGCAGCACAAATCTTGGGAGCAGGTCAGGTCGCCCTGATCGCAGCTCTTGGAGAGGATGACATTGCCCACAGACAGATAGTCAACCTGGAGACTAAAGGAGTTAATGCCTCTGGGATCAGAAAGATACCAGCCGAGAGTTCAGGACAAGCATATATCATGGTGGACCAAAAAGGACAAAACATCATCGCAAGTTACCTGGGAGCCAATGCTAAGTTGACCATAGAACATCTCCATAATCCAGCCACAAGACAACTATTACAACAATGCCAGGGCATCATACTCACCGACCCCCCTCTGGATGTGGCATCGCAAGTGGTGGCATGGGGAGAACGCCAAGGCATTCCCATACTATGGGATCCTGGAATATTGCTAAACCAGGGGATATCAATTCTGCAACCACTGATAGGGAAAGCAGACGTCATATTCTTGAACGAAGCTGAATCCAGTGTATTTCTAGGTACCGCAGAGTGGAAAGCGGCCTTGAAACAATTAAAACATCTGGGATTCACCAGCAAAACCGTGCTCAAGCGTGGATCCCAGGGGGCTATCCTGTTAGATCCCACTACCGATATGGTAATAGAGATATCCGCCTTGCCCCTGGCAAATCTCGGCTTACATGTCGTTAACGCCGTCGGCTGCGGAGATGTATTCGCTGGGGCTTTCGCTGCATATTACAACCTCGGTATCAGAATGGAAAGAACGCTTACTCTCGCAACCATAGCAGCAGGCATTAATGTTACCAGCGAGAAAACTCAGGGCAGTCCCGGCCGAGAAAATATAGAGCGCATATATCAACACAGTCAGCAATTGAAATTCGCTGCACGGAAACATAGTTCTTCAACCACCGAGTAACGTGGTCAGGGAGAACACCCTGATATCATAGTCAGATAAGAGGCCCCGTAAACCAATCACATGTCCAGCCCCAGTAACAATAGCAATATCATCAAACCTCTCCAGTATTCCCTTTACCCTGATTGCCATATACCTTTCCCTGTCATCCAAAAGTACCTTTCTAATTCGGGGAAAGGACTTGCCCAACAAATCCCTGTATCTCTCTGGATCCTTCTCAAACTCCTTTACTGAATCCTCAAAATTCAACATTGCACGTGGGCGAGATAACGCGATGGGTGGAAATCGCACAAGCTTCCTTGCTATCTCAACCGGATTCAAAATTTCCGATATAAATGCCTGGCGAAGCCCTCTCTTGATAACTCGTATATCCTTATCTATTAAAAACAGTTCGGCCCCAATATCTCTTGCTCCCTCTATCCCACCAAGCATGTCATTTCCCGGAACTGTGCCATAGATAGTGGCCATAAGCGCCTGCAACAGAGCCAGAGGATGAAACGACCTGCCCCTACCATGAAATAAAGCCTCATATCTCCCATCATCAAGTTCGACACAGACCGCCTGCGGTTCCACATCATGGATTATAGTTCTCACCTTACCTCTCAAGTTAAACACATGTCCCGTCCCTATTATCACTACTTTCTTTGTTCTCCCTTCGATGTCGTCCATCAGTTAGTCCGTGATAATCTCAACAACTTTACTCCTGCTCTTAATCCCTCTCAGTATTCTGACATTCTGCTTGGAGACATGGAAATACTTCGCCAACTCCCTAATAATCGCCTCATTAGCCTTGTTCTCCTTGGGAGGTTCCTTAACTTTTACTACCAGCCTATCCCCATCCTGCTCGACGGTGGCAGTCTTGGCATTAGTTTTAACCCTAATCTGAATTCTCACCAGTCAATTCTCCCCACACACCTTGATGCCAAAATCCAGTTAACTTGGCTGGAACAATACAATTGGTTAGAGAAGCACGACTGCGGGCGAACACCCTAATATAATTACCAGTTAATCCAGAATACAATCCACTGCCAGGAAACGTTTCCTTCTCCCACAGGACAGGCATGGATTGACCCACAAACCTGTGTTCAAAATCGCACCTGGAGCACAAAGATAACTCTAACATGCGATGGGTACGAGATATCTTTATCCTGCCATCAACCTGGCCAGGCATACCTGCTGCCACTGTCCCCGGGCGAGAGGAGAAAGGGAAAACATGGATGTTAGCAAAATCTGCCTGCCGGCAGAACTGGTAACTTTGTTTAAATTCCTCGTCGGTTTCACCAGGGAAAGCCACCATAATATCAGTGGTAATGGCCACATCAGATATGGCCTGCCTGATGGAATCCATCGCTTGTTGATATTGACACAGGGAGTAACGCCGTCCCATCCTGTGAAGAACAGTCTCGCTACCACTTTGCAACGCCATGTGAATATGAGGACACAGCCTGTCATCCTGCCATAAATCAAGTAGATGTGGTGAAATTTCCTGAGGTTGCAATGAAGAGATACGCAACCGCTCAATGTCTGTCTCACAAAGTATGCGCTCTACCAACTGTTTTAGGCCCCCACCAGCCTCCTGATAACAACCAACCTTGGTTCCGGTGAGAACAACCTCACGGAAACCCGCAGCAACTTTCTCCTGAATAGCCTCAATGACCTGGGACGCAGGGCGAGAGATCTCACGTGCCCTTACCCTGGGCACAACACAATAGCTGCAGGGAGTCTGACAACCCTCCTGGATTTTGATCAGGCTACGAACTCTGGCAATGTTATGACCAGCAGTAGCCTCTAGCTGGTCATGTTCATGATGAGGGAAAAACTGTTGGCGAGACAACCAATCAGAAACAATCTCAAGCAATCTCTCCTTCCGCCTGTTATCAATAACAAGATCTGTAATAGAGATCAACTCCTCAGGTGCTCTTTGAACATAGCACCCCACAGCAACAATCATTGCTCGGGGATTCCTGTGTCGCGATAATCTTAACCAGTGACGCACCTTTCTATCGGCGACATGAGTGACAGTACAGGTATTGGCAATATATATATCGGCCATAGCATTGGGAGGAACCAGGCGAAATCCCGCCTGACAAAAACGCGTAGACATATCCTCTGTCTCCGCTTGATTAAGCTTACACCCCAGAGTATAAAACGCTACTCGCACCACACAGATTATATTTGCCTGCTTCCTACCAGGTCAAACAACACTGCTTTGCCATATATATATCATGTGTTATAGTTACTCATTCTGTGGATGAGCAAACTCAATGGCATCTCTTACCAAAAGCACCCGAGGATTATATCGGTGCTGCTGGTACTATCCCCTTGATTGCGCAGTTACTTTACAACCGTAATATTCCCCTGAACAAAGTTGCCTCATTTCTTTCCGGAGACCAGGTCACACAGGGCAATCCCTTTTTGCTTCCCGATATGCAGAAAGCGGTAACCCGAATATATAAAGCTATCCTGTCAAAAGAGAAAATCGTTATATATGGAGACTTCGATGTTGATGGAGTCACCGCCACAGCAACACTTACCGAAGGACTATCCTGGCTGGGAGCACAGGTTGGTACATATATACCTGATCGGTTCGATGAAGGTCACGGGTTAAATTCAGATGCCATAAGCAAGCTTAACCAGCAAGGATTTAACTTGATCATCACCGTTGACTGTGGAATCACTGATAATGAACAGGTAAAGCAAGCCCGGAAAATGGGCATGGATATGATTATCACCGATCACCACATTCCTTCCACAGATTTACCTCCAGCAGTGGCAGTAGTCGATGCCAAAAGGCAGGATTCAAGATATCCCTTTCCCGACTTAGCCGGCGTCGGCGTTGCTTTTAAGCTATTACAAGCTCTATTTCACAAGGATAGCAGAGAACGCAAGCTCGTCGAGCTACTGGATATGGTCGCGCTGGGCACAGTCGCCGACATGGTTCCCCTGATTGATGAAAATCGCTATTTGGTGCAGAGAGGACTGGAGGTGCTCAATAATACCAACAGGGTTGGCCTGCAGGATATGATTAAAACATCCGGGCTCCAGATGGGCAAACTCGATGCCGAGAGCATCTCTTGGGATCTAGGGCCGCGCCTTAATGCCGCAGGAAGGATGGGCACCGCCAATACCAGCTATGAACTACTTATATCTACCTCACCTGATGAAGCCCATCTGCTGACACTGGAACTAGAGCAGAGAAATATTGAACGCCAGAAGTTAAGCAGAGAAATACTTGCCAAGGCCAGTGACAGAATACTAGAACAGGGTGAAGCATTATTGCTCATCGATGGGGATGAAGATTATCCCGTTGGCATCATTGGTCTTGTCGCTGGCAAATTAGTAAACAAGTTCTACAAACCCGTCATCATGCTCACATTAGGGAAGGAGCTATGCCGAGGTAGCTCACGCAGCATAGCCGAGTTCAACATAGTGCAGGCACTGGAACAATGTAAAGATCTTCTCGTCTGCTTTGGTGGTCATCCCATGGCTGCAGGTTTCACCGTAACCCGCCAAAACCTCAATACTCTCAAGGAAAGGCTCACCGCGATTGCACACCAGCAGCTGTCAGGGCTGGACCTGCATCCACAGATAAACATCGATGCCGAAGTCCCTCTAAGTGCATTCAACAGCGACACCATTAACATGCTCCCCAAGCTAGAACCCTTCGGCCAAAAGAACCCCCAACCCATTTTCCTTACCCGGAATGTGACAGTAGTGGAGCATAACAATCTGAATCACAACAACAGCTATATAACAGCCAAGCTGAAGCAAAATGACTCCACCTGGAAAGCAATCATGTTTGGAGTACCCCACACAACAGAAGAGATGCCAGACCACATAGATGTGGTGTACTCCCTGAAAAAGAGTCACTGGAATGGGGAAGAGACGTTGCAGCTCAATCTACGAGATTTTGCCCCGTCTCGTGAGCTTGGTTAACATCCCATCCACTTCATCAACTGAATTCCTCCTCCCGAATCTACGCATCCTGACAATAAGCCAGGGTACAGCCACAACCAGAATTGCCAAACTGATTACCTGGCCCTCCTGCAGACCAAAAAGGAAGATATCATTTACCCGAAAGAACCTTAAACTGAAATCACCAACAGCATAAAGTGATAGGTAAAGCAAAAATAAAGAACCATGTGGCTTCAACCGATCGCGCATGAACCACACCACAGAGAAGACCACCAGATTCCACAAGAGAAAGTAAATCTGCGTGGGATGTATGGGCACACCCAGAGATCCACAAAAACTATCCGGATTAGTATAAACAACCGCCCAGGGCAGGGAGGTGGGAAGGCCATAACAACACCCATTGATGGTACAACCTACCCTGCCTATTGCCTGGGCTAGAGGAGCTCCCACAGCAACCGCATCGACTATAAGAACTGCTTTCCCCCAGGGATATTTTATACGCCAGAGATAAAGCACCACTGCCAGGACTGCTCCAATTACCGCCCCATAGAGGGCCAAACCAGCAAAGCCGATAATCTCGCTGACATGATGGGAATAAAACTCCCAGTAATCAACAACATGAAACAATCTGGCGCCAACGACGCCTCCAATAGTACCGGCAATAAATGAGGTATAGACAACATCTCGGGAAATCCCCAGCCGTTTTCCCTCACGAATGGTCACCACCAGCAGCGCCACGACAGCTAGGGCAACCATGATCCCATACCACCTGACGGAAAGGGAACCAATAGTAAAAGCGACGGGATTCACCCCAATGGTAAACAATTACGTCCTTCTCTTCTCCAACTTATACCAGGGGTGATAACTGGTTATAGAATCTACATCTACCTCGCCATTGACAAAATAGTTGACCACCCTGAGGTAGTCCGCCACTCTGTCCGGCATGAGAAAATGGTCCCTCACATAATCATGGGCTTTCCTGCCTACCTCGTCTGCCATCTCAGGATTTCTCAACAGGGTCACTATCCTCCCTGCAGCCTTCTTTGTGGAGTTGATGAAGAACCCCGTCTCCCCATTGCGAACTTGGAGAGGTATAGCTCCCACTTTCCTGGTTATCACCGGCTTGTTTTTCCACATGGCCTCAGTTATCACCAGTCCGAACCCTTCCCTGGTGGAAGGCTGCAATACTATCCTGGCTGCTCTCTGGAGAGCATTTACCTCCAGAGCATTTTCCTCGACATCATCAGAAAGGCGCAGGATAAGGATCCCCGGGTCATCCCGGGTATCTTCACAAAGGCGATTAAAGATTTCCCCTCCCTGAGGATCGTCGGCTGCCATATTGCCGGCCACGATTAACTGGCACGGCTCTTCCTTTCTGGCAAGCCGATAAGCATTGATGCTGGTATCAATCCCTTTCCAGGGATCAAATCTCCCTAACTGAGCTAAGATAGGGACACCGGGATCTATCTTATATTTCTGCAGGACTCGCGAGATATCGGCAGCATCCATCTCCTTATTCTTATTGGAGAGAGGATCAATAAATGGTGGAATGATATACTTCTGTAGTGGCCAGCGCCCGATAACGTAGTGAGCTCCTGAAAATATAACAGCATCGTAGAAAGTAGCCCAAAAGGTAATGAACTCCCACAGGGCAGGTTTCTCCTCTAAAGTTTCCTCCTCGACATCAATATGAAAACGCCACAACCACTTTTCACCAGGTTGTTTCAGATATCGAGCCAGACCCAAAGGCTGGGGATCATGCATAATCTCGACATCAGGCTTATATCTACAGTGATCCTCAGCGTAGATATTGGCAGTTTCCTCAAGAGTATGATAATAAATATCTACCATGTCTGGTGTGAGAATGCCCTTTTTACCCTGTAACAGGTTATGCAGATTTTTCGTCACTTCATAGAAAGCCGGTGATCCATGGACAATTTTCCAGTAATCCTCTATCCCCAGCTCATTTAGAAACGGCACCTGGGAATAAAGCATTTCCGCCACTCCTCCTCCCACAGCCGTGGAGTTGACTTCCATCAGCTTGACTCCCTTGAGCTTACGTGCTAGCTCCTCAAGCTTCTCTATTTTCTGCTCACCCACTATAGGAATATAATCTTCCACAGGAGAAACATGAAAGGGCGTCACCCCTTTCCTGGTGCTATATACTGTCCCATCATCCAAGGGCGCCTGTGTTATTTCATGTTCCTCTATATGCTGTGACATCTCTCTCCTTCTCTAATACAATATAGCATCGACAAATGCTTCCGCTTCAAACAATGCCATATCCTGTAGATTTTCACCAGTGCCTATATAGACAATAGGAAGATGCAATTCATCACAAATGGCAAAAGCCATCCCACCCCTGGCTGTGCTGTCCAGCTTAGCCAAAAATATCCCCGTCACCCCCACAGCATCAGCAAAACTCCTGGCCTGTAATAAACCATTCTGCCCCGTGGTAGCATCCATCACCAGCAATACCTGCTGGGGGGCCGTCATATCATGCTTGCTGGCAATCCTCTTTATCTTCTTCAACTCTTCCATCAGGTTAAACTTGGTATGTAGACGGCCCGCGGTATCGATAATAACAACAGGGACATGCCGACTGTGGGCTGCCTGGATAGCATCATACACCACAGCCCCAGGGTCCCCTCCAGGACGATGAGCAATGACATCAGCATTAACTTCCTTCCCCCAATACTGAAGCTGGTCTATGGCAGCTGCCCTAAATGTATCAGCCGCTGCCAGAACAACTCTCTTTCCCTGGCTGGTAAAACTATAGGCGAGTTTTGCAATACTCGTCGTCTTGCCTGAACCGTTTACGCCCACCATAAGTATAACCTGGGGGTCCGAATCATCCCCCTGTGGTAGAGGAGGAAGGCATAACATATTCACCATCTCCCGTTTCAATACTGCCTTGACTCCTGACATCTCTGTCAATCCCTCTTGTCTAACCCTGCTCTTCACTCCCTCCACCAGCTTTGCGGCCGTATTCACACCAACATCAGCTAACACCAGCAGTTCCTCCAACTCATCCCAGGTCTCATCACCGATAGAGGCCCGGCCAAAAAGATGGTTGATTTTGCCAAGCCAAGAGCTTCCACTTCTCTCCAGTCCTAAATCGTTTCTCTTGAACCAGCCAAACACATCAAATCCTCTCTAATTAATGGTCAAATGGTAGCACAAGCCTAGCCACCATTGAACTTGCCAAGTTGCAGCATACTGGGCTCTGGGGTCCTGCCCCTTTTATAGGTCGTGCGTTAGAAGTATATCTGAATCCCATCTCCGGCGCGAGAAAAGCAGAGGATATATAATGTCGCTGGTACAACATGGTATCCAGACAGATAAAAAAAGAAAACCAAGGACAATCACCATCTGTAACCAGCTCCAGCTCGAACCCAGCGCCATGATCACATGAAACAACGAGGCCCAGGTACTGATTAGCACATGCCCAAAGTGAGGAAACTTGGTGATAGATTTTGCCGTCCACTGGTAATATCCCAGAACAATGCCTATCGCTGCTGCAGGATTCGTCAGCCACGGCTTTTCAATAAATCCTACATGAATACCTCTGTTGGGTAATCCCAGCAAAGTTTCCCCCAGATAAGGAATGGCAGAGTCACTCAATGTAGCAATCCCAATAGACCCGGTGAAACCAATCAGAATTGCCAGCCAGAGCTTCCTTTTCCCATATTTCATGTACATGGCCGTCGTGACTACCGCACTCAAGAAAACATGTGTCGGGTGCAAAACATAAAACACATTCTGAGAAACAGGGGTAACCTGAGGAAGAAACCCTCCCAGAGTTATTGCCAGCATGATTATAATGCCAGTCAAAGCACCAATACCGGTAAAAGGAGCATGCCTGGCTAACTCTTCAAGTATTCTCTTCGCCAACTGATATTCCTCACATCCGGTTATAAGTACTATCTTCCTCTAACTGCTTACGGTAGCAATCGGAACAAAGGCCTAAAGATTCAGAATAATGATGCTCCGTATGAAAACCAAGAGTCCGTGTTATTCCACTTTCTTCGTGACACAAGGCATCATCAATAAATTCTCGAATACTGCCACACCCCCGGCAAACCATAAAGCGATGACACCCTCCCTGGGGACTTAAAGCACAACGAATAAATCCACCGCTGAGCAGCACACGATGAGCTAAATTTAAACGACACAGCAAGTCAAGCGTGCGGTAGATAGTCACGTGATTAAGAGCTTCTCCCTGTTGCTGCAACAAGCGCTGTATATCATATGGAGAGAGAGGCTTATCAACTTTATCGAGAACTTCCATCACCAGCCGACGGGACCGGGTCACCTTATATCCCTGACCTCTCAATTCCCCCATTGCCTCTTGAACCATGAAGAGAGGATACCACCAGACACAACTAAATGCAACATTGTTGCATTTAGTTTCAGCACTGGCAGGCAACCAGAAGTCGTAGCAACATTATGGATGCCTTCTTATCCAGGGGCTGGTTATTATTGCCACACTTTGGTGATTGAATACACCTGGGACAACCGTCAGAACAAGGACATCCACTCACTACATCCAGCGTAGCCTGCCACAACTGTGCTACCAGTTCATAGCCTCTTTCAACTATACCAACGCCCCCGGGATAAGCATCGTAGATGAATATCTGCGCCTTCCCCGTGTCAGGGTGCAAGGGAGTGGAGACGCCTCCAATATCATTCCTGTCGCAGAGAGCAAACAGCGGCAAAACACCAATAGCAGCATGCTCACAAGCATGTATGCCACCATAGAAATCCCGGCCTTCCTGAGCGATAAGACGCACCGCGTCTTCCGGTAGATCAAACCACAAGGCCTTGGTAACAAAACTTTGTGATGGCAAATCAAGTGGTTGTTCCTCAATAACCTCCGCAGTAAACTGTTTTCTCTTACTAAATGAGACAACGGTGGTGGTGACATTAACATCACCAAAACACACCTGTACCCCATGACATTCCTTCTTCCTATTTAGAGTAACAATCCTCAGATCAGTTGTCTCCCTGGCCTGAGTATAGTAATCCCCTGCACTGGGTGTTGCCACTGCAACACGTGAAGCTATATCAAGCTCAGTTATCATATAAGACTCGCCACGATGCAGGTAAATAGCCCCAGGATGCACCTGGGAAAAGGCAACACTGGCTTCCACTGTTTCCATTATCGTGTTGCTGTCCATATCAATAATGGCGTAATTTCTTCCCGAGCTAGACCTGATGTTGACATTCCGAGCAGGATAGTCTGTTGCTGGTGATAGATACCACAACTTGCGTCGCTGCCTTAATCTCCCCTCTTGTTCCAAACTACTTACAATTGACTGGAACTGAGAGCCAAAAACTTGTTCGTCTTTGTCGGTTAACGGTCTCTCCCAGGCAGCACAGATCAAATGTTCACTTAAAATATAGTGATTATCAGGATCGATCAGGGCACGCTCGAAATTCCCGCTAAAAAGGAAATGCGGGTGAGTCATGATATATTGATCCAGAGGATTATCAGCAGCGATGAGCAAGCTCAGGGCAGGACAATCACTGCGCCCGCTGCGTCCTGCTTGCTGCCATACGCTGGCAATGCTACCAGGATACCCTGTGAGCACGGTAGCATCCAGATCCCCAATATCAATTCCCAGCTCCAATGCCGTTGTTGCCACCAGCCCAGTCAGGGAGCCGGTAAAAATCTGATGCTCAATTTCCCTTCTCTCCTCAGGAAGATATCCAGCACGATACGGGGCAATGAGCCGCCCCATAGAAGGTGACAATCGATTACGAGCATACAGATAAATAAGTTCAGTAAGTCTGCGGGTACGGGTAAACACCAGACTACGGATATCGTTCTTAACTAGCTCGCTGAGAAGAAAGGCGGCCTCCTCATTCGAGCTAGCCCTATTGTTGTCAGCCTCATCGATAAAGGGCGGATTCCAAAAAACAAAATATCTTTCCCCATGGGGAGATGCGTCACGGGCAACAGGAGTAACAGGCAATCCCACAAGGGCCTGCGCATGCTGTTGAGGATTGGCTATAGTGGCGGAACAACAGATAAATTGAGGATGCGCTCCATATAAAGCACAAATACGCTGTAACCTCCGCAGGATGTTAGCCACATGCGAACCAAAAACACCACGATACACATGAGCCTCATCGATCACTACATACTTGAGGTGGCGCAACAATCGAGACCATGACTGATGGTTGGGCAAAATACCAAAGTGCAGCATATCCGGGTTGGTCACCACTATTCTGGCCTGCCTTCTAATACTACTCCTGAGAGCAGAAGGAGTATCACCATCAAAAGTAGCAATAGCACGAAGAGGCAACAGGTCAGGACAAGCCATTTCCTGCAAACTACGTATCTGATCCTGAGCCAGTGCTTTAGTAGGAAAAAGATACAGGGCACAGCTATTGTAATCAGACAGCATGGCATCCAGCGTCGCCAACTGATACACCAGGCTCTTGCCGCTGGCACTGGGCGTAGACACTATCACATTATCGCCAGCATCAATAGCATTTAGCGCCTCCGCCTGGTGTCTATAAAGATGAGGCAACCCCAAAGAATCCAACCGTGTCTGCAATACATCTGCAAGTGGGCGATTCAGCTTACCAAAACTGGCGTCTCCGGGAAGCACATGCTCAGTATGGATAATCTGGTCTTTGTAGTTATGTAAAGCGATGAGATTATGCAGGAAGGCAACAACGTCCATCAACTTTCACAGGGCGGGAAAAACCTCACGTTCAGAGCCTAGCATCTCCACATCAGGATAATTCCGGGCAACATATTTCACAGCCTGGGACAGCATCTCATCAGCGTGCATCCTGTGATTACTAACACAGCTAATGCCCAGTGTAGCTAATTGCCACAATTCCTGGTTGTCAATCTCAGCTACAGAAACATTATATTCATTCTGCAGTCGAGCAACAATAGACTTAACTACCCGCCTCTTGCCCTTAAGTGATTGATTCTCAGGAAGGCGTAGCTCCAATTTACACACACCTACATTCATCGCTGCTACTTCTCCCTGAGTTTGGCCATCAGCTGGTCCAGCGCCATAACGGTCGACTCATAGGCTGATCCCACTGTTGGGGAATAACAGGTATCAATCAGGGCTAACTCTGGGATAGGTACCCGCTCTGCAATAGCCAGGGCAAGTCTATCAAGCTTACCGGCCACCATTTCAGGTGAGATAATCTGGGCTCCCATCAACGTTTGGGTCTTGTGATCAGCAACAAGCTTGATATGTATTCTCTTACCACCATAAGAACGCCGCCTGGTTGCTGTCCTCATAACATGTGAGACAATGTCAAAGCCAAGATTCTTAGCACTGGTCTCAGTGAAACCCACTGCCCCCACCTCATATCCAAAGACATCAGTAATAAATGTCATCACCGTGCCCTGGTGTGGCAAAACATCGCCCAGCATCAAGTTATTCGCCGCTATCCTGCCCTCAGTAGCTCCCGATGTAGCGGTTTGATAAATTCTCGTTGTTCCTGTAACTCTATCCCAGTTCTCCATACAATCACCGATGGCATAAATATCAGGCTCACTGGTCTGCAAATAGGTATTCACAGCAATAGCCCCTGTTTCCCCGATCCTGATGCCCGCTCTCCGCGCCAGGTCCACATTGGGCTTCGCTCCAGTGGCAAAGAATACCAGGTCAACTTCTAACTCCCTGCCAGGGAGAGATACAATCTTTCTGTCGCCACGACTACTTATGCCCTGAATATCAGACGACAGTATCAACTCTATTCCCTCTCCTTCTATTCTACGCTCTATAACTGCCGACATCTCCTTATCTAGCTGTGCTCGGAAAGTGCTGCCGTGCCTCGCCAGCATATATATGTTTTTGTAACCCCGACTCTTCAGCACCGCTGCTGCCTCCACACCAATTTGCCCGGCACCCACAATAGCCGCAGTAGAATAATTGGGCACAGCCTCTTGGAACAACCTGGCAGTCTCCAGGCTGGTATCCAACATAAATTCATTCCTGCCATCCAGCCCAGGAATAGGAGGGATAACCGAGACAGAGCCAAGGTCCAGTATAAGCTTATCGTAGCCGTAGCTCTGGCCGCCAGCCACTATACATTTTTCCCCAGGAATAATATCGGTGACCTCAGTATTAAGGTGCACCGTGGTATTCCTGTCCCGGTAATATTTCGGTCGGAATACTGTTATATCCTGCCAGGCAGGCAAAAACCCATTCAATACCTGAGGAATCTCACATGGCTCATAACCTATTTCCCCCCGCTTATCGAACACATCAATTTGTGATTCACCATCCAGATTGTGAATTACATTAACAGCATTACTGGCACCCCCACCCCCACCTACGATACAAACTCTCATGTTATTTCATCTCCTTTTACAATATTCAAGCCTTAATGCTCGGCGTCAGATAATGTCGCTAATTTCATCTATGGCTGCGATTTCTATTATACTATTATGGCTTCGCAGGACAAATGGTGATTCGCGCCATAGAGTGGCAGGATAACAAGCTAAGGATATTAGACCAAAGCGCTCTTCCCTGGCAGGAAAGATACTTGGAGCTATCCAGTTATCAAGATGTAGCTTCAACCATTAGAGAGATGAAAGTGCGAGGAGCCCCAGCCATTGGCATCGTTGCCGCCTATGGCATCGTGCTGGGAGCACAGGGCATAAGGACAAGCTCTCCCACCGAGTTCATCACACAGCTAAATCTGATTATGCAGACCTTCGCCGCGACCAGACCAACAGCCGTAAACCTGTTCCACGTTCTCGCCCGGATGACAAAAGCAGCCGCCAGCCGAGAATCCATATATGACATAAACAGCGCACTGCGGCATGAAGCCACAAGCATTCACCATGAGGAAATTGCCGCCAGCAGACAACTGAGCCAGTTCGGCGCTGAGCTTATCAGCGATGACTTTACCATACTCACCCATTGCAACACCGGTTCCCTGGCAACAGGTGGTTATGGCACTGCCCTGGGCATAATCAAGACCGCCGTAAAGCAAGGAAAAAAGGTAGATGTTATCGCCACGGAAACCCGTCCCCTTCTCCAGGGAGCACGACTTACCATATGGGAGCTACAGCAAGAAAATATTCCTGCCACATTGATTACCGACTCCATGGCAGGATATCTCATGCACCAGAAGAAAATCAATTGTGTTATTGTTGGCGCTGACAGAATCGCTGCCAATGGCGATACCGCCAACAAGATCGGCACCTATTCCCTGGCAGTGTTAGCCCAGGAGAATAGCATTCCCTTTTATGTTGCAGCCCCAACAAGCACCTTTGACCTCACAATGACAACAGGAGATCAGATATCCATTGAACACAGGAATCCCGAGGAGGTAACTCTCTTCTCTGGCACCCGCATTGCACCGCGGGGAACTGTAGCCCTGAACCCCTCTTTCGACATAACACCACATAACTACGTTAGCGCCATCATCACCGAAAGGGGTATAATTAAATCACCGTATAAACAGGCTTTGCCAAACATGGTAGTCAAGGAAATCTGATAAGGAGGTTGTGATATGCCTACATATGAGTATTGGTGCCCCAAATGCAAGAAGGAATTTGAGCTCAAGCGGCCCTTTTCTGACTTCAACAAACCTGCTTATTGCCCTATATGCAATGCCGAGGGAGAGAAGCTGATATCCAACTTCGCCTCAAAAACTGGATTCAACCTGCAGGTGCCAGGAAAACCCTTCCGGAAACAAGAATAACGAGAGAAAAGAACTGGCCCTCGAAAGGAGATACCAGGCAAACTTGATGCCACTCGAGCAAATCCTTGCTAAATATCACCATACAGGTATAATTAGGGAAGTTTATGCCTGATGCTGATATAGCAATCATTGGTGGCAGCGGACTGTATCACTTGGAGGGATTAGAGGATGTGGAGGAGGCAGATATAGTTACCCCATTTGGTGCGCCCAGTGATATTATAACTATTGGCACCATTCAGGGAAGACGGGTTGCTTTTCTTCCCCGACATGGTAGGAGGCACCGTATAAGTCCCAGCGAATTACCAGCCCTGGCTAATATCTACGCCCTTAAGTCCCTGGGCGTGGAAAGAGTCATTGCCGTAAGTGCCGTGGGCAGTCTCAGAGAAGATATCCACCCCCTGGATATCGTTATCCCGGACCAGCTTATTGACCACACCAGTAACAGGAACAATACCTTTTTCACCAATGGAGCGGTGGCACATATTGCCTTAGCTGAGCCTTTCTGCCCCGAGTTGCGACATGCGCTTGAGCAAGCAGCTAGAAGGGCCAACGCCAACTTTCACAATGGAGGCACCTGCTTAGTGATGGAAGGACCCCAGTTTTCCACCCGTGCTGAATCACACATGTATCGAGAATGGGGCGCAGACATCATCGTGATGACCACATTGCCAGAAGCTAAACTGGCCCGAGAGGCTGAGATGTGCTATATCATGCTGGCTCTTGTTACAGACTATGATTGCTGGCATCCCCAATACAAATCGGTGACTGCGGATATAGTGTTAGCCAACCTTGAGAAAGGGATTACGGCCGCTGAGAACATACTACAGCTCGCCATTCCTCTTATCCCGGAGGAGCAAAACTGCTCCTGCCCCTCAGTTCTCCAGGATGCACTGGTGACCGCTCCACAAGATATACCATTAGAAACCAGGGAACAACTCCACCTATTGTTGGAGAAATACCTGGATGGAGGAAACAATGTCTGAACAAGAGTTTAATTGTCTGCCAACGGCGCTTGGCTGTATGCCACATACTGACGTGATAGAGGCATATTCAACTATTATGAGGTACCTGCCCGAAATTCCTGCATGGCCCCAGCTACCCAACCGCACCTTCACAGAAAACATGTATGTCCAATTTAGCGAGGGTTTTCCGGGAGCTGTAGTAATAGAGGACAAAGCATATATCGAACCCCCATCAAATTTCACTGCCCTCCTAAACCAGATACAGGATGACGCAAAACAAGAGGTATTTGGCAAATACAGTATGTCTGAGGACTATGCTGAAGGACTTCATTTCTTCCTGTCCAACGCCTCAGGCCTAGAGTGGGTTAAAGGACAAGTTACTGGCCCAATATCATGGGGTCTAACAATTAAGGATAATAACGGCAAAGCTATCATTTACAACCAGGTCTTAGCTCCAGTCATAGCCAAGTTTTTGCGCTTAAAGGCTGCTTGGCAGGATAACGTTCTGAATGAGGCAGCTCTCCATCCCATAATATTTATTGATGAACCTCGCCTCACATCCCTGGATTCAACTATCATTCCTCCGGAAATAGTTACCAGCTTGCTGGAGGAAGTGCTGCAGGGTATCAAGGGCATAAAAGGAATCTATTGCTGTGGAGATGCCAACTGGCCACTTCTCCTCGCCACAAGCATCGATATCCTGAGCTTCGACACTTATAACAATGCCAGTTCCCTGGAGGCTTATCCCAGCGAGGTAGTATCCTTCCTCAAGCGTGGAGGGGTAATCGGGTGGGGAATAGTCCCACACGAGGAAGATAAGCTGGCAGAAGAATCCGTGGCGAGCTTGAGAGACCGCCTCAGCGAAGCGATGCTTCCCTTCACCAGGGATGGCATCAACTTCAGGCAAGTCGTAGCTCAGAGCCTGCTAACCCCTTCATCGGGATTAGCCGGTATGTCCACAGAGGCGGCAAGCGAAGCATTACATATACTGGCAGAGCTATCTGCTAGCATGAGAGAGAAGTATGTAGAATGAATAAAGCCAAACGAATGGCAAAAATGAAGCACCTCCGACGTGCGAAGAAGCTGGAAAACAAGAGAAAGCTGGCAGCAACACAACCAGTTGACAGCCAGGAGGGTGCGGATAAATAAGCGCCCACGCCCTGTTGTTAACCGGCAGGCCAGGCACAGGTAAAACCATTCTGGTCAAGGAAGTTCTGGACTCCACCTCAATTAAGTGCGGTGGTTTTTACACCGAGGAAATACGCACAGGGAGTTCGCGGCAGGGATTCCGCATCGTTACTCTTGATGGTCAGAGTGCTATTCTGGCACATGTTGACAGCCCAAGCCCGCATCGAGTAGGTAAATATGGTGTTTATATCAACAATTTTAACAGGGTGGGAGTGACAGCATTACGCCAGGCAACACAGGGAAATAGCCTTATCGTGATTGATGAAATCGGCAAGATGGAGCTTCTCTCAGAAGAATTCCAACAAGCAGTAACCCAAGCGATGAGCAGTAATATCAAGATATTGGGAACTATTATGTCAGGTTACCACCCCTTCGCTGTGAAAATTAAAAATCTCCCTGGAGTTAAAACCCTACAGGTCACAGAGAACAACCACAGGCAAGTGCTGGCAGAAATCCTGATCTGGCTGGAAACACAATGAGGATAAATTTGGTGCCACTGGGTGATATAGCACAGGATATCATGGGCCAACTAAAGACCAGAACAAGCCATATTTTCGGGTGCCCCGTGAACATAGAGTCGGCCATAGCAGTTCCCGAGCATGCCTATAATGCAGAACGAAATCAATATCTCGCTACAGATCTAATTTCCTTGCTGGATAAAAAAGGGGGGGGAGATGATGACCGGGTCATAGGCATTACTGAAGTCGACCTGTACGCTCCCAGGTTCAGCTTTGTCTTTGGCCAAGCGAATATACTCTCTCATACCACCGTAATATCCCTTTGTCGCTTGAGACAGGAATACTATGGCCTGCCTCGCGATGAGGCTCTGTGTCTGGAGAGGGCCACCAAGGAAATAGTCCATGAATTAGGACACACCTTCGGGCTGGGGCATTGCCCCAATTCCAGGTGCATCATGCACTTCTCTAATAGCCTGGCGGATACTGATTACAAGAAAGCTATATTCTGTGCCAAGTGTCAACCAAGGCTCCAATTATGATTTAAGGATAATAGACAATGGATAAACTGCCGCCACTAGTCGAATCACTGCTCAAACCCCAGGCCTATTCCCACGACACCAGGAACATTCAACTGGTTCAGACCCAGATGTCCTTTCTGTTCCTCACCGGAGATTATGTATACAAGGTAAAGAAACCCGTAAATTTAGGTTACCTGGACTACAGTACCCTGGAGAAACGCCGCTACTTCTGCCACCAGGAGCTTGAACTAAACCGACGACTTTGCCCTCATGCCTATTTAGAGGTGGCACCAATTGTCCAGCAGGACACAGAGTTTCATGTCGACGGGACAGGCAATATTGTGGAGTACACCGTGAAGATGAAGCAATTGCCGCAAGAGCGCATGATGGATGTGCTGCTGACCCAGGGCAAGGTAACGAGCGAAATGATATCCCAGGTGGCGAAGAAACTAGCGCACTTCCACCACAAGGCACATACAGGGCCAGAGATAGCCGCCTTCGGCAAACTGGATGTTATTACCCAGAACACCAGCGAAAACTTCAGTCAAACGGAAAAATATATAGATGTATCCCTCTCCAGCCCAAGATATAACCGTATCAAGCGTTACACTGAGGACTTCACCAAGAACAATAATGAGCTGTTCCGGAAACGAGTGGAGCAGGGCAGAATAAAGGATTGTCACGGTGACCTGCACACAGCTCATGTCTGTTTCACTGACGATATCTGCATCTATGACTGCATCGAGTTCAACGAAAGATTCCGATATTCCGATGTAGCCTCGGAGATCGCTTTCCTTGCCATGGATCTGGATCATCGCCAGGCACACTCCCTATCTCGGCACCTGATAGATGCCTATGTGAAACTAAGCGGCGATGATGATTTACTTGGTTTGCTCCAGTTTTATCAATGCTACCGTGCCTATGTTCGCGGTAAGGTGGAAAGCTTTAAGCTGGATGACCCTTATTTTTCCGCCACGGAAAAGGAATCCATATTGCAAACTGCGAAGGAATACTTCGGGTTGGCATACTCCTATACCAGAAACAAGCCGCTACTACTTATCACCTCGGGACTGGTGGGCACAGGAAAGTCAACGGTAGCTCAAGCCATAGCTCGGGAATTCGGCTTATCTGTTATATCTTCGGATGTCATCAGGAAAACGCTGGCCAACATCACTCCTACAGAGCACCACTTCGAGCAATATCACCAGGGAATATATTCTCCTGATTTTTCTCGCAAAACATACAAACATATGTTCCAGCAAGCATGGAATATACTATCCCAGGGAGAATCAGTTATACTTGATGCTTCATTCGGCAGACGGGATGACCGGCAGCATGCCCGGGAGTTAGCCGAATTACAAAATGCAAATTTTATTATCATAGAATGCCAGGCAAACGAACAGGAGATACAGAGAAGACTGGAGGAACGACTCAAACAGGAAACAGTTTCGGATGGTCGCTGGGAAATATTTCAACGCGAAAAACAGGACTTCCAGTCAATAACAGAGATGGACAATAAGATTTATATTGTCGCAGACACCACCCAGCCAGCAGATAAAATTATAAAGGAGATAGAAAGTAAGCTATGAATACCGAGGACTGTGATATCAAAGATCGCTCCCTGGCAGGAGAAGGAAAACTGCGCATTGAGTGGGCCGGCAGAGATATGCCCGTGCTCCAGTCAATAGCACAGAGATTCGCCAAAGAAAAGCCCCTGAAGGGGATGCGTATCTCTGCCTGCCTGCATATCACCACGGAGACCGCCAACCTGGCATTAACACTAAAGGAAGGCGGCGCCGATTTGGTACTCACAGCCTCGAATCCCCTGAGCACACAGGATGATGTAACTGCCGCCCTGTTGGATTACGGTATTCCCGTGAATGCCATCAAGGGAGAAGATGACAAAAGGTACTATCAACATATCGCCATTGCCATACAGCATAAGCCACAGATAACCATGGATGATGGTGCTGACCTGGTCTCTACACTACACAAGGACTACCATGATCTCAGCCGCGAGGTTATCGGGGGCACAGAGGAAACAACCACAGGAGTAATTCGCCTGAGAAACATGGCAAACGCCGGGAAGTTGAGATATCCCATCATTGCAGTAAACGACGCTATGACCAAGCACTTCTTCGACAACCGTTATGGGACAGGACAAAGCACAATAGATGGCATTACCCGGGCAACAAATATATTGTGGGCCGGCAAAAAAGTGGTCGTGTGCGGTTATGGCTGGTGCAGCAAAGGGATCGCCATGAGGGCCCAGGGACTGGGGGCACAGGTCATTGTCACCGAGGTTAACCCAATTTCCGCACTGGAAGCAGCCATGGATGGCTACCAGGTCATGCCTCTGCTCCAGGCCTGCGAAATTGGAGAGGTATTCATCACTGCTACTGGTGATAAAAACGTCATCGATAGGGAACACATGCTGCATATGAAAGACGGAGCCATACTGGCAAATAGTGGTCACTTTAACGTGGAAATAAATGCCCCCGCATTGGAGAGCCTGGCGAAAGCCAGGAGACACGTGAGAGCTTTCGTTGAAGAATATACACTGGCTGATGGCAAACGCATATATTTACTGGGCGATGGCCGGCTGATTAACCTGGCGGCAGCTGAGGGTCACCCTGCCAGTGTTATGGACATGAGCTTTGCTAACCAGGCTCTCAGCGTAGAACATCTCGTCACATCCCAGGGAAACATCAAGCCAGGGGTGTATCCCGTGCCCGAGCATATTGACAGGGAGATAGGACGATTAAAGCTCAAATCCATGAACATCGCTATCGACTCGCTAACACAGGAGCAGGAAGACTACCTGCATAGCTGGGAATCAGGAACATAGAGGAAAAATGACCAATACATTTAATAAGTCAGACTCATATTTGTTTACCTCGGAATCTGTCACTGAAGGACATCCCGATAAACTCTGCGACCAGATATCAGATGCCATCCTCGACTCTATACTGGCGAAGGATCCCATGGGCCGTGTTGCCTGCGAGGTGGCTGTTGCCATGGGACTGGTCATAGTTATGGGAGAGATTACCTGTGACTGCTACATAGACATTCCTGATATCGCGCGCCAGGTTATCAAGGAAGCTGGCTATACCCATCCGGAATATGGATTCAACTACCAGAACTGTGGCATCCTGGTATCGGTCAAGGAACAGTCAAGCAATATCTCCGATGGAGTTAACTCCTCCCTGGAAGTCAGGAGCGGAGATGCCAAAGATGAACAAGATAAAACTGGGGCTGGAGATCAGGGGATGGTGGCGGGCTTCGCCTGTCGAGAGACGCCAGAGCTCATGCCCTTGCCTATCTCCCTAGCACATAAAATATGTCGCCGACTGGCCCAGGTAAGAAAGGATGGAACGATACCTTATCTGCGTCCCGATGGTAAATCACAGATAACCGTAGAATATAGCCAGGGCAAGCCCAGAAAGGTAGTTTCCATTGTAGTTGCTGCCCAACACGACCCCGGAGTGGAACATAAGGTAATCGAGCGCGACCTGATCCAGGAAGTTATCAATAAGACCATTACACCTGAGCTAATGAGAAAAGATACTCAAATTTATATCAACAGTGCTGGTGAATTCAGTATTGGAGGACCAGTGTCAGACACAGGATTCACGGGGCGAAAGATAATAGTGGATACCTACGGGAGCGCCTGCCGAAACGGTGGCGGCTGCTTCTCCGGCAAGGATCCCTCTAAAGTAGATCGCTCCGCCAGTTACATGGCCAGGTACGCGGCCAAGAACATCGTGGCAGCAGGACTGGCTGACTCATTGGAAATTCAGGTGGCCTATACCATCGGCAAGGCACACCCCCTATCAATATCCATCGAAACATCAGGAACAGGTAAAATGCCCGACGAGGCAATATTACACCTCGTGAAAAAGCACTTCGACTTTCGCCCCCAGGCTATCATAGACAAACTGGGCTTGCGTCGCCCTATGTATCGCCAGGTATCTGCCTACGGCCACTTTGGACGGGAAGACCTGGACTTGCCCTGGGAAAAGACAGACATGGTCGAGGCCTTACACACTGATGCAGGACTATAAGCCAAGATCAATGATGACTGCTTGTTAGCTATGCTATTGCTACTATCTGTTATAATTTATAGCTAGAGAGTGAAGCTATATGGCTAAAGCAGAGATTAAGTTTGGCACCGATGGCTGGAGAGCCATAATCGCCGAGGACTTTACCTTTGACAATGTGCGCTTGTGCGCCCAAGGGATAGCCGATTACCTCAAGGCAGGAGAACTGGGAGAACAGGGTCTGGTAATTGGCTATGATACGCGCTTTGGCTCGGAGAACTTCGCCGCTGCCGCCGCAGAAATAATTGCCGGCAATGACATAACAGTCTACCTGTGCTCCAAACCAGCACCAACCCCCGTAGTAAGCTATACAGTGGGAAAAACTAAGGCTGCTGGAGCTATCATCATCACTGCCAGTCATAATCCCGGGGCATGGAACGGACTGAAGTACAAGTCACAGGATGGGGCCAGCGCTCCTGTCGAGGTCACCAATCAAATAGAGGCAAACATCGCCCGCATCTCCCACGATAGGAAAATAAAAAGGCTAGCTATCGATAAGGGAGTTAACCAGAGGTTAATAAACTATCTTGACCCATCACCAGCATACTTTAAACAAATAAATAAGCTGGTGGATGTAAAGGAGTTGCTAAGCCATCAGATAACAATAGCAATTGACCCCATGTATGGTGCCGGAATTGGCTACTTCAAAACGTTGCTAAGTGATGGAAACATCACACTGTGGGAAATCAACAACGAGAGAAACCCCTTGTTCCCCGGAATCCAGCCGGAGCCCATCGCAAAAAACTTGAGCCGATTATCAAAGCTGGTGGTAAAACAAAAAGCCAATGTCGGCCTCGCGACCGACGGGGATGCTGATCGCCTGGGGATTATAGATGAACATGGCAAATTCTTGAATCAGCACCAAGTTTTCGCCCTGTTATGCCTGTATTTGCTAGAGATTCGCGGCGAGCGAGGCGCCATGGTTAAGACACTGACATCAACTGATATGATCGCCAAGCTGGGCGAAATATTTGATGTCCCGGTATACGAAACACCTGTTGGCTTCAAATATGTTGCCCCAGTAATACTCAGGGAAAATGCCCTGATTGGTGGGGAGGAGAGTGGTGGTTACGGCTTCAAAGGCCACATCCCCGAGAGAGATGGCATTCTTGCCGGGCTATATTTCATCGATTTCATGGCCAAAACAGGAAAAACCCCATCACAATTGCTGGACTACCTCTACAGCAAGGTTGGCCCCCACTTTTATGACCGTATCGATATCACCATAGGTCGGGATAAGCGCCAATCCATTACCAATCAGTTAACCACAAACCCTCCCGACTCCGTGGGTAGCATCAAAGTAACCAAAGTCAATACTGCTGACGGCTTCCGATTCTATCTGGAAAACAAATCCTGGCTACTCATTAGATTTTCTGGTACCGAGCCGCTGGTTCGCATCTATGCTGAAGCGGAAAGCCCTGATAAAGTGGTCAAACTATTAGGGGAGGGCAGGAAAATTGTCCGCATATAGCAACAGGATAAATCTGGACCAAGCAGAGACATACCAACGATATGACCCCGACGGCATGCGCACTCACCTGCACAACTTGCCACAGCAGATCAGGCAAGCCTGGAATAAAGCCAATGAGCTACATTTGCCCCGCGAATTCCAGGACATCAATAAAATCGTGATTTGTGGCATGGGGGGTTCCGCTATTGGTGGCGACCTTCTCCGCAGTTTGACATCCAGACTGAATAAACCCCTAGTCTTCGTCAACCGCGAATACGGCTTACCTTCGTGGGCCGATGATAAAACACTGGTAGTCATCTCCAGCTACTCAGGAAACACCGAGGAAACTCTCTCTGCCTTCCAGCAAGCCCTGAAGACAGATTGCAAGAAAGTAGCCTTCACCACCAATGGTAAGGTAAAACAGTTAGCGCGGGATAATGGAATACCCACATTCACCATAGATTACATTTCAGCGCCACGAGCTGCCCTGGGATACAGCTTCATTCCTCTTATCGCCTTACTCTCTCAACTAAGCTTTCTGCCCGATAAATCCCAGGAGGTGCAGGAAATGGCTCAAATTCTGGAATCTTCCCTAGCAGATCTGGCAGAGAATGTTCCTGAATCTGCTAACCCTGCCAAGCAGCTGGCACAGAAACTGGCAGGAAAAATTATTGTGATATACGGGGCAGGCACGCTATCACCGGTAGCTCGAAGATGGAAAGGACAATTCAACGAAAACAGCAAGGCATGGGCCTTCTATGAAACCTTATCCGAGCTCAACCATAATTCCGTAGTCGGGTACGAATTCCCTCACGAAATGTCACCTGACATATATGTGATTCTGCTGCGGTGTCCCTCGCTACACCCAAGGATACAGGCACGCTACACGATAACCAGCCAGATGCTGAGCAACGCCGGAGTGGAACACCAGATAGTCAACAGTAAGGGAACTGACGACCTGAGCCAGATGATGAGCCTGGTATTTCTCGGTGACTGGACAAGCTATTATCTGGCCATGCTATATGGAACTGACCCCACGCCAGTGAAGGCAATCGATTTTCTGAAGGGAAAGCTGAAGAACGGCGGAGGGAGTGGGATTTGAACCCACGACCCCGATTGCTCGGAGTAAGCGCTTAGCAGGCGCCCGCACTAGACCTCTATGCGATCCCTCCACAGGCCGTTACATTATGCCATATACAGCTACAGTGGACAAAGCCTCGAGTAGATAAATACACGTCCTATAAAATACCTAGCCTACATGTGAAGCAGTATTATCCCTCACTTTTAACACTACTCCCACGCAAAGCCCCCTAGCTTTTCTTAATAGGAACAAATCCAGGTCGTACGCTTCTGGCTGCTTGCTCCCCCTAAACCTGTGCTCTGTGTCTCACATAATCCCTAGTACTAAATTCCCTCTTCATTTCAGTACCAATAGGCGATGCTCAACTCCTCTATCTTAGATTAAACTTAGTTATGAAGAAGGGAAACATTCTTATAGTCGATGATGAGGAAAACATCAGGAATCTCTTACATCATATCCTGGAGAAGCAGGGATATCACTGCGAGGAAGCAGCAACTGCCGATCAAGCCCTAGAACAGATAAAAAATAGCCCTGTGGACCTTGTGCTTCTGGATATCGTGATGCCAGACCAACCAGGTACCAAGTTACTCTCACAAATCAAGGAATGCTATCCCGACATCATGGTTATCATGGCCACCGCCAGCCAGGATATAGGTACTGCTATTGAAACTATCAGGCAGGGCGCTTACGACTACATAACCAAGCCATTCAACCTCGACGTGGTCATCCAGAGTGTAAAGAGAGCCCTGGAAAAAAGAAGGCTTGAACGCGACCTGCAAGAATACAAACAACATTTAGAGAATAAAGTTGAGGAACAGGCAAAGCAGATTCGTAAAACTTCTCTTGGGGCTATGAGGTCTCTGTCTTTCGCACTGGAAGCCAACGATAGATATACTGCCGGGCATTCCCGCAGGGTAACTGAATTTTCCCTAGCCATCGGGAGCGCACTACATCTAAGCAACGAAGAGATGGAAAACCTTCGTTGGGGCAGTATGCTTCATGACATCGGTAAGATTGCCGTAGACCCATGCATTATCAATAAGCCTCGCAAGTTGACACGTGAAGAGTACACCCATGTCATGACACATACCGTAGTGGGAGCCAGTATAGTAGGAACAGTAATTGCCAATAAAGACATACTTGGGATAATCGAACATCACCACGATCGTTACGATGGCAACGGACTTAATCAGAATCTCAGGGGGGAGAACATTCCATTTCTTGCCAGGATTGTGTCTGTAGCCGATGCGTACGATGCTATGACATCCGCTCGGCCATATCGAGCCGCGTTGTCCAGAGAGACCGCACTTGCCGAAATAGACAATGGAACTGGTAAGCAATTTGATCCAACTGTTGCAAAGGCTTTTGTTAAATTAGCACCAGCTGATTTAGTACCACAAAAGAAGACAATATTAGTCGTAGATGACGAGCCCAGCATCAGGATGCTAGCCAAAAGCATGCTGAGCAGTGACTACACTGTCATCGAAGCAACCAATGGCCAGGAGGCAGTAGAAATTACTCAAAGAGAAGCACCTTCCGTTATTCTCATGGATATTCTCATGCCTAAAAAAGATGGACTGCAGGCATGTCATGAAATTAAATCCAACCCGGCAACTAGGTCAATTCCCATAATAATGCTAACTGCTATAGATCAAGAATTAAACCGCAAGCTTAGTGCCGAGTTAGGCGCTGATCAATACTTCACCAAGCCATTTAACCCTCAAGAAATGCTTGATGTCATCAATAAACTATTACAAGAACATAAATAATGTACATCCGCCCTGTCAAGGATGCTTGCCCTGCAAAATTGGTATTCCTCATGCACTTGTGGGGCACCCCCATGCTAAACCACACCATGGACCTCACAGGCTACCACATATGATACTGATGGTGGAGCTGAGGGGATTCGAACCCCTGACCTCCTCCGTGCAAGGAAGGCGCTCTCCCAATTGAGCTACAGCCCCAAGTCCGCTAATAGTCACAGACAAGCTACATTATATACGATAGCAGGAAGAAATGCCTGATCTTCTAAAAAGTAGAAATATCAGGCACAGAAATACTCCAAGTAACCTCGCTCTCCCTTCCCTTTCAGTAAGCACCTATCTCAGGCTCTTCTACCTACTCGGTATCTCAACCCTCCCCCACCAACCTCAACTCAATTACTTGGAGCCAACTTAAACGTAACATACCTTGTATACGGTGTCAACAGCACAACATGAAAAGTAAGGAATCACAATTAAACCAGGGAGCCAGGGACAATGCACCAAAAAGGTATAAGGGCAGCTTATGCTTAAAATAACAGCTCAGGGCACAGCCCCAGAAAACTATTCGCGAAACCTGCTGAAAACAAGAATAGCGTTAGGTCCTCCAAATCCAAAAGAGTTGGACATGGCTACATCTACCTTAGCCTTTCTCGCCACGTTGGGAACATAATCCAGGTCACACTCAGGATCAGGAGTCTCTTGATTTATCGTAGGAGGGATGATTCCATCCCTGATGGTAAGCACGGTGAACACCGCCTCCACAGCCCCCGCTGCTCCCAGCAAGTGTCCCAGCATAGACTTATTGGAGCTAACGGGAACATCCTTGCTCCGACTCCCTAAAACAGCCTTTATGGCCAGGGTCTCACTCACATCATTGAGAGGAGTAGATGTGCCGTGGGCATTGATATAATCAACATCACCTGCAGAAATACCCGCGTCAGCTAAAGCCAAGTTCATGCACCTGGCCTGGCTTTCCCAATCAGGCTCTGTAGCATGAAAACCATCGATATTGGCGCCATACCCTGTCAGTTCAGCATATATCCTGGCTCCCCGATTGACTGCAGCTTCCATCTCCTCCAGAATAAGGGTAGCAGCCCCTTCACCAAGCACAAAGCCATCCCTCTCCTTGTCAAAGGGACGGCTGGCTTTCTCAGGCTCATCATTCCTCCGGGATATCGCCCTCATTTTATCCAGTCCGGCAATTCCCACCGGGATAATATAAGCTTCACTACCACCAGCAATCATGGCATCCGCATCGCCATACTGGATGAGTCTCATAGCTTCCCCAATAGCAGAGTTCCCCGTCGCACAGGCGTTAGACACACACATGCTCGGCCCCTTGCTTCCAAAGGCGATAGAAATCTCTCCCCCCAGCATATTGGGAATAAATCCCAGGATAAAAAAAGGGGAAACAGCACCTGGCCCCCTGTCCCGAAGGGTAGACAGGGTGTCCTCATATGTCTGCATCCCACCAACAGAGGTACCTATCACATTCCCCACCCTGCCGGCATTGCCAGCGTTAATAGCCAGCCCTGAATCATCAAGGGCCATCCTGGTAGCTGCCAGGCTATACTGAATGAAAGAATCAGTGCGACGAATCTTTCTCCGATCTAAAAAATCCTCAGGATGAAAATCTTTGAGCTCGGCGGCAATCTGTGCCTTAAAATCACTGGCGTCAAACTTGGTGATCCTGGCTACGCCAGATTTACCCTGGCACAAAGCTTGCCAGGACTTCTCCACCCCAGTCCCCAGGGGCGTCACTGCCCCCAGTCCCGTAATCACTACTCTTCTCTTCGTCACCTGAGTCACAGTATCTTCCTTCTCACAAGTCTTATTTGCCAGCCCCTCTATTTTTTTTCTGCTCTGCCTGGAGGTCCAGGTCTTCGATAACGAGGTCGCTTAACTTTCCTCTACTGCGCCCGTAACTCACTATGGCATCAGGATCAAGAGTATGCACATGAACTCTGAGCAGCGTCTCATCCCCCACAACCAGCGGATACTGCCCTGCTGCCTGAACTGTCTTCTTTATCTCCTCCAGAGGCAAATTCTCCCCCTCGAGGATAAACTGAACATCAAATCCATAAACTCGCTCCCTGCTATCACCCATATCCTTCCTCACTATCACGAAACTCTGGGAGAAACACCCGGGCGAGACCTCGAGGAAGAAGTTTTTCTGCAGACAGATTCCTTAACGCCAACAAAGAAATACATTAATCCCTTGGCTCCAGCATCCACCACCCCTGCTTGCTTTAACACAGGGAGTAGCTCGGGCGTTTTCTTAACCGTCTTCCTCGCCTGGGTGGCCAGGGATACAACAACGCGGGTGAAACCAACTTTCCTCTCTGTCATCCTGGAGGCTGCTTCGGAAACTTCTCGAATCACCGTGAGAATAGTCCCTTCCGCAGGCTCCACCACAAGCCGATATGCCTCGTCTGAGCCAAGCTTCAATGCCTGTGCCCAATCATGGGGAGAGATTTTCTCCTTATCGCCTATCCCCTTGGAGATACCTCTCAGTATCTGCGAAAGAATAACTCCCGAATTGCCCCGGGCTCCCAAAAGAGCTCCTCGGGCTGCCATCTTGGAGACCTTCCCCACGGAGGTCTCGGGGGAATCTTCTACTTCCCCCACCGCCGACCTCATGGTCATAAACATATTGATGCCGGTATCCCCATCGGGAACAGGAAACACATTCAGTTCGTTAAGTTCATCTATATGCTGCTCTATGCGATCTTTAGCTCCCTCTAGGGCTTTCTTGAAATCCTGACCATCTATCTCTACTTGTTGTACCGCCTGCATGAACTGCCTCCTGTTCTATTCGTTGTAAAAACCAATGCCCAGAGTCTCAGGACTCATGTGAATTGCCACAACCGGGGAAAGTTCCCCAATCCAGAGTTCAGGACAATTATACTGAGATGCCACCCAATCCTTAAGCTCTTCAGCTTCCTGTCGCGCAGCGCCATGAAACACAGCCGCATGAAGCGGAGTATCATGGCGAGCCTTTTCCCGCACCAGTTCCTTAATACGCTGACGCGCTTCCTCCCGTGTGGAGTAATGTTCCAGCGGAGTAATCTTACCATCCTTGGAGCCGATTATATAGCTGTCCTCATGCTTCCCAACATCAGAACTGCTAACACGGCCACCTTTCAAAAAATACTCAATGGAACCCACATTATAGTACAGATTTACCCTGGGAATAACGCTCCTGGCCGCCTGGACCACTTCTTCCAGGGTCCCCCCAGAAGCAGCCACCCTGCCGGCAGCAGTGACCACCAGTCCCGCTCCTGTAGCAACAAAATTGCTGTCAACAACCTCGACAGGAAAATCCTCAATCATGTCCTTCGCACGCAAGGCCGAACTATAGCCAGCTGAGGGAGTATTGGGGCTAAGCGTTATCACAACAGCAGCATCAAACTTGCCCCGCAGTTCCTCTATAGCATTATAGAACTCGCCCTGAACCGAGCCGCTGCTGGTGGGCCAGTTCTTGGTTTCCTTCTTCAAACGAGCATAAAACTCGTCCGGAGTCATGTCTCTCCAGTCAGCATATTCTTCCTTGTCCCACATCAAGTGCAGGGGCACTATCTTCATATGAAATTTCTCCTGAAGATCGGGTGTTATCGCACAGGAGCTATCAGCAAGTACCGCAACGGTCATATTAGTTCTCCAATATCATATTTTTCTTCCACTAGATTTCTACCTCCATTCCCTCATATCCCAACGTTATATCAGCCTCTATTTCACGCGCTAATTCAAACACATCCCTTTCAATCTCTTTTTGCCACGAGGGAACCATGTGAACCCCTATTATTCGGGGAAGGTAACCCTTGTGTCGGCGAAATTCTACCAACTCTGGCCTGAGCAGGTTCGGGGTCATGTGCCCCACATGCAGTGCCCCGGCATCCCAGCTATTGGGAGCAGCACAATCACAGATAATAATATCGGGGTGGATATCGTCCCAGCGAGGCGCTAGCCCGGGACCAGTATCTCCAGTATACAGCACGCTCTTGCCGCTGGCTGAGGTAACCTGATAGCCCACGGCAGGAACGGAATGATGAACTGGAAGGGCGGCAACCTCATAATCACCGATACGCCGTGGCTGGTAGGCCTCCACCTGGTGAAATCTCACAGCAGGAGACTCAGGAGAAGGACTTACAGTGAAATCGGGGGAGATAACATCGTTGAATACATGGGCTTTCAGGGCATCGATGGTTTCCTTAATGGCATACACTTCCACCGTAACATGGGAAACAAAGGCTCTCATGCACAAGGCAGCAAGCCCCATGATATGATCCGCGTGAGAGTGAGTCAACATAACCGCTTTGACTTTCTCCTGTTGCGGAAAAGATAACATGGAGGATAGAGAGCCGGCATCCAGGGCAATAACCTCATCAACCAATACCGACATGAACCTGGTATCACGCGAGTCAATCCCATGGGCCCCTAAAAGTCTAACCTTCATCCTGTTCTTAGTTCTGACTTTAATTCCCGCACAAAGTTGGTTTCTACCGCAAGCCGCGCCTGGCGAATAGCCTCAGCTAACTGCGGAGCTTGGGAACGGCCATGACCAATCCATACCACTCCATCGACACCAGAGATCAATCCCCCTCCACCAACATCAGGCACATGGGTTAAATTAAACAGCTCACCAGTGATTTTACTGATCTTTTCCGGGGCAAGCTGCCCTTCCAGGCTAACCTGCAATCGCTCACCAAGCACATCCCCCAGGCCCTCACAAAACTTGGTTATGATATTGCCAACAAAGCCATCACAGATAATGACATTGGCCTTACCTTTAGGGATATCATCCCCCTCGACATTGCCAATAAAGTTGAAGTTCCCTTTCTGGAACAACTGGTAGGCTTCCTTCGTTACCTTATTGCCCTTACCTTCCTCGGCCCCATTGCTGAGAAGAGCCACTGTAGGATGCTCGATGCCTATTATCTTGCGAGCGAAAGCATGGCCAATAATGGCAAAATTGAATAAATCACGCGGCTTACAATCAGAATTCGCCCCCATGTCAAACATTACCGTACCGGGAGCCAAGTCTTGCAAACTGGTGCCCACAGTGGGACGCTGTACGCCCTCCAGTTTTCCCAAGATTTGAATGGCACTCACCATAACTGCCCCGGTGGAACCCATACTTATCATGGCATCCGCCTGCCCTTCTTTTACCAAACGCATGGCCACCAGAATGGAGGCATCTGGCTTGTGACGCAGCGCAGCCACGGGGGGCTCACCATCACGAACAGCCTGGCTGGCATTTACTATGGAAAGAGGCAGCCCGGAGACATCATATTTTGCCAGTTCACTGCGGATAAGGCTCTCAGCCCCTACCAAGATAATCTCAATGCCATCATCACCAGACGCTGCACGAACTGCTCCTTCAACTATATCACGGGGAGCAAAATCTCCTCCCATAGCATCCAGAGCTACTTTTACAGATTTATCCATTATATCTGTCTATTTATCAAAAACTCCAAGCAAGCACTCAGAGTGAAATTACGTTACAAGCGATATAAATTACATATTAGCTACACGAACACACAATGTCAATATCTCGGCAAACGATACCCAGGTATAATTTCCTTTCCAGGACAACATCGGATAAATTAAACCTCAAAGGTTAAACCAGCATGCAGGGGAGAGAACCTCTCCTTAAAGGCCAGGTAGAGTTCAACCTGCGCCTTGAACCCCGTACAGTGACCAGCGCATATCCACCCTGGATTCAACTGTGTCAGCTCTTCCACTGTCCGTTTCAAATTGGGTTCAGTGGCATCGATTAAGTGTAATCCGCCAATAATAGCTTCAACTTTACTCTCTTCCGTTAACTCCATGGCCTGCCGGGTAATATTAATGATGCCGGCATGTCCACAACAGGTCACGACCACAATGCCTTTGTCCTTAACATCAGCGACCAGAGAGATATCATCAAGCACAGGGTCATCCTTGATCTGGCCATCCTCTATCGTCTTCAAATCTATCCCCACTTCTTCAAAGTCAGTCTGCCTCTTCACCTCACCGGTAGTTAACAAGCCCGGCATGATCATTAACGGGTCACTGGTAAGAAACAGTGTGCCCCCAGAGCTTTCTATCTTTTCCCGGGAATCACCCTGCATCACCCCCACGTGCCTGAGAAAGGGCCTGACAAGAAAGTGCAGGCGAAATAAATCCTGGTGGGCAATCACTGGAACATCACTCTTGCCCATCTCCTTGAGAACATCCACCACTCCCTGAGTGTGGTCATAATGACAGTGGCTGAGAACAATGGCATCAATGGTCGACGGGACAATATTTAACAGCCTCATGTTGTAGAGTAAGGCCTGTGAATTTTGCCCGACATCAAACAGAACCCTCCTGATAACATCACCCCTGATTCCCTCTATGAGAAAGGAAACACCATGCTGGGCCAGGTATGGAGTTTCATAGGGAACAGAATCCTCCGCTAACACCGTAATTCTCAGCTTGTCCAGTCTACCTGTTTGTTCCATATTCTCCTCCTGACAGTAGCTCCATAATGCAAAAAGCAGGATGCTACCATGAACATGGTAGCATCCTGCTGGCTAAATATCTACCAGAATAACCTGGTTTATTCCTCCGCACTCCAGGTGACTATCTCCACAGTATGGTTCTTGTAACCGGACGTGGTATTGGCATCCTTCACAACATCCCAAATCTCCCAGGTGCCAGAACTACGGTCACCAATCTCGCTAAAGCTAATCGGCCCAGTAGCTCCATCAAACTCCAGTTCAGTCAAGGCAACCCTGATGGCCTCACCATCATAGGTGCCCGCAGCCTCTATGGCCTTTGCCGCTGCCCAGACAGCATCATACATGGTGTCACAATAGACTTCAGGATCTTCTCCATAGGCTTCATTATATGCCGGAGCAAAGCTATCATAAGCTGATCCCGAACCAACCGTCCGTGTACCAGCAACAAGAGCCTTCTCCATGAAAGCCGCGGAAGTGTTGTCAGCAAAAAGGCCCGAGCCATAGTTGCCGTCACAGCCCAGCCAGGCAATATCATCCAAACCTAATTGAGAAGCCTGCTTGAAGATTAAAATACCGTCATCACAGTAAGAACAGCAGAATATCACATCGGGGGCAGCATCCTTAATTTGCTGCAGTTCCGTGCGGTAATCCTTAGTAGCCCCCGCATAGTGTATCGAGGCAACCTGTTCTCCTGTCCAGTTAACCGCCTCAAGTCTATCCATGATGGCCTCTTCCAGCCCCTTACCATAAGTGTTATCCAGCACTATGGCAGCAAATCTGGAGTATCCCTTATCCACGATAATGTCGGCCAACACCTGTCCCTGGACATCATCGCGCAGGCAGGTACGGAAAAACCACTCCGTGCCATCAACACTGGAAAGGGGAATACCTGTAGCCGAGGGGCTGATCAGCGGAACCTGGTGAGTCTCCGCATAGGGAATGGCTAACAGTGAAGCCCCGGTAATCATGGGTCCAGTAACCACCTGCACCCCATCTACCTCTACCAGCTTCTTAACACGATCAAATCCTTTCCGCGGATCTGTTTGACCATCCTCCTCCACTAATTCCACGTTCTTACCCAACACCCCTCCCGCAGCATTAATCTCATCAGCAGCCAGCTCGGCGCCCTGCATTATTCTGACTCCCATAGAACCAAGATCACCAGAGGTGTCCAGTACAACACCAATCTTGATGGTCTCCGCCTCCGCTGGCTCACCACAGGCTACTGCAGGGATAACCAAGGCTACAAGAGACAGGAACATAACAACCTTCTTCCACATAACATACCTCCTTAATGTCTTAATAAAGTTAGGGGGAATTGTGCACTCAGGTATGATTATTTGTCAACAGCTTTTGCATGCAGGCCTAAATATCGCTGCTTGGCTGACTCTTCCTTGAACAGTGACTCAGCGTTCCCTTCCATGGCAATGGCACCATTGACCAAGACATAAGCTCGCTGGGAAACACTCAAAACTCTGGTGACATCCTGCTCCACTATCACCATGGCCACACCACTCTGCTTTATCTCCTGTAACTTGGACAGAATGATGGAGGCAGGCTTGGGAGACAGGGATGCCAGGGGCTCATCCAGGAATATGACCCTGGGTCGGGCCATCAGAGCACGGGCTACAGCCAGCATTTGCCTTTCGCCCCCCGACATGTTTCCCGCCAAAGAACGCTTTCTCAGCGCAAGCTCGGGAAATAAGGAAAACATCTCCTCCATACTCGCCTTGACAGAAGCTCTGCCCCGTACCTGGTACGCTCCCATGTCCAAATTTTCACTAATGGTCAGGTTGGGGAAAACATTATTTACCTGTGGGACATAACCAATGCCAAGCCCAACAATCCGATCCGAGGATACGCCAGTAATCTCCTCGCCACAATAAGAAACTTTGCCCTGAAACAACTTAACAAATCCGAGTATGCTCTTGAGCAGAGTGGACTTGCCACTTCCGTTAGGTCCAATAACAGCCACAATTTCCCCAGGCTCTACCCTGAGCGAAACATCATGTACAATAACTATATCGCCATAGCCGGCATGGATATCTTCAGCAAATAGGAGAGGGTCCACCTATTCTGCCCCCAGATACGCCTGATAGAAGGCGGGATCATCAACTATTTTCTCAGGCTGTCCCTGAGTCACCATTTTCCCTCGATCCATGACATACACCCAGGAGGCAAAATTGAACAATATCTCCAGTCGGTGCTCAACCACAAAAAAAGTTGTGCCATTCTTAGATAAGGTCTGTAGCTTCTGAAATATTTTCTTTCCCACCACAGGATTAACCCCCGCTGCAGGCTCGTCCAGGAGCAACAATCTGGGCTTAGCCATGAGGCCTCGAGCCAGCTCCAGGAGCTTTCTCTGGCCTCCCGATAGCTCTCCTGCCAGGGCAAAAACCATCTTCCCTAACTCCACCAGTTCAATAAACTCCAGGGCTCTGTCAATCAATTCTCTTTCCTGGCTCTGCCATCCCCCCCTGAGGAACAAGCTATTAAACAGTCCATCCCCCTGGTGTCCTCGCGCCGCCACCAGCATGTTATCCATAACACTCATCTGAAAAAACAAACGTGGCACCTGAAAAGAATTGACAATTCCCAATCCGTAAATCTGATGGGAACTCAGGTTATTTATCTTCCTGCCATTGAAATAGATACAGCCACCATCCGGTCGATACAGACCCAGGATAGTATTGAATAGGGTGCTCTTGCCACTGCCATTCGGGCCCACCAAACCCCAGATCCCCCCCTTCCTCACATCTAGGCTCACCCCGCTGACCGCGTAAACACCACCAAAGTGCTTGCTAAGCTCTTCTATTTTCAACAATTCTTCTTCTGGCATAATAAGTTCTCTTTTAGTGATATATATTACCTGTTGAAATATATTATACCTTTAAGCTAAATAACAAACCCCCGAAAGTTAGCATTTACTGAACTACATTTTCAGGAAGGAACAAGCTGAGAAAAACATAACAAGTACTCTACTAGCCCCCTTCACCCTTGATCTGCTCTCTCGCATGGCGAACTGCCTCCAGAGCTCTGGTCTTAATGGGGATTTCCTTAAACAACCCTTGAGGCCGATAAAATAAAACCAGAAGGATTAAAACACCAAACAGGATATATTGCAAGTTACTAGGATCAATGGGAAGGGCAATATAATCCTTGGCAATATTTGCCCCTCTCTCAAATACCTCCACCAGCGCAGCACCCACCAGCACTCCCCAATTGTTCGCTGGCCCCCCTACAAGAACCATTATCCAGATAGTAAACGTGATTATGGGCAAAAATAGCATGGGCACTATCGCCTGGAGATATTGAGCATACAGCCCCCCAGCCACCCCCGCCATAGCAGAGCCCAGCATAAAGATCTGGACTTTATACCTCGCCCTGTTCTTCCCCAGGGCCTCAGCAGCAACCTCATCTTCCCTTATCGCTCTTATCACACGCCCATAGGGAGAATTGGACAGCAATTGGGCGACAACAAAACAAATAAGCAGGCAGGAAAACACCAGGGCTATGTTCACCAGGAGATCAACACGGGGAGAAACCCCAGTTATAGAAATAGCTGGAGACACACTCAGCCCCCAATCCCCCCCGGCGAGCCAAGCCTCAGATTTAACAATCAACCTTAGTATCTCTCCAAAGGCAAGCACTACTATGGCCAGGTAATCAGCGCGCAATCTCAGCGCCGGCAAGGAAATGAGTAGGCCAAAGATAGCGGCAACCAGTGCCCCAGAAATAAGACAGAGATAAAAGGGAAGACCAATCTGGGACAGCAAGGCATAGGTATAAGCACCAATAAGGAAAAAGGCAACTTTACCAAAGTTAGCCAGGCCCGAAAAACCAAACTCCAAGTTCAGAGATATAGCCAATATGCCAAAGATGCCGATGAACACCAGCAAGTCAAGACCATAAAGCAATAAATCCAAGCTAAGCCCTCCTGAAGAACATCGCCAGTCCTTGCGGTTTCACAATCAATGTAATAATCAATATCACGAAGGATATGCCCAAACGATATGAGGTAGAAAGCCCTAAGGCCATCAGGCCCACAACACCAAAATTCTCCGCCAGCCCGATAATAAATGCAGATGCAATGGCACCATAAAAGTTACCGATGCCACCAAGGATGGTAACCGCAAATATTGGCAAGATGATGTCCCATCCTGTTAACGGCCAAATCTGGGTATCGGCACCACGGAAGATGCCAGCAACTGCAGCCAGGCCAGCGCCAACAAACCATGTTATCAATATCACCTTATTGATATTGATACCTGAGGCTAAAGCAAGATCAGGATTACTGGAGGTTGCCCTGATAGCCTTCCCCATCCTGGTCTTGACCAGTCCCAGGTGCATGACTATGGCTAAGCCTACAGCAATAGCGATAAGCCACAGCCAGAGACCGGTGACTCTCAGCGGACCGACATCAAAGGCAGCCCAAGAGGAAGCGAAATAATAAGGTTTCCACGACCATATAGCCCCCATCGAGTATCTCAGGATAAAGCTCAAGGCGATGGACGCTACCATGAGGTGAATGATGGTCGCCCCTCTCTTGGCTAACGGCTGGAATATCCCACGATAACACAGCAAACCCACCAACCCCGCAGTAAAGAAAGTAACCACAAGGGCTATGGGCAATCCCAATCCTAATTGCGTCCCTATAGTATAGCCAAGGAACGCTCCCAGGGTGATAAATTCAGCATGGGCGAAGTTAGGAAACGAAGACAATCCATAAGTCAGGGTCAACCCGACTGCCCCAAGGAGATACAGACTCCCTGTTATCGCCGAGTTGAATAATACTTGTGCCCAGTTAACATCCATAGCTATGCTAAAAATGAAAATATTTCCCGCAAACTGGCAATGCTACCGTCATTACCATTTCCACCCCGGTCAAGATAGACAGCATTGATGCCAATCTGCTTAGGAGTAAAGAAGTCAAATTGCCAGCTATCGCCTACATGTACCACACTAGCAGGCTCCACCTTCATCGTCTGGCATATTCCCCGATAGAAATCGGCACTTTTCAACTGGCCATAATCTGAGATAGAGGAAAATACATGGGAAAAGTAATGTCGAATTGGCGCAACCGCCGGCACCAACATCTCTGTAGGACCAGCCGAGGCCACTACCAAGGAATACTCAGTGCTTAACGATATCAATACATCCTGAACTTCAGGATAATAGGCAATCCTGTTCTGGCACCCCTGTATCAATCCATCAGCTGGCCCCAGAGCAAAACGTTTCAGCCAGTAGTTCACGTCATACCACTCTAGCCGCTGGGGACCCACCAAGGCATACTCCCGGCTCATGATTTCCCTGGCTTGAGCTAGCTCCACGCCGTTTTTCTGAGAGTAGAGCGCAGGAATAGCCTCATGCCATATAGCTTCAACAAAACCAGGCACCAGCAAAGTCCCATCAGCATCAAAGGAGATTACACTGATTTGCCTCATTTAAAGTAGTGATGGTAACATAGCTAGTGACTCGAAGTCTATGCATCACTTAAGACATCCGCAGAACATAGTTGTGGTAAATCAACGTTGATAACCACATGGAGCGGGAAAGAATGAGAAAGGAGATTACAATTTATGTCGAGCCTGATCTCCAGGGGTGCATTGACGAAGGCTGGGCCAGGAAAGTAGCGGAGAGCGTTCTCTCAGCAGAGAGAGTGAAATTACCGTGTGAAATGAGTCTGGTATTCACCGATGCCGATACTGTGCAACAACTCAATCATACCTATCGAGGAGTGGATGAGCCTACAGATGTACTGTCTTTCCATATGATACCTCAAGGAGAGAATAATTCCTTTTTCGCTCTTCCCTCTGACGGTGTGCTTCACCTCGGGGAGGTAGTTATTTCCTACCCTCAAGCAGTGGTACAGGCTGAAGAACAGGGGCACCCCGTGAACAACGAGCTTGCTCTGCTGATAATACACGGTATACTGCACATGCTGGGCTATGACCACGAGCAACCTGAAGAAGAGGCCAGGATGCGAGCTAGGGAAAATCAACTGCTGACCGCCATGTTTGAGCCCCAACACCACCCATCTTTATGACATCTCCAACAGCTCAATATTAAGGGAAGGCCAAATTATGAGTGCATTCCAGACTTTAAAAAATAGACATGCTGGCGATTCACAACTTTATCTCATCTTGTGATTGCACTTTGCATTTCTCAGCAACGACAATAGCCTGGATTTGAGCTACAACATGATCAAGCTTATCCTGATAATTAACTATGGCATAATCAAACATACTGAGTCTCTCCATTTCCTCACGAACCTTCCTCAACCTGAGTGACATGTCTTCCCGAGATTCGCTGTGTCGTTGCTCAAGCCGACTCCTTAACTCCTTCATGGACGGAGGTAAGAGAAATATCAACACCGCCTGAGGCATAATCTTTCTTATTGTAGCCGCACCCTGAACATCCACTTTTAACACGACATCGGCCCCCTCAGCTAAGGCATCCACTGCTTGCTGCTTAGGCACTCCATAATAATTGCCGTACACGTTAGCCCATTCCAGAAGCTGTCCGTTATCTATCATGGACTGAAATTCATGGAGTGATAAGAAGTAGTATTCCACTCCATCCTTCTCAGCGTTACGCCGAGGCCGCGTAGTAGCAGTAATCATATAGCGAAACTTATATTGCCGTTGCTTCATCCTAGCCAGAACAGCATCTTTCCCCACACCCGAAGGCCCAGAAAGAACAATAAACAAGGATCTCGGGCGGAACATGCTACAACTCCTCTTTATCCCCAGTTACATCAGGGCTATCACTTAACCGGTGAGCAATTGTCTCCGGCGCCACAGCAGCCAAGATGACATGCCCTGTATCAAAGATAATGGCTGTTTTTACCTTACGACCATGGGTGGCATCGATCAAGAGACCCTTAGTCCTCGCCTCCTTGATGTAACGCTTAACCGGTTGTTGATTTACAGAAAGCAGAGACAGGACACGGTTAACAGCAATAATATTGCCAAACCCTATATGAGTTAGCCTGACACTCATGTCATCCTCCCTTTACATTATTAAATTAATTAATACGTTAACACTCTTATCATCATGCGATTATCAAGCTCGCTCAACCAATCGTTGTAGCTCTTGCCAGAAAGCGGGATACGATATCTGTGTTACCTGAGCACGATTGATAATTGTTTCTCCCGTAGCCAATAATCCGGCTATTGCCAGGCTCATAGCCAATCTATGATCTGAATGGCTATCAACCTTCGCCCCTCGCAATCTCTTGCCTCCAGTGATAATCATACCATCTGCTAACTCCTCAATATCGGCCCCCATCTTCCCCAGTTCCTTGAGCATGGCCGCAATCCTGTCAGATTCCTTCACTCGCAACTCGCCGGCACCCCTGATTACAGTCCTGCCACGAGCAACACAGGCTGCCACAGCCAAAATGGGAAGCTCATCAATAATGCGAGGAATAATACCCCCCCCCATCTCAATCCCCCTCAACTCACTCGATTCAACTGTAATATCAGCCAGTGGTTCACCTACCTCCATTCTTTCATTCCGCATTTGAATCTTAGCCCCCATGGCAACAAGAGCATCAATTATCCCTGTTCGCGTGGGATTAATGCCACAAGCTCTCACCGTTATCCTGGCATTGGAGTGAATAGCACCAGCAACCAGAAAGTAGGCGGCTGAGCTGAGATCACCGGGGACACGAAAGCTAATGGAGGATAACGGCATAGTTAACGGACTCAGACACAGGTGGTTGCCATCTGTATCTAACTTTGCCCCCATAGCTGTAAGCAATCTCTCGGTATGATCCCGCGATTTAACCGACTGATACAACACCGTATTGCCCTGAGCAAAAAGGCCAGCGAGCAAAATTGCCGACTTGATTTGAGCGCTCGGAATAGTTAAAGGAATCTCAGCACCATGCAAGGCCCTCCCCCGAATAACCAGAGGAGCCAGTAAGTCCTGTTCTCTCCCCCATATTTCAGCACCCATCAGCCGCAAGGGCTCAATCAATCTGCTCATGGGACGCCCACGCAGAGAGGCATCACCGGTAATGATAGATAGAAAAGGCTGAGCAGCAAGCAAACCACTAAGGAGGCGCATTGTGGTCCCGCTATTGCCAGCATAGAGTACATCCCGAGGCTCCCTGAAGCCCATCCTCCCTCGCCCGGAAACCGACAAGGAAAGTGTACTCTGAGATTTAAGTATTTGGATTGGCACTCCCAGGGCTTTCAAGCAGGTGACAGTATGCCAACAATCTCTGCCCGGGGCGAAATTCTTGATTGTAGACTTACCCTGGCTCAAACTATCCAGAATGGCAACACGATGAGAAATAGACTTATCCCCGGGCAATAAGACCTCCCCTTGTAAATGGGGAGAGGGTTTAACTGTTTGCATTAGGTTTTGTCCAGCCATTGCTGTCTCGCCCTGTTAGCCGCAGCCAATTTATGCTGCAATCTCTCATCACCTGCCCCCACCAAGGCTCGATACTCCTCAAGCTCATCGATAAACTGATCAATCCAACTAACAATAGCCTCCTTATTGGTGATACATATATCAGAATTCACCTCAGGGCTCCCGGCTGCCAAACGAGTAAGGTCACGATACCCCGACGCAGCCAACCGAGACATAGCTTGCCAGGAGGAGCTACTGGTAGTAACAGATGTTAAGGCTGCCGATAGCAACATAGGTAAATGACTAATACCAGCCACCAGATTATCGTGTTCTCGAGCATCCATTACCAGGGGAATAGCACCCGCCTTGTCCAGGATACTGGTAATCTGTTTCACAGAGGCAGGAGAGGCTCTCCTTGATGGTGTAAGGCACCACATACGCCCCCGGAATAGGCTAGCTTCAGCCGCCTGCACTCCATAAGTCTCTTTCCCTGCCATGGGATGTCCACCGATAAAATTCACCGTGGGCGGTAATAACTCCTCTGCCCACTCCATAACCTGGAACTTGGTACTGGCAGTATCAGTAACTACACAGCCACGGGGAATAGAGCCGGATATCTGGGACAACACCTCCCTCACTGCCACAACTGGAGTGGCAACAACAACAATATCTGCTTCCTGTACCACCTGCCTGAGATTAGTTTCCACGCGATCAACCACTCCCAGGGAGAGCATCTGCGCAGCAAGCTCAGGCCGCCGGACATAACCGATAACATCCCACCCCGGTTCGTGAACCTCATGCAATGCGAGCCCGAGGGAACCCCCAATAAGTCCCAAGCCAATAACAACAATATGCATGTGTATATTATTTTATTATATCCTACCTTCCCTACTACTCCACAATCCTGCCTGCTTAACATACAGCAAAAACAGAATAGGGATAATACAGGAAAGAAAAATCTGGCTACTACCAGCACAGGAGGCTTCCCAGAAATGCCAGTGGAACTAGTGGCGGAGAGAGCTTACACTCATAACGCTATTGCCCCGGGTAAGGTAACTGACTGCAAACAGCAAAACAGCACTTATGGCAAAAGCAATAAGACCCAAATCATCCTTTAGAGGGACATCCACCACGGGAATTTTCCCCAGCAACCCTACTATTCCTCCACCAACCACAGCCGCCAGTGCTCCTTGTGAGGTCAACTTCAGCTTTTCCCGGTAAAACCCGGCAATTACAGGAACAACCAGGCCCGAGGTGAAAATGGTGTAAGCAAAGAAAAGCGATGATATTACCCCCTTCAGCATCAGCGCTAATAGCAGGGCTATCACGCCAAGAACCAGCACTCCCAGGCGAGTCAGTCTCAGAGCCGCCCTGTCACTAAGCGACCCACGAGCTTGCTTAACTATATCATTAGTCAGGATAATGCTTTGGCTCATGACACAGGTATCTGCTGAAGACATAAGAGCAGCAACCAGGGCTGCGAGCACCAGCCCTCCCATAGCAGTAGAGAGAATCCCACTTACCACCTGGGGGAACGCTTGCTCAGCAGGAATATGGGGATAGAGCACCTTCGCTCCCATTCCTATCAAGGTGATCGCAAAAGCTAGGGGAATAAACAGAAATGCTGAGAGAAGGACTGAGCGCCTCGCCGTGCCCTCTCCCTTGGCACAGAAAAGACGAGTATATATGTCAGGGCCCACCACATATGTAGCACCAACGAGAATAAGCATAGACACCAGCGTCTTCCAACTGAACTCAGGATTCACAGGAAAGGAAAAATAGCTGGCGGGCAGAGAGGTTGCCAAGCCATCCATCCCTCCTACACGAGTAAGAAGTAGCCCAGCAGTGAGAAAAATTCCCCCGAATAGCATGGCTGCCTGGAAAACATCAGTGCGAATGATCGACAGCTGCCCCCCTAGCATGGAATAGCTAATAAAAACAATGGTGAAAACAATCATCCACAGGGTAGGAGAACCCATTCCCAGAATAGATAGAACCTTGCCAGCAGCAACAATCTGCCCTGCTACTATTCCCACCCATGCTATAACTATCAGGATAGAGGCTGCCAGAGCAACCTTATCACCATATTGCTTGCGCACCAGCTCCGGCAAGGTGTAAGACCCTGTATGCCTGACCTTCTTAGCAAATAAAAAACCTAAAACGAGGAGTCCTGCAGTCCCAACGAGAAGCCACCATGCACCCACCAACCCCCAGGAGAAACCCAGGCCGGCCATTCCCACAGTGGATGATCCCCCAACAGCGGTGGCCACAAGAGACCCGGTGATAAGAAATGTTGTACCTTCACGGTTGGCAACAAAAAAGCCCTCCTGGCTGCTTACCCTTTTCCTGCTCCATAAGCCTATGGCAATAATAACAATGAAGTAAACGCCAATAATCGCCAATTGCAACATGTCAACTCCCTTCGAATCTGCAATCAAGCCTAATCGCTACAAGATGGACTAGTGCAGGTGAATGCAATCCCCGGCAAGAATTCTATGCAAACTCCCTTCCCTATCCCTAACCACAAGCGCCCCATTAGTATCAATATCCAGTGCCTTGCCTCGTATCTCTCCATCCAGCATAACAATCTTGACATCCTTGCCCAGCGTGGTGTTCAGAGCCCGCCATTGCTCCAGCAGGCCATCCCCTGTCAACAAAGCCTGCTGCCTATCTATTTCATCTAACACTGAAACTAAAACTTCCTTTCGGGAAACTGGCCTGCCCAGCTCTTCTTTTAGAGAAGTTGCATTCTCCTCTTCCCGAGCAACAGATGCATTTACATTAAGACCAATGCCAACATTCACATAATGAACAGCATCAATTTCCGCTTCCATCTCAGCTAATATTCCACATATCTTCTTTTCCCCGACCAGAACATCATTAGGCCATTTAAGGACCGCCATTACACCAAAAAGAGACCTGATAACCATGGCCACAGCAACCGCAGCCATCAAATTTATCCTGGGTGCATGTACAGCACTTATCGCTGGCCGCAAAATAATAGTAAGATAAATGCCTTCTTTTGGAGAGATCCATGTCCTATCTAATCTGCCTCTACCTCCCATTTGACTCTCCGCCACCACAATTGTCCCCGCTTCCACCCCCTGCTTTGCTAACCTCCTTGCCACATTCATAGTAGAATCAACCTGATAAAAATGATACAGTTTTTGCTTCAACCAGGGGAATTCACAGGGAAGCAATAAGTCAGGAGAAGATATCAACCTATATCCCTGAGATGAAGCAGCTATATCATATCCATCAGATTTCAAACTATTAACATGCTTCCACACAGAAACCCGGGAGATGCCCAGCTTCCTGCTCAGTGCCTGACCAGAAACCGAAGTGCCACTTCTGCGCAGTTCCTGCAACACCTGGCCCTTCATTGCGTTAACCATGATAATATCATATGTTAACGGCCTGAATGCTATCCTGTCAAAACATTTGTTGGCTATCGTCGCGTAGGGTATTATTGCCCTACAGGCAAATATCATGAAAGGTCGTAAGTATGCCGTTTACTCCCTGGTAACCACATTATTAGAAGAGGCAGCACTGGTAGCAGTGGTGCTCTGGATTCTGCCTCAGTACGATATACACCTGCCCGACTGGATTCTTATCGTAATAATGCTGGCCTATGCCTCATGCGCCTATATAACCTACAGGCTGGGCAGGAAAGCCCTGGATAAGAGGGCACATGCCTCCCCTGAAGCAGGAAACAGGGGGAAGGTAGTAACACCTCTCATGCCCAAAGGCTATATCAGGGTTGGCGGTGAATTATGGCAGGCATCATCAACAACCTCATATAAAATAGACCCTGGGGAAGAAGTCGTCATTCTTAGCAAACAGGGATTAACCCTCCTGGTTGAACCAGTCAAACAACACAACACCCAGGACTATAGACAAGGCTAGAGGAAAAGGCTATCCTTTAGACCCAATGGAAATTAGCTGGCTGGGACACTCATGCTTCTATATCAAAGGGGCAGAAAAAACCGTTATTACTGATCCCTACTCTCCTGATTTAGGTTATACCCCGCAGGAACTCCAGGCAGATATCGTAACTATAAGCCACCCTCATCCAGGACACAGTTACATCGAAGGCATCAATGGCAACCCCAAGCAAATAAAAGGCCCCGGGGAATATGACATAGGAGGCGTATTTATCACTGGCATTGCTACTTTCCATGATGAGGAAAAAGGTAAAACCCGTGGGGACAACACCCTCTACATTATTGAGATGGATAATATGGTCTTATGTCACCTGGGAGACCTGGGGCACCCCTTAACTCCAGGGTTGGTGGAGAAAATAGGAACCATCGATATATTGTTCTTACCCGTTGGAGAGAGATCCACGATTAGCACTACTACAGCTGCAGAGATACTGAAGCAATTAAATCCTCCCATTGCCATCCCCATGCACTATAAAATTCCCATACTCTCTGGAGATCTGGAGCCAGTAGACAAGTTTCTCAAGGAAATGGGAATCAAAGATTCCACAATAAAAGCCAAACTCAATATAAAGGAATCCCACAAATCAGATACGACCCAGATTATCGTACTAGATTATCCTCACAGCTAAACGCCTTTGACAGCAATTAAGCATCACCCCTACAATAGGTCTCAACATGAATGCGGTAAAGCAACTTTACGAACTGCAACAAGTTGATCTCGAGATCCAAAAGGCGAGGCAGGCTCTACAGGATATAAGTAATCAATTGCAAGAACCTGATGCATTAATATCAGCCAGAATCCAACTAGCTACACAGAAACAACACCTAGAAGAGGCAGAAAAAAGACAACAAGAACTAGAATGGAAGATAGAAGATATACAAGAAAAAATTAGACGCGTTGATAAAAGCCTCTACGAAAACACAGCGAAGAACCCCCGGGAGTTGCTCAACATGGAGCTCGAACTCAAAAGCATGAAACATATACTGGACAAAGATGAGAGCCATCTGTTAAACCTAATGGAGCAAGCGGAAGGCATGCAAGATGAGATAGCAACAAGCGAGGAAAAAACAACCTCCCTAGAGCAAGAATGGCAAGTAAAACAACACACTCTATCCACACAAAAAAGCGTAATTGAGTCTCGCCTCTCTGGCCTGGAACAGCAAAGCAAGCAAATGAGACAACAAACATCCCCATCAACACTCAAGCTTTATCAGGAAATTAAATCAGCCAAGGGGCAAGCTGTAGTCCAAGTAGAGCAGGGCAAATGTCAGGGATGCCGCGTGACATTGCCGCTAGGCGAGTGGCAGCAAGTAAAGGCTGGCAAGATAGTCCAATGCAGTAACTGTGGCAGAATATTATACTTGGAGTAATTACATATGCGCTTAAGTTTATACTCTGACGGAGCCTCACAAGGCAACCCCGGCCCTGGAGGCATCGGCGGAATCATTCTCAATGAAAACGGAGACCAGTTAGCCAGCATTTGCCAGAGTATCGGATTGTGTACGAATAACCAGGCAGAATACAAGGCGGCTATCGCCGTAATGAAAAGAGCAACAAGCTATAAGGCAACAGCTACCACGCTGTACATGGATTCACAGTTAGTGGTCAATCAAATCAATGGCAAATACAGGGTAAAGAACCCCCTGTTAAAAACCCTGCACTCAGAAGCCTCCAGATTAGCCAGAGAATTGAACAATTTCACCGTGGTATATATCCCCCGCGAGAAAAACAAAATCTCTGATACCCTGGCCAAAGCAGGAATAAAAAGCAAAATTTGACTAACCCAAGTTTTCAACATACACTGGTAAGTGGCAGGTAAATTGGGTGGCCGCTTCGCACCGGATGTGCGCAGAGGAAAGTCCGAACTCCCCCGAGCAGGGTGCTGGATAACTTCCAGGGAGAGTAATCTCACGGAAAGTGCCACAGAAACTACACCGCTCCATTATTTGAGAGCAAGGGTGAAATGGCGAGGTAAGAGCTCACCAGCAATTGGGTGACTAATTGGTTGGGCAAACCCCACCTGGAGCAAGACCAAATAAAGAACGATTGAAGTGCTCGGCTGATGTTCTTGGGTTGGTCGCTTGACCCTGATGGTAACATCAGGGCTAGATGGATGGTCACCACCTATTACAGGTACAGAATTCGGCTTATAGATTTACCTGCCGCCTATTATATCGTGGCAAATGAAAATTTGGAGAATATCTCTCCTGGCCTAGCTGATGGATGAGCCCAGGCCTTGACTAAAGGATTACTCAAGGCGCATCCAAGAGAAAAGTCAAAACCTCACCGACAATAAACAATGTTGCCATAAGGCCTTTACCACAAGATAAACTATTAATTACATCATGGAAGTTATGCCACCTCAGCTCCGAAATTTCATCCTCTTTTGTGCCCAACAGCGAGGCTCAGAATGGCCAACGATATACGATGAAATGGCTAAGGTTGCTGGGCAAAGGCTGTTTCACGGATTAGGTTACCACGAACTCAAACAGCTAGGGTTATCTTTTTCTCTGTCTAATCTGGACCAAACTATGAAATTGGTAAAACAAGCTATTTCTAGTAACAATGAATCTCCCGGTACTCACGATACCCAAACCAAAAGAAGGACCATTTAAGCACAAGAATCTATGCTGAAAATTAGGTTCTAGCTAGCAGTATACAGCAGGGCTGTCCCTAACATGTCGAACTGCAAGCATCTCCGACTCCACCCAGTGGGCCAAGCCTTCCATCCATATCTTAACTACTACCAATGCAACATGGGCACAGCAGTAACCAACAACACGATTTCGAGCAAAGCTATACAGGAAAAGCTATTGAGGAATAGATACAAGTGCCGGGAAATAGCAAGAGCTACAACTTCATCACGAGAGAGGCATAACCAACAACGCTGGAAAAATCTCCCGTGCTATCTCCACTGGTGGCATACTTCAGTAGTTTCGCCTCAGTAGCTTTCTTTTCCCGGGCTGCTACAATAGCTGCAGCCACAGGCCCATACCCACACATGCTACATTGCAACAGGTTGCGCTTGCGGTACAAATCCTTCTCATCAAGGCCGATTATAGCCGCAATCATAGAGAAATCTTTCTCTTTCGCTACAGAATAGGGCTCATAGTGAGTGAAATCGCTGCTGGCAATAATTATGGTATTATCAGCAACTTTAGCAATAGCCCTCCCTACCTCATAAGCGGTGTTCATATCTTGAGCTAACATGGTTATAGGCACAATCTTTACCCTCGGGTATAAATGCTGAAGCCAAGGCAACTGCACCTCCACACTATGCTCATACATGTGTGCGCTCTCATCTATCTGCATCACTCCACCTGCAAGCTTCTGAGTCATCTCCCAATTTACTTCCACCTCTCCCAGCGGGGTATGCCATTCCTTATCAGTTCCCAGGGAAACTGGAGGCCCATAACCAGTATGGTTGGGCCCGATTATCACTGCTGTATCGAATACCCCATCTCGGGCCAACTCTCCATAGGCATGCGCTGCCACAGGGCCAGAATACATGTAGCCAGCATGGGGTACAACAAGAGCAGCGATCCTTCTGGGACCTTCTTGATTAACCTGAGGTAAAACTCCAGGACCAATCTTATGCTGATAACACCAGCGAATCTGCTCCTCGAGTTGTTTAGCTTCACCAGCATAGAACATGCCTGCAACAGCAGGCTTTCTCCTCTCCACAATTCTCCCGCTAGAAAAAACTAATCCTCATCTTCTTTATTTTTTTTTATCTTTCCCCTTTCCCTCACCACCACGGTCACGAAGCCAGCGGTGAATATCATCCAGAGCCGGTGGAAAAACGCTGAATACCTCGACATCATCGGGAAACTGCAGATTATGGCCCTCCCTGATAAATAACAAACCAGACTCCCCCTCCCCAAGAGTTTCCCCCAATTTCTCAGCCATCATCTCATATCTCTTTTTAGAGACCTCCGCGTAGAATTCATATATCTTATTGGCCACCTTCTCACTCATCAACCCCATGAATAGACATCTCTCCCAATCCATAGTCTCAGCGAGAATATCTTCCTGCTCCAGAACCTCAAGGACAGCGCCATTATCACATCTATTTTTAGAGATGTGGTAACTCCCAGAATTTAAGTTCTTTATGACTTTCAGTCCCTCTTCTCCTCGCATGGTGATTGACTCATGATACACATGTGTTATCTTGCCAATCTTCGCCTCTAAATTATCCAGATGGGACGCAACCTGTTGCCAATAATCATCGCATTTCTTTTTATAATCATCCGGTGCGCCATCGCCATGATACACAAGAGGTACCAAATAAATCTTCTTTTTTTTCTCAAACTTGTGCGCCGGAGGCCTGTCAACCTTACCTATTTGCCCCGCCATTTTTACCTTTTCACTCCTCCTGCCCCCAACGTTGCATCATTTCCTTAATTCTCTGAGCCAGTTTGGGGTTATCCTTAAGCCTCTTGGTAAAAACAGGGCAGCTTTGCAAGATCACATCCTGACTCGCAGAAGCAATGCTCTCCAAGATTCTTCCTATCTCCTCTCTGGTTTGCTCGGGGAGACTAGCACTTTGCAGCATCATCCGAAACTGCTCGACATCATCAACACTAGCATGCACAGGAACTATACAATTCTTATACCAGGGACACTCCTTGCACCTGATAAGTGTAGTAGCCTCATCCAAAATATCGCCCATATACCATCATCTCCTAATTTAATTTTATCATGACCTGCGGAAGCAAGAGAAACGCCTCAAATGGAATCAACACTAACTAAGCATACAGTTCCTGAAACATATAAATCCACCCACCACCTATATCGGCTCATCACTCCTGATCCAGGTAACTATATCTGCAGCTATTCTCTCCCAACCCTGCTGAGATACCATGTGATGGCAAAATCCGGGGTACTCCAGATACCGCGCCGAATATTTGTCCGCCACCTTTTTACTTACCTGTGGAGATCTCGCTCGATCAGACAAACCAACAATAACCAGCACTGGACATTCAACATTGGCGGCATCGACACCAATCTCCCCCATGATAACACCAATAGCGGCTTTGCCTGATTCATAAACAAACTCAGAATATTCCCTCTCCTGTTCATCAGGAGGGAGAGCATTTAATACTCTCTCTGTAGCCTTCTTAAATGAAATGCGAAAGGGGCGCTTGAGCAGGATATCCAGCATGTTATGGGAAAACATGTGGAAAACCGAGCGGGGCAACACAAATTTGCCCTGCGCTATGGCTGGAGCCAGCAAAACCAGCTTGTCTGCCAAACCCATCTCGGCCATCTTCTGGGCTATAATTCCGCCCATACTATGTCCAATGACCACAGGTTTATCATTCATCTTCTGAATTTCCCTGGCACACTGATCTACATAATCCGTGAGACTTACATGCCGTAACCCTTCAGGATATGGAGGCTTCGCATGGTATAACAGGGTAACAGCTTGGGTATCATAACCCTCGCTCTGAAAATAATCGCGGTAATTATCCCAGAAAGATGCAGTCGCCCACATTCCATGAATCATGAAAATGCCTTTTTTGCTATTCACTTCACCTTGTTTGTCCTGATAAACAAAATAATCAAAGTATCCAGTAGCACATGTCTGACCACCTCTGATTAATCAAGCATTATATCACGATACAATCTCAGTTACCCTGCCACTCGAAGAAGTATTCCCAGACAATAGGAAACAAGCCTCTCACCCAGCCATGCCTATTGAAAAATAAGAGCTCTCCCAGCATCTGTATTGCTGGCACACTATTCATCCACAATCAAGCTGTCCCTGCCCACCACACTAGCCAACTCATCAACCAGCTTAGAGCAATAACCTACCGACATCTTAAGCTTAACTTTCTCTTTCCCACTAAGCACATTAACAGAGGCTTTATCCTGTCCTGAATGGTTACGCAAGATCTCCATAACATCATGAAGGCGCCTGATATCCTTCTCTACCTCCTCGGTTTGCTTGATCTTTATTACCAGGTGGTGCTTGCCAGAAGAATTCGAGATATTGTTCTCCTGTTCATCATGCTGGTAACGCCACGCTTGCTGGCAACTCACACCTACCGTGCTATTCCTCACCTTAACCAACCCCCTGACCACCAAAATATTCCCTTCATGCCATAAACCCCTGGTGCTTTCATACACCTTGGGCCACACTGTGACCTCCATGCTACCATCTCGGTCTTCAATAGTAGCAATAACAAAGACGCGATGATCCCGGCTATAAACCTGACGCAATGTGGCCACCACTCCAGCAATCACCACAACGTGGTCCTCCATCGAGGAATCAATCTCAGTACAGGAAATGAGAGATGAAGGGAGAGAATCTGAATCTGCCAAATATAGATGATGTGCCGAGAAATAAACTCCCAGCAATTCCCTCTCCCAGATAAGCTTTTGCCTCACCGACACTTCTTCTCTTTGCTCAGTGTCAACGCCCAATTTCACAGGGGCAGGAGGGTTAGAGCCAAACAAGCCCATTTGCCCGGAATCCATCATCCTCCGCTCAAGCTGAGCCGAGGAAATAATCTGGCTTACCGAGTCAAGAAGTACCTTACGGGAACCTAGAGAATCAAAGGCACCCGCCTTAATCAAACTTTCCATTACTTTTCTATTCACTTGGCGCAAATCGACTCTATGACTGAAGTCCCCCACAGATACAAATGACCCCTTCCCCTGCCGCGCAGATAAAATCGCCTTGATAGCAGTGGTACTAACATTCTTGATAGCCAGCAATCCAAAGCGTATCGCCGGTTTCTCTCCATCTTCGATAGCAAATTGAGCCTGACTCTGGCTAACATCAGGAGGTAGAACATGAATCCCGAGACGACGGCACTCCGAGATTGCAGAATGAACCTTATCCATATTTCCAATGTAAGTATTCAAAAAAGCTGTCATATATTCCTCAGGATAGTTTGCCTTAAGATAAGCAGTATAGTAAGCAATAAGCGCATAACTAACACTATGAGCTTTATTGAAAGCATAGCCAGCGAAAGGCTCTATCAGGAGAAAGACCTCTTTGGCCACATTCCCTGGTATCCCTTGTTTCTTGGCACCAATCATAAAATTGCGTTCCTCTTTCTTCATCACGCTAGCAATCTTTTTCCCCATCGCCTTACGAAAGATGTCAGCCTGCCCTAAGCTATAGCCAGCCAGAGCACGAGCGATAAATATCACCTGCTCTTGATAGACAATAACCCCATATGTCTCCTCCAAAATATCCTTCAGGGCAGGATGGGGGTAACTAACAGGAATAACACCATGCTTCGCCTTTATAAAAGTAGGAATCTGCTGCATCGGTCCTGGTCGATAGAGGGCTATCATGGCGGAAATATCAGCAAACTTTGTTGGCTGAAGTTCCTTTATGTACCGGCGCATCCCAGCACTCTCCAATTGAAATATGCCGTGAGTCTCTCCCGATGCCAATAATTGAAATGCCTTGACATCGTCAAGGGGAATACGTCTCAAATCTATAGAGATACCCCGCTTCTGACTTACCATCGCCTGTACTTTAGCCAGCAAGGTCAAATTAGATAATCCCAAGAAATCCATCTTCAGCAATCCCAATCGGGCAACATTGTCCATGTGGTACTGGGTCATAACCAGATGCTGTTCCCCCCTCTTCTCCATCTGCAGCGGCATATATTCCGTCAACGGTTCAGACGAGATGACAACTCCAGCAGCATGCGTGCTAGAGTGTCGCACCAACCCCTCCAGCTTCCTAGCAGAATCAATCAGGGAGCGTGCTTCATCATCTTGATGGTAAATATCATAAAACTCCCTGCTCTCCTGCAAAGCTCGATCCAGTGAAATTGATAAGTCCTGGGGAATTGCTCGAGCTACACGGTCAACCTGAGCATAAGGCATACCTAAAACTCTTCCCGTATCCCTTACTGCCGCCTTGGCACCCATAGTGCCAAAGGTAATGATCTGCGCTACACGGTCGCTACCATATTTCTCGGTGACATAAGATAAAACCTCGTCCCTGCGATCATCCTGAAAATCAAGGTCGATATCAGGAGGCTGGAGACGTTCAACATTAAGAAAACGTTCAAAAACGAGAGTATGAAGTAATGGATCGATATCAGTGACACCCAGACAATATAACGCTACGCTGGCAGCAGCACTGCCCCTGACACCAAAATAAATGCCCTCCCTTTTGGCGAAGGAGGTAATATCCCGCACAACCAGGAAATACTGGTCAAATTGGGTCTTATGAATAACCTCCAGTTCATAAGCAAGCCGTTCCTGAACTTCCTGAGATGGCTCAGGGTAACGAGTTTTCATCCCCTGCCAGCAAAGCTCACTCAGGTAATCCGCATCTGTCTTACCCTGGGGTACTTCTACTCTTGGCAAGTGCAACTGGGTAAAATCCAACTCCAAATGACACATATCAGCAATACGCTGCGTGTTATCTACCGCCTGAGGTAGGTTACTAAACAACTCCTCCACTTCCTCAGGACTCCTGAGGTAGAAATAGTCACCAGCCATCTTCATTCTCTTCTCATCATGTATCGATGTGTTCGTCTGGATACACAGCAACAACTCGTGGATAGCAGCATCCTCCCGATTGATATAATGAACATCAAAGGTCGCTACAGGTGGAATATCAAGTTTGGAGGATAAAGAAAGAAGCCCCTCATTGACTTGCTCGACTGCAGGAATGGGATGCCTCTGAATTTCAAAGTAGTAATCGGGAAAAACCTCTTTATACCATGAAGCTGCTCGAGCTGCCTCATCAGGTCTACCATCCAAAATAAGGCGAGGCACTTCTCCTTGAATACATCCAGAAAGGGCAATAAGCCCTTCGTGGTGAAGAGACAACAGTTCCTTATCCACTCGAGGCTTGTAGTAAAAGCCCTCAAGGCTACTCTTCGTAACCAGTTGTATCAGGTTCCGGTATCCCTTATCATTCTTGGCCAGTAAGGTGAGGTGGTATGGACGACGGTTGGCAGGATCACGCCTATGGCGGCTGGATTGAGCAAGATAAACTTCACAGCCAATAATAGGCTTAATTCCCGCGTCCTTGGCAGCCATGTAAAAATCAATGACACCGTACATGACACCATGATCAGTGATAGCAATGCTATCCATGCCCAATTCCTTAGTTCTGGTAATCAACTGCGGAATGCGACACATACCATCAAGTAGACTATACTCAGTATGCACATGGAGATGGGTAAATTTGCGTGGCATAGTTAGGATTATAGCATGGGGCAGGTCCTGCTCTCCTGGGAGAGCAAGGCCGCGGCAAAAAATATCATGAAATTTGCTACAACAATCACACATTACCTATTCATCACATGCTTCCCTCTGCTATTTATCACCAGTACCATTCATGGAATGGTCAATAGCAAGTGCACCTATGAATACGCTTTCTCTCGATATGCCATAGCCGAAGTGACAGGAATAAATGAGGTACAACTGGAAGGAATAGCAACCAGATTGATTGATTACTTCAATTCCAGAGTCGAAACTCCCCAAATGAGGATGACCCCTAACCACGGAGGAGAATTCGACCTGTTTCACGACTACGAACTTATTCACCTCAAGGATGTAAAAGACTTATTCCAGTTCAATCATCGTCTTCAACTGATAAGCTTTATCTACATTATTATCTACTCACTGCTATTTCTGCTGTGGAACAAAGAGCGATGGCGAAACTTAGCTGGAGGAATTATATCCGGGTGCGTCTTCACCCTGGCTTTTACTGGAATGTTTGCCATTGCATCGGTTATTAATTTCGAATGGATATTCACACAATTCCATATTACTAGCTTCAGCAATTCCTACTGGATGCTCGACCCAAGCACAGATTATCTGATAATGCTATTTCCCGAAGGATTCTGGCAGGATGCCGCCTGGTTCGGATGCGGCCTTATCCTAGCAGAAACGCTGTTCACAGGAAGCATCGCCTGGAGAATCCGCTCGAGGGGGAAAAGAAACAAAGCCAGTAATCAACCCCTGGCCAAACCACCTATTGAATCAGGAAAAATGCTTGTGCTAACATAGCCCTGATGTCTACAGATAAAGAAAAGGCAGTGGAACTCGCCATTGAGCAAGTTGCCAAACAATTTGGCAAAGGTTCCATAATGAGATTAGGCACATGGTCACGCCTAGCCATAGATTTTATACCCACCGGGTCATTGGGCTTAGACATAGCTTTGGGCATAGGAGGAATACCTCGAGGCAGAGTCACCGAAATCTTCGGCTCTGAGGCTTCTGGTAAAACCACTTTAGCCCAGCATATAATCGCCGAAGCTCAAAAATCAGGAGGCATCGCCGCCTACATCGATGTTGAACACGCCCTGGACCCTACATACGCAGCTCACTGTGGCGTTAACATAGATGATCTGCTCATTTCCCAGCCGGATACCGGAGAACAGGCACTAGAAATAACAGAAACCCTGGTACGAAGCGATGCCGTAGATGTGATTGTCGTAGACAGTGTGGCAGCACTGGTACCCAAGGCAGAAATCGAAGGCGAGATGGGTGATGCCCATGTCGGCTTACAGGCCAGGTTGATGTCTCAGGCATTAAGAAAGCTCACTGGCATCATAAGTCGTTCGCAGACATCTGTTATCTTCATTAACCAGCTTCGAGAGAAGGTTGGCATATTTTTTGGTAATCCCGAGGTTACTCCCGGCGGTAGGGCTCTGAAGTTCTACAGCTCGGTCAGAATAGACTTGCGACGGATCGAATCTATCAAACATGGCTCAGAGGTAGTGGGTTCTCGAGTAAGAGCAAGAGTCATTAAAAACAAGGTAGCTCCACCCTTCCACAACACCGAATTCGACATCATGTTCAATGAAGGCATAAGCAAAGAGGGTAATTTAATTGATATCGGATTATCAGAGGGAAAAATAAAGAAGTCAGGAACTTACTTCGCCTATGGGGAAACAAGGTTAGGCCAGGGTAGGGAAAATGCCAAGGATTACTTAAAGCAACATCCTGATGTAGCCACACAGCTAGAGCACGAGATCAGAACATCCATAGGGCTTCCTGTACATCCTGTAGATAAAGAGAGCAAGAAAGCTCCAACTCCAGAAACCTAGATAAAACAAGGATGAGAACTCTATACAGCATGCCTGAAACTCCAACCACGGAGAATGAGAAAAGTACTCCCTGCTTAAATGCAGCTTATCTCTATCTCAGCTACCGACCACGCAGTGAAGGCGAAATGCGGAATCGCCTCAGCCAGCGCGGATTTAAAGATAATATTATAGATGGAACCATCAACACCCTGCTCCAACAAGGCTTGCTTGATGATTACAAATTCGCCGAGTTCTGGAAAGAAAACCGCCTGACTTTCAAGCCTAGAAGCAAACGATTAATTAAGAAGGAGCTACTGGATAAATCTGTCTCCCGGGATATCGTAGAGCAAGTCATCCAAGATATAGATGACGAGGGTAACGCTTACGTACTGGGCCGCAATCGCCTATATAGCCTGGAGGGACTGAATTATGCTGACTTTTATCGCCGTTTATCCAGTTTTTTAGTCTACAGGGGGTTCCCTTATGAAATTATCAGGCGTATAATAGTACGGCTGTGGCGCGAAAAGGAAACCCAGCAGGAATAAGGAATAGCCAGGGATAGCTTAGAATAAGGATAGTGTAAAAAATGGACTGGAGTTTTGTGATAGTAACACTCAGTCTGGAGGGCTTTGGGGTTACTATGTTAGTACTGATAATTTTAGCACTGATAATATGGGGAATAGGACTGGGGATCCAGAAACTTCCTGAGAAATATAAAAGCTAATTTCATGAACAAATTATTTAAGTCAGGAGTAGTGTAGCATGTTCGGACTATACGAGATGGCTTTTGCCGGCCTCACGTGGGGAAATATCCTAATGTTCTTCCTCGCTGGGGTTTTAATTTATCTCGGCATCGTTAAGAAGATGGAACCACTTCTTCTCGTTCCCATGGGGTTCGGCATGCTGCTGGTAAATGTTCCTTTCGCAGGATTGATGTTCCACGCTCCTGCTTCTTCGGCGGGAGCAGTACCAATGCCCGTGGAGATACACGGGAACATATCTGAACTGATGAGTGCGGTCGCTTCAGGAAAGATCGGGCTGCTCAACATTCTTTATCAATTCGGCCTCCAAACAGAAATTATCCCTATGCTCATGTTCTTTTGTATCGGGGCCATGACTGATTTTACACCTTGTATCTCTCGCCCCATTTACCTGGTATTCGGTGCAGCAACACAGGTCGGGATTTTTGTTGTCTTGATACTTTCCCTCCTCACAGGACACTTCTCTCTCCCTGAAGCTGCCTCCATCGGCATCATCGGAGGGGCCACAGGACCAGTGGCAGTATACTTCGCGGTGGCCAGAGCTCCCCATCTGCTTGGTCCCATTGCACTGGTGGCCTATTCATACATGGCTCTAGTCCCCATACTTCAACCTCCTGTTATCAGGGCTATGACCACTAAGAAACAGCGACAGATATACATGAAGCCAGCGTTTCGTAAGGTTTCCAAGCTAGAGAAGATACTTTTCCCAATATCGATATTTCTGGTTACCGCCCTATTCGTTCCCAAAGCAGCACCCCTGGTTGGCATGTTGATGGGCGGGAACTTGCTTTATGTCTGCGGAGTGACGGAAAGATTGTCTCACACAGCCAGTACAGCATTTATAGATATACTTACAATCTTACTGACAGTCACCGTAGGAGCATTGATGCCAGCAGTGGTATTTCTAAACACCAGCACCCTTCTCATCATTGTGCTGGCAGCGATAGCCTTCGCTGTATGCACCGCAGGAGGTATCGCTGCTGTCCAGTTTGTAAATCTCTTCTTGAAGGAAAAGATCAACCCCCTAATTGGTGCCGCAGGAGTGTCTGCTATCCCAATGGCAGCCAGGGTAGCTCAGGTAGAAGGCCAAAAGGCCAATCCCAGGAACTTCCTATTGATGCACGCCATGGGACCAAACGTGGCAGGCGCGATTGGCTGTTCTGTGGTTGCTGGCATTTTCCTGAGCTTGATATAACCTTGCCGTTTCTCTAACAAACGATGGGTAGATTTCTTCAAGTGCAGCCGAAGTATGTACTTGCCTTGACTTTTCTTGAGGTGAGACTTTATATTTAGCGTGAGGGCCATTAGCTCAGTTGGTTAGAGCACGGTCCTGATAAGACCGGGGTCTGTGGTTCGAGTCCACAATGGCCCACGTGTGGCCCCGTGGTGTAGCGGTCTAACATGCCACCCTGTCACGGTGGAGATCAGGGGTTCAAATCCCCTCGGGGTCGCTTTCCTTCACTCCAGAATATACAAACTCACCACCAGATATAAAAGGCCGACTTTTCTGAGTCGGCCCCTTGCTACTCATGCCCAAAGCTCAACCTCTTGGCTATAATCCAACAACTATCATCGGCAGGCTAAATTACCAAAGGCTAGAGTCCACAACAACCACCACTATATGTTAGTCAAGATCCAAGCCCTGAGAAAATGCTCCAAGGTATGAATGATGCACCCACAAGAAACAAAATCCCCATCACCACTGCCTGTACGCCTATCGAAATCAGTACTATCCTCCACCACAAACCCCAGGCAAGTTTCCAAGTTGGTTTCACTTCATTATCGCCCACTTCGTCTCCTCCTTTTTATAAATCCCTCCATATAAGAAAAAACTCCATCACTATAACAACATTGTAGTTACAGCCACCTTCTGAAGTCAATACTACAACATAGTGGCAACTTTGAATTTACTGGTACTGGAGGCCTCTCACCATTACACTGACGGCCCCACTCACAACACATCAGATGAGCCGTTTAGTCATGTAAGCATCGTTTAAGGAGTACCCCAGCGCTCGATAATAATCCCGAACACCAACACCACTCAAAATATTCATCACGCTTGTGCCAAACTCCTCTTGAGCAATGCGCTCTGCCTCACGGAGCAAACCTTCCCCCAACCCCTTGTGTTGAGCTGCCCGCTCCTGCCTCTCACCCAAAGCAAGTTCCGGCCCAAACACATGTAACTCGCGGATGAAGGCAAGTCTGTCTCCCCCCCTCAATCGAAGCAAACCAAACAAGGTTTCGTTGACATCCTCATAGGAGAGAAAAACCTCCATCCCTCCATAAGTTTCATAATCCAGCCTGGTTAAACTAGGCTGATGAATATCCCATCCGTCCCGGAGTCGGTGGCCATACTCTCGACAACGAATGCAGCGGCAATGAAAGCCCTGTTCGCTCATGCGTTTCCTGGCCGTCTCCCGTAATGCCAAGTCCCTAGAGCCCGCGATAATAAACTTCCTGGGAATATCACGCATCAGGCGAGGTATCCTGACATACTTGGGAACCAACCTCTTAATTCCAACCAGTAAATTAAGCATAACTCCCTCATCATAGGGGCGATATTTGCCCTCGCGATACCAATTTTCCAGTTCACTACCCTCCACCACCAGCGTGGGATAAAGCTTCAATCCATCAGGGCAAAAGCGCTCATCATTAAATAACTGTTGTGACATCTGTAAATCATGCTCAGGTGTCGCGCCCGGCAAACCAGGCATCCAGTGATAGTAAACCTTAAAGCCATTATCCCGTAGCATCCTGGTAGCAGAAATAACCTCAGCAACCCCATGCCCTCTCCTGGTCAATCGGTGAATGTCATCATCTAAAGTCTGTACCCCCAATTCAACCCTGGTGACACCAAAATCTTTCATGCGCTCTATTTCTTCCTTGCCACAAAAATCAGGGCGGGTCTCAATACACATCCCCACACAACGATGCCCCGCTGTCTCATTTAATTTCTTAGCTCCAGCCAAATCAAGTGAGGGAATCCCATTAAGGGCATCGTAGCAATCCTTGACAAACTTATACTGATATTCCAGAGGATAAGCTAAAAAGGTCCCTCCCATAATAATCAGCTCTACCTTATCCTGAGCATGCCCCATATCAGACAAAGTTTTGAGTCTGAAAGTGACCTGGCTTGCGGGATCAAAATCGAATTTTCTGGCCCGCAGGACTGCCGGAGATTCCACTGTGTAACTTTGGGGTGCCCCCGGAGATCCAGGACAATAAACACATCCCCCGGGACAGGGGAAAGGCTTGGCCATAACTGCCACAGGAGTCACGCCGGATATAGTACGGGAAATCTTCCTCACCACGATATGCTATAGTGTACCAACACTTGTTCCATGGCAACAAATGACAACGCCTTCGATCAAATAGCCGAGAGCTGGTATCGAGTAAGGCACTGGCCCTTGCTGAGGCAAGAGTTGGAGGAAGTAAGCCAGACATGGCAAAGTGGGACACTGTTAAATATCGGTTGCGCCCACGGGCCTGATTTCCTGCCCTTCATAGATGATTTTGATCTATGGGGCATTGATTCTTCAGCAGCAATGCTCGAGCAAGCAGCGAAATACTCGACTAAATTTAATTTCCACGCCAGCTTAATCTTAGCCAATGCCCAGTCTCTACCGTTTCACGATAATACCTTCGACTGGGTCATAGCAATAGCTACATACCACCACATTAAGGGAAAGCTTGAGAGAAAGAAAGCAATCCAAGAACTAAGACGAGTATTAAGACCTGGAGGTGAGGCCTTCTTAACCGTGTGGAATCACGGACAACCTAGATTCTGGCTGAAGTCAAAGGACCAGGAAGTGCCCTGGAGAATAAAGGGCAGGACAGTTTACCGATACTATCACCTGTTCTCGTACAGGGAATGGGACAACTTGCTACATGATGCTGGATTCACCATAGTGTCAATGGCCCCAGAGAAATCATACCACCATCACATAAATAGTTTCTCACGCAACATATGCACCCGGGTAAAGAAATAAACTAAGAGCTATCGCCCCGCTGTAGTTCCTTCGAGACAGTATTTTGATCCGAGTCTATTATTTTATCAGGGAAACCTATGCGAGCAATCTTGATAAAAACCTGCACTAGCTCCGGGTCAAAGTGCTTGCCAGCATCTTTCTCAAGCTCATCCAGTGCTTGCTCACGAGAGAGAGCCTCTCTGTAAGGACGAGTGGAGGTCATAGCATCAAAAGCATCAGCTATTCCCAGTATGCGAGCTTCTAAAGGAATGTTTTCCCCTTTCAACCTCTCGGGATAGCCAGCCCCATCCCATCGCTCATGGTGATACCGTATTCCATCTACACAACAAACTAGTTCAGGCAGATGGCTGGCGATATTGGCACCCAAACCAGGATGAAGTTTAATCAATTTCCATTCCTTTTTATTCAATTCACCTTCCTTGCTCAGGATATCATCAGGAATAGCTATCTTACCAATATCATGCAGTAAAGCAGCAGCACTTATCTTAGCTACCTTTTCGGAAGGCAATCCAAGCTCTTCAGCTAAGGCCACAGCATAGCTATTAACCTTTCTGGCATGACCATAAAGATAAGGATTTCTCGATTCCACCACTGCAGCTATGGAATAGATAGAGGCTAAGCTCCCTCTGGCGGATATTCCTGTCTCGCTCGGTGTTTCGGTCAACACCTTGGAGGAAAGGTAGCTAAGATTGCCTCCAGCACGTTTAGCATAATACAGGGCAGTGTCAGCTGCAGCGACGAGCTCATCAGGCAGCACCCCATCATAAGGATAGCTAGCTATGCCTATGCTACAAGACAAAGCAATCTCCTTAATATCCATTTCAGCAAGAAGATGCTGGCGAACCCGCTCGGCCACCATATAGGCATCCGCAGAGTTTGCCTGAGGCAACAGGATAATAAATTCATCACCCCCGTAACGGAAAGCCTGATCAGTCTCTCTCAGAGAATCACGAATCAGCCCTCCTATGTAATTAAGAATCTTGTCACCCGAAGGATGTCCGTACAAGTCGTTATAAGTCTTAAAGGAATCCAAGTCGAGCATAAACAGAGAAAACACATCGCCATGCCGCGAATATCTGGCAATTTCCTCCCTGAGCCGTTCATCAAAATGGCGACGATTGAACAATCCTGTGAGTTCATCAATACGACTTCTGTGCTCAGCCTGAGAATAAAGCTGAGAATTTTCCACAGGGGTAGCAATCTGCAAAGCCAGCTTCCCCAAGAGTTGAACCTGTTTGGGGCTATAGGCATTGGCTTGACGGCTGGCAAGGATGAGGCTACCAATTCCCTCATCCTTGACTATCAATGGTAAATAAACTATAGAGCGAACTCCCGACGACAGATGGTACCGCCCGGTCCAAAATCTACTATGCTGTGACAGGTCTGCCTCATACACAACCCTCTTCTCCCTGGCTGCCCATTCAGTAGCAGTATTCTCCAGGGGAATCCTCTCTCCCATCTTCCAGGAAGTGCCGATGGTGCTGGATAAAGCCAAGAAATGGAGATGGTCCCCCTCAATCAAGGCAATCGTGGCCCAGTCAACATCAACTACCTTCTTCAGTTCCTGAGCAAACCCCTCAAATATCTCCTGGATATTCATACTGGAGGTTATGATGGCACTCAATTCATTGATAATGGCCAGTTCCTTCTCTCTATCCGCCAACAGCTCATGCATATATTCCTTTCTCATGCTCGCAGCTACTTGACTGGTGATGAGTTTGACCAGTTCAATATCCTCCACACTATAGTGCTGTTCATTTCGCTTACCACTCAAGGCAACAATGGCTACAAGCTCCCCTTCACTAAACAGGGGGAAAAACATCTCTACCCCGGCCGCTTGTATGTCCTCCTTTTCCTCCCGCCACATCCCCTGGAGCTCCGGAATAATGCCAATGCTCCTGGTCGGCAATAACCGCTGCTCATGCCTGAGCCACGATACAACAGGGCTGTCCTGCTTCAACACTAACAAGCCTTTGCCACTATCTCGGATCGGGGGGTAAGCAAACCGGACAGAGAAATCCCCCTCACCTCCCCGAGGTAAAAGCAAACAAACCTTCTGACTATCAATTGACTGAGCAAGTAAGGATACCAGCTCGCTGCCTGCTTCCTTCAATGTCGCAACGTCATATATTCTGCTGCTGAAACCGAGTAACTGCTGGCGATAGTCATACGTGTCCCCGATGAAATGTTTCTCCACGAACCTCTGCCACCTTGGCCTTACCCACCAGGCAAATACCGCCACCAGCGGCACCCCAACCCCAAATGTTACCACCAGGGTGATAGTATCAAAGTTTATTTTGGTAATAGCATGTATAATGTACAAAGAAAGAGCAATGATCCCCCCCCCACTGGCGTACAGCCCAAGATACATCATGGCTCGACGAAATATAATTCTCAAATCAAGCAAGTGCCGTGTCACCACAGCATAGGTCAGCAAGACAGCATTTATCACGTTCCCCACATGGGCTAGGGGGAGTTTTCCCGCCTCAGGAGCAAAGGAGCTAAAGGCAAACACAACAAGGACAATGAGAGCAACAAAAAGGTAACTCATCTGATTGCGTTCTACAGGATCAGGGGAAGTTTTGATCTTGTGCAGCAAGTGATACCCACTACTGATACCAAGAACCAATAGCATAGATAAGCCTATACCCAGAATATACACACCGTAATCAACATCCATGCCTGTGGGAACAGCCTCAACTTCTCGCGGTATATATCCCAACGCCGCCAGAACAACAGTCACCACAAGAAAACCATAGGCAAAGAGATCTCTACTACGCAGCGGCCGATAAAAATTGGAAATAAAATAATAGAATTGAATTACTGCCCATATCAGAGAACAGATAATAACTTTCATTAGGAAAAGCTTATACGCAGAGAAAAAATCACCGCGAAATAGGATATCAACAAGGCTCCATACCGCTGCCGCGATGAGAAAGAGGAAAAACAACTTATGCTGCCTGTGCCAGGGACGATTGGTGAGCAAGACAACAAACAACGGGATATAGGTCACTACAGCAATTGTTGGAATCATGGCATGAGCATTCATGGTCATAGCAATTATCGATGTCACAGCCAGAACTGTCAAGAGATTGCGTAACAAATAAAGGTAATGGCGGGCGATATCGCCCGCCATTACCTAATACATGAGGTATGCCAGCCGGGGTATTACAAATTTAACGTGCGGGGATGTGCTCCTCCTCACTAACCACAGCCTTAACCTCAACCTTTCTCACAGCCCCAAGCAGGGCAAGAACCTCATCCGACGGATTGATATGCGGAGGCTTGAGATGCCCAAGATCAGCTCCCTCGGCCTGTCGCTGAGATATATAACTGGAAAAGGCTCCCTGCGGCAGGAAGCTAACTTTCACCATCCGGGAACGATCGATATTCTCCACATCCCCGTAGATCTCATTATACATATTGTAATGGTATACATCATCCAGTTTTTCCAGCTGCTCATACACCGTTGCTGTCATAGCTCTTTCACTGGCGATGTATCCTTCCCTGGGTTCAATATAAACATGCAGCACAACACTATCATCAATTATCTCCTTGCGCGCAGTCCAGTCTATGTAATCGATGCCAGCATTCTCAACTGCCTGCCATACAATACGCTCAGTTAAGCGCCCCAGCCCAGCGATGTCGATAAGGTCACTAACCCGGCTATAGAATACCATCTGAGGGATATCAATATTTAACCTGTCATTCCGTAATGACGTTATCTTTATAACATCGCCCATTCTGTATCTCACCAGAGCACCGCCATGAAGATTGGTGATGATGATCTCATAATTTTCGTCTGGTTTAACCTCGTCAAGTAGAACTGTTTTCGGCACATAAGAGCGATCTAACTGCCATTTAAGACCCTCCCTCTCAGGAATAAACTCAAAAAAGTTCAGGCCGGGAACAAAGGTCATGCCTTCATAATCCCACGTTTGAGAGGCATAAATCCCTCCCTCGGTACCGGCATATATCTCGAGAGGGGTTCTTCCCCACAACTCCCCCACTTTTTGTTTAAAAACAGCGTTATCAGTACCCCCACCCAGAATAGCCTTGACCTTCCATATATCCCTGGGCAACATGGGACGCTGGGCCAGCTTGCTCCTGATAATTCCTCTGGTTACTCGCCACAAGGCCTGAGGATGGGACAACAAGCTTACGATATTGACCTGCCCCGATTTATCTCTTATCTGCTCCCCCACAGCGACCAGGATAGATGCCAGACCACCAAAGCCATCAAGTCCATCATGCAAGGCTTCCTTAAACCCGGCTTCTACCCTTTCCTGAAAAGTCATTTCGGCGGTATCGGCCGGCAGAAAGTCAACGCCAATAGCCCGATGAACGAACTCCCCAATAACTCCTGTAGCATAGGGAGCCAAACCCATGGTAAACAATGCTTTCAGGTGCTCCCTTACCTGGGAAACATCTCCACGGTGGTCAGCAAGCGCCAGAATAACCAGGCCTCCACACACCTTTATGGATTCATCAACAAAATCTGCCGACAGGGGAATCCATTTAGCTCCGCGTTTCTGCGTGTAGCCTGAGCTCCGCACCCACATCGCGGGCTTTGCCGGCAGCGTGTCCTCCATTCTCTCAGGAAGCTCAGGACAATAATCAGCATAGGTCGTTAATGGCACCTGCGCCCGGAATTCATCCACAGTCTGGGGAAAGGCACCATGCATTATTTTCCTGCCCAGCTCGCTGTTGTTTAGCAGGTCAATTTGCTCCAGCATAAGCCTGTTTTGAATAGTCATAAACTGCTCCAGGCTAAGATCGATATGGCCGCAGCACATTTGCCACAGTTCTTCCTTCCTGCCATTCCTTAGCAAATCAATTGGGTTCTCCATAGCATACCTCCTGGCTAAGCACTAACCTATATACACTATGGCAGCACCATGTTTGTCTGAGAAGTGATACTGTTCTAGAACAATGTTCTATTTGAAGCAGGGGAGGATGCAAAAGAGAAAATTTTGGGGAAACAATTGCTAAATTTATGACAAGATGCAGAAATGCCTGGCGGCTCAGGCTATTTGCCCAGGGATTGTAATTTACGGCTTAGCTGTTCAAACTCCCTGTCCTTAGGTTGCTTGCCCAGCTCCAACCCGTAACTGATAAAAAACTCCAGGAAATTGCGGAGTAACTCCCTGGTATCTTCCTGAAATTGGAGGAACTCTTCCCTGCTAGCACCAGCAGCAGAATCCGATCCCCCCCCCTTCAACTGAGTATCAATGAGAAGATTGATGAATTCGGAGCGACTCATATCACCACGGTTATCATCTATTTTGCTGACAACATCGGAATCTACTATCAGCATCTTTTTCTCTGGCATCTAATCGCTCCTTCGCTCTATTTCCTCTGGTCTACGTGGCAGAATCAGGTAGTCGACACCTCAACGAGCTCATGGGCAATATCTCCGGCACTGCCCGAATCCAGGTCTATGACCTCATCCCCATCGCCAAACCCGAGCATAAGCCTGATATTATCAATGCTCTCCAGCAGCCTGGCCCCTTTATAGGTTACATGGTAAGTGATAACTGGATTTCCTGTCTTCACTTTGTCTATAAGCCCGTGGCTTAACAAAAATTCAAGGTACTTCTGCAGCTGACTATAGCTCATATTAACGCTGTACATAATCTCCGTCTTGCCCACACCCTTACGGCCTACTCGAAGCATGTCAGCTATTATCTCTATATTAGATCGGCGGTGATTCATTACAGCACTCCTGACACTATAGTCCTGCTACTATTCTACCACCCAAGTAAGTAAATTTGTCAATAGGTAAACACCAAAAAGAGGAAAGCAGGGCAACCCCCGGTATTAAAAACCTCTGGGTCCACGCGGCCTTCGGGTAAAGCAAAGCACAAGGATGACAACATCCGCCAGGGCAAGTGTCCCCAGAAGTGGCCATATCCACCATATGCCCGGTGACGGTGGGAGTTCAGCAGGCTTCTCCATCACAGTGAAGGTGGCCATAGCAGAGTCGCTGGGCACAGGCTCGATGGCTCGCACCTGCCAGAAATAAGTCTCCCCCCACATAAGTTTGCCATCGTAGTGATAGCTGGTTCCAGCCACCTCCTCCCGGGTTACAATCTGGGTAAACGCAGCATCTTTAGCCAGAGTAAACT
>JAGGVQ010000012.1 GCA_021157895.1 Dehalococcoidia bacterium | reverse complement strand
TACCAATTGTTATCGCCCTGAATTTTGTTGAAGATGCCAAAAAGAAGGGGATCACAATCGATTATAAGAAGCTGGAGGAGATACTTCGTGTCCCCATTGTCCCGATAAATCCTTTAACCAAAAGGGGGACAGGTGAGCTTATAGATGCAGTTCTAGAGTATGAGAACGAAACGACAGGGGTTTTCAGTATTGAGTACGATGATCACATAGAGGAGGCAGTAAACAGGATGTCCCCACACATAAGGGGGACCCGGTTGCCCAAAAGGTTTGTCGCCCTGAGAATTCTAGAGGGGGACATGAATTTTGAAAAATACCTGGAAGATAAAGAGGTAATTGGACAAGCCAAAGAAGTTTTGGAGAAGCACCCCAGGGTTTCAGAGGACATATCAATAACAAGATATGGAACAGCCTCTTTTATTACCGAAAAAGTTACTCGAATAGTTCCCCTGGAAAGAGGTCGCAGGAGGTTACGGGTGAAGGTAGATAACGCCCTCCTGCATAACATCTGGGGGCCACTTACTAGCGGTTTATTCCTCCTTACTATCTTCGGGATACTGCTGTATCTGGGCAATTTGATACAAGGCCTCCTTATGGGTTTGACCGAAAGCCTGCTATCTTCTTTCGGTACTGCTGGATCCTCCATCATTAATATGGTATTAGCTCAGGGATTAACCGGGGTTGCCGCCGGCATTTCTATTGCTCTGCCCTATGTATTCTTGTTCTATGTGCTTCTGGCGTTACTGGAAGACATTGGCCTTCTCTCCCGGTTTATGGTTAACGCAGAAAGAGTTTTGGGGAAGCTCGGGCTTCCTGGTAAAGCGTTCCTTCCATTAGCCTTAGGCCTGGGCTGTACCGCACCGGCAATCACCGGGACACGGGTTCTATCATCCCTAAAAGAACAATTCCATACTGCCTCACTCCTTAGCTTCGTTCCCTGTTCCTCAAGGATCGCCATCATTATGGGTGTTGTTGGGTATTTCGGCGGAATGAGGCTGGCTTTTTCTGTTTTTGCTACCCTGCTTATCGCTGGCTTAATCTGGGCTTTGGTGATAAAGAGGGTCGCCCATATAAAAAGTGAGCCTTTACTTCTGGAATTACCTCCCTATCGTAAGCCCTTAATTAAAAATGTTCTGGCCAAGAGCTGGATTAGAATGAAGGACTTTGTCTACGTAGTTATCCCTCTCCTGGTAATTGGTGGAATGGCTTACGGTGCTTTAGACGTGTTAGGACTTACCAACACTATAATAGAGCCCCTTTCACCAGTCACCAGTTGGTTGGGATTGCCTGCTGTAACTGTTATCCCGTTGATATACGGGTTTCTACAAAAAGATTTAACCGGAGCCATGCTCATATCAGTCCTGGGCACTGAAATATCTTTAGCACTAACTCCTCTCCAGATTTATACCTTTGGAGTAACCGCTACAATTGGGATTCCGTGCATAATCGCCTTAGGGATGCTTGCTAAAGAATTTGGGGTTGGGAAAGCAGTGCTCTTAACAGGAGCATCAATGGTCTATGGCCTTCTATTTGCTGGTTTTCTCTGGAGGGTGGTTTCCATATTTTGAGTTGTTATAACCTCAAATATTGATGAACAATAGTCCAAACTGTGTCATTAAGTATAGGAGAGAGTTACGCAAGCCTTGACAGAAATCTGCTTATTGGCTATAGTGCTGCTAGTCTAGAAAACAGAATAAACAAAGGCTGAGAACGAGACTAGTAAACCTCGAAGCGGAAGCTCAGAGAGCCGGGTAAGGTGTGAGCCGGTGCTAGCGCAGGGGTTGAATGGACTCGGGAGCTGCAAACCGAAAGGGCTATCCTGAGTAGGCTTTGCCGGAGGGGGTACCGTTATCAGAACCCAGGATATCGCTTCGAGATATTGAAGCCGTATCTGCAAGAGATGATTGCCTGTTTATTTGGGCAATCAATTAGGGTGGCACCGCGAAGGTTTAACCTCTCGCCCCTAAGGGCGAGAGGTTTTTTATTTGTCACGTACTGGGAGAAATTATATGTATTACCCAACATTGGAAGAAGTTAAGAAACATAAGAAAGAAGGCAACCTGGTACCTGTTTACCGCGAAATTGTTGCTGATTTGGAAACACCGGTGTCTGCTTTCCTAAAGATTAATCAGAGTGGCTACTCCTTCCTCCTAGAGAGCATTGAAGGAGGCCAGCGTCTGGCTCGCTATAGCTTCATCGGCACCGACCCTTACCGAATGTTAACCACTGAGGGAGAGAAGAAGATAGACCCCCTCCCCCTCATTGCCAAGGAATTAAGTAAATATAAAATAGTGCCAGTTAGCGGCCTCCCCCGGTTCTGTGGTGGTGCTGTAGGTTATCTTAGTTATGAAACAGTAACTCACTTTGAGGATCTGCCATCCCCAGACCGTGACTCTTTAGGAATCCCCGAATCACTATTTATGTTCGTGAATACCATGCTTGTCTTTGACCATGTCACTCATAAGATTAAGGTTCTGAGTCATGTCCGCCTCGATGGAGACATAGAGGAAGCTTACCAAAGGGCAATAGACAGGATTGGTAATTTGGTGGAAAGGCTGAGCCAGCCACTCCCGCCAAACCTCCATAGAAGGGGCTCTGTCCATTCTATGAGAGACTATGAGCTTTCTTCAAACTTCTCTGAGGATGAGTTCAAAGCCAGTGTGCTTAAGATAAAACGGTATATCACTGCTGGCGAAGCTATCCAGATAGTCTTGTCCCAGCGCTTGGCTCAGCCTACCGATGTCCCTCCCTTTGAAATCTATAGAGCACTGCGTACTGTCAATCCCTCTCCATATATGTTCTTTCTCGATTTTAACGACTTTTGTATTGTTGGAGCTTCGCCTGAAATTCTGGTGAGGGTAGAGGATGGCACAGTAATGACCCGCCCATTGGCTGGGACTAGGCCACGGGGGGAAACTCCCATCGAAGATGTCAGGCTGGAGCAGGAACTCCGCAGGGATGAAAAGGAGCGTGCCGAGCACATCATGCTGGTAGATTTGGGGCGCAATGACATTGGACGTGTGAGTGAGCCAGGCACCGTTAAGGTTAGTGATCTCATGGATGTTGAGCGTTACTCCCATGTCATGCACTTGGTTACCCATGTACAGGGAAAGCTGCGGCACGGCATGAGCGCTTTTGATGCCCTCAGGGCCTGCTTTCCTGCAGGCACGGTGTCTGGTGCGCCTAAAATTCGAGCTATGGAGATAATCGCTGAGCTTGAGCCGGAGAAGAGGGGCCCCTATGCCGGGGCAGTAGGCTACTTCTCTTTCTCGGGCAACATGGACATGGCTATAGCCATAAGAACTATGGTCGCGAAGAGAGGCATTGCCTATATACAGGCAGGTAGTGGAATCGTCTACGATAGCGTGCCTGAGCGTGAATATGAGGAAAGTATGAACAAGGCCAAGGCGCTACTTAAAGCTATCAACCAAGCTGAGAATACAAACGAGACAATCGGGAGGAACCATGCTGTTACTAATTGATAACTACGATAGCTTCACCTATAACCTCTTTCAGTACCTGAGTGAGCTAGGGGAGGAAGTAACAGTGGTACGCAATAATAAGGCCACTATTGAGGAGATTGAGAAAATAAAACCTCAGCGGATAGTCATTTCGCCCGGTCCATCTATACCGTTGCGGGCTGGAATCTCCAACGACATCATTCATCACCTTGGTTCCAGGTTACCAATACTCGGCGTCTGCCTGGGGCATCAGTGTGTCGCTTATAGCTATGGTGCTGCCATTGGACAGGCTGAGGAGATTATGCACGGTAAGTCGTCTCTAATCTATCACAATAGCCAGGGGGTGTTGGCTGGACTACCCAATCCTTTCTCCGCCATTCGCTACCACTCACTGGTAGTGAAGAGTGAAGGGCTCCCAGACTGCCTTGAAGTAACGGCATGGACAGAAGATGGCACTATCATGGGCCTGCGGCATCGCCAATATTCAATAGAAGGGGTTCAGTTTCACCCGGAATCATTTATGACTGAAGTAGGAAAAGACTTGCTTAAAAACTTCTTGGAACAGGGAGGAAAACAATGATTAAAAAAGCGATAGAAAATTTGGTCTTAGGGCAGTCGCTTAGTTTTGAGCAGGCGGTAGGGGTAATGGAAGAGATAATGACTGGCAAGGTAACACCAGCTCAGATTGCCGCCTTTGTTACTGCACTTCGAGTTAAAGGGGAGACGGCTGATGAGATTGCCGGGTTGGCAAGCGTCATGCATTCCAAGGCAACCCCTGTGCCGGTCGCAACGCTAGTGATTGATACCTGCGGCACGGGAGGCGATGGCTCATTCACTTTCAACATTTCCACCGTGGTTGCCTTTGTTGCTGCTGGTGCTGGGCTCAAAGTAGCCAAGCATAGCAACCGAGCAATGTCCAGCCAGTGTGGCAGTGCTGATGTCCTCGAGGCACTGGGAATTAAGATTGATCTTGGAGCTGAGGCAGTAGCTCAGTGCCTGAATACCGTGGGCCTTGGATTTATGTTTGCCCCCACTTTTCACCCAGCAATGAAGTATGCTGCTGGCCCACGGCGTGAGATTGGAATCCGCACTGTGTTCAATCTCCTGGGACCTCTCACTAACCCTGCTAGGGCTGAATATCAAGTGCTTGGCGTGCCTGAGGAGGAACTGGGAGAGAAGGTCGCCTCTGTCCTTCGTCGTCTGGGCACAAAGCATTCTTTGGTAGTGCATGGCATGGATGGCATGGATGAAATATCAATCAGCAGAGAGTCACTGGTATGGGATGTTACTGAAGACGGAGTATCGCCGCCCTACGAGATTTGCCCTGAGGATTTTGGTTTCAACAGAGCAAATATGACAGAGATCGCAGGAGGAACACCAGAGGAGAACGCCGGGGTACTGCACCACATCTTGAATGGCGAAAGAGGGGCAAAGAGAGATGTAGTAGTTATGAATACTGCTGCGGCTTTGGTAGCAGGCAATCAAGCCTCGGATCTCAAGGAGGGTGCTCGTATTGCCGAGAAGTCAATTGATAGTGGCAAGGCTCGGGCCAAACTTGACGAGTTAATCACCTTTAGTCGGAGCATCAAAGTAAGGTGAAAAAAGTGCTGGATGAAATCATCGCCAAAAAAAAGAAAGAGGTTGAGCAAAGGAAGAAAATACTGCCGCTAGCTCGCTTAAAGGATCGTATCGCTCAACAGATCCCGCCTCTCGACTTTGCCTTCGCTCTCAAGGGCAAGCACATTGGGTTAATCGCTGAGGTGAAGCAGGCATCCCCATCACGAGGACTTCTGCACACCAGCTTCAATCCCACTGAGATGGCACTAACCTACGCTCAAGGCGGCGCTAATGCCATATCAGTACTAACGGAAGTGAACTATTTCAAGGGTAGCATTGACTACCTAGCAGCAATTAGAAAGGTGATTAAGCTTCCCCTGTTGAGGAAAGATTTCATATTTGACCCATATCAGGTGTATGAGTCCCGTGCCTATGGGGCTGATGCCTTGCTGCTGATAGTGGCTATCTTAAGTCAAGAGCAGCTTAAAGAGTTCCTTTCAATAAGTCATAGCCTTGGCCTAAAATGCCTGGCTGAGGTTCATAACGAAGCTGAGGTGGAAAGAGCACTTATCAGCGGAGCGAAGATTATTGGTATCAACAATCGAGATCTTGATACCTTTGCTGTTGATATCAATACCACCCACCAGTTGCGTCCCCTTATTCCGAGAGGAAGAATCGTGGTCAGCGAAAGCGGCATTAGGAGCCGAAACGATATCGAAAAACTGAAGGGTTGGGAGGTTAACGCTGTTCTTATTGGCGAAGCCCTGGTTACCACCAATAATATTTTGGTCAAGATGAAGGAGTTGATGTCATGACCCGCGTCAAGATTTGTGGGATTAAGGAGGAAGTTCATGCTCTGGCTGCGGTTGAAGCTGGTGCTGACTTCATTGGATTTGTCTTCGCCCCAAGCAGGCGCCAGGTGAGCATGGAAAAGGCACGCGAGATAGTTGACACAGCGAAGAAAAGCAGCAGTGCCACAAAGACAGTCGGGGTTTTTGTTGACACTCCAGCTTCGGAAGTAAACAAAATCGCCGATTTCTGCGGCTTAGACTGGGTCCAACTCAGTGGCGATGAATCCTGGGAATACTGCCATCAAATCACCAGGCCAGTAATTAAAGCCATTCGAATAAGCCAACAGCCACGTGAGAAGGTATATGCTGAGCTTACTGCCGAACTTAAAGAACTTTGTCCACAGAGGTTTATCGTCCTCCTTGATTCTCAGGTCGAGGGCCAATATGGAGGAACAGGTGTAACCTTCAACTGGAGCCTAGCACGACAGGTAGCGAAGGAAGGTCCGGTAATTATTGCTGGTGGCCTTAATTCGAGAAATGTCGCCCAGGCAATTGAGATTGCAGCGCCTTGGGGGGTAGATGTCTCATCTGGTGTAGAAACAGATGAGACCAAAGATATAGCCAAAATGAAGGCATTTATCGAAGCAGTAAGGAGGGCTGATGATAACAAGAGATAAACAGTTGCCTGACTCCCATGGCTATTTTGAAGAGTTTGGTGGCAGGTTTGTCCCTGAAACCCTTATTCCAGCCTTGGATGAATTAACCCAAGCTTATAATGAGGCAAAGAACGATCCTTCCTTTTGGACTGAGTTTAATTCCTTATCTCATGACTACTCAGGGAGGCCAACACCGCTTTACTTTGCTCAACGGCTCACTGAGCATTGTGGTGGCGCTCAAATCTTCCTCAAGAGGGAGGACCTAGCTCATACCGGAGCCCATAAGATAAATAACGCTTTAGGACAGGGGCTACTCGCTAAGAAGATGAGAAAGCGGAGGGTCATTGCTGAGACTGGTGCCGGACAACACGGAGTCGCCGCTGCCACCATCTGTGCCAAACTAGGGCTGAATTGTATCGTCTATATGGGAGAAGAAGATATGCGCCGCCAAGCACTTAATGTCTTCCGCATGAAACTGTTGGGGGCGGAAGTGTGCCCTGTCTCTTCAGGCAGTAAAACTCTAAAGGATGCCATTAATGAGGCGATAAGAGACTGGGTGACCAATGTGAGTAATACTTATTACCTTTTAGGCTCAGTGGTGGGGCCTCACCCTTATCCTGCGATGGTTCGTGATTTTCAATTGGTTATAGGAAAAGAGACCAAAGAGCAAATTCTGGCTAAACGTCATCGTCTACCTGATTATATCGTTGCCTGCGTCGGCGGTGGAAGCAATGCCATTGGTATCTTTCACCCTTTTGTCAACGATAAAAAAGTCAAGTTTATTGGGGTGGAAGCGGCGGGGAGGGGAATCAAGACATGCAAACATGCTGCCTCTCTAGTTGCAGGGAGGTTAGGAGTACTCCACGGGACAAAATCATACGTTCTTCAAGATGATGCTGGACAAATCATGGAGACACACAGTATCTCAGCCGGGCTGGATTACCCGGGAGTCGGCCCGGAACACAGTTATTACAAAGCTATTGGGCGTGCTACATATGTTGCTGTGGAGGACAAGGATGTGCTGGAGGCTTTCCAGCTTCTGTGTCAAACTGAGGGCATTATCCCGGCCCTCGAATCAGCTCATGCTGTATTCTATGCTGCCAAACTGGCAAGCACCTTAGACCGGGAGCAAATTATTGTAGTTAACCTTTCTGGCCGCGGCGATAAGGATATGGATATCGTAGTTAGGGCACTGGAGGTAAGCCCTTGAGCCGCATTACTTCTGCCTTTAACCATGGCTACAAAGCCCTTATACCCTATATAACTGTGGGGTATCCCAGTATTGAAGCTACCTTGAAGGTAGTCCCTCTTCTTGCTCAAAGCGGTGCTGACATAGTGGAGCTTGGAATACCTTTCTCTGACCCGTTGGCTGATGGTGCTACCATACAAAGGGCGAGCTTTCATGCCCTACGGAATGGGGCTACCCCAAAAGTTTGTCTTGAGATAGCCAAGGAATTAAGCCAGAAGACTCAAATCCCCTTAGTGTTTATGACATATTTCAATCCAGTGTTTAGTTATGGCCTTGAGGAGTTCTGTGGTGCCTGTGCTGGCTCCGGGGTTAGTGGCTTAATCATCCCTGATTTGCCTCCTGAGGAAGGTTCGGAGCTAGAGATCATTACCCAAAGACAAGGACTTGATCTCATCTACCTACTGTCTCCGACCAGCACCGAAGAGCGTATCAAGCTGGTCGCTAACAGCTCCCACGGGTTTATCTACTTAGTCTCAGTAACTGGGGTTACTGGGACCAGAAATAAACTCTCTTCAGAATTAGGGGCATTTGTAGCTAGAGTAAGAAAGGCAGCTACTCAACCACTCTGCGTTGGCTTCGGCATATCCACCCCAGAGCAAGCAGGGCAAATAGCCAGAATGGCCAGTGGAGTAATTGTAGGCAGCCGCATAATTCAGCTTATGGAGACTGAGGAAAACTTTATATCACCGGTTAGGAATTTCATAATAGAGTTGAGGCATGCTCTGGATGAGACGTCGAGGCAAGAGAAGGAATGAGGGCAAGCGGCCTAATCGGGACATGCATCTTGAGGAGGCAGTCAATCTTATATCTGACTGGATTTCTATCCTTCGCCTATTTCCAATGAAGGCAGAATCTGTGACAACTCGTTATAAAGTACCTCCGGTTTACCAGAGGCCTCAGCGTAAGATTCCACGGCGAGTTAACCTGGTTCCAATGGCCTGGCCTACTGCCCATTGCACAATGGGTAGGTTTGTTAAATGAATACAAACAAATTGATTACTGCTTATCAGGGCTGAAGTTAATAACGATCAATAGCAGTTAACTTCAAGTTGTATTGACGGCCGAAAGAGATTAATCATAGAATGCTTAGTTGGGCAAAATGAATAAACACTATGATGTTGTCATTGTCGGCGCAGGGCCAGCGGGTCTTTTTACTGCGTTGGAATTATGCCAGGCATCAAATTTAGATGTTTTGATCTTGGAAAAGGGCGAAGACATTGACGTCCGACGTAGTCTCGTCAGCGGCTTAGGAGGAGCCGGTGCTTTTAGTGACGGCAAATTAACACTTTCTCCTGATACAGGTGGTCGGCTCAAGGAATGGCTTGGAAGAGATGAAACCAGGGCACTAATTAGGCATATTGATGACACATACCTGAAGTTCGGCTCACCAGTAGAGGTGTTTGAACCAGGTACTAAAGTTGACAAAATCGCTCAACAGGCATCTTCGTCCGGGTTGCGCCTGATTCCAGTCCCGATTAGACATCTAGGCACAGAACAATGTCGTTCTGTACTCAGGTCAATGCGAGACTATCTTAAGCCTAAGGTAGAAATTCGACTTAAAGTCGCCGTCTCTAGATTTATTGTCATTAACGGAGAAGTTAGAGGATTAGAAACTGCAGATGGGGAGAGTATATATTGCGACTATCTCGTCGTGGCTCCTGGCAGAGAGGGAGCTGACTGGCTGGCTTCGCAGGCTAGACAGCTTAAGCTAACAATCGAAAATAACCCCGTCGATATTGGCGTCAGGGTGGAAGTTCCCGCAACAGTGCTGAAGAGTCTTACTGACTTGTTCTATGAAGTAAAATTGGAATATGAGACACCCACGTTTAAAGATCAAGTAAGAACATTTTGTATGTGTCCCGAGGGTGAAGTCATTGAGGAGACTACCGGAGGACTTAACCCAGTGATTACTGTTAACGGGCAGAGCTATACCAATCACAAAACCAAAAATACGAATTTTGCTTTGTTAATGAGTACCAACTTTACTCAGCCCTTTCATGAACCGATTGCCTATGGTAAACATCTAGCCAGACTGGCTAACATACTGGGTGACGGCGTACTCGTGCAGCGGTTAGGAGATTTACTCTCTGGACACCGTTCCACTCTGAAGCGCATTGAACAAGGTGCAGTACATCCAACCCTGAGAAGCGCCACTCCCGGTGACCTCAGTTTTGCTTTGCCATATCGACACCTTACTGGGATAATCGAAATGATTTACGCTATAGATAAGCTAGCTCATGGAGTTGCTTCGGGGGATAATCTTATTTATGGGGTGGAGGTAAAGTTCTATTCCTCCCGCCCAAAGCTCAGTTCTGGTCTAGAGACGGAGATTAGAAACATGTTTTTCGTTGGGGACGGAGCGGGAGTCAGCAGAGGGTTAATTCAGTCATCCGCTTCAGGGACAGTGGCTGCAAAGGAAATACTAAGGAAAAGTGGCTATCGAAGCCAGGTGTGACTATACTCAACCTGCATTTCCGAGAGGCCAACCGCATTTATTAATAAACAAGGATTGATTGTCCCCAAGTAGCGTGTTATCCTTCCCACAGGCACTAGTTGTGAGGTGAACCCGTGAATTTGGACAATTGGTTAAAGGAAAGCCCTGTTTGCTATTTCGATAATTTATCTTCCTCCTCTAATACTTTGAGGGTCGTTTTCATTACCGAATCGGGATTGAGAGACATTGAATCTATTCCTTCTTTCACCAGGAACGCAGCGAACTCGGGATAATCGCTTGGTGCCTGACCGCACAACCCGCTATGCCGATGATTCCTTCTGGCTCCCTGAATAGCCATGGAAATCATCTTCATTACTCCAGGGTCTCGCTCGTCAAACTCATAAGCCAGAAGTGCTGAGTCACGGTCAATCCCCAGTGTGAGCTGGGTGAGATCATTGGAACCAATGGAAAAACCATCAAACAACTTGCTGAATTCATCAACCAGGATAACGTTATTGGGGATTTCAGACATGACATAGACCTCGAGACCATTTTCTCCTCTTTTCAGGCCGTTCTTTGCCATCTCCGCTATAACCTTTTCTCCTTCATCCACCCGCCGGCAGAAGGGGACCATTATAATAAGATTGGTTAGACCCATGTCTTCCCGAACCCTCTTTAGCGCCCGGCATTCAAGGGCAAAGCCCTCCCGGTATTGTTCGTCATAGTAACGGGATGCCCCGCGAAAGCCTATCATGGGGTTGTCCTCTTCCGGTTCAAAATACCGTCCCCCGACGAGACTGGCATATTCATTAGTTTTGAAATCACTCAGGCGCACAATAACCGGCCGGGGATAAAAGGCGGCGGCAATGGTTCCCACCCCGTGGGACAGCTTTTCTACAAAGTATTCCGCTTTATCTTCATAGCCGAAGGTAAGTTCGGCCAGTTCCCTTTGCTCCGCTTCATCAGTTATCCTCTCAGGATGAACAAGGGCCATGGGGTGTACCTTTATATAACTATTGATGATAAATTCCATGCGTGCCAGGCCAACCCCATCGTTGGGGATCATCGAGAGGGAAAACGCTTCTTCAGGATTTCCCAGGTTCATCATGATTTTCGTTTTTGGTCTCCGGAGGTTCGTAAGGCTGATACTTTCAACATGAAACGGGAGAGCCCCTTCGTATACCACGCCTCCGTCACCCCCGGCACAACTCACGGTAATTTCTTGTCCAGTAGGAACTGCCTCCACAGCATTGTTAGCACCAACCACAGCGGGAATGCCAAGCTCGCGGCTGACAATAGCGGCATGGCAGGTTCTTCCCCCCCTGCTGGTTACAATAGCTGACGCGGTTTTCATTACTGGCTCCCAGTCAGGTGTAGTTGTATCAGCTACGAGTACTTCTCCGGGCTTAAATGAAGGGAGAAGGTCAACACTGGGGATAACATGCGCTTTGCCCGTGGCAATCTTTTCCCCCACACTATTGCCTTTTGCCAGTATGGAGCCCTGTTTGTCCAGGTGATATATCTCGAGGACGTCCTTGGCTTTCTGTGACTGGACGGTCTCTGGCCTGGCCTGGACGATGAACAGGTCTCCAGTTTTTCCGTCTTTGGCCCATTCGATGTCCATTGGTCGATCTACACCAGCTTTTTGGGAGTAATGGTCTTCAATTTTAATAGCATAATCGGCTAATGTCAGGATCTCATCATCCGTGATGCAGAATCGTCTGCGGTCGACCTCGCCTACATCTACATTTCGCGTCAAGGCCTTTGAACTGCCATCGCCATAGATCATCCTGATCTTTTTTTCCCCAAGATTTTTCCTGATAATGGCCCTGTGGCCTTGTTTGAATGTAGTCTTGAAGACATAGTATTCATCAGGATTAACCGCTCCCTGGACAATGTTTTCTCCGAGTCCATAAGAAGCGGTAATAAAGACCACATCACGGAAACCTGACTCGGTATCAAGAGTAAACATCACGCCGCTTTCAGCCAGGTCAGAGCGGACCATCTTCATGATGCCGATGGAAAGAGCCACCTTGAAGTGGTCAAAGTTATTGTGAATTCGGTAAGATATTGCCCGGTCAGTAAAGAGTGAGGCGAAGCACCCGGCGCAAGCCTCTCTCAAAGCCTGGTAGCCACGGATATTTAGAAAAGTCTCCTGCTGGCCAGCGAACGACGCGGTGGGAAGGTCTTCAGCAGTGGCAGAACTGCGTACCGCGACATCGGTGTCCGGGCCATATTCCCGGCAGAGCCGGTCATAGGCGGTTTTTATTTCAGCCCAGAGGTCATCGGGAATACCTGCGGCTGAAATCAAGGCACGCGCTTTTTTGCCTCGCTGGGCAAGGTCAGCTACATCAGTTTCTCCCCAACCTCCTACGGCTTTCTTGAGGTCATTAAGAATGCCCGCTGAATTTATGACGTGCCAGTATGCCTCAGCAGTTACCGCAAAACCATTGGGAATCTTAACTCCCTGGCTGGTAAGTTCACGATACATCTCTCCCAGGGAGGCATTTTTACCACCAACCAGCGGAACATCTTCAGTCTTTATCTCTTCAAACCAGCGAATGTACTTGGCCCCTAGTTTCATTTCATTTTCTCCTCTCCAAAATTCAAGCTGTCACACCGGGAATTTTAGAATCTGCTATGGTTTTCCCAACTAAAGTTGGTATCGCTTTACCCGTTTCAGGCATTACTGTTTGAGTTTATTATGACATTGGGATGCCTGTCAATTCTCTATAATAGAGATAAAGTGGCAGGAGAGTTACCTATGACTGCCGCTTTGCCGAGACGAGAGCCATTGTAAACTATCGACCGCGGGAAAGATAGGCTAGCTTGCGCTGAAAGAAGGTGGGATGTTGCATCTTAACAAGTGGGATTATAAGATGACTGGAAAGTTACTGGGGGAAAAGTCTGGTGAAAGACAACACGGAGGAATGGCGGGAACAAACAAGTGAGAGGGTATTAAAACATATTGGCATCACAGAGGGACAAGATGTATTGGATTTTGGCTGCGGCCATGGAAATTACACCATTCCCGCCGCGAGGTTGGTGGGGGAGGGATCTATAGTTTATGCGGTAGATGAAGACGAACTAGCCTTAGACCAATTAATGAATAGGGTTAAACTAGCAGGCCTGAAGAATGTGAGGAGGCTAGTTCCATCAGGCAAGTCGCAAATCGATCTCGATAGTGAATCCGTTGACGTGGTTCTTCTCTACGATGTTCTCCACTATTATTACTTTCCGAAGGGAGAGGATAGAAGGCAACTCTTACGTGAGGTCTATCGAGTGTTAAAGCCCGATGGCCTGCTATCGGTCTATCCGACCCATCTTGAGCCCCCTATGGAGCCAAAGCTGGACGATGTTAAGAGAGAAATAGGGGAGGCAAGTTTCCACGAAGAAAGTGAATACCCTAACATGATCATAATTCACTACGATAGAGTTGAGAAAGGGAACATCATTAACTTCCGGAAGGGAAGAGCCGCAGGATAACGCTCTCGGCTGAGTGAGGTGGCCCCCGAATTTCGGACAGGTTGTTAAGAGCAGGTTCTGCCCCTAAAATAACAAAAGTAGGAGGAGCAGGACATGAAACAGAACCGAAGGAAACACAGCCCATCATTTAAAGCCAGGGTAGCCCTGGAAGCGCTCAAGAGAGGACGGCCTGAGATCTTCAACACCGACCAGGGTGCTCAGTTCACCAGCGAGGCGTTTACCGGTCTCCTGAAGCAGCATGGAGTCAGAATCAGCATGGATGGGAAGGGAAGCTACAATGACAATCTGTTCATAGAGAGGCTATGGCGGTCAGTAAAGTACGAGGAGGTGTATCTGAAAGCATACGAGGATGGCAGAGAAGCCAGGATTGGCCTTGGTAACTACTTCTGTTTCTACAACGCCGAGCGTCCCCACCAGACCCATGGTTACCGGATACCGACCGAGGTATACTCAGCAATCTCGATAGAATCCACTAATGGGGATATGGTAGAATCCTTAACACTAAACCCCTTGAGGATAGCGGGATCCAATCTTAATACTCCCCCTATCCTGTCCTAACAATGGGGTCCGCCTCATACCTCTCGAAACAAAGAGAACTTCCACTAGGGAAGTTCTCTATACTGCCAGGAATTGGTAGCGGGGGCTGGATTTGAACCAGCGACCTCCGGGTTATGAGCCCGACGAGCTACCACTGCTCTACCCCGCGTCGTGCAATCAAATAGGTTTTGTGCTCTAACCGATGCAGGTTAAGGCCTCGGCCATTAGTACGGCTTAGCTGAACGGATTACTCCGCTTACACACGCCGCCTATCAAACAAGTAGTCTACTTGTGGCCTTACCTGGTTAAACCAGTGGGAGATCTCATCTTGAGGTGGGCTTCGCACTTAGATGCTTTCAGCGCTTATCCCATCCGAACGTAGCTACCCAGCACTGCCGCTGGCGCAACAACTGGCACACCAGAGGTTCGTCCCTCCTGATCCTCTCGTACAAAGGAGAGCTCCTCTCAAATCTCCAACGCCCACGACGGATAGAGACCAACCTGTCTCACGACGGTTTGAACCCAGCTCGCGTGCCGCTTTAATGGGCGAACAGCCCAACCCTTGGGACCTTCTCCAGC
>JAGGVQ010000003.1 GCA_021157895.1 Dehalococcoidia bacterium | reverse complement strand
GGTCACAGGTTCAAGTCCCGTACCGCCCACCATACTGCACGGTAGACAGAACTCCCTCCTTTTCCTTAGATATCTCCTTAGGCGAGAGTGGCATGATATAAGTTATTAAGACGGTAACAAAGCGCTATTTTATTACTTCAACTTCAGAGTTTAATCCAGTCTTAAATAAACACTTCTAGGAAACATTTATGTTTAGTGCTAGGATATCTACAAAAGCAACGCTAAAGTATGGGACATTGGACTCAGTGGCAGTGGAGAGTAAAGCAAATAAATGGCATCATCCTGGAGGGAAACTTCGGGAATTAGGGGCCGAAAACCTTAGCGATAGGGAGCTTCTGGCAATCCTGCTAGCGCCAGGAATTAAAGGCAAGTCAGCTGAGGATATTGCTGCAGATATTCTTAGTCGGTTTGGTTCCTTTAAAGGAATGGCAAATCAACCGCTGGAGAAATTTTCCAAAATAAAAGGCTTGGCTGATGTGAAAATAATTAGGCTTGCTGCAGTCTTTGAAGTTGCTAGAAGAATTGTAAATGAGGTTATAAGAGATCGTGAAGAGAACCAAAATCGGCAAAGCGGTTAGAATCCCCAGCCCTTTTAACCCCAGCGCTTATAAAACCGAGCGCAGCGCTGTAGCAGTACTCATGCACTGGATGAGAGAGATTATTGAGCAGAAAAACCTTGATTTAGGTCTTCCTGATGTAGATACCTCCGGCGCTGATAGAAAATCACCAGATATCGTAATTTGTGAGTCTCGCCGCAGCCATAGTGTTTTGTGTGTAATAGAAGCGAAGCCTCCTTACTTTGATGTTTTTGACGAAATTGAGCTCAAGAAGCCAGCATGGGAAAAGGCAAATAGACGAAATGCCAAGTACTTTGCCAGCACCAACTTCCAAGAGCTAATCTGGTTTAATACTGAGAGCGCTAATGCATTAAAACCGCTTGAAGAGCAAATGGTTGATAAATACCACCTCTCAGCGATAGAGAACTTAGAACAGCTTGAAACTACAAAAAATAAAGAGAGTATTGTTAAACAACTTGATGCATTCCTTACCAAACTTTATCTGGTGTCAACTGGGAAGGAACCTGAGCCCAAGCAGGCAATTGATGAGCTTCTCATCTACAGGCTTCATACTAAGATAGACAGACTTTCCAAATACTATACTGGAATAATTGAAGACCGGTGCCATAAAGATACTGGTTTCTCGGCAGAACTAGGTAAATGGTTTAATGAACAGGGGTGGAGCTTTGTTTGGCAGCCTCAGGACTTTGATAAAGCAGCGAGGCAGACTGCCTATCTCTTGGTGAACAAAATCCTCTTTTATGATGTGCTTCAAGCCAGGCGTCCACATGAGCTTCCCCCCCTTGAAATACCACACGGCTTGCTCAAAGGGGCACAGCTTCAAAAGATATTGCAGAGCTTCTTCGACGAAGTGCTAAAGATAGATTACGAGACCATCTACACCACCGATTTTATCGATGCCATTGCCTTTCCCGATGAGAAAGAGGTAATCAAAGAGATAGAAGAACTGGTGGGCGTGCTCGGGCAATACGATTTCTCCAAGCTGGGCGACATCATCGGGCCCATCTTCGAGAGGCTCATCCCTCAGGAGGAGCGCCACAAGTTAGGACAGTATTTCACCAATGACTATGTCGTTGACATCATTCTCAGGTTCTGCCTGAAGTACGAAGACGACAAGGTATTTGACCCCGCCTGCGGTGCCGGCACATTCCTGGTGAGAGCCTATCAGCACAAAAAGCTGGCAAATCAGCGCTTAAGTCATGAGGATATCCTGGACACCCTCTGGGGTAATGACATTGCCAAGTTCCCCGCTCACCTTTCAACAATAAACCTGGCCATCAGAGATTTGGGGGTGGACAAGAATTACCCCAATATTCTTCAGGAAGACTTCTTTGCCCTATTGAGCACCGAGGGAGGATTTGAGCTGCCCCCGAAATCAAGAAAAGCAATAGCAAAAAGGCTCGATATGAAAGAGAGGGAACTTATTTATCCTCGCTGGTTTGATTGCGTGGTAGGAAATCCCCCTTATACCCGCCAGGAGGAGATGCCAGAAATCGCTCCGCAGGTCAGGGATTTTAAGGCAAGAATTATAGACAAAGCACTCAAAGACAACACTGGCAAGAAAATCGCCGAAATCTCAAAGAGGGCTGGTATTCACGCCTATTTCTTTGTCCACGGGATGAAGTTCCTCCAGAATGGTGGGCGCTTTGGCTTCATCGTCTCCAACTCCTGGCTGGATGTGGACTACGGCAAGGGACTTCAGGAATTCTTCATCAATAACTACAAAATCATCGCCATCATTGAGTCCAAGGTGGAACGCTGGTTTGAGGAAGCTGATGTCAACACCTGCATTGTCATCCTGGAGAAATGCAATAACAAAAAGGAGCGAGACGAGAACTTGGTTCGCTTTGTCTACCTTTTTAAGCCATTGAGCTACTTTATTTCCCCCACCCAGGAAATGTGGAAAAAGCAGATTGAGCGATTAAACGAAATTGACAAGCTGATAAAGACTATCATGGCTCACTCTGAATTCTACCAGAACGAGGAATTGAGGGTTTCCCCAAAATCCCAGGCAGAGCTCAGGGAGGAAGGATTTGATGCGGAAACGGGGAAATATGTTGGCTCCAAGTGGGGCAAATACATCAGAGCGCCGGAGATATTCTTTAAGATTCTGGAGAAAGGCAAGGGTAAGCTGGTACCCTTGAAGCAAATCGCAGAGGTTAAATTTGGTATAAAGACTGGTGCCAATGAGTTCTTTTATTTAACTGAGGACGAGATAAAAAGACGGGGAATTGAGCCAGAGTTCTGGATGCATCAGGATGATAAAGGTAATTGGGTACCTAACTATGTGATTAAGAGCCCCAGGGAATGCAAATCAATCATGGTTAAGCCCGAGGACTTGAAATACCGAGTGCTGATGATTCATAAAGACAAGAGGGAGTTGAGGGGCACTAATGTTCTCAAGTATATCCGCGAGGGCGAACGCAAGGGCTACCACCTCCGCCCCACCTGCGCTTCAAGGGAGAGGTGGTATGACTTAGGGAAAGGCATTTTCGATTTTGCCGGGTTTCCGGAGCGATTCAGGGAAAGATTTTTTGTCTTACTCAATCACTCCGCATATTACCTGAACAAAAGCTTCTATGGGGTTGGCGTTAGCAACAAAGTGGTAGCTGAGGAAATTTGCGCCCAATTGAATTGCACCATATCAGCTCTCTTTGCCGAGCTTGGTGGAAGACAACCTGGAGGTGGAGGAGGCCCCCTAGACCTCGATGTCTGGATGGTCGAAGGCATTCATATTCATAACCCCTCTAATCTCACTCTGCATCAAATGCAGAAGCTTAGAGAAGCTTCTGAGAATATGAGCAAAAGAGAAATAGCCTCAATCTTTCTTGAGCTCGGCGCCTCCTCTCCTGATAAAGTCTCCTTGGACAAGGTCAAGCCGGACCGCCGCGAATTGGACAAAATTATAATAGGGGATATCCTTGGGCTTACCGATGATGAGCAGCTTGAGGTTTACCGGGCAGTCATTGACTTGGTCAAATCCCGGATTGAAAAAGCCAAGAGCTTTGGTAAAAGGAAAAAAACCAAAGAGGGGCTAGACATTGACCTATTTATCAAAACGGTGATGGAAAAGGTGGGAGAAGAAACCCTTGGTAAGTTCTACCAAGAAAAGGTCTTAAGCCATAGGCCATTGGTTACAAAGGAATTACCCAAAGCCACAGGGGGAATTAAGGCTGAGCAAGAGCTCTTTGGCTGGCATCTCTCCTGGGGTAGACAGCACCTCACATGCTCTTCGGAAAGTGAAGCATGCTACCTCAAGGTGTGGATGGAGGTTGGCATGGATTCTATTGAGATACCCAAAGACGAAGATTACCTAAAGGAGATTGCGCCCCAACTGGTGGAGCTTAAGGATAAGATTCAGGGGACATTTGATCCCTACCTGAACTCAATAATCACCGAAAAACTACGGCAAAGACTCCGTCACCAGTTGTGGCAAGAAGTCATCAAGTGATCATCTGAAGTTATTAAGGAGGTGAGTCATGCCAAGAGCAAGAGTCAAAAAGGTGATAGATGGAGATACTATTGAAATAATGAATGGTGCTCGGATAAGAATTGCTGATTATGATGCGCCAGAACTAGATGAATATGGTGGCAAGGCAGCTAAGAAACACCTATCAGAAATTCTTAGGGGGAAAGAGATTGGCATCTCCGGCGAACTAGCCAAATCATACGGGCGAAGCGTTAGACAGGTGACAGTGGGCGGCAAGCCAGTGAAGAAGCTCATGCGAAAGAAGAGGTAGCATGCCTCAACTCGCCTCTGGAAAATGAATATTACACTTGTATTTAATATTGGAGTACTTGCCGCTAATCTAGCTCTTATTTATTTTGTCTTCAGACAAGTAAGACACATTTACCGACCTGTAATCACCACCAAAGTGGTATTGCGTGAACAGGGTGTTGATGCTACACCAACTGTTTTGGTGTCGCGAGGCCCATATCTGGTCGTAAGCAACGAATTAACTAACTGAGCTACCGGTTTGAGAATTGCATACGAATTTTGGCTTGAAGATAGAAGAATTGCCAAGCTGGATAAAACGTTGCGATATCTTAATCCCAGAAAGGCGATACGGGAACCAATCCCTCTAGATGAAGTAATTAGCAAACACTCCGACCTATTCAAAGAAGTTGAACAGAGAGAAGAGACGAAAAAGATCCCCAAGAAGACATTAGGGCTGCACCTGAAAATTACTACTTTGTGGTTTCCCACGCCATAGAACAGTTGATTCCTACAAAATTGAGTGGGGATCTTTGGAGAAATATCCTGACTTTGAAGACCACCCTGTAATAAATTGCTGGAACATAAGAGACGGATTCTATGTATACAAATTGAGTGAAACCGGCAAAGCTGAGAGATAGCCACAGGCCATGTGAGACTTTCTGATAGTTCTATTTCTGCACGAGACTACTAAACAGAACGTCATTTAGTGTAGCTCCAAAAAGTTACATCCAGGCGTCAGCTTCTAGATCAGGGCAACATGCCGGTGATCTAAACCTCTATGAGCCAGCTATTCGTTCATAGATAATGCGCGGTCTCTTGGTTCATCAGTCTTACAGAGTACGAGATAGCTTCCAGCTTAATTTGTGCGGAAAGGGTTTATCAATAGGATTACGAGCTTAGCTCTGTAAATAGAGCCTTCGTATCTCAGGGAAGGTTCTATTCTGCCCACCAAGAGAAAGCACGGGTTCCCAGCCCTGTGTGAATTGTAACCAGGGGACCAATATTGCTTATAAATACCTCTTCACATTGGAACTGTGATAAGGCCTTTTCTTTAAGCTGTTCAGCTTCAGCCAAGGCGTCAGCATGATTAATGGCAACATGTAATTTACTATCAACGTGTTGGCCCTGTATTAAATCAAATAGTGCGTTAAGTGCTTCACCTTTAGTCCTACACCTCGTGACAGGCGTATGCTTGCCTTCGGTAGAAGCACCTATCTTCAAGATTGTTGTATTACTAACTTTAGAATCTGCCCATGGACGTGCTTTGTGTATTCTTCCACCCTTTGCCAGAAAATACAGATCATCCAATAAGAGAATAGAATTCATCCTTGTTATCATCTCATTAGCCACCTTTAATACCGTTTTGAGATCACTCCCAGCATTAGCTGCTCTAGCAGCTTCTAGTGTTATCATCATTTGGGCTCCAAGGGAAGTCTTTGCGTCAAGTATTTTTATCCTCGTCTTAGCCAATTCATCTTTAACCAAACCCTTGGCAAGCAAAGCTGACTGTACAGCCATGCCTAGATGTTTACTATAGCCAACATATACGATAGATTGGTGGTCCTTACTTAATTTGCGGAATGCCCTCACAAAATCATCAGGGGAAGGAGACGAAGTCGAGGGCAGATTATTTTCCTCTCTCCATTTTGGCATTTTCTGGTAGAATTCCCCTAAATCTAGCTGATTTTCAGCATATGTTTCACCATCAATAATGATATGTGTGGGGACTTGCGTTATATTGTATTTGTTAGCTACTTCCTCCGGCATATAGCTTACAGTATCCGTCATAACGGCAATATCTGGCACTTTGCACCTCCTTTTTCTAAATGGTTACTGTCAGGCTACCCTTCTTCAGGGTGCTCACCTTTGCCTTTCACGTCTGGCCCTCTCCTGGGTTATATCCTCCATGGAGACTTGTGTCATCAGTTCAGCAACTCTATCAAACAAACCGATCGTTGCCTCCCTCCGAAGAAGTCAAATGAATAACATTGCCGCCAGTATAGCACGGTTTAGATACCATATATTCAGATTCATTAAACGGAAAGCTAGGCCGGGCTTGATTAAAATTATCAGATATCCACTTTTGCTCAACTTTCATCGCACTATGTCTATCTCTCTATATTAAAACCACATGCCCTACAGCATATATCTGGATCTCTCTTTGACATCACCCGGCAAATGCCTGATAGTCAAAAAGTGTGTCAAACCTACCAAACAAGGCAGCCCAATACTATAAGCAACTAGAACACCCGAGGCTCCCGTCAGTAAAGCTACAAACCACAGTGGCGCAAATAGGATGACGCCAGCCATCTTTGTATTGCGAGTGATTATGAAGGGCACCACACACACTGCCAGCAGAATAAACATCGCCTACGGCAACAAAGCACATAACACACCTATTGTCGCTGCTTGCCCTCTCCCACCTCTAAAACCAATGTAGATGGGCCAATTGTGGCCTGCCACTACAGCGAAACCAGCTAGAAGGGCCACAAGTTGCGAGGCAAAGGCCTGTGCAACCATGCCTACTTTTGCTCCCTTAGATACATCAGCTATGAGAACAGCCACACCAGCAGCAGGCCCTATTTCCCGGTAAGCATTGGCTGCTCCGACATTGCCATCACCAAAATTCCTGATGTCTATCCCTTTAAATACTTGACCCGCAATGTAAGCAAAGGGGATAGATCCTAGCAGATAGCTGAGCAGAACTAGCATTTGCTGTTACCTCTCCAAATCCAGCTATATTATTCTTGGGATGGAGACATAGTTCCCCCAGTAATCATTATTGTAGCACTTGCCAACAATTGTTTTGATAGCATGTCAAAGACTAGACATTTCATCTTCTTGTTCAACAATACAAATGGCCGCTGGCTTAGTACCATACATAGCCGATACAAGAAGTCCTTCTTTAGTAACCCCACAGGGCAATACCGTTGCAACCAGCGTGTTATACTTATGGTCAATTGCAGCCTAGCGTCTTGAGCTGGAGCAGACTAGAGTATACCCGAAAGAGAGAAGAATGGATGCCATACGAACCTTTAAGCTCACCAAGCGCTTCAACAGCTTGATAGCAGTAAATAGCATTGACCTTAAAATTGAGCAGGGGGAATTGTTTTCTCTCTTGGGCCCCAATGGGGCGGGAAAAACGACCACTATCAACATGCTGTGCTGCCTCTTGAAGCCCACTGAGGGCACAGCACAAATAATGGGATATGACACTATTAAGGAACCACTCAAGGTTAAGGAGCTCATCGGGGTGTCACCACAGGAAACTGCCATTTCAGAGCATCTCAACTCGTGGGAGAATCTGGCTCTGATAGGCAAAATTCACGGCATGAGCTCCGACGCGGTAAAAAGCCGTTCAGGGGAACTACTGGAGGTCATGGGCTTGACAGAGAGAGGGAAAGATAGGGTGGGTAAATTCTCTGGAGGGATGAAGCGGAGGCTGAGCACAGCAATGGCGATGGTACACGCCCCCTCAATTTTATTTCTGGATGAGCCCACTCTGGGGCTCGACCCACAGGCGAGAAGGGCAACATGGGAGCACATTGCCCAGCTAAAGGGAAAAAAGACCATTCTGCTTACCACCCACTATATGGAGGAGGCTGATTTCCTCTCCGACAAGGTGGCGATTATTGACGAAGGTAGAATCGTAGCCGAGGGCGCCCCAGGACAACTTAAAGCTAACTTCCTTAAGACCCGCACTATGCTCATCTCGGCAGAAAACATCACGGATGAACTTATGTACGGACTGAAAGGCAGATACTCCCAGGTAAAAGAGGTCGAGGGAAAGCTTAGAATATCTGACAAGAAGCTGGATTTCAGAGAGCTTACCGACTATCTCTATTTAAAGGGTGCCACTGTTCACTCCGCGGCGCTGGAGGAGCCGACCTTAGAAGATGTCTTAATCCAGCTTACCGGTAAGGAGTTCAGAGATTGAGATTCTGGGAGATAGGCAAGAGGAATCTAAAAGAACTTTATCGCGACCCGGTATCTTTGGGATTTCTTCTGGGGATGCCTCTGGCTTTTATTTTAATTTTTTCTTTTGCTTTTGGAGGGCAGGATACTCGCCCTATCTCCTTAGGGATAGTAGACGAAGACCAAAGCCAAATTTCTGCTGTCTTTGTGGATTGTCTCGAGAGCATTCCTGCCTTTGAGGTGAGCTCTCCCATATATAAGAGTCAAACTGAAGCTGAAGAAGAATTGAATGCCGGTGGATTATCAATCTATTTGCTTATCCCTCACGGATTTGGCGAAGCAATAGAACACCATCAAGCTAGTAAGCTCACGTTAGCCTATAACCAAGCCGCCCCCATGCTGCCCCAGCGTGTCATGCCTATAGTTCGGGAGGCTGCTCTTGGGTTTCTAAACATTCCCGTTCCCTTAAATGTTGAATTGAGCGAGAAGCAAGTGGAGATAAAAGACGAGTATATCAATTACTTGATTCCCGGGATGGCTGTCTTTGGGTTAATGATTCTAATAACATCGGTGGGAGGGATTATGGTAAGGGACAGAGCTAGAGGGTTCTTATCTCGATTGATGACCACTCCTGCCAGACCGTCGGACTTTATCTTCGGCTATACCTTGCCCTTTATCCCAGTGATTATCATCTCCATAGCGATTTATCTTGGAGTCGGGATTCTAATGGGTCTGAGCATAATTGGCAATTTTGGATTAGCTTTTCTTATTTTATTTATCATGGGAATTTGCTGTATGGGAATAGGTATGATACTCGGCACCCTGGCAAAAAGTGAAGAACAGGCATCGGGGGCTCCCTGGATGTTCATAGTTCCCCTAGCTATGATTTCCGGGGCTTGGTGGCCAGTGGAGCAGATGCCTTCAGTAATCAAGAGTATTGCTGAAGCCCTTCCTTTTATACACGCTATGGATGCCTGTCGGGATGTCATCACTAAAGGCGTTGGCTTTACCAGCATTCTCCCTGAGCTTTACTGGTTTATCGGCTGGACGGCAGCTCTCTTCGCCATCGGCATCGTATTATTCCGCAGGAGCATGGCAAGATGAGACAATCCCTCCGCATGGCCGATTTCAACTGTAAGACAAAAAAGTAGATTACAGTACGAATCACTGCTCGTGTGATTACCATGACACCATATTCTGAATCGTGCCTCCCATTCGAATTACGATGTAACAAGAAGCCAGATTGTTCGGTCCTGTGTGAAGGAGAGGCTTTCGGGGATAGGTAACAGATTTTGCTATATCCTCGTCCCTGAGCTACGAGTAGAGCTAGCAGATTCTAGAAATTGCATTACTACTTCATTAAATTCTGGCGCCTTTTCCATCTGTGAGCAATGGCCACACTCGTCAAGCACCTCTATCTTTGCATCGGGAATCAAACTACAAGCTTCCTGGGCATGCTCAACAGGAACTATTTGATCCTGTGCTCCATGAATGAGCAGTGTGGGAAACTTGATCAGGTGAAGCTTATCAGTCATTACTACATCGGGGTGTGGTCCGCTAAGGC
>JAGGVQ010000013.1 GCA_021157895.1 Dehalococcoidia bacterium | reverse complement strand
CCTGCCTGGGGCTGAACCATGCAGAATCCAATGAGCCTGTCGGGATAGTGGGAGATGGCTTCCAGTATGTAGTCGTTGGTTTCTCTGCAGAGATTATGGCTTAACCATCCGATGTTGAGAACAACAGAGCGGTCAATCTCGGCTTTGTCCATGCTGGCGATTAGCTCCTCAGCAGTTATCATCCTGGCCCTGGGATCAGAGTAGAGCAGGGAAAAGCAGGCGTCACGCTTGATGTACTCCTCACGGCTCTCCCTGATATGTGAAGGGAAGATGTGTGTATGAAAATCGATAATCACGGCATCATTATGCCTGAATTATATTAGCCCTCGCAATCAGGTCTATCTTGAGAAAAAGTGTAGCAATATATCTCGTACACCATGTTTTTCGCTTTTGTGGGAAAATCAAAAGTCTTCGGCAGGGACATAGACAAATAGATGGCCTCTAGTTTAAAATTCCCCTGTATCTCATGACAGAAGACGTTACACCCTTTTCTGCTCAGGCAGTTCCTCCAGGGGATAGGTTAGATTTGCCGCCGTCTAGACTTGAGGAAATAGCCAGAAAGCTACGCTGTCATATAATCTCCATGATAGCCACCGCAGGCAGTGGTCACCCTGGTGGATCCCTGTCTGCTGCCGATATCCTTGCCGCTCTTTATTTTCATGTAATGCGACACAGGCCGCAGGATCCCCACTGGTCGGATCGCGACCGCTTCATCTTGAGCAAGGGGCATGCCGCTCCCGTGTTGTATGCTGCTCTGGCAGAGAGTGGTTATTTTCCCGTAGAGGAGTTAGGCAGCCTGAGAAAGATGGGGAGTCGGCTCCAGGGGCATCCTGACAGCAAGCTAACGCCAGGGGTAGAGATGTCAGCCGGTTCTCTGGGCATGGGGCTGTCTTTTGGCATTGGAGTGGCCTTGGCTGCCAGACTTGATAACAGGGGATATTGGACTTATGTTCTGCTCAGTGATGGTGAGTGCGAGGAAGGGCAGACCTGGGAGGCAGCCCTGTTTGCTGCCCACTTCAAACTGGACAATTTAATTACTATAGTTGATTGTAATGGAATGCAGCTCACGGGATTTACTCAGGAAGTCATGAACATTGAACCCCTGAGCCAGAAATGGCAGGCCTTTGGCTGGAATACGATTGACATCGATGGCCATGACATCAAGCAGATTCTTAGTGCTATCACGCAGGCCAAGACAAAGAAAGGGAAACCCACTATTATTATTGCCCATACCATTAAAGGTAAAGGGGTTAGCTTCATGGAAAACAATGCCAAATTTCATGGTAAGGCGCCCACGTCTGAGGAAGCAGCGAAAGCATTGCAGGAGTTGCAATAGAATGACTCAAGAAGTGTCTGCGCGTGAAACCTATGGCAAGACTCTGGTTGAGTTGGGTCATGAGAATGAGAAAATCGTGGTTCTGGATGCTGACCTGTCTCCTTCTACCATGACGCATTTCTTTGCTCAAGAGTTTCCTCAGCGCTTCTTTGATTGCGGCCTTGAAGAGCAAAATATGATAGGAATAGCTGCAGGGCTGGCCGCTTCGGGCAAGATAGTTTTTGCCAGCAGCTTTGCCGTCTTTATCTCTTCTCGCTGTTTCGACCAGGCGCGAATTTGCCTGTCCCAGACGGGATTGGATGTCAAGATCTTTGCTACGCATGGTGGAATTACAGTAGGAGAGGATGGCATTTCCCACCAGGCCATCGAGGACCTATCCCTGTATTGTTCTCTTCCCGGCTTTACCGTGGTTGTCCCGGCCGATGCCGTAGAGACGGCCCAGGCTATAAGGGTAGCTGCCGCTATGTATGGTCCATTCTATGTCAGGATGGGTCGTGGCAAGGCTCCGCTTGTTTGTCCCCGAGACTACCAGTTTACCCTGGGAAGGGCTGCTATGATGAGGGAAGGAAGAGATGTCACCATCGTAGCCATGGGAATTATGGTGGCCAAGGCACTGGAGGCGGCAGAAGTGTTAGCGCGGCAAGGGGTAAATTGTCGGGTAATAAATATGTCCACCCTCAAGCCCCTGGACGAGGAAGTGGTGGTTACTGCAGCTTCTGAGACGGGAGCTCTTGTTGTTGCTGAGGAGCATCTTGCCCAGGGGGGATTGGGGAGTCGTGTTGCCCAGGTCGTAGCAGAGAAAATACCGGTGCCTATGTCCTTCGTCAACCTTAAAAATTCCTATGCCATGTCAGGCAAAGCTGATGAGCTGCTGGAGAAGTATGGATTGACTGCCACTGCTATTGTCCAGGCGGTGAAGTCAGTGATGGCAAGGAAGCAGCAACCTAGCTAAAGAAATATCTCAGCTCTAGTGATCTTGAGGCTTGATCTCTAGATAGACTAACACCACTTGTGGTGATTGTAGTGCCCCTGGAGCCGATATAGTGATATTTGCCGTGTAGTTCCCGCTGGTCATATTCGAGGAGTTCACCGCGACAGTAACTGTGGTTGCTATTTTGTCTCCGTATGCGGTGCCACTGGTGGGGTCTAAAATCACCCAATCCTTATCTTTGGAGACGGTCCAGTGGAAAAACCCTTTCCCGTAGTTCCATATGTCTACTGACTGATTATCTGAATTGGGGGCACCCTGTTGTATGGTGAATTCCAGTTTTGTTGGGCTGTATTCCAGCACGGGGGCTATCTGAGAGGCCATCTCACATGCTGTTGAGCCAACCAGTAGCATAACTAAGCCCACCATCAGTGGCAATGACCATTTGAGCTTATTTTTCATGTGAGTCTCGCCCCTGTGCTCTACCTGCTGCTCAGGGCGTCGCCTATCTTACCGTATTTTGTTATTTTCAGCGAGTTGCCCACAGCCCTTGTTCCTGTTCTCGTGCCTCTTCCTCAAGCTGCAGGAAGTATTTCTGGTATTTGACATTTGGTGGACAGGTATAGGAGTAAGCATATCCCAGCTTAACAAGCTCGGCATTAACCATCATATCATCCACCCACACATATCTTAGCAGGCGGCCATGGTCATCCTCATTTTGAGTATCTTTCTCCAGATATACTCTTTTGCCCTCAACAAGCTCACGGTTCTTTTCGCTAGCCTCCTGGCCAAAGAATTCCCCTGCCTGCTGTGCATATGCTATCTCAGGAGCATCGATGCCAATGTAGCGGATTTTAGCTCCACCTTCAATCTCTATGGTGTCGCCGTCGATAACCCTGGTAACCAGCACGGTGTTTCCCTGAGGGATTACACAGGACATACTGGTAATTAGAAGAGTCAGGACCAGTAGTCCTGCCAGACCTTTATTATTCCACAAACCAAATTTGCTCTTGATCATGTAGTACCATCTCTGGAGAGCCGTGGTAGATCTGAATTTTCCCCGCGACCCTCACCTTATGATTCAGGTAGTAGCTCTCGGGATGTGAGGGAAAACTCCCCCTATCCTCTCCCCATATTATAGCGGTAAAGTGGCCCTGGTAAGGGTCGTGAAAATTGAGGAAGGTTGGCTCCCCCTTGTAGCCCTGGGCATAATAACTGGTAACGATGGTTCCTTCCACGGTGATGGTCTGTCCCGGGTAATTGTATCCTGTTTTCAGGAGCTGTTCGGTATTCAGCGCATCTGTCACGCCGTTTCCCTGTTGATCTGGCGAGTAGACAGATAGATTTACCATCGCCGTCTGGAGAGAATTAGCTGCCTCTGGAGATAGGACAATGATGAGTGCCACGTATTCGCCAGCCTTCATTCCCGAGGTATTTACGGCAAGAGATACATTGTCTGTCTCTCCTGTGGCATTACCATGGGATGGAGATATTGTGAGCCAGCTTGCCGTGCTTGATGCTGACCATTGAAGTATGTTGCTACCAGAGTTAACTATATGCAGAGTCTCGGATAATTGGGCAGGGTTATCTTCCTGGCAGCTGAAATTGAAGCTTGCCGGGCTGATGGTTATAGAAGGTTGTGCCTGGCAACCTGTAGAGATAGTAGCCAGTAGCAGAATTGCCACTATGATGAGAGAGGACTGCCCCCTTGTAGTTATTGTCATGTTGCCTCGCTCTTTTTCTGGCGGATATCTCCTGTGCAGAATGCCCCGTTTGCTATACCTGATGTCTGGACCTAGTGTAGCAACTATGGAGCTGAATCACATCCTCCGGTTGGGGACATGATACTGAATAATTGCGTGATTGATAAGAGAAGGGGGGGGTAAAAAGGGAAAAGAACTGTCTTGTCTACTGTAATAGGACAAAAAAAGTCCCAAGTAACCTTGCCTTTGTCATCTTCCTTTTCAGCTCTTGCTTACTTGGTACTATTTTTTCTCTTCACTCTAACTTGGTTACTTGGGACACTATTAATCTAACAAATTTCTTGGCATGTGTCAAGTTGTGGCGATTGATGCTTAAACATGGCAGGCATCTGGGCGAAGTTAAAGTTGATAGTATAATCAACCTTAGGATACAATGCTTATCGCCCGCTGGTGATTCCATGGCGGGAGCGGAGAGCAAGGAGGTAAGATGGGAAATAGAACTTGGAAACCAACAACTGCTGGCATTCTGAGCATTGTTGCTGGAGGGGGGGGGGTGGTTTGGGGGATAGCGGTTGCAGTTGGAGGCAGCTTATCTGTCGGAGTTCCTCTGGGAGTTGCTGGTATGCACAATTTTTTTATTGTCACTGTTATATTGGTCCTGCTGGGAGCAATGGCAATAGTGGGGGGCATCTATGCACTGCAGAGGAGAAACTGGGGGTTGGCTCTTGCAGGGTCCATTTGTTCCCTCTTCTGCCTGTGGTTTGTTGGGATACCTGCCATTATATTTACGGTCATGGGCAAGGAAGAGTTCAACTGAAATAAGCTGGGCATATGGAGATACCAGGCTCCCTGGCAATGTTAGATGAGTCTTGTTTGGAAGGCAACACGCCGCAAGCAAAGATGTTGGGTTGAACCAGAGTGCCGAGGGAGGGAATCGAACCCACACTCCCTTTCGGGAAGCGGATTTTAAGTCCGCCGCGTCTACCGTTCCGCCACCTCGGCATTGATTTGAAAATGATGTTACTTATATTCAACTTGGGTTAAGGAGGCGGCGAGCGGATTCGAACCGCTGCATAGGGATTTTGCAGACCCCTGCCTTAACCTCTTGGCTACGCCGCCGTGATACCCCAAACGCAAACCGAGATTCAAACTTGCGACCTCATCTTTGATAAGGGAGCTTTCTATCAATGAGCTACTTCCGCTCTGTAACATCGAATTGTATCGCCCTTTTCCAAGCCAAGCAAACCTGAGTTTGGTGCCGAGGGGGAGACTTGAACTCCCACGGACTTACGTCCACCACCCCCTCAAGATGGCGTGTCTACCTATTCCACCACCTCGGCGTGGCAGGGGCGGAAGGATTCGAACCCACGACCTGCGGTTTTGGAGACCGCTGCTCTACCAATCTGAGCTACGCCCCTACAAATACCATGTCATTATATCAGAATACACTTGGGGGGATAGTTCTCGCCCCTTTTGCCTTAGATGCAATCGGGCTAAAAGGGGATTAGCTCTGCGTCGGTTCAGTCATGTTTTCAATCACTCTTTGGGCTTCGGCCATGATATCCTCGATAATATTCTTTACCGGCTTTATCTCATTTATCAGGCCGCAAATCTGGCCTGCCATTAATGCACCTTCGTCAAGCTTCCCCTCGATTGTCCCTTTAAACAGCCCCCCCATGAGAAGTTCCCCGAGCTCCTCTTCAGAAGCGCCGGCTTGTTCCATCTCAGCAAAGCGGCGGGTCATCTGGTTTTTGATGCACCGGAGGGGATGCCCGATAGATTTGCCAATCACCACTGTCCCCCTGTCCTTTTCTGAAAGGATTCGTTCCTTGAACATTTTGTGGGCCACACATTCATTGGAGCAGACGAAGCGCGTGCCCATCTGTACTCCTTGGGCACCGAGGGAAAGGGCTGCTACCAGCCCGCGCCCGTCGGCGATTCCACCGGCGGCGATTACTGGAACCTTGACGGCATCCACCACCTGGGGCAGCAGGGCCATTGTAGTCGTATCTCCGACATGGCCTCCAGACTCCATTCCTTCAGCCACGATGGCATCTATGCCAAGCCTCTCGACACGCCGGGCCAAGGCCACCGTTGAAATAACAGGAATGATTTTTGTACCAGCTTCTTTAAGTCGGGATATATACACCCCGGGGTTTCCCCCTCCCATGGTAACTATGCCGACATGTTCTTCGATTACCACCCTGAGAGTATCCTCTAGGAAGGGCGACATCAGCAAAACATTTACGGCAAATGGTTTGCTGGTCCTCTCCCTGACGTTTTTAATCTGGGCTGTTAGCCATTCCGGAGGGGCATCGCCGCTACCGATGACTCCCAGTCCACCAGCCTCAGATACAGCGGAAACTAACTCCGCAGTTCCGAGCCTGGCCATGCCCCCCTGGATAATTGGGTATTTAATGCCAAGCAGTTCACATATGGCAAGTTTATTTAGCATTGCACACTCTCCTTTCAGCCCAGATTACAGATAAAAAGGCGAGGCTCGCCTCCACTTATTTACAAATAGGTATAAATTGGTGCCATTGTATAGATGCCCAAAGTAGCTGTCAAATAAAAATTTGCCTTTTGGATTGGGGTGGTACCCCTGGGGCGAATCGAACGCCTGACACACGGTTTAGGAAACCGCTGCTTATAGAAATTTCCCAACCTAAAAGTAAGTTAATTTTGTTGAAGAGGTTTATAATGCCAGGAGTTTCCACTTGTCTTGGATTATTGCTTACCGTATAAATTTAAGGAGGTGTTGGTTAATGAAGCGAAATAGTGATAGCGGAAGAGGCTGTCAAATTCTCCTAGCTCTTTTTGTCCAAACATATGGAGGCATATTATGATTTCACAAAGGTCGAGAGTAGAGGTGGGCCCACGAGAAGCTCATCATTATGACCTCTTTATGGATATTATCTCGCTAGGGTTTTATTCTCTTTTAGTAAAGAGTGTGGTCGCAAAAATGGAGATTCAGCCAGGACAAACGGTTCTAGACCTTGGGTCGGGAACAGGCAGAAACGATTGCCTGATCGCCCAAAAATTAGGGGATACGGGCAGAGTGTTGGGGCTTGATATTTCTGGAGAGATGCTTAGCCTATCTCGAAAGCGGTGCCAACCATATCCTAATATCTCGTTTAGAGAAGAGCGAATTGAGGCTCCTACGTCATATCAGGAGGAGTTTGATAAGGTATTCATTTCCTTTGTCTTTCATGGATTTGAGGATTATCAGAAGATTAATATTATCAGCAATGCTTATCAGGCACTAAAGGTTGGCGGAACATTTTATATTTTCGACTATAGTGAGTTTGATATACAGAAGCTATGGTTTCCCCTTCGTTGGGCATTTATTCATGGGGAGTGTCAGCTTGCTTTAGAGTTTCTTAATCTTGACCTAAAGGAAATGCTTTCTGGCCAGAGATTCACTCGCTTGGATGAGGAACTCCTCTTAAAGGGTCACTTACGTTTACTTAAAGCGACAAAGTGACGAATGTTTTTAAATATTCTGATAACCCTAAGAGCGGATTCTTTAGATTGATCTTCGATATTGATTTATCCCTCATTGATGTAGGAACGAGATGGAGCTATGAACCAGTCGCATGTGTGGAGATAGTACCCCTGGGGCGAATCGAACGCCCGACACGCGGTTTAGGAAACTGTATGCCAGTATATCACGATGAGGTGTTACACTTAAAATAGAACTAATGTACCAATCGTAAAATATTGTTTCGAGCGTGATACATTAATCAACCATAAGACATTTCATTTCTTCCGTTAGCTTTTTGTTAGCTATTTTAGGCTCGAATTGTGGATACTTTCTACATCACAAAGAGATGTTTAATTACACGCAAGTTCAACTATTTCATAATATTACCCTTTGATTCACGACCACGGTCCGCCGTCTACCCATGATTGCGTCAAGGCTTCACCTTTCGATGCAGCTAAGATCGGAGGAATGAGGAATACTCGCAGTTCAGTTATAACTTGAGAAAGCTCAGCCCCTCTCTCCTCAAGTCCGGTTCTTTGGAGGAACGCCTGCCATTGTCTGGCCTTACCCGGGCCCCCTGCAAACGCTTCGCTAAGAGCAATTGGTACGTCAATGGGAATTTGAGTGCCGCGTCGTGTGAAAGTCGCTTTGATAGCCTCAACCAATGACGGTCCGTCGAATGAAAACTGTGAGGCTATTACCCAAAGGTCATAGAAATCCTTCATGCGAGTATTTGCCATGCCTAAGGCAACAGTCGCTTGAAGCTTCTCCGCGACGACTGCCTCACGTGGATACGCCCAGATTCGGGGAGATGGGAAATCAAGGAGCGTTGGATATTCGATCTCCGCTGCTTCAGGCCTTACCACGTCCCCAAATCCAATGTCGATTTGCAAGTTAATCTGAGCGTTTGCCAAGTACGCCACCAGTTGCACACGGCAACCCCCGTACTCCTGGTCTTCACGGATCTCGCTCATTCGAACGCTACTCGCATCAAATACAAGTCCATCTGGCTCGACATCAGTAAGGCATATCTCCTGAAATATCTTCGTCAACATTTGCTGGGACGAGTCCCCATACCCGAGCAGATCTAGATCTCTAGTAGGACGGTAGACTCGATTAGCCCAAACGGCAAAGAGCATCGCACCTTTAAGGACGAATCGATCAGCGTACTGGGATCGTGCCAGACGGTACAGTAATCTCTCCAAAGCATAGCGTGTCAGAACGAGGTTAAAATCCTCGCCTTTCTCTCTAGCTCGGTTTAATAGCCGCTGGCGAACCGAGGCTGTCAGGTTGACAGGCTGTCTCTTCCTCATACGACAGCCTCAAGGTATGGTCTCATAACCTTTGCCACACGGCAAACCTGAGCATAATACGACAGTTCGTCCATCGTACACTTTCGCGTTCGGAAGCAGTCACGAAGTGCCTCCAGTGCTACATCTAGCCCGATCTTGTTGCGGTACTTGAAACAGTCTACTACAGTCTTTGCCGGGTTATACACCTTGACTACGACTCCCTCGATCTGTTTCTCTTCAACGCCTTCTGTCAGGGCTCTCCCCGAAAATCGAACGAATCGCATGGCTGGCTGGGTGACTAGTGGTAGCCGCGCCTTTCGTTCTATAGCCATCCATACCTCAAAGGGCGATTGCGTTGTCAGCCCATGATATTGGAGCGCAGAGAGTAGACATAGTACTCCATGAGGCACACGCTTGCATGCCTCAGCTAGGGTATGGTGTTCAGTCGCCTCAAGGTCAGCTGTCACGTAGAGTCCACGCCCAACACGATGCAGCAGATTACGGTCATGCAGCCGACTTAGGTACATACGTGGGAGACCATAGGCATCTAGATCTCTTGGCCGAAGTACTCCTAGACTTCTGGCAATTTCCAGGGCTTGCTTTATTCGCTCTTGTTCCATCATATACAATTATGTTACAAAACGTCGGCATTTGTCAACATCTGCATACGATTTGTAACAACCTGAACCAGAGCCTTTGCGTGTATTGGTTCGAGTCCAGTACGGTGGTTTGTGAAATTAATACCTCCTTCTATACCTTTGTGCTGTAGGTCTCCTTCATATAGAATTCAATCAAACGAGAATTTAGTATTATTTTATCACTGTGTCTTGCGGTCATATAATTCTTCATACTCTATACGGAATTACATTAGGGGGTTGACAAACACGTTGATACGTATTATAATACGTTAATACGTAAGGAGGGTAATTATGACGGACTATACGTTACCACGTATATTAACACCAAAGGAAATTGCAGAATATATGAAAGTGAATGAGACCACGATTATACGCGAATTTGAGCTTGGTAATCTTCATGGATTTGAGATAGGTAATGAATGGCGTTGCTCCGACGAGGATATATTAAACTATATGCGAGGAGTGAAAAGCAAGATTGAGACCTCTCAACCATCTCCTGTTAATAAGCTAGTACCTGAATCAACCTTGAACATTGTTGAAACCGGATCGTTTGACTTTAACTGGCCTAAGAAGGGAGGGGGTGTCAATCTAGAACGCTATGACAAGGGATATGAGGTAACAACGATAATAAACGGTCATGAGTACACCTTTAAGATTGGCTTTGGAAACCGTGAATCATCTGGACAGGAGCGTCGCCGCATTACCATATGGCTTGGGAATAGAGCAATAGTTGAGTTTGCAGGTAGTAATGATTATGAGAATGATGGACTTCTAGCTGGTATTATCAGGTTGAAAAATGGAAAACAGCTTACGACTCAAAGAATTCCAGAAGAATACAAAGGTTTCAGGGTTGAGAGATATAGCTCAGTCGTACAAGGGCCTAGAGCTAGTACCGGCATGGCGGTAATAGTACATAAGGATGACATTAAGTCTATGCTGGAACATGCAATTATTCGCGCTACTTGGAAAGAGTTGATTTAGCAAGATTGAATATATATTCCACTACGACGATAATAGCATTGAATACGGAGGGAACCTAATGAATAGCATAAATTCGGAACAAATAAATATTCTTTTCGGTCTTTCTACTGTTGAGGGCGTCAAACAGTTTTTATCTCACATAGAAGCGAATTCTAATAAGTGGAAGTGGTTTCCTCTCGGCGGGCGTGAAAACAATTCTGGTAGCGTAAACTTAGCAATGGATCCTGGACAAGCTTTGGTTGAAAGAATTACTAACGCAATGGATGCCCATATAGAACTCCAATACGAGCTTGCTGGCTGCCCACATAATCTCAATTCACCAAGGGAAGCGGTTCAACAGCTTTGGAACCTCGAAAGCTCACGCCTTACACGTGAATCGCCCGCAATAACAAGATTTATCGAGGAAATGGCTCCTAAGAGTCTTGTAAGAGTGGTAGGCTCAATGCGTAGAGAACATTCTTCGGTAATCATACAAGATTCAGGGATTGGACAACACCCCAATGATTTGCCTAAAACCATTTTAGGACTCCAGGAATCAAATAAAAATAATAAGCGTTATCTGATGGGCGCTTTTGGGCAAGGTGGATCATCGACATTTGCTTATTGTCCCTACTCACTTATTATCTCTCGCAGACATCCACATTGCCTTGATGGCAAGACTGATCTCATTGGCTGGACTGTAGTAAGACAATTCGACGACGATTCCTGGAAAACCTTTCGCTATGAGTATCTTGTAGGTTCGGATGGCTTAATCCCAAGAATAGAACCAAGTGCAATAGAATCTCTAGGAATACAATTTGAATACGGTACAAAAGTAGTACATTTTGCGTATGAATTAGTTAGGTTAAATTCGAGATGGAGCTTAGTGGGCTTAAGATTTTTCGATAACCTCCTTTTTGACCCTGTTTTGCCTTATCGGATCGAAGACCATCGGCTATCACCGCCTTTCAACCGCAATCTTCATGGGGGGCGTAATCGCTTAGAGCAAGTTGAAGCTTCCAAACGACCTGACGCACAAACATACGAAGCAGACCTGTCCCGATGGGGTGCGGATGGCACAGCTCATATTCGTTATTGGGTCTTTCGACCAGGTGTAACTAACCAAAAAAGTGAAGATGATGCCAGCGTTAAGCTTGATTCTTACTTAGATTACGATCATTCCCCTAGAACTATTTTGTTCACACTTAATGGGCAAAGACATCATAGTAGGGAAAAGAGCTTGGTACGTGAGGCTCGCCTTGGCGCTTTAGCTGATTATTTATTGGTACATGTTGACTGTGATGATCTGAGCCTCAGGTTAAAGAAAGAGATGTTTACTGCCACGAGGGCGGGAGCAACGATAGGAGAAAGAAGAGAAGACTTAATTATTAATGCAATAAGGGAAGCATTGGCTGATCCCTGGTTAAAACAAAAGCTTGATGATATCCTGCGGCGGCGTGAGGCTTTAATAACAAACGAAAGCACGCGTCGTGTAAACCAGATGTTGAATCGCTTGATAACTGTTTATCGGCAGGAACGTTCACCCGGTGGCCGCAGCGGTAGTGGACAAGAAGGTGGGGGACGGGATAGTGCAGAAAGAAAGGTGAAAGATCCTCCTCGGTCATTGAAGTTTGCTGACCACCGACGTCTGGAATTAATTAACGGGGATCATACAACCATCTATATGATTACCGACGGCCCGGATGATCTTCTATATCGACGGCGACGACGCGGTAATTTGACGTTAACAATGGAGGGAGACGATGTAGCTAATCTTTACATTGATGAAAATAAGGTACATGGTGGTAGAATCCCTGTCCATGTTAATGTCTCTAGTTCGACTGGATCAGGTCAAGCCGGTAAGATAGTAGCATCCCTCGAAATGGATCCTGATATTCTATTAACAGATATGCGCGAAATAAAAATTGTACCACCACCACCTCCATATGTTGGTATCGACCCTCCGACAAAGTTCGAGTTTGCGAAAAATACGACTATGACCGTTGAGTTAGGACGACGATCAATAACGGAAGTCCATACTAACGCAAGGAATGATCTTGTGACTCGTGCGGTTCAACCTGCTCACATACAGGCAATTACCGATATTCCTGAAGTTTTTGTCTCAGTTCGTGGCCCAAGAGACGGCGTCATTCATTTAGAAGTACATGCAGCTTCTGAAGCTCAAGCAGATGCAGAAGGGATTCTTAAAGCAATGCTGACCCTTTTTGACGGAACAACATGTAACACAACAAGACCAATCAAACTAATCGCACCTAAACCACATGCTCCCAGTCCTGGAGATCAAGTGGCTCCGGCACCAGCGTACCAGCTAAAACGTGTTTGGCAGAGAGTTCCGGGAGATGCCCCAGAGGATATCTCTTGGAGCGAGGTAAACTATAACGCTGAGAGAGTAGGGCATTTTGAACCTAATGCCGATGAATTGTGGTTATATGTCAATATGGATGAGCGTCAATTTCAGTCAGAGAGGCTTCGCTGGGGAAGACGCTTTGGGGAAAGCACTTCAGAGCGTTTGGTGGACCGATATATAGCTTACCTGGCATTCCATTTGTTCCAATTATATGACCATTCGCAAAAAGCGGTAGAAACAATCCAGGAAGATACTGGTGATGGAAATGGCAATGATAGAAGTAGTGTGCAATCTGAAATCTACGATCCTGAATCCCCGTTCGTTAGTCAAGAGCTGCGACGAGTAGCTGGTACTTTGATCCAAACAATGAGATCAGAAGCAGAACTGGCTCGTCTGCAAGAAGCTGCAAGTGATGCTGAGAATTAGCAGGAGATCCCGGCCAACAGTTCTGGCCTGAAACGAACTTCTGATGTGCTGACATAATCTATATCTTGTTCAATCGAAAGCCATTTTCTTCCCAATTCTTGAGCTGCGGACCCCGTCGTATTGCTACCTGCAAATGGGTCTAAGACCAAATCATTCTTGTCAGTCAAGAATCTGATGAAGAACGTCGCTAGGTCAGTCTGCATTCGCGCGGGATGCGGAGATATATTATTCTGGCGACAGTAAATCTGATATGGATCATTAGTTCTTGTATTGGATATAGGGAGGACATCTATAAGTTCATAATAACTATGAGATGGTACTAATACATTAGGGGGAATTGCTCCTCCATTATCTGATAGAAAGGACTTCTTTCCGATATGGTGTCCTGATGGTCTGAGCCCTGCATTGTATGTACCTTTCTTGAGAAGGTCTTTCATACTTTTACTATATTCAGTCAATACATTGCGATTGTTAGCTTTTGGCCTTTCTACCGGCGACATCCACCACAGCCTAGTAAAAGAATCTTTTGCCCGTATGCGCTCTACTGTAACCCACTGAGCCGGTGTCGGCAAACGTGCTGGATTATAGCAAATGAACTCTTGACATAGATTAAGTTCAGCCGCTTCCAGAAAGGCCATTAGTGCTTTAAGTGGCAAAGTCGACATGACGGGCTTTCCACCTTCCCATGCATTCCCAAGTTCTATAACTATTGAACCATCCGAAGTTAAATAATCGCGGAACAGTGGAGCCAGATTCTTCAACCACTTCAGATATTCTTCTCCTGTAAGATTGCCATATTTCTTCTTTCGATTTAAGGGAAACGGCGGTGATGTCAAAATCAGCTGCGCTTTTCCTTTACGACGGGTTATGGGATAGCTCTTTAAGGCAGCTTCGCAGTCTCCCTGGTACATTGCACCCCAGGAAGTTTTATATGCAGGTTTTATCCACTTCTCTATCTTGTGTTCTGATGCGCTTATATCTCTATCTTGAGCAATTGTCATATTACATTCCTATTAGTTATAAGTCTAGGCGAAGCTGCTTTTGCCGCTGTTCCTCAATAAAACGATCTAATGCATACCGCACTAGGAAAGCTAGTTTTGTGTGGTTACGGTCTGCAATAGCTTGGAGAGCTTCACGCTGCCCTTGCCCCAAGGTAATAGTAAGACGAGGTGGTTTTTCAATTGATGCATTCCTCACCATTATTCACCAATATAACATCGATTTGCATCATTATGAGGCATAATACGTCAATTGTCAAGTTCTAACATAATTAAATATATGGTAGAGTTCTAAGATATGAGATTTTAGATAATCTCATTGAATTGGGAGCCAACAGAAGCTAAATAGTAAAATTAGGCACAAAAAAAGGCTCGGGAAATTCCCGGGCCCTTCTGTTTTCCTATCTGGCATTGTTTTAGACTAGCGCCATCTGCTTTAGATACTTGCTGATTGTGGTATGGCTTCTGCCAAGTGCTCTGCTTATCTTGCTCCTGGATAAGCCTTGCTCCCGGAGTCGCCTTATGTGCTCCGCCTCGAAATCGCCAACGTGGTAGTTGTAATCCTGCAAGAGTTTGGCTCTCTGCCTTGACAGGTAACACTTGTCCGCCGTATTCAGCCTCTCCCCGTTGACCAGCCTTTCACCTCTCCGTTTTAGCCTTTCTGGCAGGGTATTGATAATGGCTCTAGTATCAAGCTCGGTATTGGTGTCAGAGCTATGGTAGATGTACTCCCAGCTATGAGTTACCATCTCTCCATACTTACCATCGAAGATACGGGCAGACTTTCTCCGCTCTCTGTACTTCCGCTTCCAGTAGTCGGCAATCGTACATCTACCGACAAACCAAAGTGAGGCGGGCGTTATTTTACCCTTACGCTTATCGGATACTGTCTTAGGCTTGAGGATGACGTCCATCTCAATATCATCCCTATCTTCAGGCAAGACGTGGCGTCTCAGAGGATACGCAATCCTTGCGAAGGCTTTGTATCCGTCAAGCTGGTCTTGGCGGTTATAAAGCCATGAATGAGACATAGCTACCCCCTTCCCAGGGCACAAAAAAACGCACAAAAAGGGGCTGTTACACCCCTTCGTGTGCGTCTGTTTTCTGTGTTCAAGCGTTCAATTTCAGGCTATTTAAGCTACGGCGACTGGTTCTTTTGCCTTGCTTCGCTTACGCTTCGGCTACCGCTTCGGTTTTCTCGGCTGGCTCGGCTACTGGCTTGGTATCCTCGGCTTCCGTCTCTGGCTCTGGCTCGGCGGTCTGTGTCTCCCCCTCTGGCTTCTGGCTCTCACTGATGAGCATCGGCATTACCACCAGTTGATAACCATCAACGGCAAAGAGGACTGGCGACTTACCATCGGTAACCTTGAAGTCTGCCATACCCCCGCAAGCTCTCAAAGCCTCGGTAAGATAGCTGCCGTCAATTCTTACCTTGACTTCCCCACCCTCAATATCGGCTGGCATAGTAACTTCCCCTTTATCATCGGGACTTGTCATCACTATACCGCCGTTAAGGTGTAGGTCTATCGGGTAGGACTTGCTATCGGCTAGGGTTTTCAGTGAGGCAATCGCCTTCGCTGTCGCGGAACGCCGGCGGGGTGTTAAGTGGAACGAAATAGTCGACGCTATCGCCCGCCACTTCGCTATCAAGCCGCCTACAGCGAGGCAGATGCGCAAGTGGTATCAGGAGTATGGGGTCGATGCGATTGATCCAGAGAAACTGCTGAAAGAGAAGCTGGTTAAGGTCGCTCGGGCGACTACTCCGATCGCGGCCTTTGCTACCCAAAAGTATGCCATCGAGCAGGTGCCTGTGTTGGTAGAAGCCTGGAAACAAGGGAAGGACCCGTGGACTGCGGGCGGTATCATGGTGCTCTCCCTGTTGGAGCAAACCATTGGTACCGAAAAGTTCGACCAGATACTTGATGAATATCAGAAGGGTCGAAAGGGTACGATTGCTCCAAGTATGGTGGAGGAAAACCTCAAACCAGAACAGGGAAAAGAATAGTAGCAAAAGAGGGAGGACATAGAAATGAGAGGTCACATTATCAAACGTTACAAGGACAGCTATACGATTGTCTTGAACCTTGGTGTTGATCCATCGACGGGTAAGCGTAAGCAGCAGTGGGTTAGTGTCAAGGGTACCAAGAAAGAAGCTGAAAAACGGCTTGCGGAGCTTCTTCACCAGATCGATACTGGCACCTTTATGAAGCCTGGTAAAACAACCCTGGCGGAATATCTGGAGAGGTGGATCAAGGATTACGTCTGGCCGAATTTGGCCCCAAGGACGGCAGAAGGGTATCAGTACATTATCCGGATTCACCTCACCCCTTGTCTTGGTAATATACATCTCACACAATTAAAGCCCGAGCATTTACAGAGATACTATTCAGACAGACTTTCACGTGGATGTTGGGATGGTAAGGGAGGGCTAAGTCCGAGATCGGGAAGACATCACCACATGGCTTTACATTCTGCCCTTCAGAATGCCGTCAAGTGGGGATTAATCCAACGTAATCCCGCAGATGTCGTCAGCCCACCAAAGGCTCAGAAACCAGAAATACAAACCTGGGACGAATATGAGATTCTCCATTTTCTTTATGCTACAACAAAAGACTCGATCTATTACCCAATATTCTATCTTGCCTTATTCACTGGTTTACGGCGGTCTGAATTATTAGCCTTGCGCTGGCAGGATGTGGATTCCCTTTATTGCCAGATCTATGTTAGCCGGAGTATGCATCATCTCAAGGCTGGGGAGATAATTTTTAGGCAGCCGAAATCAACTAAAGGAAATCGGACAGTAGCCCTTTCGCCATCGACTATTGAGATGCTCAGAGAATACCGTGAAAGACAGGAGGCCGAAGTCGTTATGCTAGGGAAGTCAATGACGGATAATGACCTGGTATTTTGCCACCCGGATGGTAGTCCTTTACTGCCCGGGACTATATCTCATGCTTGGGACAAGGCGGTTCGACGTGTTGGACTTAGGGGCATCCGTCTACATGACGCTCGTCATACCCATGCCTCATATATGCTCAAGCAAGGTATCCACCCAAAGGTGATACAGGAGCGGCTGGGACATTCTAGTATTCAGGTAACGCTTGATACTTATAGCCATGTTGCCCTTGGTATTCAAGAAAAAGCAGCAGTACGCCTTGACGATATCTTCAAAACCGAACGGAGAAATGACCCTGTTGAAACTTTTGGTTAGCTATCCGTTAGCTTTTTTGGGAAATGGATCCCGTCGGGCCATTCTATGGGGATGATATAGCTTCAAATAATGGTACCCCTGGGGCGAATCGAACGCCCGACACGCGGTTTAGGAAACCGCTGCTCTATCCTCTGAGCTACAGGGGCATGCACGAATCTACGCCAGCGTCTAATGTTCCCAGGGATTTTTTGGCATGGTGGAGAAAGTGCCACGATTTTTGTAAATGAACACCACTGCGGCTATTAAGCCAACCCCTAGTCCTACGGAGGAATATAGGTCTATGTCACCTAAAATCCCGCCGACGATAGCTCCAAAGGCGATACATCCAAGAAAGATAAAAGCAGCCCTAATCTTCAGTTGTCGTTGCGCTGGTGTGGCCGTGATATTTCCTGGCGGTTGCCCGATAAACTTTTTACTCATCCTCCCTCCCCTTTGTTCATTTTCATTTTCCAGCCAGAGCGTGCTGAAGCTATTAATAATGTGCCCTGCACGTTATTATCCTGCCTGCCCACTGTCTCGATTGTAGCAGCCCAGAGAGGGGGCGTGCAAGCAACGGAAAGCATGACAGGTTACTTCCAACCCAAGGGCCTCAAGCGGCCTCCGCATCGCCCTTGATGTGTACATATTGGAGATACCTACTGAAACCAAGCTTTTGGTCATCTGGAAATAATTTCCTTATCCAGCCTTATTGGCTTTGCTCAGGAGCTCACGGGCGCTTTCGAACATGGGCTTATTCCCCTTGCTGCCCAGCATGGCAGCAAGCTCCTCTACGCGCTCTCTCCCATCGAGACTCTTGATGCTGGTGACGGCACGCCCGGAAGATACATCTTTTGTCACGCGATAGTGATTGTTGCCAAAGCAGGCTACCTGGGGCAGGTGAGTTATACAGAGCACCTGCCGCCCATCAGCCAGTGCAGATAGCTTCCTGCCCATAGTCTCAGCATTGCGCCCGGCAATGCCACTATCGATCTCGTCAAAGATTAACGTGGGGATGGAATCAGCCTTGCGCAGGGCACTTTTCAGTGCCAGCATGAAGCGAGAAGTCTCTCCACCGGAGGCAATCTCGGCGAGTAGTTTCAGCGGTTCCCCGGGGTTAGTACTGCCGACAAACTGTATATGGTCTATACCATAATGGTCGAAGGCATATGTTCCCTGGTAAGCAGGCAAGCCATCTGGGGCTTCCTCCCTTTTCAGGTCGATATCAAATTTGGCCCAGGGCATCCCCAGTTCGGCAAGCTCCTGGTTTACTGTCTCTGTTAGTCCACGGGCTGTCTTTTGTCTTGCGCGGGACAACTTCTCCGCTAATGCCCCTGTCTCCATCTTCAGCCCCTCAAGTTGTTCCTCTAGCTGCTCTCGTGACTCATTCTGTGACAGGAGGTTCTGCAGTTCGTTTTTGGCGCGAACGGTGAACTGAATTACATCCTCCAGCGTGGGTCCGTACTTACCCTTCAGACTGCGAAGCAACTCCAATCTGTCCTCCACCTCCTCAAGGCGATCACTCCCTGATTCCACGGTGTTGGCATAGTTATTAAGGTCTCGCGCTGTTTCCTCCAACGACGCAGCGGAGGTTTCCAGCGACTCGAGATGCGGTTGCAACGCCGGGTCAATAGAAACCAACCGTTTCAATATTTTCACTGCCTGGTGAGTAACATCGGCTGCGGCGTGATCACTGGCATAAAGCATATTATAGGCCGTGGAACACCCTTCCTTGAGTTCTTGGGCACGCTGCAGGAGGAGTCGCTCCTGGCGCAGGTCCTCATCTTCACCGGCATGAACATTTGCCCTGTCCAGCTCGGTGATCTGATACTCCAGAAATTCACGCTGGCGCCTCATGCTCTCGCCTGCTGCCATATCCAGACTGCGCGCCTTTCCACGCAGCTCGGCTACCTTATTTTCCAGCTTACCTCGAAGTTCAAGCAATCCTCCGAAGCTATCCAGGAGATCAAGCTGGTGCTGCACGCTGAACAGGGAGAGTTGTTCCATCTGAGTATGAATGTCCATTAACCGCTGTCCCAGCTTGCGGAGCAGTGATATTGCCACTACTCGTCCGTTCACCCTGGCCACACTCCTGCCCTGTTCCTGGACATCACGGGTTATGATAAGGGTGCCGTCATCTTCAGGTTCAATGCCTGCCTCCTCAAGGATTACTCCCAAGGGAGCATCATTTTTCTCAGTCCAGAAAGTGCCTTCCACCAGGGTAGAGGTAGCCCCGGTGCGGATCAGGCTGGTGGAGGCTCTCCCGCCCACCAGCAGTCCCAGGGCGTCAACGAGCAATGACTTGCCGGCACCTTCATCTCCGCTCAATACTGTCAGCCCTTCTCCTGGCTTCAGGCGCAGTTCCTCGATAACGGCCAGGTTTTTTACATAAAGTTCAACCAGCATTACATGTTCCTTTTTTTGTTTTCATACGCTTCGGTGAGTTGCCCACGCTGGTTCTCTCAGCACCTGAAAAAGGCGTACTTCTGCTTCGGTATCGCGCTTGCAATATTTAAGCAGGCTTTCTCTTAGAAAGTCACGGCGAGCAGGCGATGTTTCTGGCCGTATTATCTCTGCGTAGGCATCTGAGGCCATGCCCCCATTGTTGATTTCCAGGTCTTTGTAGTCCATGCCTGGGACCAGGGCTGGGAGAACAGACTTAATTGAAAAAGAGCCGTGAAACTCTGGGTGGTAACAGTAGTTACGTATGAGTTTAAACAGGTCTACGATTCTATCGTCCAGCAGACCCAGGAGTTCAGCGGAAAGGGCTGGTAGGGCAACGGCAAGTTCTCGGATACGTGCTGCTTCAAATCCGGAAT
>JAGGVQ010000010.1 GCA_021157895.1 Dehalococcoidia bacterium | reverse complement strand
TCCTCTCACCCCGACCATATTTTCGAGGTACTTCATGTTGATAGTAACAACTATTGATTACAGGTTTCCAAATTCAGGGTGTGATGTTGGCAGTGCCTCGATGTGCTTGTGCTTTCTGTGCAATTTATCTGTGAATGCAGCGTTATAACTTTAGTGTGAGGACCCTGAAATAAGTGATTCTTAAGCCATACGAATTTTCAGCACCGAAAGGTTTATTTCAAATGCCACTGAGGCTGGCCTTTTTCTTTGAATGCTCGGACTCCTTCATGGGAATCCTCCAGCGTACACAATAGAGCAAACTGGTTATTGACCAGTTCCAGGGCTTTGGAGAATTCCATATCAGCTATGTCGTAGAAGGATCTCTTGGCTAGTTGTAGGGCCAGAGGGCTTTTGTCTGCCAGACTTTCCGCCATGTTGATGGTTTCCTCTCGCAATTTTCCTTGAGGCACCACTTTGTTTATCAGGCCAATTCTTTCTGCCTCATGAGCATCAATACGATTGCCAGTTAGCACCAATTCCAGCGTTTTCTTTTTCCCCAGATTGCGAATCAGTGAGACCTGGGGGCCTATGCAGTTCAATCCTACATTTATTGCTGTTGCTCCAAATAGTGATCCTTCTTCTGCTATGGCAAGATCACACGCGGCGACAAGTCCTAGAGCATTGGCCACCGCAAAGCCATGCACTGATGCAATAACAGGTTTCTTCATTCGAGTTATGGTGAGGCTCGCTTGTTCCATTAGTGTAGCCCATTGATAGTACTCGGTGGGTGTCATCGATTCAAAATCGCCTGTAGATAGGTCTATGCCGGCGGAGAATCCTCGACCACTTCCCTCAATGACAAGCACGCGTGTGATAGTGTCTCTGTCCAGGGCTAAAAGTGCTTGGTCAAGCTCGCTTGCCATAGTAACGTCAAATGTATTCAAGGCGGCTGGCCGATTTAATGTTATGATGCTTATTTGATCCTCTTTCTTGGTAGTAATCACAATAGTTTTGTAAGCCATAAATTTGTTACCTCCGGAGAGCCATTGCCTTATTCTGCTGCTGGCAAATGTTTCTTTTTCTCCTACATAGTAATATTCATCACCTGGCGGGGGTGTTTGATGGAACACAGTTTATCACAATGATTTGTGGAGTAGTGGCGGTATTGTTGGCCAGCCAGAATGAGACTGTTTGCCCAACATGAAACTAGAACTACTGGTGAAGCCCAAAGCAACTTTTGCTAAGGGTTATGGTGGTTGCTTGAATTCACATTTGAAAAAGCTGTGCTAACATTACACAGCCGCCTTTGCTTTTGGGAAGCATAGCTTTGTTAGTATTTGTTGCTGCCACAGGATTTCGTTGTTGGGGCTTGGTTCATTTACATAATCGATAATGTCCATGCAGCAGGGATTATTGATGGAATTCCAACTTTGTCTATTATAAATCCATCTTGGTGTCGAGACAGGAGCAATCTTCTTTTTAATTATATCCTGCCTCTTCTTCCCCTGCCCATTCCTCTTCCCATCCCCCTTCCTCGCCCCATTCTCATCCCACGTCCTTGTCCCATTCTTCCCATCAGGCTTCCCATACGGGCTGCGCCTATGGCATTGACTCTCTGGTTCTCTTGGAACATAGCAGGACTATCATGGAGTGCATCTGGAATTTTAACTCCCATAATGCTACACACCTTAGTAGCTACAGGCAATCCGCCTGTGATACATCCATCGCATGGTGCCTTCCCTTCGGCCACCGCTCTGGCGAATTGTCCGCAAGTTCGATATCCGCATCGTCCATCATCTAGCTTGGGGAGAGCATCATAAATAGCCTTTATCTTATGTTTGATGTTCTCTTTGTCTGTCATATTGTCCTCTCATTTTTATGGTAATAATATAATGTTGCTAAAACTTTTGTGTTTTAGGGTAGCTTTTATTATCGCCAATGATGGCTTTTATTATACTCTTCTTGGCAAGTGTAGTGATTGTTGGATTAGGGGACTGATGCATTAATCTCTTGGATGCGAGAGGGGGTTAGTGCCTATGCTATACTGAATTTCAGCGGTGTAGCTTGATAACACAGGCTATGGAACAGTTTTTTGATGCTTATCTTGACATAGAAACCACGGGGTTGTCTTAGATTAGCAGCATTATTACTGTCGTGGGGATTTACCTGTCTCGCATACAAGAAGGTGAATTTAGTCAGTTATTTATTTTTCTAAGTTAAAGGAAGAAGAGAAGTAAATCCCATGAGATGTATGGTTGCCTGATTGTCTTCAAGGTCAGCTAGCTGGGTGGTTATTCGCTAGCATCAACTAATGTCAAGTGTTAGACTTAAGCTGCAATGTATCAAGATTATGTGCATCAATTGTTAAGAGGGGTTATTGAGCCACTGTTACTTTTCCTTATAGCTGAAGTACCTATGCATGGCTACCAGATTATGAAGGAAGTTGAGAGAAGGAGCCGTGGTTATTTTCAGGCTAAGGAAAGTACTGTTTATTCCGCCTTGCGTCGCTTGGAGAATAAAGGACTTGTGTCGAGTTCCTGGCAGCAGGGGTCTTCGAAACAAAGGAAGCGATCGTATGTCATAACAGGCGAGGGCCGCCAAGTCCTGGCTGAAAAACTCGCTGAATGGCAGAGGTTCTATATGGCGTCTAGCAGAGTTGTAGGTGATGATAGCTTAGCTCTCAGCACGGGAATAAGCAGTTAACTTGTGGTGTTTGCATCGAAGTTTTTTCTGGGAGTATGCCTCTAAATCGTAGTGCTGCTCAGGACTAGTATTTATTCTCTACAAACTAGGTTCTGAATAACAGAATGTACGGGGATGCAGCAGAACGGATATTAGGCAACATTTCTGAGGTAGCCATGCTCCATTGATTTCAATTCTGCTATCATAGAGCTAATTATTTTGGATTTAGCGCAATCCTTGGCTTTCAGAATAGCTTGGCTTACCTGAGCTGCTTGACTGTGACCATGAAGGAGCTCAATTATGCTGTTAAATCCCCAGAGCAGTGTTCCCCCAGCGCTCTCGCTATCGATGGTGCCTGTAAACGAAGTTATTTGCTCAAGAATTTTTCTTACTGGACTCATTAATTGGGAGTTTCCCAATCTATTTTTTAGCCAACCAGAGAGATAAGGCCCAACACTTTCACAGAACTTAATTAGCACATTCCCGATTATTCCATCGCAGACAATGACATCCGCTTGACCTTGAACGATGTTATTTCCTTCAATGTTACCAATGAAATTCAGTCTGCTATTTTTTAGCAACTGATACGCTTCTCGGAGCAGATTCCCACCTTTATTTTCCTCCCTCCCAATGTTTAATAGTCCTACTGTGGGGTTGCTGATGTTGTAGAATTTTCTGGCGTATATCGTTCCGACAATTCCAAAGGTAAGCAGGTGCTCAGGCTTGCAGTTAATGTTGGCTCCTCCATCTACGAGAATGGTATTTGATGTAAAACCAACAAGAGGCATACACGTAACAGGACGTTCTAAGTGAGGCAACAGTCCGATTGAACTCATTGCACTGGCGACAGTTGCCCCTGTCGGCCCTGCGCTAACTACTGCATCTGCCTTTTGTGCCTTTGCCAGATCCATGGCAACAACTATAGAAGCGTTATGCTTGCGGCGGACAGCAAAGGCGGGATGTTCATTCTCAGCAATTATTTGGCTGGCTGGCTCACATCGAATTGTTGAGGGGACATTGCTATAGTTGTCTAGGTGTTTTCTTAAGATACCCCTTGGCCCAACAAGGATAATATCCATATCATCTGCATTAGCAGCCATGATTGCTCCCTTAATTATTTCTTCAGGAGCATAGTCACCGCCCATAGCGTCTAGCGCTATTGTAATTCTCTTGTCCATGGCAGGAGCAATAAGCCTATCCCTGTTCCATAGCAATGGAAGAGGAGGATTTTTCTGTATACAGCAGCAATGTTCAACATCTATGTGAGTTTACCTATTTTGTGTTAATTTGCCAAGGGGATTCCTGCCCTTGGAATAGGAGGGAGTTCTTGTTAGGTTAGGGAGAAGTTTTGCAGGATCAGATCTATTGGACCTGATCCTGCAATTCAACTTAGCCTGTTAGTATACTTTGGGTAATTGAGCTAGGGATTCTTTTATCGCCCCAGTAGGATGTTCATAATCTGACAGTTTTCCTGAGAGATAGGCTTCATAAGCAGCCATGTCAACATGCCCGTGGCCGCTATGGGCCAGAAGGATAGTTTTAGCTTCACCAGACTCCTTGCATTTGAGAGCCTCGTCGATAACTACCTTGATGGCATGCATTGTTTCTGGAGCACTGATGATTCCCTCAGTACGGGCGAAGGTTATGCCTGCCATAAACGTGCCGAGCTGATGTTCGGCTCTGGCTTCGACTAGGCCTAGATTGAGGAGATGGCATATGATGGGAGCCATCCCATGATACCTGAGTCCTCCTGCATGAATCGGGGGCGGCATGAAGTTATGGCCTAAGGTGAACATTTTCATCAGAGGAGTGAGTCCGGCTTGGTCGCCAAAATCGTAGGCGTAGGGTCCCTTGGTCAGGGTAGGACAGCTTGCTGGCTCCACGTTAATGATGCGTAGATTGGGTTTTGTGCCATCGATTTTGTCCTTAACAAAGGGCAGATACATGCCGGCAAAATTTGAGCCACCACCAACACAGCCAACGATGATGTCGGGATATACTCCTATTTTCTCCATCAGTGCCTTGGTTTCCAGTCCAATAATGGATTGGTGAAGGAGAACATGATTGAGCACGCTGCCTAGGGAATAGTGGGTATCGTCTCGAGACACAGCATCCTCTACTGCTTCGCTGATAGCCAAGCCTAAGCTACCGGGGCTGTCTGGATCCTTAGCCAACATATTTCTTCCTGCTTGAGTCTCTGGGCTAGGACTAGGGATACATTTACCTCCCCATGCCTCCATCATGACACGCCGATATGGTTTCTGGTCATAACTAATTCTTACCATGTAAACCTTAATTTCAATACCAAAGAAGGATCCGGCAAAGGATAAGGCGCTGCCCCACTGCCCAGCTCCGGTCTCAGTGGTAATGCGCTTAATTCCCTCCATCTTGTTATAGTAAGCTTGAGCTACCGCAGTATTGGGCTTGTGACTTCCTGGGGGGCTTGTCCCTTCATATTTATAGTAGATCTTGGCAGGGGTATCCAGTGCCTTCTCTAATCTATGCGCCCGAAATAGGGTTGTGGGTCTCCATAGCCTATAGACGTCCCGCACTTCGTCAGGGATTTCAATGTAACGCTCAGTACTTACTTCTTGCTTGATTAGTTCCATGGGAAATAACGGGGCTAAGTCTTGCGGTCCTATCGGATTTCCTGTACCAGGATGTAACACTGGTGGGAGTGGCTTGGGTAAATCTGCTTGGATGTTATACCAATATCTTGGCATATCTTCTTCGTCGAGAATGAATTTTGTTTTCTTGTTCATTGTTGTTAATCTCCTTTCATTTAGTTTATCTGTGAGTTGATTAAAAATTGCTGTTTGGCGCCAGTGGCTGGCGCCACATTTGTAGTGATATCGGCATATTTATTCCTCCATATAACATAATAAAGAGCCTCTCACCTAGGGGCGAGAGGCTCTTACCTTCGCGGTACCACCCTAATTAATTGCATCTCAATAAGGGGAAGAGATGCAACTATCTCTCTGCAGGTACAGAGGTATATACAATCCCCCTATAACCTCAATACCTTGAGCTTTGATAACGCTGCTCCTGCGACAAAGCCTACTTGATCATACTTATCTTTCGGTTTGCAGCTCCCAGGTCCATTCTAGCCCTGCGCAAGTATCGGCTTACACCTTCCCCGACTCTCTGAACTCCGCCTTTGAGTTATACTAGTCCTGTTCCTAGCCTTTTCTCTCTATTTAATTGTTATGGGAAATATAAACGAGAGATTAAATTTTGTCAATATTATCTAAGGATGTATTTAGTCAGAAAGGTTGATATTGGCACTGCACAGAGGATAAAATTCATCTAGGGTATATCATATAGTGAGATCAGGACTTAATCCCTTAAATATGACACCATAGGTTGTATTATGGCGAGCGAATGCATCTTTTGTGAGATTATTGCTGGCAAAATATTCAGTGATGTTGTCTATGAAGATGGGGAGTTTTTGGCTTTCCGAGATATCCAGCCACAGGCACCTAATCATTTAGTTATTATCCCCAAACAACATATAGCTTCGCTGAGAGACCTGACAGAAAAAGAAGAAGATTTGATGGGACGGCTTATATTGTTGGCAAGCAAGCTGGCGAAGAAGGAAGGGCTGGATTCTATGGGCTATCGTCTTGCTATCAACACAGGAGATGAGGGAGGTCAGGCAGTCCCTCATCTCCATGTCCATCTTTTGGGTGGAAGGAAGCTGAATGACCAGCTGGGGTGATATCTTATCGCGATGATGATAGTAATTTTAGCTTAGATATTACCCTATCAATAGTCTCATCAGGAGTGGATGCACCTGCAGTGATTCCAATATGATTTTTATTTACTAGCCACGAGCTATTTACTTCATTAGCCCTTTCGATAAATTTTGTTTCTGTTATTGGTGAACATACTTCAGCCAAACGTTTGGTGTTGGCGCTATTATATCCACCAACTACTATCATAAGCTCAACATTTTTAGCTAGTTTTATTGCGGCCTCCTGCCGTCGCTGGGTTTCTAGGCATAGAGTGTTGATTATGCGTATTTCCTTCAAGCTGGAAGCGGAACTAGTTATAAGTGCTGAGCAAAAGTTTCTAAAATTGGCCTGACATTGAGTTGTTTGAGATATGATACCCAGAAGCAAACCTCTTGTTATGTTGGTGTTCAAATCTTCGATGTTTAGTGCAGCGGTTCCTTTGTTATTTGCCCAACCCAATAGTCCTTTGACTTCAGAATGCCTTGCATCACCAAATATAACAAGACTAAATCCTGCCTCAACTAGATTTTTGGCTGCTGCTTGAGCTTTGGCAACTATGGGGCAGGTAACGTCAATAGTCTGGATTTTCCGTGCTTTTATGGATGATAATATATTGGGGCTTGCCCCGTGGGTGGTAATGGCTAATGTTTTGCATCTTACTTCATCCAAGTTGTTCACCATTTTTATTCCTGTTTTAGCTAAATCTTCTATGAGTTGGTGATTATGTGCTACCGGCCCTAGAGTTTCTATTTCACCGTGTTTTCGGACTTCTTCCTTAAGCAATTTCATAGCTCGCCTTACGCCGAAGCATAAGCCAAGCTCCGGAGCTTTCTCAATCTGCATATACACCTTGCCTATCAGGTGGCAGTAACTTAGCAATTTCCCGCATCATGATGATATTTAGTGATTGTATTTTTGATCTGGTGAATTTGCCATCAGTGGGGGGAAGATTAAAAGGGCGTCCGATATTAAGAATGATATGGGGTTGTTGCCATGGCCACCTTTTTCCATGAATTTTCTCTGTACCAATGATGCCAACAGGAAGTAATTGGACGCCCATTCGTGCTGCAATTACTGCGGCTCCTGGCTTGGCTGATAGTAGTTTAGCCTCGTGGCTGCGCTCGCCTTCGGGGAATATGCCTAGAATGATATCTTCCTGTAGCTTGTTTTGGGTATGTTTGATGGTTTCCTTTCTTTCCTTCATGCCGCCGCGGCGATTTATTGGATAGGCCTGTGCCCAGCGCAGGATAAATCCCAAGAAGGGATTGTGAAAAAGTTCCTCTTTAGCCATGAAGTGGATCCAGCGAGTGCTGCTTAACATAAGCAAGATCGGATCGAAAAAATTGACATGGTTTGAGATAAGAATAACTGGTCCCGAGGAAGGAATGTTGTCTCTCCCTTTGATCTTCCATGTCCAGGATATGAAAAATTTGAATAGTATCTTGACCAGGGTTAATATAATTCTCTGAGATAGAGTCACTAGCCTACCGCCAAAGCATATATCCTGTCCACGACCTGCTCTAAGCTGAGTTTATCGGTATCCACAGTTATCGCATCAGCAGCAGGTTTTAATGGAGATATGGTTCGGTGAATATCAGTATAATCGCGTTTTGCTAGATCGGCGAGAATATCGTTGTAATTTACGCTCTTCCCTTTTTGTGCAGATTGCTCCTTATAGCGGCGTTGTGCTCTTTTCTCGATGGTGGCAACCAGGAAAATTTTCAATTCAGCTTCTGGAAGTACCACTGTCCCGATGTCTCTTCCTGCCATTACTATAGCACCACGTTTGGCCAGCTTGCGTTGTTCAGTTACCATTGTCTGGCGTATTACTGCTAACTGGGAAATTAGGGAAACCTGTCTTTCCACCTTAGGGTCAAATAGTTTGGCAGAGATATCTTCTCCGTTGATGAGGGGGAAAAGATATCCATCGCGGTGTGAGACGAAATCGAATTTGATGGTCTTGGCTAAGTGACATAATTTTGGCTCATCTTTAGGGGTGATGTGAGATTCCAATGCCTTCCATGTGAAAGCCCGGTACATAATGCCGGTGTCGAAGAAAGAATAACCTAAGCGCTGTGCAAGGATGCTACCAACACTGCTTTTTCCTGCTGCTACCGGGCCATCTATAGTGATTAGTCGTGGTTTCAAATTTCCTGTTTATCTTATCATATGAGAGTGTGGGTGATGAAGTAGGTGTCATTAAGTAATGGGTCCTTTGTTTTGAAGATATGCCAACGGCTTAAATAATGTGTGTTTGTGAGTTATTATATACTGCTATTGTAATTGTACTGAATTAAGGAGATGTCTATGTCACAACAAGAATTGTCCGAGAAGGATCTTATAGATAAAGCGCGAAAGCCAGAGCAAGTTGCTGTGAAATTACACTCATTTTATCATGGGAAGATGCAAACGATGCTTAAATCTCAAGTTCGAGATTTTGATGACTTCGCTAATTATTATAATCCTGGAGTAGCTGGTCCATGCAGGATAATACAGGCAGATGCTGACAGGGTTTATGAGTTGACCAATATATGGAATACCGTAGCCATAGTCTCTGACTGTACCAGGGTTCTTGGATTGGGGAATATCGGACCGAAAGCTGGTTACCCTGTGATGGAAGGTAAAGCCTTGCTCTTCAAATATTTGGGAGGGGTAGATGGTGTTCCTATATGTCTGAATACCACAAATGCTACTGAGATTATTCAGGCGGTGGGGTGGTTGCAACACTCATTCGGCGGCATAAATCTGGAGGATATAGCCAGCCCCAAGTGCTTCTATATATTAAGTCGGTTGCGAGAGGAGTTAACTGTGCCAGTATGGCATGATGACCAACAGGGAACTGCTATTGTGATGTTGGCCGGATTGCTCAATTCCTTGAAGATTGTGGGTAAAAGTATCAAGAAGGTAAGGATTTGTTTGAATGGATCTGGTGCAGCCAACATTGGCACTGCTAACCTTCTTATTGCTTATGGAATTGAGCCGGGACATATTGTGGTTGTTGACAGCAAGGGCATTCTGCACCCGGGGCGAGAAGACCTGGAAGAGCAGAAAAGGGAATTTCCTGATAAGTGGCACCTTTGTCAGATTACCAATGAGGGTGGGATAAAAGGACATTTGACAGAAGCACTGAAGGATGCTGATGTTCTTATTTCTTGCTCCAGACCTGGTCCTGGAGTCATTGCTGCTCAGGATATTAAGTTAATGGCTAATGATGCTATATGCTTTACTTCAGCTAATCCTGTTCCTGAAATTTGGCCGTGGGAAGTTTTGGATGCTGGAGTTCGTATTGTAGGCACTGGCAGGTCTGATTTTCCCAATCAGTTAAACAATTCTATGGCTTTTCCTGGCATCTTCCGGGGCGTTTTTGATGTGGGGGCAAGAGCTATTACCGATGAGATGTGTGTTGCTGCTGCAGAGGGGTTAGCACGATATGCTGAGGAGCATGGCTTGAGCGAGAAGCACATTGTCCCTACGATGCAGGAATCAGAGGCTCTGATTCATGAGGCGGTGGCTGTGGGAATGAAAGCGCAAGAACTGGGTATCGCTAGAATAAAAATTAGTCGCGATGACCTCTATAAGAAAAGCAAGTCCATAATAGTTGCTTCCCGGGGCATGCATGATGTGCTGGTAAGTAGTGGCTATATCGCCCCTGCGCCGGAGTAGGAGTTGCGTAAAAAATAAAGTAGATACCATGAGAGAGATTCAGGCTAGAGAAATTGTCAGGGTTGTCAGCAAACTTTGTCAGGAGGCTAACTTCTTCCTTGGGGAGGATGTGATATTAGCCTTAAAGCATGCTCAAGAAGTTGAAGAGTCAGCCTTGGGGTGGTGGGCTCTGCAGCAGATCTTGCAGAATGAGGAAATTGCTAGAAAAGAGAGGATTCCCCTGTGTCAGGATTGTGGTTCCACAGTGGTTTTTGTGGAAATGGGACAGGAAACTTATGTTACTGGTGGCAGTCTGCATGATGCGATCAACGAGGGGGTTCGCCAGGGATATAGTGAGGGTTACTTGCGCAAATCGATAGTTAAACACCCTTTTTCCTTGAGACAAAATACTGGCGATAATACCCCTGCTGTAGTTCATGTAGATGTGGTTTCTGGGAATGAGTTTAGAATTGTGGTGATGCCCAAGGGGGGTGGCGCCGAAAATATGAGCCGCTTTCAAGCGCTCAATCCGTCTCAAGGACGTCCGGGGATTATTGATTTTGTAGTTAATTCTGTTGATGAAGCCAAGGCTAATCCCTGTCCTCCAGTTATTATTGGTGTTGGCATTGGTGGAACGGCAGAGCATACCATGATGCTGGCTAAAAAGGCGTTGCTCCGGCGTGTTGGTGTGCATAATCAGGACACTGAGATAGCTGCACTGGAAGGGGAAATTCTTCATAGGGTCAACAATTTGGGGATTGGACCAATGGGTTATGGGGGTAGAATTACTGCCTTAGCAGTCCATGTTGAGGTCTTCCCTTCCCATATTGCCAGCTTGCCAGTGGCGGTTAACCTGCAATGCCATAGTGCTCGGCACAAGGAGGCATTCCTGTAAATGACAGATATCCCTAAAGATGTATCATTGCCTCTAATGGCAGACACAATCGCTGATTTATATGTGGGGGATAGCGTTTTGCTTCATGGCATAATGTATACCCTGCGTGATGCTGCTTGCCAGAGGTTATTTAGTGTTTTGGATAAGGGGGAGAGCTTGCCTTTTGAAATACGGGGGCAAGCTATATATTTTATGGGGCCTTCCCCTGCTAAGCCAGGTAATGTAATTGGTGCTGCTGGCCCCACCACCAGTGGCCGCATGAGTGATTATTTGCCCCGCCTGCTTGATGAAGGGCTTAAAGGAGTGGTTGGCAAGGGGGGGCTATCACAAGAAGCACGAGCTGCCATGAAGTCCTGTAAGGCGATTTACTTTGCTGCTGTGGGTGGCATAGGCGCACTTCTTTCTCAGAAGATAAAAAAGGTTTCGGTGTTGGCATACAGGGATTTAGGACCTGAGGCTATTCTCCGATTGGAGGTGAAAGGATTTCCCGTGATAGTAGTAAATGACATCCATGGTGGTGACCTTTACAATGAGGGCAGAGCCAAATATAGGGTTAAGGCTTAGCTCTGTTTAAGAAATGGCGGAGGGGGTGGGATTTGAACCCACGTTCGTCATACAACGAAAACGGTTTTCAAGACCGTCACCATAAGCCACTCGGTCACCCCTCCCCTGCTAGCAAAGTATAGGTAATAGAGTCCCCAGCGGTCAAACTGCTGTTGGGTAGGAATGATTTGAGATTATTGATGGACGCTGATTTTATTTAGCCCATTACTCGTGCTAGGATATTCTGTAATCATGCCCATTTATGAGTTTCTCTGTCAGCGCTGCCATGAGAAAAGCAGTGTCTTGGTTAGGAATATCTCAGCTCCTGTTGTGCCCACATGCCCTTTTTGTGGCAGTTCTGAGATGGTTCGCGTTATCTCGAGTTTTGCTTATCATAAATCTACGCAGGCTGTTTGGGATGAGAGTGGTCCGCCGAGAAATCATGCGGATAAGGATTATTATAAAGACCCCCGCAATATCGGGCGATGGACAGAGCAGAGAGTTAAAGAAATGGGAGTAGAGATGCCTCCAAAGGTTCAAGAGAAGATCCGCGCTGCCAGAGAAGGTGTTTTACCTCCTGAGTTGGGAGTGTGAAAGTGACTCTCCCACATCTTCGTATTATTGATGCCAACCTCAATCGTTCCTCTGAGGGTTTGCGCTTCCTCGAGGATGTTGCTCGTTTCAGCCTTGATGATGATGTTTTAAGTGGGCAGCTCAAAAATTTGCGTCATAGTTTAGTTGAGAATGCCGAGTCCTTGGGTGTAGCACTTGTATTTCAACGAGATTCGGAACATGATGTTGGTGCCTGTAAGGGTAGTGTTGCCTCCGGGTCACAGGAGCGAACTCAGCCGAATTTACCAGCATTGATTAGAGCTAACGCTAAGCGAGCAACGGAGTCCCTGCGTGTTCTTGAAGAGTTATCTAAACTCCCTGAATTATCCCTGGGGCTAGATTCTGCTAAGTTCGAGCAAACCCGCTTTAACATTTATACTCTGGAGCAGGAATTGCTGGGCAAGGTACTGCGACAAGATAAATTGGGGCGATTATTGGGGCTTTATGTGATTTTAGATGTGCAATCTTTAGCTGGTAGGGATGTGGTGAAGATAGCGACTCAGGTTATTCAAGGTGGTGCCAATGTGATTCAACTTCGAGATAAGTGTAGCAGCAAGCGTGAATTGTTTCATATAGCACAAAAGCTCAAAGACCTGTGTGCTGATGCGGGTGTCCTGTTTATCGTGAATGATTATCTTGACTTAGCCCTATTGGTGAATGCGGATGGGCTTCACCTTGGCCAAGAGGATTTACCTCTAGCAGGAACCAGGCGTGAGTTGCCTCTGGATAAGATTATAGGATGCTCTGTTCATACGGTTCCTCAGGCAGTACAGGCACAAAGCTGTGGGGCAGATTATATTGCCGTGGGTTCGATGTTTGCCTCGGCGACGAAAAGGAGTGCTGCTGTTGTTGGCGTACCTGTGTTGAGGCAGGTTAAACGGATAGTCAGTTTTCCTGTGGTTGCCATCGGAGGGATCAATGAGGATAATGTTCATCAGGTAGTAAGTGCTGGTGCGGATTGCATCGCTGTGAGCAAGGCGGTGTTGGCTAAGGATGATGTGGCTAGGGCTACAAGACAGTTGATTTCTCAAATTGATTTAACAGGAGGAGAGTTGTAGTGAGGAGAGAGTTAGATATTATTACCAAACAGTCCTTTGATTTCTTTGAGACTGAGGAGAGAGCGCGGGAACAAATTCTATGTCGGTGCCGCCAGATTGTTAGGAATAGTGCTAATGTCATACGAGTTGTACACCGTCAGGAACAAGACAAGGCTCGGGAACTTCTTAATTCAACCCAGGAATTGGTGCACTCCATAAATGAGGATTTTGGGAAGCATTACGAATTAGTCCACTCAGGTTTCGTGCATGATGCACAGAAGGAGTTTGCTGAAGGGTATATTTCTCTGGCGTTGGTATATGGTGAGGAGATGCCTGGGCCTGATGAAATAGGGGTCAGCCATGCAGCTTATTTGAATGGACGGGGGGAAACAGCTGGAGAGCTCAGACGATATTTGTTTGACAGCCTGCGCAGAGGTGATTTATCTCATGGAGAGGATTTGCTAAATACCATGGATGATATTTATGGGGTACTGATGCTCGTGGACTTTCCTGAAGCTCTTACTCATGGATTAAGGCATACATCAGACGCAGTGAGGGGCACTGTAGAAAGAACCATGGGGGATTTAGCCATGGCCCTGATACAAAGACTATCGGAGTGAATCTGATAGGCCATTCTGGGTAGTAAGGAAAAGGTATTGACAGATATTGCTCCTTGGTGTTAAATTGTGACTCTTGTGATGTGCTACAAGCTTGATAGGGGTAGCGAATATATGGGCACTCGATCTTTGGTTGAGTGTCCATCTTTTTGTTTTCACATATTTATATTGAACTGGGATTACATGAAAAGGAGTTAGGCTATGTCACAAATTCCGGGGATTTTTTGGATGGTGCTCGTAGGGGGAGGCATTGGTGTGCTTTTCGCCTTATATCTTGTCAGGTACATCATGAGAGCCGATCCTGGCAGCAAGGAGATGCAGAATGTTAATGCCATGATAACTGAGGGGGCCTGGGCTTTTCTCAAGCGCCAATATACCACTATTGGCATAACTGCCCTGGTGGTAGCGGTAGGGATTGGAATTCTCCTTGGAGTGTTGAGCAGTGATGAGGAGTTGCAAATGTTGGGACTCACAGCTTTCGGATTAGGGTGGAGAACTGCAGTTGCCTTCTTGGCAGGGGCTTTTTGTTCTGCTCTCTCTGGCTTTGTGGGTATGCTAATTGCAGTTAAATCCAATGTGCGTTGTGCTGCAGCTTCGCACCATGGGCTAAATCAGGCGATCATGGTGGCTCTTCGTGGTGGCGCCGTCTCGGGATTTCTGGTTATTGCCCTGAGTTTGCTGGGAGTAACGGCAATATTCTTTGCATTTGGGGGTGCTAGCCACCCTGAGATTGCCCCTCACATAATCGTTGGTTTTGGCTTTGGAGCCAGTATGGTAGCCCTGTTTGCACAGCTTGGGGGTGGTATTTATACCAAGGCTGCTGATATGGGGGCTGACCTCGCGGGAAAGGTTGAGGCTGGAATTCCCGAGGATGATCCTCGCAATGCAGCAGTTATTGCTGACCTGGTAGGAGATAATGTAGGCGACTGCGCTGGCCGTGGAGCAGATTTGTTCGAGTCTACGGCAGCTGAGAATATCGGGGCTATGATAATAGGGGTAGCCCTATACGCAGTAAGCTTGAAAGCGGGTTTCTCTCCCAGTCTTGCTGTTGGATGGGTACTGTTTCCTCTGGTCATTCGTGGCTTTGGTATCCTTGCCAGTATGTTTGGCATATTGGGGGTACATACACGTGGGGAAACTGAGAATCCGATGAATGCCCTTAATCGTGGTTATTATATTGCTCTAGGGTTTAGTGCTCTGGGAGTATTTATTGTCTCCAGGGTGATGTTTGCTCCCATGCTTCCCACGGGCTGGCCCTGGCTCATGGGAGCTGGTCTTATTGGACTGCTGTTCAGTGTGCTTGTTGTGTACGTTACGCAATACTATACGGAGGCTCGTTTCAAACCAACTAGAAGTATTGCTGAGGCTTGCAAGACTGGCCCGGCAACTACTGTTGTAACAGGCATATCTGCAGGCTTTGAAAGCGTTCTGCCTACTGCATTGATTATTGGGGTTGCCCTTCTTGTCTCGTACTGGTTTGGCACGAATGCTGGATTGGATCTTCCTTGGTGGGTGAGTGGCGCTTATGGCTCTGCAATAGCTACTATGGGAATGTTGATGACCTGTCCCTTTATTCTGGCTGAGGATACCTTTGGGCCTATAACAGATAATGCCAATGGTATTAATGAGTTTACTCATGCGGGTGCTGATATTAGGAGAATCACAGACCATCTTGATGCTACCGGAAATACCACCAAGGCTTTGACCAAGGGATATGCTATGATTTCAGCAGGCCTTGCTGGATTTCTGCTCTTCCAGGCTTATTTTGACCGGGTCTTGCTTTTTCAGGGCAAGGGAGGGATCATTTTTGACGTGAATCTTGTTCGTCCTGAGGTTTTCATTGGCGCTGTTGTTGCTATCATGATGGTGTTTCTGTTCAGTTCCTGGGGGCTTAAGTCAGTTAGCAGTGCAGCCGGCAAGATTATTGACGAGGTTCGCCGCCAGATAAAATCTGACCCAGGAATCATGGCGGGAACTTCTAAGCCTGATTATGCTCGAGCTGTTGATATCACTACTAGGGCGGCATTAAAAGGCATGATTCTCCCTGGAATGCTTCCTATACTTCTTCCTATCCTGGTAGGGGTTATTTTCAAACTTATCCCTGGTTATGATGCGCCCATGGCAGTGGGAGCCTTTCTTATGGTGGGTACTATTGCCTCGATTCTTATGGCCTCATTCATGAATAATGGTGGTGGTGCATGGGATAACGCCAAGAAGTATATTGAGGATGGACAGCTTAAAGATGAGAATGGAAATGTTCTGCCTAAAGGTTCACCTGCTCATGCGGCTGGTGTGGTGGGTGATACCGTAGGTGATCCTCTTAAGGATACAATTGGTCCTTCCCTGCACATTGTGGCTAAGCTTATAGCTACAGTGACTCTGGTGCTTTGTCCCTTATGGATCTTGTAACAACCCACATAGCGTTTAGCTAGCTTTTGGTAAGCCCCTTGGTGAGAGCCAGGGGGCTTTGTTTTTTCCTACTTTACTCTAGGTTTAGGTATCCTATATCTGCGAAGGATTTGTTCACAGCATAAATTCATGTGATGAAAGAAAAATTGTCCAGATGCCAGTTTTTGGATAGGGATTAATGCGGGTGCTAGAATACAATGAGTTGTTATGCCATCTGCAATAATTATTAAGGGTGCCAGGGAGCACAACCTGAAAGAAATAGATGTGACCATACCCAAGAATAAACTTGTGGTGATCACTGGTGTTTCTGGCTCAGGCAAAAGCTCATTAGCCTTCGATACTATATATGCTGAAGGTCAACGCCGGTATGTTGAGTCTCTCTCTGCTTATGCTCGTCAGTTCTTAGGACGGTTGGTCAAGCCGGATGTTGATTATATTGAAGGATTGAGTCCAGCTATATCTATTGACCGCAAGGGGCCATCTCACAATCCACGATCCACTGTAGGGACAGTAACCGAGATTTATGATTACCTGCGCCTTCTGTTTGCTCGCATTGGACATCCTCATTGTCCCAAGTGTGGTCGTGAAGTTCATCGCCAGACGACACAGCAGATTGTTGATGCCATCCAGGAAATACCAGCGGGCCAGCATATTATGATTCTGGGACCTTTGGTTAGAGATCGTAAGGGGGAGTTTCGATCTATGTTTCAGGGTTTGCAGAAGGCAGGCTTTGTCAGGGCTCGAGTCGATGGTCAGATACATGACCTCTCTGACGAGCTTTATCTGGATAAGAATAAGAGGCATTCCATAGAGGTCGTGGTTGACCGGCTACAAGCTGGTCTGGCTGAGAACGCTAATCGCTTGGCGGATTCTGTGGAGACAGCACTTAAATTTGGTTCTGGCATGATTCATGTTTCTACTACTGGAGGCTTGGAGTTACTTTTTTCTGAACATTTTGCTTGTCCCTACTGTGGTATTAGCTTGGGGGAGATTGAACCCAGGACGTTTAGTTTTAATAGCCCCCATGGTGCGTGTCCTGCTTGTGGGGGCTTGGGCTATAAACTAGAGGTTGACCCTGATTCTGTTATACCTGACAAAGAATTAAGTCTTGCCGAAGGGGCTATTGTGCCATGGTCGCGGAATGGAATTATGAGCTCTTGGTATCAGAATATACTTGGTTCCTTGGCACAACGTTTTGGATTTTCTTTATTTACCCCGGTCAAGGATTTAACTAAGGAGCAGACGAGGTTAATTCTTTATGGCAACAATGGTGATGAGCTTCCTGTCAGATATCTGGATAGTCATGGTAGGATGCAGCGGCACTACACTAGTTTTGAAGGGGTGCTGCCCAATCTGGAGCGAAGGTTCAGGGAAACTGAATCTGATAGTGTCAGAGTTGATATTGGAAGGTATATGTTGTCTCGGCCATGTTCCACCTGCCAGGGAAAAAGATTAAAGCCAGAGTCACTATCTGTTAGTGTTACCGGTAACAATATTATTGAGGTTGCTGCTCTATCGGTTGTGGGGGCACTAGAATGGGTGAAGCAATTGTCTGGGCACATCAGTTCACGAGAAATCACCATAGCTGATCAAATTGTCCGAGAAATTCATAGCAGGTTAGGCTTCCTTCAAGGTATAGGCTTGGGATATCTCACTCTGGACAGAAGATCTACAACTCTAAGTGGAGGAGAAGCACAGAGAATAAGACTGGCTACCCAGATTGGGAGTGGACTTACCGGTGTTCTTTATATCTGCGATGAGCCAACAGTTGGTTTGCATCCTGCTGATGGCTCCAAGCTTATTAGGACACTTAAACGACTTCGAGATTTAGATAATACTGTGATTGTGGTGGAACATGATGAGGCTATGATGAGAGCTGCTGATCACATAGTTGATATGGGACCGGGCGCTGGTAAACAAGGGGGAGAAATCGTGACTTGTGGCAGTTTATCAGATATCGTGAATTCTCCTAAGTCAATAACGGGGCAATATCTTAGCAAGGTTAAGGAAATACCGGTACCTCGGCAGCGCCGCCCTGGTTCAGCAAAGGAGTTGCTAATTCGGGGAGCGGCGGAAAACAACCTCAAGCATATAGATGTGCGTATACCTTTAGGTAAACTTGTGTGTATTACGGGAGTATCAGGGAGTGGCAAGAGTTCTCTTATTGATGAGGTGCTCTATAAGATGTTAGCCCGAGCATTCTATCGGGCCAAGGAAATACCGGGCAGGTGTGATGGGATTCTGGGTATAGAATATATTGATAAGGTGGTTAATATTGACCAGTCTCCGATTGGTCGTACGCCGCGCAGTAATCCTGCTACCTATACTGGGACTTTTACCCCTATTCGGGAGCTTTTTGCTCAAGTTCCTGAGGCAAGGATGCGTGGTTATTCGATGGGACGCTTCTCTTTTAATGTCAAGGGTGGCAGGTGTGAGGCCTGTCAGGGTGCTGGTTATGTTCAGGTTGAGATGCAGTTTTTGCCCAGTGTCACTGTTCCCTGCGAGGTTTGTGCCGGGAAGAGGTATAATCGAGAGGCCTTGGAGATATATTTTAGGGGTAAAAACATCGCCGAAATTTTGGACATGACTGTGGATGAAGCTTTGTCCTTTTTTGAACATTTTCCCAAGGTGAGGAATCGACTGGAGACGCTTCGAGATGTAGGCTTAGGATATATCTGTTTGGGGCAGCCGGCGCCCACTTTGTCTGGAGGGGAAGCGCAGAGGGTAAAGCTTTCCAGTGAGTTATCCCGGCGTGCTACTGGTAACACCCTTTACGTTCTTGATGAGCCGACCACAGGTCTTTCCTTTCCCGACATTGCCTGCCTGCTACAGGTATTACACAGACTGGTAGATGCTGGCAATACAGTGGTTGTTATTGAACATCACTTGGATGTAGTCAAGAATGCTGACTGGGTCATTGATTTGGGGCCAGGAGCTGGTGATAAAGGAGGCTATCTCTTAGCTGCTGGCACTCCAGAAGAAGTGGCATGCTCAAAGACCTCAATCACTGGACAATATTTGCATGACGTATTGCTTGATAAAGTATCCTGAGCAGCAAAAGGGAACTATGTGGTAAATCTTATATGGATGTAATGATGAAAGCTTTTGGTCCAGTTCCCTCTAGGCGCTTAGGACGCAGCCTGGGGATAAATAACATTCCTCCAAAAGTATGTACTTATGCATGCGTGTATTGCCAGCTGGGGAGAACTTTGACCATGCAGGCGAAGCGTGATTATTTCTATGAGACAGATGACTTGATAGGTGATGTTGAGCAAAAACTGCGACAGGCTAAGGCCCGAAACGAACCAGTGAACTATCTAACTTTTGTTCCTGATGGGGAACCTACCCTGGATGCTCGTCTTGGCGAAGAAATCGAAAGACTGCAACCTCTAGGTATTGATATTGCTGTTATTACCAACTCATCTCTATTATATCGTCAGGATGTCAGGCACGATTTGGCAAGGGCTAACTGGATTTCCCTGAAAATAGATGCCATCTCTGAGACGATATGGCACCAGATTGATAGGCCTCACAAATCTTTACAACTGGCGGAAATTCTACAGGGCATACTTGAATTTGCTCACAGCTTTCATGGTGAGATAACTACTGAAACCATGCTTATTCAGGGGATGAATGATAGTCATGAAGAAATTGAAGATATAGCTAATTTTCTAGAGAGGTTACAGCCGGACAGAGCTTATCTTGCTATTCCTACACGGCCGCCGGCAAAGCAGGGAGTACAAGCCGTTGATGAACAGTCAATAAGCATGGCGTACCACATCTTCAGTCAAAGTGTAGCCAGTGTAGAGTATTTAATTGGGTATGAGGGCAGTGCTTTTGCTTTTAGTGGTGATGTGGAGAATGATTTGCTCGGCATTGCCTCGGTACATCCCATGAGAGCAGAGGGAGTTGACGAGTTTTTGTGTAAAGCCTCAGCTAGTTGGGATGTAGTCAGAAAATTAATTGATGAAGGTAAACTTGTAGAGACGGAGTACTTGGGTAATAGATTTTACATGCGGAAATTATCTGGCAGGTAAGGATGATGGTAATAAAATGTGCTGAATGTGAGGCTAAAGTATTTAGATACGTGAAGATTAGTAAGGGTCGGTTGTGGCATTGCTGGGATAATCGGATAATGAAGGACTATAGTGTTCGAGATGGGGCTGAAGTTAAATGTCAGTGCGGTAATTTGATTGGTAATCACGAAGGGGAGTGGGTGAAGATGAAGCAAGGGGCTTTTACATGCTCAGGGAGTTAATGCATGTTATAGGTTACTAACGGTAATCTGTTTATTATGGTGGCAAAAACCGAATTAGGTTTTCATTTGAGATTCCAAATTAATTTAGTATGACTGCCTGAGATAACAGCAGATAATTTACATACTATCAAGCTGTTCCATGATGTCGTTAAAGGTTTTGAATGGTTTGCATTCGAGATGGTTTTGTTTGCAATAGTCCAGTAAGTCCCCTATGGCGAATAAGTGCGTAGCATATTTTGCCGCTGGTATATCTGAGTCACCGTTGCCAATGTATATCACGTTGTAACCTTCTGCCAGGAAGGATTTAATAAATGCTTCCTTTAACCCCTCATTCAAAAGCTTCCCGTTAAGTCCAACATATTGGACATGGATACCGCTGGAGTGAAAGGTGTTCTGTGCTGCGTGTACCTCAATGTGGTCGAGCTTGAGATATTCCAGTATTGCCCTTATGTAAAAATCCAGTCCATTGCTCGTGATAACTAGCCTGAAATTTTTTCTAGCACAATAGCTGACAAAATCTCGGAAGCCTGGTCTTATTTGAGCTTTTCCTTCCTTCTTGAGGAACTCCAGTAATGTGTGTTTGCTGGCTTTTACCATAGCGAAGGCGTTGGAGTTGAACTCACCGACAGAGATTTTATGTTCTTTGTATTGCCGTAGTAGCTTTTGCCAATCTCCCTGAGCAAAGGTGTCCAGGAGAGCGAAACTGGTATCGTCGTTGGTTATTGTACCATCGAAATCGCATTGAACTAAAACCTTAGTCATCAAAAACCTAAATTGCTAGCTTAATTCCCACGGGACAGTGGTCTGAGCCCTTGACTTCTGATTTTATGCTTGCTGCAGCTATTGATGGAATAAGCTTATCAGTTACAAAGATATAGTCCAGTCGCCAGCCTATGTTTCTTTCTCTTGCCTTGGTTCGCAAGTCCCACCAGGTATAATGGCCGGGACTTTTATCAAAGAGTCGAAAAGTGTCACTAAAACCGTGAGCTACAAGTGTGTCCATCCATTCCCTCTCCATCGGGAGAAATCCTGAGGTATGCTCGTTCTCCCTGGGGTGGGCTAAGTCTATTTCTTTGTGTGCAGTGTTGAAGTCTCCGCAGACGATGAGTTTTTCCTGCTTCGTTTTCAGGATATCAACAAAGTCAAGGAAGTGATGATAAAAAGCCATTTTATATTGTAGCCTCTCCTTGTTTTGCTTTCCATTGGGGAAATATACGTTTAGCAGGGTAAACTGGGGGTACGTGGTGACTAACATTCTTCCCTCAGTATCGAAGTTTCTGATATCAAGGTTAGTTTTAATATTGATTGGTTCCTCTTTAGTGAATGTACTGACTCCACTGTAACCTTTTCTCTGGGGAAAGTTCCAATAGGTGTGGTAGCCTGAGGGGTATATAAGCTCTTGGCTGATTTGCTCTACATGGGCCTTGGTTTCTTGCAAGCATAGTATGTCAGGAGATTCCTGATGCAACCATTCTAAGAATCCTCTTTTTTCCGCTGCCCGGATTCCATTGATGTTCCAACACAAGATTTGTATTGCTTTCATTGGTGAGATATATATCAATTACGTATGTTAAATGCCGCTAAACCAGCTGTAGTAGTATTGTTTCAAGTATTCATCGTAGGGATATGTTTTGGCGACATCAATCTTGCCGAAGGACAATTTATAGTGATTGCCATAATCCATGAGTATCTCGTATGCTTCATTTAACTTTTTCATGACTGCTTCTTGATTTGTGAGAGCATCACCATTGTTTTTATCAGGATGGTGGCGTAGAGCCATGTTTCTATAGGCTTGTTGTATTTCCTTTAAGCTTGCTGTTTCTCCTAGCCCCAGCAATTTCCGAGCCTCATCAATTTCTTCAAATTTAGCCATACTTGTTGTTTTAATCCTTGGGTGGCCTGCCTGTGTTATTATGCTGGCGTGATTATAGTCTATAGTGCTAGCTATGCCAAGAAGCAAATTTTCCTAGATGATATTGATATTATAGAAATATAGTATTGTAATATGCTCCTATTACTAGTACTGGACAGATAGGGGTAGAAGAGTCTGAAGGAGATTCCACTATATGCCTCTCAGGATTTCGCTTTTTAACACAAGACTTAACATAAAACACTTGCTGCTATAAATGCCAGCCCGGTGCCTATAGCTACAAGAGCTCGCAGTGGTTTAAGGAAATCCTTGAACTTCACGTTAAAAAACTCCAGTGAAATAGCTATGCAGGGATGCACGGGGGAGATGACATACCCCATCATGGCTGAACAGAGCATGATAGCAAATGCTGTTGGTGAGATTATGGCCCCATACTTTACATAATATATAGGCAATATTATCGAGACTGGAACCTGGATTCTTCCGATGGCAAAGCCTAGAAATGCGCTGATGATTACCAGGAGAAAGGCTTGTGATATAGCGACACTTGCTATTACCCCAGGAGCCCCTGATGCTTGGAATATGTTGAGAAGTAGGAACATACCTATGATTAATAGGGCGAAGTTCCAGGGTTTCATGTTGCTTAATACAGGCCGACAATCCTTCCAATGCAGATCTCCAAAATAGCAGGACAAGGCAAGGCTGCTTATTATGCCTATCATAAGTGGTATCTCTGGAATGATATTGGGCAAAAGTGTCATCAGGGAGAAATGTATGGTTGGTGCCAGGAGCACTATTCCTACTGGAATTATAATTTTACTTACGATGGGGGGATTTCTATCTCCAATTCTGCCGGGGATATCTTTAAGCAGGAAGAAATATCCCCCCAACAACATAAACAGAAAACCAGGAGCGACATAGGGGACTGTAGCATATAGGTTGAGGTGTGCCATCTCTGTTGTCACCAGCAAAGCTCCGAGCGGATAAATTAGTATAAATGTATGTCTATACCATACGTTGATAGCAGCTTTTCTCTCACTAGATACGCCATCGCCACCTTTTCTTACCAGGGGGGCAGAAAGCAGCGCGCCGCCGGGGATAGGCAACAGGCTTAGCAGAGCAGGGGCGAATGCCAAGAACATCTTCTTGCTCATCCTGAGATTGCTGACGAGGTTGTCTAGCAGTCCTCCCCTTTCCATTACTCCTCCCAATATTGCTATTGATCCCACTGCCACTGACAGCAGGACAATAGAGGGATCGGTTAATGTACTTAAGGTTTCATTGAATAATGCCGTAGGCGGAAGAGTGAATAAACCCAGTATGAAAGCCGAAATGATTAATCCCAGCCAGAGGCTCTTACGACTTATCAGCAATAATAGACCTAAGGATAAGATAATTCCTGTCCAAGTTTGACCAATCATGGCAACATAATAAGAAGAGCTTGCTAGGCTAGTTGCTCTTCAGGTAGACAAGATTATAACAGGGGCTCTTAAATGAAGGGGTGGGTAACATTATTGAGGTCGCTGATTGTTTTTTACTTTTGTTTGCAACAGTTCTTTTGTGAAGAGGATTTTTTATGTTCCTATCATCATTGAAGGCAGCCATGTGGCCAACTGTGGAAAGATAGATATTATCACTATTGTAAGGGCTATCATGAAGACAAAGGGCAAGGCACCCTTTAATACTGCTGACATAGGAATATCCGGGGCAATGCCCTTCACAATGTATAAATTAAGTCCCACTGGGGGCGTAATTAAGCCAATCTCCATGTTTAGCGTCATTACTGCAGCAAACCATATAGGGTCAAAACCCAGCGCCATCAGGATAGGAAATATGATAGGAGCTACCATTAATATGATTGCGACTGGTGGCAGGAACATTCCCAGAAGCAGCAGGAAGATGTTTATTACTATCATTATTCCCCACCGGCCAAGCGGCAAGCCAATGATTGCCTGAGCCATTGACTGTGTAGCATATGCATTAGATAGAACATAACCGAACAGTAAGGAGCCTGCTATTATCATTAATATCATTGTGCTCTCGTTTAGCGTTGAAGATAATATAGCCTTTAGGTGTTTGGGGCGATAGGCCTTGTAGACAATTGCTGTGACTACCAACGATAAGAAAGCACCTACGGCTGCTGCCTCGCTGGGAGAAGCCCATCCCAAATAAAGTGAGCCCAGAACACCGAATATGATGAGCATGAAAGGAAGTAACCTGGGAAGGGCTCCAAATCGCTCGCTCCAGGTGAATGTTTGTGCAACGTAACGAGTGTCGAGAGACTGGGTATCTTTGGCTTGTGTCTCTTCCGCTAGGGGTTTCTGTTTCCTCATCACACGGGTATAAAAGTAGAATGATGTCCAAGCGCACATTAATACTGTCAATATAATGCCGGGTATTATTCCCGCCATGAAGCATTTTCCAATAGAGGTTTCCGTGGCTACGCCATAGAGAATCATTGTTATGCTGGGTGGTATGAGAATACCCAATGTTCCTCCAGCGCAAATGAGGCCGCAGGCGAACCCTGCCGGATATCCACGTTGTCTCATCTCGGGAATGCCTAATCCCCCGATGGCGGCGGCCGTAGCGGGACTCGAGCCAGTCAAAGCAGCAAAAACAGCACAGGCGAGGACATTGCTTATGCCAACGCCACCAGGGAGCCAGTGTAGCCATCGATGTAACAACTCATACAGGTCACCGCTCGCCTTGGTATGCGCCAAAGGGGCTGCCATTAATATGAATAGAGGAATGGCCAGCAGGGAGAAATTTTCTAGGTTGCTGTAGAGTATGTAGGGGATTTGTGCCAGCTTAGATGGATCTAGAAAGACCAGGAAAAAGAGTGCTGTACCGCTTAACCCTGCCCAAATAGGCATACCTAGAAGCAGCAAGACTAAAGCAGTACCGAACATGAGGATCCCTAAGGTTAGTGGATCCACTTGCTATTTGTCCTCCACTGTCTCGTTGTTATGTTTTTCCGCTTGCCGTGAGGCTCTAATCTGGGCGATCTTTCTTGGAATGTATTCTACGTATGCAAGGGCAGTGAAGAGCATACCGATTGGCAGCAGAATATAAGGAAAGAACAGAGACGGGGCCCAGAGACTCTCAGAGTGTTGATGTTTGATTACTGCTTGCCACCACATTGGCCAAGAATACCAGCATATTATTATGGCTATAATCAATGCTATTACTGAAGTGGTGATGACGAGGATTTCCTGTTTTTTGAGGGGAAGGTGACTTGTGACTAATTCAACAGCGATATGCCCTTCGTGTTTTACTGCATACGCTCCGCCAACAAATGTTGCCATGATAAGCAGGTATACGGATAACTCTATCTCCCAAACTGTAGGTACAACAAATATGTATCTCACTATCACTTCATATGTGATTATGATAGAGGATACTACTATGCCAATGGCGCAGACATATCCGGTAAAGTCAGTCCACTTGCCTATGGCTTGTAGGACATAGCTTCCTGCTTTGTATAAGAATTGTTTCATTGTTGTATCTCGTTTATAAAGCTGCCCCCAGACCGCTAATGTTATTCTAGCCTGGGGGCCTCTAACTCACTTACTTGCATTAAGGACTATTATTTGTTGCATTCTTTATTCTTCGGCACTATATTCCTCTGCGAAAGCCAGGGTCAAATCCAGCAACTCTTGACCACCCTCTACATTGTCGGTGAAGTCCTTCCACGAGGTATTTTCGGCGAAAGCCTTCCATACCTCAAAGTCCTCTTCAGTCATGTAGTATCGTTCCACACCAGCGTCGCCAAATGTTTCATCCAATATCCCGCAAAGCTGAGATATCTCGGCGGGAACCCAGTTTGTCCAGAGTTCATCTACGGACTCAGCAAGGATGTTCTGCTGCTCCTCTGTCAGGGCATCCCATGTTTGGGTTGATACAAGAAGTGGTTCGCCCATGAACCAGATGCAATAATCCCTGGGGACATTAACGTAATCAACCGTTTCGTATAATTTGTAAGAGACCCAGGTTGAAGTGGCGCCGATGCAACCGTCGATGACTCCCGTGGACAGAGCGGTGTAAAGTTCAGGCGAGGGCATAGAGGTAATAGCGGCCCCTGCCTTCTTGAACATATACTCAAACTCGCTTCCAGCAGCCCGCAGCACCTGTCCGTCACAATCTTCCGGGCGCACAATTTGTTTCACTCTGCTTATGATTGCTCCGTCGAAGTATAGCCAGCCGAGTACCTTTACGTTTTCCGGCAGCATGTAATCTTGCTCTAGAATCTGAGCTGCCTCTGAATCTCCCCACGCCATTGCTGTATCAAGGTTGGGGAAAACAGCCGGCATCAATGTAATAGAAACCTGGGGAACTTTTCCCGCAGCATAGGCTAAGGGATAAATTGTCAGGTCCAGGCCTCCGGTGGAAATGCCATCCCACTGAGCCTTCGCTTTGTACAACGATTGAGCAGGGTAAACTGTTATTTCCATATCCCCCCCGCTCTTTTCCGCGACTTTGTCGGCCAGCTCATGGGCCAACCTATCGCGTACATCTCCTTCAGACCATTGGTGTGACAACTGCAGGGTCACTGATGGGCCAGTAGGCCCTTCTTCCTCGCCGGCGCAACCAGGTAAAAAGGTTACTGCTAGGACCAGGACAAGGACTAGGGGTAACACGCGTTTCAGGAACATTTTATCTACCTCCTTATTTCTGAAAATTGTCTTTTCCATTCCTTTGCATAACTGCATCAGTTACCCAGTATATGCAATGATAGCAAGTTGCCTTATGAAATACAACATCTCCAGTTATTTTTCTTTGCTCAGTAACCTCAATATGTTGTTGCTGAATATATTCTTTTTGTCCTGCTCCGGGATATCTAATTCCATTATTTTTTTTACCTCTGATGGAGGCGAACCAAAGGGCCAATCTGAGCCATACAGCAGTTTTTCTGAGCCATATCTTTGTATGAATTCGCATATCGCATTTGGCGATGCGAGCGCGGTATCGGCGTAAACGTTCTTCTCCTCCCAGATCCCTGCCTTGACCAGCCGGGAGAAGCCTCCGTTTATCATTCCCAGATGGGGAATAATGATGATGGTTCTGCCCGCGATACGCTTGACGAAATATAAGGTGTGAGCATAAGTTTCTTCGTACACAATATGCAGGGAACGCGAGTAAACTTCCTGCAGGAAGCGCTCGCATCTATCACTTTCGTAGTTATATTCAGGCTCATCAGAATGCCTGTGCCACTTGATGCCCTTGAAATCCTGAGAGAGGTCTTCATATCTGAAGTCGTTCCACACGAAGAAGTATGGAAATACCTTCTCCGTAGTAGACAGGTTCAGCAAGTAGTCATTTGCTCTTTTGCGGCATTGTTGCCAGCTTAAGTCGTCTTTGAAGTAATAGTTGTTGCGATCATATATATCCTCAACTGGGGCGAACATACAGGCAGACTCTATGTTTGCTTTATCCATCAAAGGTTTTACATTCTTATATGCCCAGTAGACGTTTTGTATGCCACAGTGGATGTGGGAATCGATGATTCTGTACATGTTGCCTCCTTGTGAATAACGTGAGGGAAACTAATTATATTGCACTCTGTTGTGTTCAACAACCAGGCATATTGGATTATGCTAGCCATGTGTAGCAGGAGAGGAGGTTTTTCAGGTATACTTTGCCAGTGAGAAGAGATGTTTGATGTAGAACGGATCAAGGAACAGGGCGGGAAAAATTTCGTAGAGGCCTGGGTGGCCACAGCAGATTTAATCCCCAGAGGCACGGTTGTTAAGTTAGAGGGGAAAGGTAAGTCGCACCCGTTGCGTGATATGGTCCAGAGATCGCGAGAAATCCTGCTGGGGCTGGGTTTCGATGAGATTGAGAACCTGACCATTTTGCCTGACCATGATGTCTCCCGGCAGTATGGCCCTGAAGCCAGGGTTATTCTTGACAGAGTTTTTTACCTGGCTGCTTTGCCTCGGCCTGAAATAGGATTGAAGAGAAAAAGGATAGCTGAGGCGGAAGGGATTGTAGAGAAACTTCAAGTTGAGAAACTGCAGTCTATTTTTCGAAGATATAAGAAGGGTGATATTGAAGCTGATGATCTGGTAGAGGAGCTTGTTCTTGGCTTAGATATAACGGATTACCAGGCTATTGAGCTTTTGGACAGGGTGTTCCCTGAGGTAAAGACATTGCACCCAGTGCCTACCAATAAGACTTTAAGAAGTCATATGACAGCTACCTGGTTTCATACCCTGCAAGCCATGCAGGACACATCTCATTTTCCGCTTGCTCTCTTTTCTGTTGGCCCAAGGTACCGTAACGAGCAGAGGGAAGATGCGCACCACTTACGAGTTCACAATTCTGCCTCAGTTGTAATAATGCACCCTGAGATGTCACTGGAGGCAGGCAGGGAAATAGCCCAGGATATCTTACGGCAGTATGGCTTTTCAGAATTTGAGTTCAAGACCAATCCAGCGACATCCAAGTATTATGCTCCAGGGTTGGAACAGGAGGTTTTCGTTAAGCATGGGGATGAGTGGCTTGAGGTTGCAGATATAGGCATGTATTCACCAGTGGCTCTGGCGAATTTTGACATAAAGTATCCCGTATTTAATGTGGGGTTTGGAATTGAGCGGATGGCAATGGTATTGCACCACATTGATGATGTGAGGACTTTTGCCTTTCCCCAGTTTTCTATAGCGGAGTTCTCCGATGAAGATATAGCTCAGTCCTTTAGTTACATAAATAGTCCTGGAACTGCGCGGGGGAGGAAGATAGCCAGGGCTATTGAGAGTGCCGCACGGAAGCATAAGAACGAGATTGCACCCTGTGAGTTTGTCGCCTGGGATGATGGGGCTATCCAGGTGGTTATTATGGAGAAAGAGAAAGGGAAAAGGCTGGTTGGGCCTGCCGGGTTTAATGAAATTTGTGTGACTGATGGCGGAATTTACAGCGATGTGGTTCCTTCTGGAGTTTATACCGGCATAAGTTATATGCGTGCTCTGGCAATGGGAGCCGCAGCTTCAATAGAAAATGACCCTGATGTGATATATCAAACGAAAGAAGTCAAGCATCTTTCCGATCTCAATTTGCAAATACCCAAGTCTATCCTGGAATATATTGAGGGTCAGCATAAGGAGATAGACATTCGAGGCGCGGTATTTGTAACCATTAAATCTCAGTCATTGAGGGGGGCAGCTCCAACAAGTGAAAGATAAAGCACTACAGAGGCTTACACATCTGCATCGGGAACACAAGGGCCTTATTAATATCATGCCGTTACAAACGGGGGGCCTTCTTACTGAAGCTGCAAAGGAAGCTCTGATCGAGTTTGGAGATGGGTATTCGGTGTGTGATTTTTGCCTGGGTCGTTTATCTGACATTGCGAAGCCTCCTGCTAAGGAGTTTGTACATGATTTGTTGCCTCAGTTCCTTGGAAGTGATGTTGCTACAGTAGTACATGGGGCCCGAGAGGCGATATTCACGGTGATTCATTCTCTGGCTCAACCCGGTGATACTATCGTCGTTGACAGCAACAGACACTATACCACTGTTGTTGCTGCTGAGAGGGTGGGCCTCAATATCGTGGAGGTGCCTCATTCTGGCTATCCCGAGTTCAAGGTTGATGTTGATAGATATGAGGATCTAATACAGCAATATGATCCCAGGCTACTTCTTTTGACATATCCTGATGGTAGTTATGGAAATCTTCCTGATGCGCAGAGAACAGGTGAAATAGCGCAGGCTCATGGTGTGCCGTATATACTCAATGGAGCGTATGCGGTGGGAAGAATGCCAGTTAAGATGGATGAAATTGGGGCTGATTTTATTGTAGGCAGTGGACATAAAAGCATGGCTTCTGCGGGACCCTGTGGGGTGTTGGGGATGAAGAAGAAGTGGGAAGAAAGAGTATTGAGGACATCTAAGTCGTACAAAAATAAGGAGATTGAGCTTCTTGGATGTACAGTAAGAGGGGTTCCACTGGCCACTTTAATGGCTTCCTTCCCTGATGTTATAGAGAGGGTTTGTCACTGGGGTGAGCAGGTGGCCAAGGCGCAGTGGTTTTCAGCCGAGATGGAGAAGCTGGGATTTAAGCAGTTGGGAGAGAAGCCACACCTCCATGATTTGCTTTATTTTGAAACACTACAACTTTATGAGATTTCCCAACATGTTCGTGAGAGAGGATATTTCTTCTATAAGGAGTTAAAAAACAGGGGTATCTGGGGGCCACAACCAGGGTTGACTAAGGCGTTTAAGGTCTCTACCTTTGCGGCGGACAGGCAACAATTAACTTCTGTTCTAGATTCCTGCAAGGCTATTCTGAGGAAATATAGCTGAAATATTTTGCAATAGCCATTTTATACAGGAGCATTGTTTGTAGAGTATGCAGTAACTGGTGACTGTTGAGGTTTGATAGGAATCAGTGCAGGTTGTCATTCTTATTAGATTAGAATGAGGTTTTGTCCCCACTTTTTGTTATATGCTAATTTTAACTGCTGAAAGCGTGTTTGATAGGGAGCCAAATTGAAGTTATATACGGTCATGATGATAGCATCTTCCCTGTTATCAGAGTAATACTTGTGGCGCATGCCTACTATTTGGAACCCATACTTGGCATAAAGAGACTGAGCAATTTTGTTAGAGGCTCGCACTTCTAATGTAAGCATGGTGACATTTAATTTCTTGGCCAGCTCGATAGCTGAAATCAATAGTCTTTCGCCGACGCCTTGGCGGCGATAATTACATTTGACCGCAATTGCGGTCAGATGTAATTCTCTCATCATCAGCCAGACGCTAATAAAACCGATGACATATTCTTCTCCTGATGTGTTTGTCTCAAGAGAGGTATGATTGTGGTAATTGAAGAGTTTTTTTATCCAGGGTGACTTAGCTATCGGTTGGCTGTTTTCCCCTTGCTCAAAGCCGTTTTGTATTGAGGCTACCATGTAACGGGCTAAAGGGCTGTCCAAATCTCGCCGGTAGAAGCTATAAGACGGGAGTACTCTTTCGCCGGCGAAAGCCTCACGATCGATATTAGCCACCAGAGATATATCTTGTTCCCTCATGGGGCGGATAATGTAATTTATCTGTGTCACCACTGTTTTTCATTTTAACATAGCTGATAGTGGGGTATATTGATTGGTCGATGCATTGATATAATGAAAGTTGTGGATATTAAATCTGATTTACGGGTTAATCTGGCACCTAGGCATATAAAGGGGTTGCATTTATCCAATCCGGTGATTGCTGCTTCAGGTACCTTTGGCTACGGGATGGAGTATGAAGACCTTGTTGATATACAGAGTCTGGGGGCTATTATCTGTAAGGGGACTACACTTAATGCAAGAAAAGGTAATCCCCAACCACGAATAGTGGAGACGGACTGTGGTTTGTTAAATTCTGTGGGATTGGAAAATATCGGTGTTGATGCTGTGGTAAGAGAGAAGGCTCCCGTGTGGGCAGACTGGCGTGTGCCAGTCATTGTTAATGTTGCTGGCGAGACAATTGATGATTACGTAGGCGTGGTTAGCAAGCTAGAAGGAGTTCCTGGCATAAGTGGGATTGAGCTAAATATTAGTTGTCCTAACGTTTCTCGCGGAGGAATTGAGTTTGGCATCAATCCCGAGTTGGCTGCTGAGGTTACCTCTGCAGTTAGGGCAGCAACTAGCTTACCTCTCATGGTTAAGTTGAGTCCGAATGTATCTGACATTGGTGAGATTGCAATGGCAGTGGAGAAAGCAGGAGCACATGCCATATCATTAATTAACACTGTTAGGGGTATGTCAATTAATGTTACTAAGGGGAGGTCGTCCCTGGGGAATATTATTGGAGGTCTTTCTGGTCCTGCTATCAGGCCAATAGCGATTTATATGGTGTATGAGGTAGCCAAGCTGGTACATATTCCGGTGGTTGGTTGTGGTGGGGTGGTTACGGTAAATGATGCTCTGGAATTTATCATGGCTGGGGCTACTGCAGTTCAAGTGGGGACAGCAAACTTTACTGAGCCATGTGTTTCACTCACGGTATTGGGAGGACTGAGAGATTTCATGCGAAAAGAGGGCATTGAAAATATAACTGACCTGATTGGTTGTGCCAAACAGGGCAGTTAGGGCTATGCTATTTCTTTTTTAGGAGCACTTCATTGTTGGGGCAGCTGTTTGTTATCAGTTGCTTTTCCTCGTTGCATGAAAGCCGTCATCATGTCTATTGGTAGAGGAAAGAGTATGGTGTTGGTTCTCTCCGTGGCGATTCCAGCCAAGGTTTGTAAATAGCGTAGCTGTAGGGCTGCAGGGTCGCGCGATATAATATGGGCAGCTTTGGCCAGTTTCTCTGCTGCTTGGAATTCGCCCTCGGCATGCACTACCTTGGCCCTTCTGTCGCGCTCAGCCTCTGCCTGGGCTGCCATTGCTCTTTGCATCGTCTCAGGTAATTGAACATCTTTTACCTCTACCATGCTCACCTTTATTCCCCAGGGATTAGTACCTTCATCAACAGCTGTCTGAATCTTTTCGTTAAGGCGATCGCGATGGGCTAACAACTCATCTAATTCAGATTGTCCGACAACGTTTCTTAAAGTCGTCTGGGCTAGCAAATAAGTTGCTCTCGAGAAGTCAGCTACCTTAAGTACGGCATCAGCAGCATCAACCACTCTGAAGTAAACCACAGCATCCACTGTAACTGTGACATTATCTACTGTTATACATTCTTGGTCAGGGACGTCCATAGTAACTACCCGCAGGTCAACCTTCCACATGCGTTCAATAAAGGGTATAATTATGACCAGCCCTGGTCCTCTTAAACCGACAAATCTGCCTAGTCGGAACACTGCTCCCCGCTCATATTCTTGAACAATTTTAATAGCTGCTGATAGAAGCATCACTACTATTACAGCAATAACTAGATAAACGAACCAGCTCATCATTTTTCTTTCTCCTCTCCTGTTTTTTGGGCTACCAGCAGTTGTAACCCTTCTATTTTGATTATTGTTGCCTCATCACCAATTTCCATATTACCATCTTTACTTATAGCCGTCCACAATTCCCCTTCAGCCAGAACAGTGCCCTTGGGGTTGAGAGGGGTTTGTGCTACAACTGTCTTGCCTATCATTGTCTCCGCTCCAGCAGTCAACTTTCGTTTCTGCCCTCGGATAACAGCCAGAATAACAAAAATGATAAAAGCAAGGGAGACGATAATGATACCTACAATTAGTCCAGGACTTATTCCTTCCATAAATGGCAAGCCTGCCTCCTTCTCAGTCGATGTTTTTCTTGGTGACTGAAAGTTTTAGTTGTTCTACCTTAGTTATTATGACTTCTTCTCCTGGTTTGATGCTTTCCTTTTCAGCTACAGCTGTCCACAGTTCTCCTTCAGCCAAGACAGTGCCTGTCGGGACAAGTGGTGTTTTTGCTACAGCTGTCTTGCCTAACATTCCTTCAGGTCCAGTGGCCTTTCGGCGTTTCTGGCTATGCACTATGGCGCCGATTACAAATACGGCAAAGGCAGTGATTAGAATTGCTACTCCGGCGATAAGGCCTCGGTTAATCACTATTCCCGGACTATGGCTAAACAGGATCAGCGATCCGATAACCAAAGAGGTTACCCCTCCTGCTGTCAATAGGCCAAAGGTGGGGGTAAGGATCTCGGCTACTAGCAACCCTACGCCAAGGAATAGGAGTAAGAGCCCCCCCCAGTATGCGTTTAGTACACCCAGAGAATAGAACGCCAGTAGTAGGCTAATACCACCTACTACTCCCGGGAAGATCATTCCAGGGTTGGAAACTTCAGTGATCAGGCCTATGGTAGCCAGGGTGAATAATAGGTAAGCGATGTTGGGATCGCTAATGGTTAGTAGGAAGCGTTCAATTTCACTCATGTTATTTCTAACAGGTTCACTATATCCTGTGGTATCAATAGTGATTTCTTGACCGTTTACCATGACTCTCATACCATCGATTTTGTTAAGGAGATCATCCAAATTATCGGCTCTGAGGTCAATCAGATTGCTTTTCAGGGCGTCAGTATCAGTGAATGATTTACTTTCGGTTACTGCCTTTTCTGCCTCTTCACGGTTGCGGCCACGATCCTCAGCGATAGTACCTATCCATTTAGCAGAGAACTCAGTTATTTTTTTCATTTCATCCTCTGGAATAGCCTCTCCACTGCCGCTGACGGGGTGAGCTGCCCCAATGGTAGTACCTGGTGTCATTGCTGCTATGTGAGCTGATAGGGTGATGAAGGTTCCCGCCGATGCTGCCCAGGCTCCTTTAGGAGAAACATATACTACTATGGGAATGTTGGCATTGAAGATGGTTTGTACTATTCGTTCCGTGGAACCGAGGAGTCCCCCAGGTGTATTTAGCTCGATGATGCATACACTATCACCGTTATCTTCAGCCTCATTTATCCCTCGATTAATATAATCAGCTACTACAGGTACGATGGTACCTTTCACTTGGAGTACAGACACGGAAGGATTGGAAGCACTGACGCTGCTATTGACCAAACTGGCAGTGATCGGGAGCAGAAATAATGCAAGTATGAATAATCTGAACAACTTGTTGCGCATATGACCTTTCTGGATTATAGGCTAAAACTGCAGTGACAACAACCTTGTGATTGAAGGTAGGAATGGCTTAGTGTAGAATAGCTGAGTTTGCTACTATAAGGTAATGAAAAATGAAGAACAACCAGATGTGTCGGGGAGCCCGAGATTTACTCCCTGGTGATATGACATGTTTTCGCTACGTGGAAGATACTTTTCGAATGTCATGTTGCCAGTGGGGCTATCAAGAAGTTAGAACACCCACCCTAGAATATTTGCATTTATTTACTGCTGTAGGGACGCTTACACCGAGCAAGTTAAGCAAAGTATATTCGTTCTTAGATTGGGATGGGTGGAGTGGTGAACGAGTGGTTCTCCGTCCTGATGGCACTATACCTATGGCTCGTCTTTATAGCAGGAGTCTCAGTGAGAAGACAATAGCCAGGCTTTTCTATGTAACCAATGTCTTTGCTTTTGAAGCAACGGGCAAAGAGAACAGGGAAAAATGGCAGTGTGGTGTGGAATTTGTGGGTAGTTCTGAGCCAGTGGCTGACGTTGAAATTATGATGCTGGCTAATGAAATTATGCGCAAACTTGGCCTAGGGAATATTGAGCTAGAATTATCTCACGCGGGATTAGTGAGGGCTCTGATTAAAGAGTTGAAACTTGATCCTGAGAAAGAAGTTGATTTGGTCAGTGCTGTCCTGGATGGGAAATGGCAGGCGCTGGAGGAAACCCATGTGCCTGATTCTAATCTCCATGAATTGTTGGGCATATTGCTAAACCTGCAGAGCAAATCCAGCAGCTTCTTGCACAATGCTAGAGCTCTGGCATCACGATTTTCTCAGGATATTCACCAGCAATTAGACGATTTTGTCGCTATAACAGCAATCCTGGATAAAGCAGGTTGCAATTACAACATAAACTTGAAAGCTGTGAAGGGGTTTGAGTATTACACGGGACTTTGTTTCAAATTGCTCACTGATGGCCACGAGGTGGGTGGTGGTGGCAGATATAACAACCTTATACCTCTCATAGGAGGAAAGGATGTGCCTGCTTGTGGATTTGCCCTTTATATTGACTCGATAATGGGATTACTGCCTGCAAGTTGTAGGAAGGGTGATGAGGGTGCGATTATGATTACAATTGAGAAAGATATGACCGCAGATAGAACTGCATTGGGTTTTCAGTTGGCTCAGTTGCTGCACAGGGGAGGATATACTGCGATCCTCGATTTTGAAAGCGGAGAACCTTTTCGATATCGATGGAGTGTTGTAGTTACTGAAAACGAAGCGATTCCTTTTCGCGTGAGTGACAATCAGCGAAACCAGCAGTGGGATATGGCCTTAGCATCAGATGTTGTCGAAATGCTGGAAAAACAAGGTTAGATTATCAGTAGATGTCTACAGGGTTAATCAGACTTGCTTTACCCAAGGGGACTCTCTTATCGCCCACATCCAGATTGCTCAATGAGTTAACTTTGGGTGTGGAGGGATATAGCTCTGATGCTCGGCGATATCGACTTCACTCAACAGAGTTTTCATATATCACAGCGAAGATCTTTCAGGAGAAGGATATTCCTATACAGGTTGCTATAGGTAATTATGACTTGGGCATATGTGGTGCAGATTGGGTTGAGGAACTTCTAGCAAGGTATTTATCCAGTTCTCTGGTAAAGATATTAAATTTAAATTATGGCAAGAGCGAAATATGTCTCGTAAGTCACAGGCACAGCAATATACCTGACATCTATGTAATAGGTAAAGAAAGAAGGGAGTGGAGGATAGTAAGTGAGTACCCCAATTTGGCCGAGGCCTTTGCCTTGAACTTGAGGTTGAGGGATTTCAAAGTTTTCCCTGTGTGGGGGAGCGCCGAGGTTTATCTTCCTGAAGATGCCGAATTAGCTGTACTGAAGATAGTTCATGAACAGGAACTTGTCTCTCGAGGTTTTGTTTGCCTGAGGAAATTATTTCCTGTTACTGCCTGTCTCATTGCCAACAGAGAAAGTTTGGAAAATAGAGGTTTGCACCAGATACTCAGCCGTTTTGCTTCTAGGCGAGTAGAGAGTTCCAGAATTCTGAGACGACAGAGGACGATGACGCAAGCTCAACCAGCTATCTTCCATTTCCAACGGGGTGAGCAAGATGTCAGGGTAGCTTTGCCTGATGGTCATCAGCAAGTCCCAACCGCACGAGTTCTAAAGCAAGCAGGATTGGAGTTGCAGGGATATTCTACAGTGGAGGTGTGTTCTCGTCCGGGAATTAATCTAGATTGGGCAAGTATCAAAGTTATTAGGCCTCAGGATATGCCTCTTCAGGTAGCCAATGGTAATTTTGACCTGGCTATAACAGGTGAGGACTGGTTTCGAGAGCATATTTATCGCTTTCCAGCAAGTCCCGTAAAGAAATTGTTAGATCTAGGATTCGGACAAGTTAAAATTGTAGCAGCGGTAAATACAGAAGTTCCTGTTGCTAATATTGCACAACTGAGGAGGTATATCCAAAATGGAGCATATCCCTGTTTGCGGGTAGCCTCGGAGTATATCAATATTGCTGATCGGTATCTGCAAGATCAGCATATTGGTTGTTATAAGTTAATATTGACTTGGGGAGCCAGCGAGGTATTTCCTCCGGAAGATGCCGATTTGCTAATTGATAATGTTCAGACAGGACGTACACTGATCAAGCAAAATCTGAAAGTAATAGATATACTTTTTCAATCTCAAGCTTGTTTGATTGGGAATACGCAAGGGTTTGCTTCCCGTGACAAGATGAAAAATATCAACTTTATTATACGGAGGCTGGAAAAAGCAGTAGCGTGATTCGGATTACAGATTTCAGTAGGGCAAAACAACTACTGAACAGAGATAGTTTCTGGGAGACTGTTGTTGCCTCACCTTTGATGAGGGCACGGATTAAGGAAATCTTTGGTAAAGATTTGTCACTGCAGGATGCCGTTGATCAGATTATAGCAGATGTTCGCCTTCATGGGGATCAAGCTATACGTGATTATACTTACAGGATAGATGGCATTAGTATTGATTCTCTTGAGGTAACTAGGCAAAGTATAGCTGGATCTTATAATGTTGTAGATGAAAAGCTGATCTCTGCGCTGGAATTGGCAGCTCAGAGAATACGTGATTTTCATCGCAGTTGTAATCCCAGAGCTGGTTTTTATACCATTGGGCAAGGTTTGGGGCAGCAGATATCTCCCTTAGAGAAAATAGGAATCTATGTCCCAGGTGGTACCGCTGCTTATCCATCTTCAGTTCTTATGACCGCGATACCTGCGAAGGTGGCGGGTGTGGGGGAAATTGTCATGGTATCACCACCATCCAAGGATGGTAGTATTGCAGCTCCTACATTAGCAGCAGCTGGTATTGCTGGAGTTGATCGTGTTTTTAAAGCAGGAGGAGCTCAGGCAATCGCCAGCTTAGCTTTTGGCACCCAGTCTGTCCCTAGGGTAGATAAAATTTGTGGCCCAGGGAATATTTTTGTGACTCTGGCCAAGAAGATGGTTTATGGCTCAGTTGCTGTTGATGGGCTCCAGGGGCCCACTGAGCTTGTCGTCGTAGCTGATAATACTGCCGAAGCTTCTTTTTGTGCTGCTGACCTGCTTGCTCAAGCAGAACATGATCCTACAGCAGCAGTAATTTGTATCACAACATCGTTGGAACTTGCTGATCAGGTGACCAAACAAATTGAGATCCAGCTACAGAAATTAACGAGATGTAGTATTGCCAGTGCAGCCATGGACCGAGGCATGATGATAATCGTTAACAACTTGGATGAGGCAGCTGAACTGGTGAATATTCATGCCCCTGAGCATCTTTCTCTTCTGGTAGTAGATGCACTGTCTCTGAGTAGAAAAATTCGAAATGCTGGCTGTATTTTCTCTGGAGAGAACTCGCCTGAGGTCTTGGGTGATTATGTGGCTGGACCATCCCACGTGTTACCGACAGGAGGTAGCGCTCGTTTTGCTTCCCCTTTAGGAGTTCAAGATTTCCTCAAGGTAACCAATGTCGTTAATCTGAATAAGACTGCTATGCGAGTACTGGGGCAGGCAGCTGTGACGATAGCTAAAGCTGAAGGGCTGGATGCTCATGCCAAAGCTATTGAAATTAGGCTAGGTATGCAGAGATGAAAATAAAAGATTTAGTGAGGCCTGATCTACTATCTATGAAAAGCTACACTCCTATTGAACCTGTAGATGTCTTGAGCCGGCGAGTTGAGTTGCCACTGGATCGCGTCGTAAAACTCGATGGTAATGAGAATCCATATGGCTGCTCACCTGAGGTTTATGCAGCTCTGACTTGTTATTCCGATTATCATATATATCCTGATCCTGAACAAAGAGATTTGAGGCAGGCACTGGCACAGTATGTGGGGTTTGATACCAAGTATATTGTTTGTGGCAGTGGTAGTGATGACCTCATCGATCTTGTGGTCAGACTGTTTGTTGGGCCTGGGGATGAGGTTATTAATTGTCCACCAACATTTGGTATGTATCCCTTTAGTGCCGAGATTTGTGGAGCTAAGGTGATTAACATAGATAGAGATAGCCAGTTTGTTCTTGATGTTCCCAATGTGGTGAGGGTATTGAAGAATAAAGGGAAAGTTTTGTTTGTTGCTTCGCCCAATAACCCGACGGGCAATCTTATCAGTGAACAGGAGTTGGTAGAAATTCTCAATGTAGGAAAAATTGTGGTAGTAGATGAGGCATATTTTGAATTTAGCCGTGTGACTGTAGCCAATTTAGTACACTCTTATTCCAATCTAATAGTATTACGGACTTTCAGTAAGTGGGCTGGCCTGGCCGGGTTAAGAGTAGGATATAGCATTTCCTCACCTGAGGTTGCTGATTACCTTATGAAGATCAAACAGCCCTATAATGTTAATTCTGCCGCAAAGGTAGCAGTGTTGGCCTCGTTGCGTGATATTGATTATCTTACTGCCAATGTGCAGAAAATAACCACTGAGAGGTCCCGCTTGTTTGATAAGCTAGAGGGATTGGGATGGTTAAAACCGTATCCTTCAAGTGCAAATTTTGTTCTTTGTTTGGTGCTGCCGGGGCAACAAGCAAGGGATATCTGGCTGCGCTTACAACAAAGGGGTATCGCCATACGCTATTTTGATAATCCTAGATTGAAAGACTATCTGCGAATCAGCGTGGGGAATTCTGATGATACTGATGCAGTCATAGAGGCGCTGAGAGCGGAATATAGGAGGAATCGAACATGATAGAGAGAACAGCGACGGTAACCAGGGAAACTGCAGAAACCAATGTAAACGTGGAGCTGAACATTGATGGTAGTGGCCAGTTTGAAGTCACTACGGGTATAAGGATGCTGGATCATCTTATAGCTCAGCTAGCACAACACGGTGTGTTTGATTTAAAAGTGTCTGCCACGGGGCCTGATCAACATCATGTGGTTGAAGATGTGGCTATTTCCTTGGGCAGAGCTTTCAATCAGGCCTTGGGAGATAAAAGAGGCATTGTTCGAATGGCACATTCTGTTGTGCCTATGGATGATGCTTTGGTAATTGTGGTGGTTGATATTGGGGGCAGATCTTTTAGTGTGACAGATATACCTTTTAGCCAGGCAAATATCAGTAATTTAGAGGCTGACATGGTTCGTCACTTTTTGGTTTCCTTTGCTTCTGAAGCCAAGATTAATCTTCATGCTAAAGTGCTTAGTGGGATAAATGATCACCATAAGGCTGAAGCTATATTTAAAGCGCTAGGCCGAGCTTTAGATTTGGCAGTGCAAATTGACAGGAGACTGGCGGGTGAGATACCCAGTACCAAGGAAGTTATAGAAGGTTAGTTAAGGATACTATGGAGTAGACTGAGGAATCGATACACCTCATCTGTCGATCTCAGAAAATATTGAGCTATGGTGTCTGAGGGATTCTTACCAACATAAATGGATATCCCCTTGTTATCATTGGTAGTATTAAAACCATCATTGTCGGTGACGTCATCGCCGAGAAATATTATAAGAGGTTTCTTTTCTGGCCAGAGATTTTGGGCTATAAATGTTATTGCCTTGCCCTTGTTCCAATCTACCACTGGTCTTATTTCGTAGGCCTTTTTGCTTGATGTAACTATCACTTTACCCGAAGTCAGATAAGGTTCGGTTATTTGCCGGAAAGTTTGTTCTAATGTTGGCAACTCTTCTTTGGGTACAAGACGGTAGTGAAGTGTTAACGAAAGTTCCTTATCTTCTGTCCTAGCACCATTGATAGTGGTTAATCTTTTATCAAGCTGTTGGTATAGTGAGTGTAATAGTTGTTTACTATGGTTGGCTGTGGGACATACAAATTGGATACCAGCCCCCTGTATTTCCAGACCATGGTTTCCAGAGTAGATAATGTTACTCAGGTTTACCTTTTTACGAATGTCTGTCAGTTTTCTGCCGCTGATGATACCTAGCGTGATGTTGGGGTTATTGGACAGCGAATACAGGCAGGATATCATTTTGTGAGATAGACTAGCTAGCTCTGGTTTCTCCACAATTGGAGTTAGCGTACCATCGTAGTCGGAAAGCAAAAGGATGTGTCCCGCTCCTGTAATTTTGCTGGTCATAGCTTCTAGATGGGAAAAGACATATTTTATGTGTTTTATCATGTTTGAGTTGTATTCGCCTCTGGCTTATAAGTATAATTTTTCCATAACATATCTTATCTGAATCCAATAATGATAATCTATTATAGGTTAATAAAGTTCATCTTATTCCAACATTCCATTGATTTGTTGGTTGCTTGGCGTTCAGAGAAGCATATGATAGGTATGTTACAATTAATGAACTTTAGTAATGGTGGGTTTTTGATATGTGCAAATTAGGTGTGTTAACTAGTGGTGGTGATGCTCCCGGGATGAATGCCTGCATCAGGGCAATTGTTCGGTATGGAATTAAACGAGAGCTAGAAATTATAGGCATTCGGCGTGGGTATGCAGGACTTCTTGATTCTGATTTTGTCAAGCTGGACAATAGAGCAGTGGGCAATATAATTCAGCGTGGCGGTACGTTTTTGGGGACTGCTCGCTGTGAGGAGATGAAAACTAAAGGTGGTGTCAATAAAGCGGTGCAGAATTTACAGCAGGAAGGTATTGGAGGGCTAATAACCATAGGGGGTGATGGAACCTTTCGTGGAGCCATGGCTTTAGCTAAAGCTGGAAATATTAGAGTAATCGGTATACCTAGCACCATAGATAATGACATTTATGGAACTGACTACTCCATAGGTTTTGATACTGCCACAAATACTGCTTTGAATGCCATAGATAAGATTAGGGATACTGCGGGAGCGATGCATCGAGCCTTTTTTGTTGAGGTGATGGGGCGAACTAGGGGTTTTATTGCTCTGGATGTTGGCATTGCTGGAGGGGCTGAGCAAATATTAATTCCTGAGACGGAGACCAACATAGACAAGCTATGCCAGTCTATCAGTAGTAGCATCAGGAAGGGGAAAAGAAGCACTATTGTGATAGTAGCTGAGGGGGATGAGGCAGGTGGTGTTTTTCCTGTGGCCCAGCAGGTTTGGGAAAGATTGAGGCTGGAATATCGCATCTGCGTTCTGGGGCATATACAGAGGGGAGGCTCTCCCACAGCCCGAGATCGGGTATTGGCAAGCAAGTTAGGATCTGCTGCAGTAGATGCTTTTATTTCTGGCAGGTCGGGTGAAATGGTAGGAGAAGTGAATGGACAAATAGAATTAACTCCACTTGAGAATACTTGGAGAAAACGGAAAAAATTAGACAAGAGCTTGATACGCTTTATGGAGGAGTTGGCCAGTTAAAGATGAGAACGATATCCATAGGGAAATTGAGAGGATTACAGCAATTAGCTAATGGGCATGGCATTCTAACGATGTGTGCTCTTGATCATAGAGGTTCTCTAAAGAGAATGCTTGCTGATGGTACAGGGAAGGAAATTGGTAATCAAGAGATGGTTGATTTTAAGCTTGATCTGAGCCAGATCTTGGCGCCGCGAGCCAGCGCTATTCTTCTTGATCCTGTCTATGGTGCTGGTCAAGCTATAGCTGCTGGAGTTTTGCCTAAGATAACGGGGTTGTTGGTCAGTATTGAGAAGTCGGGGTACTCGGGAAGTTCAGGATCTAGGATAACTGAGTTGTTGCCTAATTGGAATGTCAGGAAGATCAAGAAGATGGGAGCTACCGCTGTCAAGTTGCTGCTTTATTATCGGCCTGACTTGGATGATGTATCTGAAAAACAACTGGAGCTGGTGGGAAAGCTGGCATTGGATTGTGAAAATGAAGATATCCCTTTAGTAGTGGAGCCTGTGAGCTATAGTCTAGGGAGTAGGGAGGATCGGCCACAGGACTTTGCTTGTGTAAAACCCCAGCTTGTTATCAGGACAGCTGAGCAGATAACAGCTTTCCCTATTGATGTACTGAAGGCAGAATTTCCTGCTGACCTTAAGTATGAAACAGATGAGAACCGTTTGTTTGATCTTTGTCGTCAATTAAATGTGGCGAGCCAGGTGCCATGGGTCATCTTGAGTGCTGGAGTTAACTTTGATATGTTTTATCGAGAAGTTGAAATAGCTTGCAGATCTGGAGCGTCGGGGTTCTTGGCTGGGCGAGCCTTGTGGCAGGAAGCTACCGATATTCGCTCGCGCCATGACAGGAAAATATTCTTAGAAACTACTGTGTTGGAGAGACTTGATAGCCTAACTGAGCTAGCCAATAAATATGCAACTCCTTGGTATAAGAAACTTAGCCCATCAAAAGTTGACGAAACCTGGTATCAACATTATTGAATCTTTTTCCTGGACCTGAGTATGAACCTAATTGTAGAAAGACGACTTTCCCCTACCATGATTTGAGATGCTTTGCTATGATATTCAGGGCCTCAAGCATGTCGGTTGAGGGAAAACAATATGCAATCCTTATTTTAATATATCCTTTCTTTGGCTCGGCGGAAATAGTTATACCCTCCCTTAGTTCGTCGGGGCTAGCTTGTAGTAGCCTCTTCTCTAATCTGTAATCCAGGTTTAAAATTTGTGATAGGGTTTTATCTCCTACCCATTTTACGGTTACAGTTTTACCTCCGAAAAGGTGATTCCTTTTTACGTTTACCCTGGTTTTACGTAACTTTCTGTTTTGTGCTAGATTCCCGTTGCGTACCATACATTCGATAAATTCACGAGATCCATATTGGCCTGAAACGCTGGTAGCAATTATGGAATCAATGCTTGATTTTTCCAGTCTAATAATTTCCCTTGATGGATGCAGCATAAAGTGCCCATGTATTGCTGTAGCGGTGTTGCTATCCTCCTGTACTAGTGTTGCCTTAATACCCTTCCCTTGGAGATATTCCAGCAGCTCTATACTTTTAGGAGCATTTGCTTTGTTTTTGCGGAGCAGGGCGACTAATGGCAGAACAACAGCTAATGCGATAACAACGATGATGTTGGCCCATTCCATGGCTATATTTTCTCCAGTTCAAAATGGTAGTTTTCGATAACAGGGTTCGCCAGCAATTTCTCACACATTCCTGTGACTTTCGATTGAGCTTGTTCGCGATTATTTTCATCCAGTTGTATTTCTATGTATTTACCGGCGCGTACGCTGGTTACGCTGGTGAAGCCAAGATTGTGAAGCGCTCCCCTTATAGTTAAACCTTGAGGATCATTGACTAGAGGTTTCAATGTGATATAGATCTTAGCTAAATACACCTTTCTCTGTTAGCAACTGGTAGATTTTGTTATAGCGCGCTGTTGTTGCTTTTATTATTGTGGGGGGTAGTGCAGGTGCAGGTGGTTGTTTATTCCACCCAGAGGCGGCTATCCAGTCCCGCACTGGTTGTTTATCGAAACTGATTGGAGGATGACCAATTTTATATTCTGTGCTATCCCAAAACCGGCTTGAATCTGGTGTTAGTAGTTCGTCGATAAGCATTATAGTATCATTGATGTGGCCGAACTCAAATTTTGTATCTGCAATAATAATCCCCCTAGATTTGGCGTAATTTTGAGCATAATCATATATCATCAGACTAACATTTTTTAATTTAGCAAATATATCCCCGATTCCATAGTTTTTAATGTCGTCACGGGTTAGAGGGCGATCATGTTCGGTATCGCTTTTGGTTGTAGGAGTGAATAAAGGATATGGTAGTTGCTGGTTCTCTTGGAGGCCTGCAGGTAAATCAGTGCCACTGGTAGTGCCAGTCTGGCGATATTCTTCCCAAGCTGAACCAGACAGGTAACCGCGGACAATGCCTTCTATGGGGATGGGGATAGTTTTGGTCACAATCATAGCTCTGCCGATGAGTTGGTTAGCATAGTCTTCCAGGTGATATTCCTTAAGAGTCTCCATATCATCTATTACAGTAATGAGGTGATTTGATATGATGTGCTGCGTTTGTTGAAACCAAAAGGCGGATAGTTGGTTAAGAATCTTGCCTTTGTTAGGTATACCACAAGGGAGAATAACATCAAAGGCTGAGACGCGGTCAGAGGACAGCATTAGAAGCTTGTCACCTAATTCGTAAACATCCCGCACTTTGCCATGTCGGTATAGAGGTAGTGGTAGATTGCTTTCTAGCAGTGCTGATGTACTGGAATAGTTCTCATAGCGCATGTGGTGATAGTTCTCCTTCTTCAGCTTGCTGAAGTTCGGTTGTCTTGGTGATCCCTAATCGCTCGAAGATATCATCTACGTATTTCAGATAGTAATTGTAGTCGCACAAAGCCTCGAGTTCAGCTTGGGACAGATAGCTGGTCACTAATGGGTCAGCCTTAAGCAAATCCAAGAAGTTTTCTTTTCCCCTCCACGCTTGCACCGCATCGTGTTGTACAATTTCATATGATTGCCCTCGCGACAGGCCCTTATCTATCAACGACAACATAGCTCGCTGGGAAAATATTAGGCCTTTAGTTAGCTTAATATTGCGTTGCATATTATCAGGAAACACTCCGAGTTTTCTTATTATCGAAGTAAAGGTGGTTAGCATATAATCCACCACGAGACAGGCATCAGGTAAAATTACTCGTTCACAAGATGAGTGGCTGATGTCACGTTCATGCCATAGGGCCAAGTTTTCTAGGGAAGTTGAGGCATAACCTCTTACTAGTCTGGCAAGTCCACAAATGCGCTCGCAAAGCTCAGGGTTTTTCTTATGTGGCATTGCCGATGAGCCAGTTTGCCCTTCTTGGAAAGGTTCCTCAGCCTCAGCAATCTCTGTTCTTTGGAGATTACGGATTTCCGTAGCAAATTTCTCCAGTGAACTGGCGATCAAGGCTAGCGTGGTGATGAATTGTGCATGACGGTCACGCTGAATAATCTGGCTTGATATTGATGCTGGCGTAAGCCCGATGCTAGCGCATGTTATCTGTTCTATTTCAGGAGGAACATTGGCATATGTGCCGACTGCTCCTGATATCTTTCCGACTGAGATGGCTGTTTTGGCTTCAGTTAATCTGTGCGCGTTGCGCTTCATTTCTTCATGCCATAATGCCAGCTTTAAACCGAATGTAGTTGGCTCGGCATGAATTCCATGAGTTCGGCCTATTATCATGGTATGTTTATGTTCTAGCGCTTTATTCGAGATCACAGAGATCAACTCGGTTATGTCTTGCTCCAATATGTGGCATGCTTCTACTAACTGAAGTGATAGGGCAGTATCCATAATATCTGAAGAGGTTAATCCCATGTGAATAAAGCGAGATTCTTTGCCTAAGCTTTCGGCAACTGAATTAAGGAAAGCTATCATATCATGATGGCTTACTCTGAGAAACTCAGTAACATGTCCTAAATCATAACTAGCTTTCCTTATCTTTGGCATGGTTTCTTTGGGAATGCGGCCGATATCAGCCCATGCTTGGCATACGGCTATTTCTATCTGCAGCCATTTGTCGAATTTGTTCTTCTCAGACCATATTTTTTTCATGCGAGACCTAGAGTAGCGCTCAATCATATTAATCTCCTGATAGGTTTTTCCTATATTGGCCATAGGAAGTTTTTATTTGCTCATGTTTCAAACCAAGAATTTGAGCTGCAAGCAAAGCAGCATTTTTAACACCACTCTCCCCAATTCCAGTGCAGGCGACAGGCACCCCAGCAGGCATTTGAGTAATAGAGAGGAGGGCATCGATGCCATTCATATCGCCTGCAGGTAGGGGAACACCGATGACTGGTATTGTGGTCCAGCTAGCCAGAACTCCTGGTAAATGTGCAGCACCACCGGCAGCGGCGATGATAACCTCAACTCCGCGATTTGCCACTTCAATGCCATATTTCCTTAATTTCTCCGGATGTCTGTGAGCTGAAATGATAGAGATTTCATATTCAATGGATAGCTGGCGCAGCATGTCTAAAGCCGGCTTTATCATTTCTGTGTCTGACTTACTACCTATTACTACTTCTACCATTGCCATTTATTTTATCTCTCTTAGTGCAATATCCCTTCGGTAGTGATGACCTTGGAATGAGATGCAGGAAATATTGTGGTAAGCCTTTGCTCTAGCCTCAGTTAGATTGTCTCCAGTACCGACTACTGTTAATACGCGTCCTCCATTGGTATAGGTCTTTCCATTGTTGCCTGACTTCGTCCCAGCATGAAAAACGAATATATCTTTGTCTACCTTATCTAAGCCTTCTATGGGCAACCCTGACTTGTATTTTTGTGGATATCCTCCTGATGTCATCACAACCCCTACGCTGGCATTGTTGTACCATTCTACATTTATGTGGCCTAGATCCCCCTGGATGGTTGCCAGCAAAATATCTATCAGGTCAGTTCTCAGTAATGGCAAAGTGATTTGAGTTTCAGGATCGCCAAAACGCGCATTAAATTCTAGTATTTTTGGTTTCCCATTGGCTATTATTAATCCCGCATATAATATTCCTTTATATGTAATGCCCTGATTTGATAGTGCTTTAATTGTTGGCATTAGAATAGTGCTTACTGATTTTTCTACCAGTTGAGAGGGGAAAAACCCTGGTGGACTATAACCACCCATTCCCCCTGTATTAGGCCCCACGTCTCTGTCCCTTGCCCTTTTGTAATCGCATGAGGGCATCATCGGCACAATAGTTTTACCATCAGTAAACGCTATCAGGCTAACTTCTAGTCCCTTAAGATATTCTTCGATAATGACAGTATTTCCTGCGGAGCCAAAGATTTTGGTCTCCATTATATCGCTGAGGACACGAGTAGCTTCTTGCCTAGATCTGGCTATAATAGAACCTTTTCCTCCAGCCAAACCATCAGCCTTTATAACAATAGGGAATTGTTGGTTCTGGATGTATTTTCTTGCTTCAGGATAAGAAGAGAAAGTTCTTCCTTTAGCACAAGGAAGTTTATATTTCTCCATTAGCTCTTTCGCGAATGCCTTGCTTGTTTCCATCTGAGCTGCTATTTTCGATGGGCCAAATATAGGAATTCCTAATCCCTCAAAGTAGTCTGCTATTCCAAGAGATAGTGGCACCTCAGGTCCGACAATAACAAAATTGATCCTATTGGTCTTAGCTGCTTTGGCTAGTCCTTTTAGGTCGGTTGGGGATATGGTTAAATTTTTTGATATCTGTGCTGTGCCCGCATTGCCAGGAGCAGTAAATATCTTTTCTACCTTAGGACTCTGTGATATTTTCCACACTAAGGCATGTTCTCTGGCCCCATTGCCAATAACCATCACTCTCAATTTATTACGCTCCTACTCCCACTCTATGGTTGCTGGTGGTTTACTGGTGATATCGTAAACCACGCGATTAACTTTGGGAACTTCGTTAACTATACGATGTGATATTCTAGCTAACAAAGTGTAAGGCAATTTAGCCCAATCTGCTGTCATCGCATCATCGCTATTCAGCGCCCTGATAGCTATCAGGTAACCATAAGTCCTGTAGTCACCCATGATGCCAACACTTTTGACGTCGGTCAGCACCGCGAAGCTTTGCCATAATTGTCGATAAAGCGTTGCTTTCTTAATTTCGTTCATTACTATCCAATCGGCAGATCGTAATATCTCCAACTTTTCCTTCGTAACTTCACCAATAATACGGATGGCTAGTCCAGGTCCAGGGAATGGTTGACGCCATGTCATGTCCTCGGGCAGCCCCAGCGACAATCCCACCTCTCTGACTTCATCCTTGAACAAATACCTGAGAGGTTCGATCAGAGTGAGTTTCATATTTGCTGGTAGCCCTCCGACGTTATGATGGCTCTTTATTTTAGTTGCAGCCTTGTTTTCTGAGGTAACGCTCTCAATTACATCTGGGTATAGTGTTCCCTGTGCCAAAAAATCAACCTTGCCTAATTTAGCTGCCTCATCCTCGAAAATATCGATGAATTCTTCTCCGATTACATGTCTCTTTCTTTCTGGGTTAGTTATCCCACGAAGACGCTGTAAAAACCTTTCTGTAGCGTCAACGTAAACTATGTTCATACTGAGGTGTTTCCGGAAGGTGTTAAGGACTCTTTCAGGCTCCTCACGACGCAACAATCCATTGTTGATGAACATGCATGTCAACCTGTTGCCTATGGCATGGTGAATCAGTGTTGCAGTTACTGCCGAATCAATTCCTCCAGAAAGGGCACAAATCACTTTACCACTACCCACTTGCTGCCTGATTTTGTCTGTACTCTCAGTAATAAAATTAGCTGATGTCCAGTTACCCTTACAACCACATATGCGATATATGAAATTTTCGAATATTGTTTTACCTGAAGGAGTATGTGTTACTTCAGGATGGAATTGTATGCCAAAGATATTATTATCGTTGCCCATGACGGCTATTGGAGAAGTCTCAGTATAAGCCAAAGACCTGAATCCGGGAGGCATTTCTATTGTTTGATCTCCATGACTCATCCATACGGGAAGTTCATCAGGCAGTCCTGTGAAAAGTGGGCAGCTGTCGTCGCTGACATGCAGGACAGCATATCCATATTCGCGTTTGTCTACTAATGCTACCTGTCCCCCCAACTGATAGGTAATTGCCTGTGCCCCGTAGCAAATACCCATGATTGGCAGGTGACTCTCATATATGAATGGTGGTGCTAGGGGGGACCCTGTTTCGTAGACGCTCGCGGGCCCACCCGAGAGAATAAAGCCTCGTGGGTTAAGGCCTATGATCCTTTCCCGTGGAGCATCATAAGGTACAATTTCACAGTAAACATGGCATTCTCTGATCCGTCGAGCGATGAGCATGCTATATTGAGAGCCAAAGTCGATTACTATGATGGTCTCGCGATTAGCTGCCTCTGATTTGGATCCAACTACGGTTTGCTCGCCATGTAGCTCCTTGGCAATTTCTAGGTATGTGGAGACTTCTACATCATCACTGGTAGAGACGCGGTAGCTTTCTTGATGATTGTTTTCCATTTCGAGGCTTTGCTGCAGATGTGGATCAGCTTATCATTGTGCTATACTACCGTCAAGGGAAATGACTCCTTCACTAGATCAAGTAGCACATGGAATTCAGCTTCTTAAACACGGTAGGGTGATTGCTTTTCCTACTGATACAGTTTATGGTTTGGGAGCTGATGCTTTTAATTGTGAAGCTATAGATAAGGTTTATCAGGCAAAGCAACGGTCTCGCATGCTCCCACTTCCGTTACTTCTTAAAGATGCTTTCCAGATGTCAGTTGTAGCTCGAGATATACCTGAGATTGCTTGGTTCTTAGCTGATTTTTTTTGGCCGGGAGGAATAACTCTGGTTTTGCCTAGGTCAACATGGTTATCAAGCTCTCTAGCTCCTGATGATACGGTGGCAGTACGTGTTCCGAATCATGATACTCCCCTTGCTCTTATTCAGGGGTTGGGAAATCCGATAGTTGGAACTAGTGCTAATATTAGCGGTAAACCGGGTCTTGTTGCTGCTGACGATGTGAGGCGACAGATGGGAGATGTGGTCGACTTTATTATTGAGGAGAATGGCTGTTCGGGTAGCATGGCATCAACCGTCGTGGATGTTACTGGTGATATACCTGTTATCCTACGTCAGGGAATTATCCCATCCTGTGAAGTTAAGGAGGCTTATGCTAAATACCGACAGCGTAGATAGCTTACATGTTGCCAGTTCGTACATTGCTTTAGGTTGTGATCATCGTGGCTTGAGGTTAAAACAAGCGATTATGCCTTTTATTCAGGGATTAGGTTATAACTATAGGGATTTTGGTTGTTATGATGAGAATCCTGTGGATTATCCTGATATTGCTCAGCGAGTGGCTGAGGCAGTAACTTCGGGTAATTTTGGCCAAGGCATTCTCATATGTAGCACAGGGATAGGAATGAGTATTGCAGCTAATAAAATAAAGGGGGTTGGTGCTGCGCTGTGCCATGATGTGTTTACAGCTCAGCGAGCTCGTCGGCATAATAACGCTAACATCTTGTGTCTCCGTGGGCAGGATATAGACATCAGTTGCTATTTAGAGATTGTCAGGGCATTTTTATCTACTGAGTTTGAGGGTGGAAGACATATCTCTAGATTGAAAAAGATAGAAGCCTTAGAAACTTGTTGATAACAATAGCTATACGTGACAGCTTGCTATTTTTAATTTCTGGAGGTCTTAGCTATGAGAAGTGATGTTATAAAGCGTGGTATCGATAGAGCGCCACATCGGTCTTTGCTGCGTGCCGTCGGTTGCTCTTCTACGGATTGGGATAAGCCTTTCATTGGTGTTATCAACAGCTACAGTGAGATTGTCCCGGGGCATATACACTTGAGTACTATTTCGCGCGCAGTAAAGGAAGGGGTTCGAAGTCGGGGAGGGGTGCCCTTTGAAGTTAATGTGCCGATTATCTGTGATGGAATTGCCATGAACCACTTGGGCATGAAGTATAGCTTGCCCAGCAGGGAACTTATTGCTGATACCGTAGAAAGTTTAGTGGAAGCACATGCTTTTGATGCTCTGGTTTTTATCCCTAACTGCGATAAGGTTGTGCCTGGAATGTTGATGTCTGCTGCTCGGTTAAATCTACCATCTATCTTTATTAGTGGGGGGCCCATGATGGCGGGCAGGATTACCAAAGGGGGATTTATTAAGCCGGTGGACCTTAATTCTGTTTTCCTCGCTGTAGGCGGAGTTATCAATGGGAGTATGAGTGAGACTGAGTTAGAAGGTATTGAGGAAGTTGCCTGTCCTGGATATGGTAGCTGCTCTGGTATGTTTACTGCTAATACCATGAATTGTCTTACTGAAGCGTTAGGTATGGCCTTGCCTGGCAATGGGACAATACCGGCAGTACAAGCGCGACGTACTCATCTGGCTTATAAGGCTGGTGAGCAGATAATGGAAGTGCTAGCTCGAGATATACGTCCTAGGGCAGTGATCACGCAGAAATCTTTGTACAATGCTTTTGCTGTGGATATGGCATTGGGTGGTAGTACTAATTCTGTGTTGCATCTCACCGCGATAGCTCACGAGGCTGGAATTCAAATTCCTTTATCTTTGGTGAATAGCATAAGTGAACATGTACCTCATATATGTAAATTAAGTCCTGCTAGTGATGATCATGTTGAGGATCTGGACTTGGCCGGTGGCATAATGGCAGTGATGCAAGAAATATCCCAACTACTATATCTTGATGTTCAGACTGTACTAGATAAGCCTTTGGGTGAGGTCTTGGCAAGGAGTGAGGTAAAGAATAGAGATGTAATTAAGTCGGTAGTGCATCCTTATGCTACTACAGGGGGTCTTGCTATACTGTTTGGAAATTTAGCCCCGGATGGGGCAGTCGTAAAGAGTGCCGCAGTAGCTCGTGAGATGCTTGTCCATCGCGGTTCAGCAAGGGTGTTTGATAGTGAGGATCTAGCCACGCAGGCAATTACGAGGAGAGAATTCAAGTCTGGTGATGTTATAGTTATCAGATATGAAGGACCACGTGGGGGGCCAGGTATGCGGGAGATGTTGACACCGACATCTCTGTTGAGTGGTATGGGTATGGACAGAGAGGTGGCTTTGATCACAGATGGACGTTTTTCTGGTGCTAGCCGTGGAGCTGCCATTGGGCATGTTTCTCCTGAAGCGGCAAAAAGAGGACCAATAGCACTTGTTAGAGATGGTGATGTTATCGTGATAGATATACCTGGCCATAAGTTGGAAATAGAGCTGGATCAAAGCGAAATAGGAAAGCGCCTGAAGACATTACCTCTCTTTGAGTCCAAGGTCAAGACTGGCTATCTCAAGCGATATGCAGACAGGGTTACCTCAGCTAGCACTGGAGCTGTATTTGTCGATTAGGGGATTATGATATGAAAAAGACTGGTGCTCAAATTTTATGTGAGAGTTTAGTTAAAGAAGGTGTCGAGGTTATCTTCGGCATACTTGGTGGTTCTGTATTGCCTATATATGATACGCTCCCACAGTATCCCCAGCTTCGACATATACTGGTTAGGCATGAACAGGCAGCGGCTCATGCCGCTGATGGATATGCCAGGATTACTCACAGGGCAGGGGTATGTTTGGCTACTTCTGGACCGGGGGCTACCAACTTGGTAACTGGTATTGCTAATGCCTATATGGACTCTGTGCCTCTTGTAGCTATAACGGGCCAGGTAGCCTCTCCATTTATAGGTAAGGATGCCTTCCAAGAGATTGATATTACTGGTATTACTCTCCCTGTAGTGAAACATAGTTATCTTGTTACTGACCCGGCAGATCTGGCTGGAGTTGTTAAGGAAGCCTTCTTTATAGCACAGACGGGCCGTCCTGGTCCTGTGCTTATTGATATTCCCCGCGATGTGCAGGTGAATGAGGCTGAGTTTGTGTGTCCTGATAAAGTTAACTTGCCAGGATATAAACTTAAGCCGCGTGTTAATGCAGCCCAGATCATAAGGGCAGCAGAGCTGATCAATGCTGCTGAGAGACCTGTAGTTATTGGTGGCAGAGGAATAATTATTTCTCAGGCTTATCAGGAGTTCAGGGAGTTTGTGGAGAAATCACAGATACCTGTAGTAACCACTTTGCTCGGTATTGGTTCTTTTCCTGAGAATCATGTACTAAGTTTTGGCATGTTAGGAATGCATGGTATGGCTTATGCTAACATGGCAGTGCAGAACGCTGATCTTATTATTGCCATTGGCATGAGATTTGACGATCGCGCCACAGGAGATACCAGCACTTTTGCTCCGAAGGCGCGCATCCTTCATATCGATATTGATCCTGCGGAGATAGGGAAAAACCTCTGTGTTGATATACCAATAGTGGGCGATATCAAAAATGTTCTTACCACACTAAATAAGAGAATTGATATAAAGGAACATGTGGCTTGGATTTCTCAGATCAACCAGTGGAAGCATGAGTACCCCTTGGTGGATGATAGAGAAGATGCTGGCCTTTTGCCACAATACGTAATAAGGCGTATTTATGAACTTACCGAAGGCAAGGCAATCATGGTTACTGGTGTTGGGCAAAATCAGATGTGGGCTGCCCAACATTTTCAATATGTGGAACCCAATAGTTTTGTCTCCTCGGGTGGTTTAGGAACGATGGGTTTTGAGCTTCCTGCAGCTATGGGTGTCAAAATTGCTGTCCCTGATAGTGTAGTGTGGTCTATTGCAGGGGATGGGGGCTTTCAAATGACCATACAAGAGATGGCCACCATATCCCAGGAAGATATTGCCATAAAGATTGCTATTATCAACAATACTGCTTTGGGTATGGTACGGCAATGGCAAGAATTATTTTATCGCCGCCGTTATGTAGATACGCTGTTATGGAATCCTGATTTTGTCAAGGTTTCGGAGGCATATGGTATTCCTGCTCTTAAGGTGACTCGTAAAGCAGAGGTGGTTCCAGCAATTCATAGTGCGTTGGACCATTCTGGTCCATTTCTTATCGACTTCAATGTTGAGAGGGAAGAGAACGTTTATCCTATGATAGCACCAGGTGCTGGTTTATCTAGTATTCTGACATTGCCCAAAGTAAGTAAGGATAGTAGTTTCTAATAGATAGAATCTTCTGGAGGTAAGCATAGTTGTTGGCTGTTAAACATACGTTAGTCGCTTTAGTAGAGGATAAGCCGGGAGTACTTAATAGGATATCTAGCTTGTTTCGACGCCGGAATTTCAATATCGACAGTATTGCTGTGGGAAGTAGTGAGCAGCCAGGATTTTCTCGTATGACTGTTGTTGTCCGTGGTGATTCTGCTGAAGTAGAGCAAGTTAGAAAGCAACTTGACAAGTTGGTGAACGTAGTCCGGGTTTCTGATATAACCTATGTTGCTATAGTAACCAGAGAGTTAGCTTTGATTAAGGTTAAGGCTACTGCCGCAACAAGAAGTGAAATTGCCCAAATTATTGATATCTTCCGGGCCAACATAATTGATGTTGCTGCTAATTCCCTTACGATTGAGGTTACTGGCAATGAGGAGAAGGTGGATTCTCTAATCAAGCTTCTTCGTGGTTTTGGTATCAGGGAAGTTGTTAGAACAGGGAGGGTAGCGCTAACGCGTGGGAACGCTTGACATAATAATGAGGAAAGGAGTGATATGGCCAAGATATATTATGACAAAGATATCCAATTTGATGTAATAAAGGATGAGACTATTGGGATTGTTGGTTATGGTAGCCAAGGATGTGCTCATGCACAAAACTTAAGAGATAGTGGGTGCCAAGTCATAGTTGCTAGCAAGCCAGGTGGTGTTGGGTGGAAAGCGGCGAAGCAAGATGGGTTTGATGTGATGACTGTAGATAAGTTAGCTCACAAAGCATCCATTATTGTAATGCTGGCACCTGATACTTCTCAGAGGCAGATTTACCATGAATCCATTCAAGGAGAAATGTTGCAAGGCAAAACGCTAATGTTTGCCCATGGTTTTAATATTCACTATTCTCAGATTATACCCCCACAAAATGTTGATGTTAGCATGATAGCTCCTAAGGCGCCGGGGCATATGGTACGTCAGGTCTTTACTGAAGGTTCGGGAGTGCCATCTTTGGTGGCTGTTCACCAAGATTCTTCAGGAAGAGCGAAAGATATCGCCTTGGCCTATGCCAGAGGTATTGGTTCTGGGAGAGCTGGTGTTCTGGAAACAACTTTTGCTGAGGAGACTGAGACTGATTTATTTGGGGAGCAAGCAGTTCTTTGTGGGGGTGTTTCATCTTTGGTCAAAGCTGGATTTGAAACGCTGGTCAATGCTGGTTACCAACCTGAGATCGCCTACTTTGAGTGTTTCCACGAATTAAAGCTTATTGTTGATCTTATGTATAAGGGTGGATTGAGCTACATGCGTTATTCTATCAGCGACACTGCTGAATATGGAGACTATGTTAGGGGCCCGCGTGTTATCAATAGTCGCGTTAAGGAAGAGATGAGGCAAGTTCTAGGTGAGATTCAGGATGGTAGATTTGCCAAAGAGTGGATTTTGGAAGATCAGGCAGGGCGACCACAGTTCAATGCCTTGAAGCAGAATGAAGCTCGTCACCCCATTGAGATCGTGGGGGGAAAACTCAGGAGCATGATGTCTTGGCTGAGAGAGTGAAAAGGGAAGTGAATATAGATAAGGGGAAAAGAGACATTGCCATCTGCGTCCTCATTATTGGCTCAGCAGTAGCAGCAATAGGTGGATGTCTTGCTAGTCTTGGAAATGTGGTAACCGAATGGATCATAGGAGGTCTAATCGCTTTTATAGGAGGGCTCATATGTGGAATAGGTGGAAACTTACTCTCCATAGCTAAAAGGAAGCACTAAGGAATGGACAAGGTAATTATTTTTGATACCACTCTGAGGGATGGAGAACAATCAGCAGGTGCGAGCTTAAATGTTCCTGATAAACTAAAAATAGCCAAGCAACTGGATGAACTTGGTGTTGATGTCATAGAAGCTGGTTTCCCTGCCAGTTCACCCAGTGATTTCGAAGCTGTGCGTACCATTGCCCGTGAAATTAGAAAACCTGTCGTTTGTGCGCTGGCTTCTGCTACTGACAAGGCAATAGATGTTGCTTGGGAAGCAATTAAAGAAGCTAAGCATCCTAGAATCCATGTTTTTCTCTCTGCATCGGATATTCATCTGTCTTACCAATTAAAGAAAAGCCGAGAGGAAGCATTGGAGACATGTCGTGTCATGGTCGCTCGGGCTAAATCCTATACAGATGATATTGAGTTTTCTCCTATGGATGCCAGTCGTGCTGATCCTGATTATCTTCATCAAGTGCTGGAGACAGTGATTACTGCAGGGGCCACGACGGTGAATATTGCTGACACTGTAGGATATGCTACCCCACAGGAATTTGGCAACTTGATTCAAGGAATCTTTTCCCATGTGTCCAATATCAGTGAGGCTATCGTGAGCGTTCATTGTCATGATGACTTAGGGCTAGCCGTAGCTAACAGTATTGAGGCAATAACAAGGGGCGCCCGCCAGGTGGAGTGTACTGTGAATGGGATAGGAGAGCGAGCGGGCAATGCATCCTTGGAAGAGGTTGTCATGGTGCTAAAAACTCGCCGGGATTTTTTTCATCTGAATACCGGGGTTGACTCCAGGCAAATTTACAAGACTAGTCGCTTGGTGAGTGATCTCACCGGTTTTCCTGTCCAACCTAACAAGGCTATCACAGGGGCTAACGCTTTTCGTCATCAATCAGGAATTCACCAAGATGGATTATTAAAGAGGGCTATAACTTATGAGATCATGGATCCCAGATCGGTTGGTTTCCCTTCCAGTAGCCTGGTGTTAAGCAAACTAAGTGGTAAGCATGCCTTCAGGGAACGGTTGGCTGAGCTTGGCTATAACTTGCAAGAAGATGTTTTGGACCGGGCCTTTCGCGATTTTAAGGTCTTGGCTGATAAAAGACAAGAGATTACGGATCGTGATATAGAGTCCCTTGTGGCTGAGGACCTTCGCACTGCCACTGAGGTTTATCATCTAGATCATGTTGCTGTTTCTTGTGGTAATTATAGTTTACCCACAGCTACTGTTAGGCTGATTGGAGCTGAGGGGAAGAGTGTTGCCGATGCTGCACTGGGTGCAGGGCCTGTAGATGCAGTTTATAAGGCAATTAACCGTATAGTTGGTGTACCAAATAAGCTTATTGAGTTTACTATCAGGTCTGTTACTGAGGGTATTGATGCTATTGGCGAGGTATTGATTCGAATTGAAAGTGATGGGGTTACCTACACTGGACGTGGAGCTGATACTGATATTCTCGTAGCGAGTGCCAAGGCATATATGAATGCACTTAACAGACTTCTTGCTTCTCGGCAGACAGGCCGGGAGAATTAGCAGTGAGCTTTCAACTGGAGATTGTGCTGCGCCTGCTTTTGGCCAGTGCCCTAGCAGCTACTGTAGGGTATCAGCGGGAAAGGGCTGGTAAAGCAGCAGGATTACGAACCCATGTGTTGATTGGCATGGGTGCTGCCTTGTTTACCATAGTTTCCATGTATGGCTTTGCTGGCAGTGCCGTTGATCCATCTAGGGTAGCTGCTGGAGTAGTAGCTGGAGTGGGGTTTATTGGTGCTGGAGTAATATTCCATGGCATGCGCTCTGAAGGGGTAGCGGGGCTTACCACTGCAGCCTGCTTGTGGGCAACTGCTGCTATAGGGCTGGCAGCAGGAGCGGGGCTATATCTCTTTGCTATTGTTGCTACCCTCATTGCTGTGATTGTGCTGAGTCTGCCTAAAGTTAAAGGTTAAAGAATAAGAGGAAAGGGTTTACGTGGCGTGAATTTATCTGAAAGGATACTGGCAGTTCATACAGGTAAGACAGAAGTCCATCCAGGAGAATTTATTAATGCTAGGGTGGATTTAGTTTTATCCAATGACATTACTGCGCCTCTAGCGATAAAGGAATTTCATCGACTGGGGGCAAAAAGGGTGTTTGATAGCACCAAGGTTGTTATGGTGCCAGACCATTTTGTTCCCAATAAGGATATACCATCTGCAGAGCAGGCGAAGATGATGCGAGAATTTGCCCTAGAACAAGGGCTGGTTTATTTTGAAGTTGGTCGTTCAGGAATAGAGCATGTGTTGTTACCTGAGCAGGGACTTGTTCGGCCCGGTCTGGTTATCGTGGGGGCGGACTCTCATACTTGCACTTATGGAGCCTTGGGCGCTTTTGCCACAGGTATGGGTTCTACTGATATTGCAGTGGCTATGGCTACGGGTGAGATATGGATGAAGGTTCCTCCTACTATTAAATTTGTTTATCATGGGCAGTTGTCCCAGTGGGTTAGTGGGAAGGATCTTATTCTTTATACCATTGGGGACATCGGAGTGGATGGTGCTTTATATTCAGTTATGGAATTCACTGGTGAGAGTATGGAGGGACTGCCTATAGATGGTCGTTTTACTATGGCAAATATGGCTATCGAGGCAGGGGCAAAGGCCGGCATTTTTCATGTAGATGACAAGACTTATAACTATCTCCAGTATGTGGCAGGAATTAAAATGATGCTTGGTGATTTCAGGTCGATGGAGCTATCTCAAGCAACTGATGATGCAGACTATGCTAATGTTGTAGAGTATGATGTAACAAAAATTGAACCCCAGGTAGCTTTTCCCTCCCTTCCATCTAACATTAAGCCAGTTAGTCAATCTGGAGGGATTAGCTTGGACCAGGTAGTGATAGGGGCTTGTACCAATGGTCGGATTAGTGATTTGCGAGTGGCAGCAGAATTCTTGCGAGGAAGGCGGGTAAACCAGCAATTAAGGTGCATTGTCATTCCTGGGTCCCAGCGGGTATATCTGGAGGCGCTTAAAGAGGGCTTAATAGAGGTTTTTATCCAGGCAGGAGCTGTGGTTAGTACACCAACATGTGGACCTTGCCTGGGGGGACATATGGGTGTCTTGGCTGCAGGTGAGCGTTGTCTATCCACTACGAATCGAAACTTTGTTGGTAGGATGGGGAGCCCTCAATCTGAGGTTTATCTGTCCAGTCCAGCAGTGGCTGCAGCCAGTGCTGTTGCAGGGAGGATTGTGCATCCGAGCGAGATTGCTAGCTAACCTTTGCATAATGTTTGAAGAAATATTAAGGATAAAGGCTAATGCGGTTGCTCTCTCAAGCGAAATTTCATTAGGGAGGATTCGAATAGATAAACTTGATATTTAGAGGGAAGGTACACAAGTTTGGCTCAGATGTTAATACAGATGTTATTATCCCTGCACGTTATCTCAATGTTTCTGAACCAGGGGAACTGGCTAAGCATTGTATGGCTGATATTGATTCTCAATTTACTACTAAGATGGTGCCGGGCGACATTATCATGGCCGAAACTAACTTTGGTTGTGGTTCTTCTAGGGAACATGCTCCACTAGCAATAAAGGATTGTGGCGTTTCCTGTGTGATTGCTCGGAGTTTTGCCAGAATTTTTTTTCGCAACGCTATTGATATAGGGATGCCTCTCCTTGAATGTGCTGCTGCGGTGGAGAATTCGGAAGCAGGTGATATTTTGGAGGTAGATTTATCTAGTGGGGAGATTAACAACATCTCCAAGGGTAAATCCTTTCTGGCTAATCCCTATCCTGAGTTTATGTTGGGAATCATCCATGCTGGAGGATTGATAAAGTATACCAAGATATATGCAAAGCATAACTATCACTAGAAGAAGTGCGATATGTATAGAGACGCCCTGAGCAGTCAGGAATTTGATATAGCTGTATTACCTGGTGATGGAGTAGGCCCAGAGATCATGAATGAGGCTATTAATGTTCTGCACGTGATAAGCGAGAAATTTGGTCATTCATTTCATTTTCACGAAGGATTGGTTGGAGGGATTGCCATAGATAGTCAGGGAACAGCTCTTAGTGATGATACTCTAAATATGTGCAAGCAAAGTGATGCTGTCCTCTTTGGAGCAGTGGGAGGCCCCCGTTGGGATGATCCTCAAGCCCAGGTCCATCCTGAGGATGGCTTGTTAGCTCTGCGTAAGGGACTGGATTTGTTTGCCAATCTCCGTCCGGTGAAAGTCCTTCCGATGCTGTCTGGCTCCAGTTCAATTAAACCAGAAATAATCACTGGAGTTGACTTATTGGTGATCCGAGAACTTACAGGGGGCATTTATTTTGGCCATCCTAAGAAGCAATGGCATAATTTGCAAGGCCGACAGGCTGTAGATACCCTGACTTATTCAGAAATGGAAATTCGACGTATCCTTAGAACTGGCTTTGAGTTAGCCCGTGCTCGGCGTAAAAATTTGGTTTCGGTGGATAAAGCTAATGTCTTACAGACATCACGCCTATGGCGGCAGATTGCCATAGAAATGGCTGCGGATTATCCTGATGTGATATTACAGCACATGCTGGTAGATACTTGTGCTATGCGTCTTATTCGACATCCGGCTGAATTTGATGTGCTGGTTACTGAGAATATGTTTGGCGATATCATTACGGATGAGGCCTCTATGCTAGCAGGATCTATGGGTATGTTGCCATCAGCTAGTTTGGCAGGAGTTCCTCTCGGGAAAACTTTCGGGCTATATGAACCAATCCATGGTAGTGCTCCTGATATCGCAGCTAAAAATGTTGCTAATCCGATAGCTATCATATTAAGTGTTGCGATGATGCTTCGCTATTCATTCAGCTTGGAAATTGAAGCGCAAGCTGTAGAGAATTCTGTTTTTGAGGTGCTCACGAAGGGTTACCGCACTGATGATATAATGTCGCCTAATAAGATTCGTTTGGGCACAAAAGAAATGGGACAAGCAATCATACAGGGCATAAAGATGTAGATGGAGTACTTGCATGTCGAAAGTTCAACTTTATGATACAACCCTGAGAGATGGTTCTCAGGAAGAAGGTATTTCTTTTTCTGTTGAAGACAAACTGAAAATTGTCACGAAGTTAGATGATCTGGGCATCGACTATATTGAAGGTGGATGGCCTGGCTCTAACCCTAAGGACACAGAGTTCTTTAATAGGGTAGCAATGCTTCCCTTAGTTCATACAACACTTGTTGCTTTTGGAAGCACACGGCGGGCGTACTCTCGTGTGGATGATGATGATAACCTCCGGGCTTTGCTTGAGGCCAAGACTAAGGTGGTTACCCTTGTAGGTAAGGGTTGGGATAAACATGTTACGCAAGTGTTGGAGACAACACCGGAAGAGCATCTCGATATGATTAAGGACTCTGTTGCTTATCTAACAACTAAGGGACGCAGAGTGTTCTTTGATGCAGAACATTTCTTCGATGGATATCGAGATAACGCGGAATACGCCTTGGCAGTGGTTACTGCAGCTGCCAGTGCTGGGGCTGAGTGTGTGATTCTCTGCGACACCAATGGTGGTAGTTTGCCCCATCAGATAATAGAGATTATCAAGGCAGTTCAAAAGGCCAGCTCTGTTTCTTTGGGGATACATGCTCACAACGATAGTGATCTCGGTGTGGCCAATTCACTGGCTGCCATAGAAGCAGGGGTAGTTCAGGTTCAAGGAACTATTAATGGCTACGGAGAGCGTTGTGGCAATGCCAATCTATGTTCTGTCATTCCCAATATGCAGCTTAAATTAGGTCTTGATTGTGTTGGTGACCAACTGAGCAAACTGACTGAAGTTTCTCACTATGTGTCCGAGATAGCTAATCTAGCACACTATAGCCGACTTCCTTATGTTGGGGATAAGGCTTTTACTCATAAGGGGGGAATACATGTTTCCGCTTTGGCAAAATGGAAGAATAGTTATCAGCACATTAGCCCTAAACTGGTGGGCAATTATCCTAGGGTGATTATCTCAGACTTGGCGGGGAAGAGTAGCATTATGTACAAGGCTCGAGAGCGCAAGCTCCCTATTCCAAAAGCAAAACAAGTCGCAACGATATTGAAGCAGATAAAGTTACTGGAAAAACAAGGCTTCCAGTATGATAGTGCTGAGGCATCTTTTGATCTGTTACTCTATCGTGCTCAGCCTTCTTACCGTCCACCTTTTGAGCTGGTAGACTTTATGGTTGTGGTGGAGAAGTGGCGTCGTCCCTATATGGAAGGTGATATCGAGGAGCCACTAGCAGAAGCTACTATAAAAGTTATGGTTGATAGTAAGATAGTACATACAGCTGCAGAAGGGCATGGCCCTGTTAATGCTTTGGACCAGGCATTGCGCAAGGCGTTGCTTCAGTTTTACCCTGATTTAGACGCTGTGACCCTTATAGACTACAAGGTACGTATATTGGAAGAAACTGCTGGCACTGCTTCCCAGACAAGGGTGCTTATTGAATCTGGAGATGGCAAAGAGCATTGGAGGACAGTAGGCAGTTCATCCAACATTATTGAGGCTAGTTGGTTTGCTCTAGCAGATAGCATTGAGTACTGGCTGGTTAAAAACTCAGGGACACGTAGCTGATAGTTGCGGAGCTAGGATCGGAAAATATTAATAAATACAGGACTGGCATTTACTGATGATGGAGATGAATTCAACGGAGTGTCCTCCAAGAAGTTGTTTCTTTCTATAGTGGTATACCTACTGGCATGATATATAAAGGTTTAAATTGACTGTCTACTTTTAATATATTCCTCACCTTTACATCATCGAAGGCACCGACTTCTACTGTGGCTAGTCCTAGTGTTGTTACCTGCAGGTGAATGTTTTCCCCTGCATGCCCAGTCTCCATATGAATGTATCGCTTTCCCCGCTCTCCATAGGTATACAGGGTTCTGGAATAAACAGCACAGATCACAATATCTACCGGCACGGTAGCGAGAAATCCTTGATCTAAGGAAGCTCCGGCCAATTCTGTCCTCAGGTCACCAGACCGATGTAGCTGCAATGCATGTGTATTGGCATGATAGTAATAAATACCGGCTGGTAGCTCTGCAACCCCTGCATATCGTTTCACTTCAGGCCCAGAACTGATTGCTATAGCTTGTTTACCAATAATTAAGAAAATCTCTAGGGGATAGGTGCCACCGGCGCTGGGCGCTGCTCTAAGGCTTTTTTCTGGGCTGGTGATTCCCTGAGCTGCCCAGAGGATTTGTCCTAACTGATATATACTGAGAGGCTCTGCTTTGAATCTTATTATTGATCTGCGCTTAGCAATACTCTCTTCGAGTGATATCTGACCTTTCAACTGAGGTAGGGGAAGCTTTATTAGATAGGGAAAATTATCCTGCCCTCTATTCTTAGTCTTAGCTATTGACATTTTACTACCCCTTTATCACTGCTATTGGAATAGTCAGAGCTACTTTTTTAGAGATACCGGCCTGCTGGGCGACATCGATTACCTTGGCTACGTCTCTATAAGCCTGAGATGCCTCCTCTGCCAAGGAAGATATGCTGCCTGTTTTAATAGTGATGTTTCTCTCGTGTAACGCTTGTAGTATCTCCCTACTGGTTAAGCTCCGCTTGGCGGCGCTACGGCTTAGTATTCTACCAGCACCATGACATGTAGACCCAAAACTTTCCTCCATAGCCTTCTGAGTACCGACGGCGATGAATGAACAACGTCCCATATCTCCGGGAATGAGGACAGGCTGTCCTATTTTCTGATAGCGTTGGGGAATGTCTTTATGTCCTGGGGGAAAGGCCCGGGTGGCTCCTTTGCGATGGACATAAACCTTAATCCTCTTGCCATCTACCAAGTGGTATTCTGCCTTGGCGATATTGTGAGCAACATCGTATACCTGTTTCATGCCTAATTTATCATGTGATTTGCCGAAAACTCGGGAGAAGCTTTCTCTGGTCCAATGAGTGATACATTGACGGTTGACCCAAGCATAGTTGGCAGCACATGCCATAGTCTCCAGATAATCCTTTCCTTCACGTGATTCTATTGGAGCACAAGCGAGCTGGCGGTCAGGAAGTTTTATATCATAGTTTAATACTGCCCTTTCCATCACTCGTAAGGCATCAGTACATACTTGGTGCCCAAAACCTCGAGAGCCTGTGTGAATAAGCACTAGTACCTGACCTATTTGATTGATACCCATAACGCTTGCTGCTTGAGAGTCGAAGATTTCCCTGACCATCTGAACCTCGAGAAAGTGGTTTCCTGAGCCCAGAGTTCCGGCTTGGGACATACCTCTTTTTATTGCCCTTTCACTTAACTTATCAGGGTTCGCTTCTGTCATGCACCCTCTTTCCTCGGTGACGTCTAGATCCTCGTTGGAGCCAAAGCCATGTTTTATGGCCCACCTGGATCCTTCGGCAACAAGCTTTTCCATCTCACCTGAACTCACCTTCATTTTACCCTCGGAGCCCAATCCTGATGGTATGTTTCTGAATAATTCATCAACTAGCTGTTGTATTTTTGGCCTCACTTCAGATTCAACCAGACTGGTGCGCAGCAACCTGATGCCACAGTTGATGTCATAACCCACTCCTCCTGGGGAAATTACACCACTGGTGGCATCCATTGCCGCTACTCCCCCGATGGGAAAGCCATAGCCCCAGTGGATATCAGGCATAGCAAAGGAGAATTTGAGAATTCCTGGCAGAAAAGCGACATTGACGACCTGCTCCAGTGCTTGTTCCCTTCTTATTGCTTCCAGCATTTCTTCAGTGGCATAGATTAACCCTGGGACTCTCATGCCAGATTTGGAATCCTGGGGAATTTTCCAATGAAAATCATCTATTTTGACAATTTGTCCGTGCCATTGTGTCATATGTGGTATTCCTATATATCGAAAATTACCTGTGCTTTATATCCATGGCTATCTCTTTCTATCTGTAGCATGTGGTATGTCGCTGCTTTTACTCCTGTCTTTATTCTGTGTTTTAAAATATCGATAGTTTCTCCATAGCAAATGGCTGTAAGCTGGGTATCGCTTATGGCTTTGATATCAAATCGGCAAAGTAGAAGGTGCTCTACATCGAAGAGGTAGATAAGTTCATTAAGCCATTCCACCAGTAAGCTCTCGAGGTTCGTACTTGTTATCGCTACGTCGTGTTGTATTTGAACTTCAATATCTGTTGTTTTCGTGATTAGGCTAAACAAAGCTAAAGCAGCATGGGAAAATACTTCCTTCATGTTGTTTCCATAAGCGATGATTCCAACATCCGCAGTGTGGTTGATAACTTTGAATGTTTTAGCTGCCATCCGGCCCTGTTGTTATATGATGTCTTCAATTATAGCATGCTACTGATGTTTTCCCTTCACATTACGTTATTTGCTGTCAGAAATGGCATGCGGTTTTCAGTAAGGGTGAGATACTAGAGAGAGCCTCCTGGCAACGACATATTTTCCCAGAGGGTTGCCCCTTCAGTATCGTCTGCGCTGGAGAGTTTCACTGCCGTGTTCGGGATGGGAACGGGTGGTTCCACTCCGCTACAGTCACCAGAAAGCTCTTAGGTCATAGAGTATAATTTATCTTGAGCTAAAAATTCAAGTCTGTGCTGATCATAAGGGGCTTCCGATGTTAAAATACTATGTTGGTTGCAGTGGATGGTACTACGAGCATTGGTGTGATACATACTATCCTCGAGGATTAGCCAGAACAAAATGGCTGCATCATTACTCTCGGGACTTTCCTACAGTCGAAATCAACAATAGTTTTTATCGCTTGCCATCAGAGAAGTCTTTTGCTAACTGGAAGGATTCTGTGCCAGATGATTTTGTTTTTAGTGTAAAGGCGAGTCGTTACGTTACCCACATCAAGAGATTGAGAGACTCAGCTTCGGCAGTAAACACTTTTGTGTCTCGAGCTCATTTCCTTGGAAACAAACTTGGCCCTTTATTATATCAATTACCCCCAAACATGAGGCGGGATGACGGGATTTTAGAAGATTTTTTGGCTGCCTTGCCGCATGGATATTATCATGTGCTGGAATTTCGCCACAGATCGTGGTTTGATGATGCTGTTTTCTATTTGTTACGGCGCTATAACGTTGGTGTGTGTGTTTTTGACATGCCTGGTTTTATATCTCCTCTAGTAACTACCAGCAACTTAGCTTATATTCGCTTTCATGGTAGTGCAAGATTATATTCTAGTTACTATTCTGAAGAGGAACTGTCTCAGTGGGCCACTGATATTATTTTGTTAGGGAAGCAAGTTAAGGTTGTCTATATTTACTTTAATAATGATGTTGAAGCTTTCGCAGTAAGAAATGCTTTGACCTTAAGACGATTATTGGATCAATAGCCAACAGATAAAGGCACTTAAACACGAAATAATAATGTGTCTGTTTGGAGAAAGCCCAAGTTGGATTTGACTCATAAGCTGGTTTTGATATTCCTAGCTAAGATTGGTGTGATACCTTTGATTTGAATGAGGTCCTTCGCCGGAGCTAGCCTGATTCTGTCTATTGAACCAAATGTCTTCAGCAGTTCTCTTTTTCGTTTGGGCCCAATGCCACGAATACGGTCTAGAGCAGACCATATGTTTTCCTTGGAATGCAGTGACCTGTGATAAGTAACGGCGAATCGATGTGCTTCATCTCTTACTTGCTGAAGCAGATGAAGTGCCAGAGAATCCTTTGCTAAGTTGACAGAAGTAAATCTTGAGGGGATAAAAACTTCCTCATTTTCCTTGGCAATGCTTGCCAAGGGGATATTGTTGATTTCTAGTTCGCCCATAATTTCCAGTGCCGCATTTAGTTGTCCTTTGCCACCATCAATAAGAATCAGGTCAGGAAGTATAGCCCATCTATTCTTGCTCTCCGTGCCTTTTTGCAGACGCCGCCTCAAAATTTCTTTGAGCATTGCATAATCGTTAGGATGTCTTACTGTATTAATGCGGAAGCGACGGTAGTACTTTGGCACCGGTGTCCCTTTTTCCATAACCACTATGCTGCCTACGGCCGAAGTCCCTTGGATATCAGATATATCGTAACCTTCTATTCGTACTGGTGCCGCGGGTAACTGCAATTTGTCTTTAAGTTCGCGCAGGGCAGCATCGATCGCTTCGGGAGTTCTATGCTTAGCTCTGGCTAATAGTAGCCCCATTCTGGCATTATCAGCGGCCATGTTGATTAAGTTTCGTTTATCACCCCGCCGGCATACCTTCAGATTCACTTTTCTCTCTTTTTGCTGCGTGAGCCAATTGGAAAGCATAGACATCTCATTTATTGGATACTGGAGAAGTATGAGCGGAGGTATATGTGAAGCCACTACGTAGTATTGCTTGATGAATTCTGTCAACATTTGTTGAGGAGACTCATCACGAATGTTATCCAAGATGAAGTGTTCTCTGCCAACAAGCTTATTATTCCGCACTAGGAATATTTGTACGCAGGCTTGCTCTTTATCTTGTGCCATGGCAATAATGTCTTGCTCTGATCTCAGTGCAGTAGAAATTTTTTGGCTTTCCATTACCTGTTTTATTGACTGGAGTTGGTCTCTAAGTAAGGCTGCTTGCTCAAAGTGAAGCTCTTGGGTGGCCAGCCTCATCTTGGTTATTAAGTCATGAACGATTAGTTCTTGCTTACCATTTAGGAAAAGTATCACATGGTTTATCATATCTCGGTACTTTTCTTTACTCACAGCCCCAATACATGGCCCACAACAGCGTTTAATGTAATAATCCAGGCATGGTTTGGTATCTTTACCTGTGATGTTTTTAGTACAAGTGCGGAAATGGAAGATTTTTCTCGTTAATTGCATCGTCCTACGGATTGAGCTTGCGCTGGCGAAAGGACCAAAGTATTCGGCACCATCATTGTTTTGATGGCGGGTAATGTATATACTTGGCCAGTCCTCGTTAATAGTTATTTTGAGATAGGGAAAAGTTTTGTTATCTCTGAGCTGGATATTATATCTAGGATGATATTTTTTTATCATGTCACACTCAGTAATGAGTGCTTCTTGCTCCGAGTTCATGGCTATGAAATCTAGGTTCGCTATTCTGGATACTAACTGCTTTGTTTTTGAGGATAGATTAACTTGGTTAGTAAAGTAACTTTTTATTCTGGCAGACAAGTTAATAGCTTTACCGATATATATAATTTCGTCTTGATCGTTTTTGAAGAAGTAAACTCCAGGACCTGAGGGCAAAATTTTTATTTGTTCTGCCAGAGATGTTTTCATAGCGAGCTTATTGTATCAATCACCCTGTGTGCGGGCAAAAAGGATTTGTATTATGTTAGAATGGATTAGGTATGAAGTGGGATGTAGGTGTTTTTCTTGAGTACTTGGCAAAAGCAAAAAGGTGCTCTCCTAATACGCTATCGGCATATCATAATGATTTACAGCAGCTATTGGATTACGTTGGAGTGAAGAAATTGAAAGGGATGGCCCAGTCTAATGAGATGCTTTTGCAGGAGTACCTGCTTCACCTGAGAGAGAAGAGATATTCTGCAGCTACTACGGCCCGTAAGATAGCTTCAGCACGGTCCTTTTTCAAATTCATGGTGAACTCAGGCAAGTTAGGCGAAAATCCGGCGAAAAACTTGGTTTCCCCCCAAGTTAGTAAGCATTCCGCTACTTTTTTATCCCCATTAGAATATCACCGTCTGGTAGCAGAGCCAGCAAAGTTATCCTCTCCAGAAGCCAAGAGGGATATAGTCATGTTAGAACTCCTCTATGCTACCGGATTGCGTGTTAGTGAGTTGGTGGCATTGAATGTTGATGATATCGATTTGAATAATTGCTGTATTAGGGTTGCAAATAAACATAGTCCTTTTGATCATACTATCAGTCAGTTGTTGGAAGATTTTCTCAGGCAGGATAGGCTTGACCTTCTATATAATGAGAGTGAGAAAGCACTTTTCCTCAACCGGCGTGGTGGGCGCCTCACACGACAGGGATTTTGGCAAATCGTAAAGAATTATGCAGCTAGAGCTGGTTTGAGTTCCAAAGTTACGCCACATACTCTACGCCATAGTTTTGCTTTACAAAAGTTGCGCAATGGCGCAGATCTTCAGCAGGTCCAGCATCTTTTGGGGCATGCACATATCTCAAGCACTAGGATTTATAAACAGATTCAATCATTTTCGAGGTAGAATATGGCTAAGAAATCACGCCGTATCAAGGTGAGCAAACGAACTAAAGCAACAACAGTTAATGTTAGAAAGGTGAAGCCTCTTGATGCCGTTACTACTGCTCCATCGCTGCAGACTAAGCCAGTAGCTAAGGCGCAACCCCAAGCTCAATCCTCTGTAGGTCAGTACCAGTATGTAATAACAGACGTAAGGCATATTGGAATTCTTGCTGCGTCTATTGTTGTTATCCTTGTGGTATTGTCTTTTGTCCTCGGTTAATGTTCTTATTACTAGGCGCGTTATGGATTTGGAGGCAGCCAAAGCCAGTCTGATCCAGTATCTCGATCAGGAGATCAAGGACAAGCAAGTGATTCAAGCTATGCGGCGTGTCCCTCGTGAAGCTTTTGTTCCTACTGAAAGTAAAAATGCTGCCTATGAGGACAGACCACTTGGTATTGGATTTGGACAAACTATCTCCCAACCTTTTATTGTGGCCTTAATGGTTGCAAAACTTGCACTTACTGGAGTGGAGAAAGTGCTAGAGATAGGAACAGGAAGTGGTTATGAGGCAGCGATTCTAGCTGAACTTGCTAAAGAGGTAGTTACTGTGGAATGTATTCCAGAGCTTGCCCAATCTGCCAAGCAAGCCTTAGAGCAAGCAGGTTACTCTAACATCAAGGTTTATGTTGCCGGGCACACCTTAGGGTGGATGGAGGAAGCGCCATATGATGCCATTATAGTATCTGCCGGGGCTCCTGATATACCCCAAGTTCTTCTAGGACAATTGAAATGGGGGGGAAGATTGGTGATTCCCGTGGGATCTCGGTGGCAACAAGAATTAGTAAAGATTACCAGACACATGGAGAATGATGAGGTAGAGCGCTTAGGCGCTTGTTACTTTGTTCCTCTAATTGGTGAGGGTGCATGGAAGAAATAAAGTGCCCCCAAGGGGATTCGAACCCCTGATCTTCAGCTTGAAAGGCTGACGTCCTAGGCCTCTAGACGATGAGGGCAAGGTTAACTTTACGGGGAAACGGCTAGAGATTCAAGCCCGGCTGTTTCGGGAAAATTATACGCTATATTCATGTTTTGGAGGGCTTGCCCTGCTCCCCCCTTTACCAGGTTATCCAAACTACTGATTATGATGAGCCTGTTAGCATTTACATCGATGGTAGGATAAATAAAGCAGTAGTTAGTTCCCCAAGCATATTTGGTTTGGGGCGGGCTGCTTACTATTTTAGTGAATGGAGCGTCCTGATAGAACTCCTTGTAAATTTGCTGTAACTCATCTTTAGCTTTGTCTCCGCGCCCTCGCCAATCTTTCTTTAATGTAGCATAGCTGGAAGTTAGTATGCCTCTGGTCATTGGCACTAGGTGAGGCACGAAAGTTATAGATAGTTGCAACTCGGGATCTAATGCATGCAGCTCCTGTTCTATTTCTGCAAGATGACGATGCCCCTCGATGGCATAAGCACACGTATTTTCATTCGCTTCAGCATAATGAGAGATGAGATTTAATGATCTGCCTGCCCCAGATATACCTGACTTACTATCAATAACTATGTCCCCATAAATAAGATTACGTTTAACTGCAGGCGCTAGGGCAAGTATAGCTCCTGTGCTATAGCAACCAGGATTGGCTACCAGCTGAGCTGTAGAAATATCAGTCCGATGTAATTCGGGTAGGCCATACACTGCCTTTTGTAGTAGTTCAGGTATTGGATGTGTAAATCCATACCATTTAGGGTATTGTCTTTCATCTTTGAGCCTGAAGTCAGCGCTAACATCGATAACCTTGATGTGTGGCTTAAGCAGAGATGGTATTACGTTAACGCTTGTTTTATGTGGCATAGCTGAGAAAATAATGTCAACGCTGGTGGCATCAAGCTCTGCTTCTATGCGGTAGTCAGTGCAAGCAAAGTGGGGGAAAACATCTCGCAGCATTTTCCCTGCTGTGCTCCTCCCTGTGACTGATTTTAGTTCTACCTGAGGATGTTGGTGAAGCAATCGTGCTAACTCACATCCAATATATCCGGTAACATTTATTACTCCCGCCTTTAACTGCGCCATGGAGGTACCATTATACTACAGAACTTGATTAAATATGCTGACCATGTTATACAAATTCTTCATTTCTTGCTAAAGGAGACATATGCCTAAGATTTATTTTATTGATGTAACTAATCGCGATGGTGTGCAAACTGCTCGACTTGGTTTGTCCAAACTAGAAAAAACAATGATTAACATGTACCTCAATGATATGGGGGTTTACGAGTCAGAGTTTGGTTTTCCGACCACAAAGCACGAAATATTATATCTGCAGGCTAACTTGGAGCTGGCTGATATGGGGGTTTTACAACCCATTCGCCTGGCAGGGTGGATACGAGCAACTGTCGAAGATGTGGAACAGACGTTCAAATGGGTTCCTACCATCCAGCATCTTAATCTCTCTATGTCAGTCTCAGATCAAATGATTAACGGCAAGTTCCATGGGAAGAAGAATAAGAGAGATATTCTGGAGATGGTCGCTGAATCTGTGGATGCAGCACGATCTCATGGAGTTACAAGTATTGGACTAAATGCCGAAGATTCTTCTAGAGCAGACTTGGATTTTGTTATGGAAGTTGCCTCGACAGCCAAGCAGTATGGGGCTAGCAGGTTCAGATATTGTGATACATTGGGTTATGAGACACCCTTTACCATCTATGAATCTGTCAAGACTGTGGCGAAAAATGTGCAAATACCAATTGAGATGCACTGCCATGGTGATCTTGGTATGGCAGTGGCCAACTCTATTGCAGGTGCCAAAGGGGCACTTGATGGTGGTCAGGACGCCTATATCAACACAACGATAAATGGTATTGGAGAGAGAGCGGGTAATGCTGATCTTGTAGCTACTGTGCTCGCTGTTACCAAGGCCAAAGGTTTTGCATCACAGTATCAATTGGGGCAGCTGATTGATCTGAGAATGGCATGGAAGACAGCCAGATTTGCCAGCTATGCTTTTAATGTTCCTATTCCTATAAATCAACCTGGGGTTGGCGCCAATGCCTTTGCGCATGCCTCTGGTATACATGCCGACGGGGTATTGAAAGATCCTGAGAATTATGAATTGTATAGCTTCACGGAGGTTGGTAGGGGTGAACCCGAATTCGTGGAGACTGGCAGCAGGATATGTTCAGGGGAGTACAGCGGGATATCTGGTTTTCGGCATATCATGGGGCAGATGGCCATCACATTTAAGGATATCGATGAGGCAAAGCGGATTCTGGACTTAGTTAGATATGCCAATGTTGCGTCGCAAAAACCACTAGTTGAAGATGAAATAGTATTCATTGCAAAATATCCTCAGATTGCCAAGAAGCTGCTGACGTTGCAACCATAACCGTATTGCGCTGCTAAACTTGTTCTTGACATTAGTATATCTTGGTTTAATAATGTGTGACATGCGGGTGTAACTCAGGGGTAGAGTGCTTGCTTCCCAAGCAAGGTGCCGTGGGTTCGAATCCCATCACCCGCTCCATCCAAATTAGGTAGTGTCAAAGTTTTTCTTAAAGTTCCAAGACAAGATGTGCTGAGTTAGGTTTTCAATTTTTTGGCGATGAAGTAAGATTACTTGGGGGCCGTTAGCTCAGCTGGAAGAGCACCTGACTTTTAATCAGGGTGTCGAGGGTTCGAGTCCCTCACGGCCTACCACTCCTTATAAAAGGTAGAACTCCCATGACGTCCTTATCAGACTTAGCAGGCGGCATAGGTAGATGGTAATTAATAGTTACAGTCTCTTTGCCCACCTCTATATTTTTCACAAATGACTTCAGAAATGCCCGCTGTTCAATCGTTGGCGATTCTGATAGAAGCTGCTTAATGTCATCAACATGTTCCTTTATCAAATTAATATCCGGACTTTCAGTTACACTCATTTTAAGTGAGGATTCAGTCTGCTTTCTTTGAGTTAAGAGTTCATCGCGTCTTGCTTTGAGTTTCCTAATTCTGGGAGCAAGCTCATCGCTCTCAAACGAACCTTTTTCCAATGCGTCATACAGAGTCTCTAACCTGGAGTCAACATCATCAATCTGTCTTTCTATAGTATTTAACCGATCTTTTTCAAATTCCATGCCTGAACCCAGTTCCTCGTTAGTTAATCGAACCAACTCGATAAGGTTATCTTCTGCCAGAATACAATTTCTAATTTTATCGCTAATGAAACCCTCTATTTTAGACTTGGGGATCCAATGCCAGGGTACTCAACAGCTCCTCTTTTCGTTGCGCTTGAGCATCGATAATAAAGGAACTTGCCTGATTTAGAACTATGTCCGCTCATAGATTTACCACAAACTCCACACTTCATTAACCCGATTAGAAGATATTCGCTAAAAGTTCTTAAGGATAGGATAGATAAGCTGGAATGGCTGGTGGGCAAACTGACACTGGAAAATGAGTCCTTAAAAAAGGGGTTGCAGAACAGCCTGAGTCAAGCCGACAGAAACGGGAAATCATCAAGCGGTGGAGACAGTTCCTTAGCAGTAGTCCAGGCCGGATGAAATTGGAGGCTGACCTGATAGATCTCATTGAAGCCATCTGTTTGCAGTTTCCCCGCTATGGCTACCGCAGGGTTAGCCAGCAGCTAAAGCGTGAGGGGTGGGTAGTGAACCACAAGAAAGTATTAAGGTTGATGCAGGAAAG
>JAGGVQ010000018.1 GCA_021157895.1 Dehalococcoidia bacterium | reverse complement strand
GAACCTGCTATTCACTCAACATGGCTGATCTATATATTTCTCATAGTGATTGCAGGTGGGTTGGGAAGCATCCGTGGAACAGTCTTTTCGGGGTTGCTTATAGGGCTCATTATAGGGTTAGCTGGTTTTGTGCTTCCATATGTGTGGGTGAATTTAATTCTATTTGGTTTATTGCTCATCGTATTACTTATTAAACCGGAGGGATTATTTCAACAATGAAGAATATAAAACGTATTATTGTAAGTGTTTGCGTGGCTTTGCTGTTTGTGTTGCCTGTCTTCCATCCTGATATTTATTATTTATCATTTGGATTTATGCTCTTTACCTATATTGCTTTAGCTTCCAGCTGGAATATCATTGGAGGCTACGCCGGCTATCTCAGTTTTGGACATGCGGCTTTCTTTGGTGTAGGAGCCTACACAGTGGCTTTATTGCTCATTAATTATGGCTTGTCACCTTTCTATACCTGCATTCTTGGAGGCGTTTTCGCTGCCATCTTGGCTGGGCTCTTTGGTTATCCGGCCCTAAGACTAAAGGGGCCATACTTCGCTGTTGCATCCCTCTTGCTTGGGCTCATTATGCAGATAGTCGTAGCTAACCTAAGCTTTACAGGTGGAACGGTGGGACTGTGGATGCCGTTCCTACGAGTCAGTATATTTACCAATAGAGCAATCTTTTATGAAGTCATGCTAGGCTTGGCTCTTCTCATAGTACTTATTTCTCATTGGGTAGAGAAATCAAAGTTTGGGTTAGGCCTTCGTGCCATTCGCGAGGACGAAGAAACAGCTGAAACCATGTCAGTAAATCCGACCAAGCTCAAGATGCAAGCCATTATGCTTAGTGCTTTCTTGACAGGTATTATTGGAGGTATTTTTGCCTACTACCGTGTATATCTTCTTCCTGACTCTATGTTCGCTACGTTTCTCTCTATTGAGATTGTTACGATGGCTCTCTTCGGCGGTTCTACTTCATGGCTGGGTCCAATTATAGGCGCCACAATATTAACCGTATTGAGCGAGGTAATGTCAGGTTTCTTGAATATCCCAAGCGAACTATCGCGAATTGCCTATGGTGTCATTCTCATATTAGTAATTATGTTTCTGCCTAACGGAGTTGTCTCCTTGTTCAAGAAAAGGCGGACTCTGGCAAACAAGGAGCTAGAGTCCAAGGTATGACTTCTTAATATCTGTGTTCTCCAAGAGCTCTGCGCTAGTACCGCTTAGCGCTATCTTACCGTTCTCTAATACGTAGGCGTACTCTGCGATCTGAAGTGACTGTAAAACTTCTTGTGAAACAAGCAATATAGTAATTCCTGTCTCGTTAAGTACTTTTAACGTATGAAGAGCTTCCGCTGCTAGTTTTGGTGACAGGCCAAGTGTTGGCTCATCGAGCATTAGTAGTTTCGGTCGTTGCATAAGCCCTCTGCCGATAGCAAGCTGTTGCTGTTGACCTCCTGAAAGAGTGCCTGCCAATTGGTTCTGTCGCTCTTTTAGGATGGGGAAAAGGCTGTATACTTTGGCCAGGGATTCCGCAAAGTGTTTCCGTGAGCTAGGCAAGTAAGCTCCCATTTCCAGATTTTCCTTCACTGTCATCCCCGCAAAGATTTTCCTTCCTTCAGGAACCTGGACAAGTCCCTTTTCACAAATCTTGTAAGGAGCTAACCCACTCAGTTCCTCACCTTCAAACGTGATAGAGCCTGATGCTGGCTTAAGGAGTCCTGATATGGTTTTAAGCAAGGTCGTCTTACCAGCTCCGTTAGGACCGAGAATCGTGACAAACTGATGTGCAGAAACATCACATGAGACATTCCACAGCACTTGCAGCCTGCCGTACAAAACGTTAATGCTATCCACTTGTAGCATATGCAGCTCCTAAGTAAGCCTCTATCACTTGGGCATCATGAGCGACTTGATGCGGGGTGCCCTCAGCTAGCTTCCGCCCAAAATCTAAGACAAGAACCCAATCGCAAGTTTCCATTATGGCCTTCAATATGTGCTCTATCATGAATATGGTTAATTCCAGTTCCCGGTGCATCTTGAAGATAAACGACGTGGCACTCATAATCTCAGTTTCATTTAATCCGGCAAACACCTCATCGAGAAGGAGAAGTTGAGGGTTAATAGACAAAGCACGAGTAACCTCAAGACGCTTTCGGTCAGCGAGCGTTAATTCTGCAGCTAAGAACTTACTCTTTTTCGCCAGACCAGTAAACGCAAGCAATTCATTAGCCTTACGGGCGGCCTTACTGACTGACCTTTCTTTGCCACCATACAGAATACCGATGATAACATTCTCAAGTACGGTAAGGTCTTCAAGAGGCTTCACAACCTGGAACGTTCTTGCAATTCCCATGTTAGCTATCTCATGAGGCTTGAGACCAATGAGGTTTTTGCCCTTGAACGTCAGTTCGCCAGCTTCAGGACGATAGAAGCCAGAAATGACATTGAAGAGTGTTGTCTTGCCAGAGCCATTAGGGCCGATAAGACCAACAATTTTGCCTTCCTCCACATGAAAATCAAGAGAATCAATAGCAGTTAATCCTCCGAATTTCTTCGTAATGTGTTTGCCAATAAGCATAGTCTCTCCTGATTTACATGTCGTCTATAATGGCCACTGCTCGCGTCCACCCTGCGCTTCCACCCGTCAGTTTAACAGGAAAACATGCGACTTTGAACCCAAATGGGTGGGGAAGTTTGTCCAAATTGGCGAGTTTCTCAATGTGGCAGTATTCTCTCTCTATTCCAGCACGGTGCCCAGCCCAAAGAATACTCCTGTCTTTGGTCCGTTGGAACTCCTCCTTTATCGCCCAGAATGGTCGATCCCAGCCCCATGCATCGATTCCCATCACTTTGACCCCTTGCTCAATTAACCACAGGGTAGATTCCCTCCCCATGCCACAACCTGTGTTGAAGTATTCAGCCTTTCCCCAGTACTTATCAGCTCCGGTTTCGATCAGAACGATATCCCATGGCTTAATCTTGTAATTGATCTTTTTCAATGCTTGTTTAATATCATCGACAGTAATGAGAGAACCATTTGGTTTGTGTCTCATGTCAAGCACGACGCCATCCCCATAAAACCATTCAAGTGGCATCTCATCGATTGTTCTTGCTCTTTTGCCCTCGGAAGTTGGAAAGTAGTGCCATGGGGCATCGACATGGGTTCCTGCATGAGCACCTAGAGTTACGCTGTCATTTGCCCAACCTAACCCCTGGGGGAGATCCTCTTCGTCGCAACCAAAGAAGCTCTTCATCGCTTCTACGCTCTTGGTATGATCCTCATGCGTGACTTTAACCGGAAAAGGTTCGCTTGGACTGTCTTCGGTCGGCACACTTAGATCAATTATCCGCACCATTTTTGCACCTCCGTTCTCAAAATACTCTTAGAAATCTACAATGTTCTCAAGCTAAGCAGCTAAGAGAAACCAGTTAATTCTGCTCTTCAGCCGGTACGAGATACATTAATATGCAACATGCTCTTTCCCTTTTAGACCAAGGAATTCTCTTGCTTCTTCGGGCGAAGCAATATCTCGACCAAATTCCTTGGCGATTCTCACCACCTTTTCAACTAATTCGGCATTACTCTTTGCGAGAACGCCTTTCTCTATGAAAATGTTATCCTCGAGTCCGACCCGAACGTGTCCCCCCATCATGATAGATAGGGTCGCAACCTGAAACTCATTAGGATATCCTACTCCGATAACGGACCAATGATAATTTTCCTTGCCAATGATGCGATCGGCAGTCTGCTTCATGTACATAGTGTCTTCCAGAGAAGCGCCTATGCCGCCCAGGGTTCCCATTACGAATTGCATCCAAATAGGCGTTTTAAGAAACCCATTTCTGATCAAATATTTAACGTTATAAATATGGCCGACATCGTAGACTTCACACTCAGGTCGGGTATTGTTCTCATTCATAATTTGACAGAAATATTCGGAATCAGCGAAGGTATTTCTAAAGACAAAATCTCGCGTCATCTCGATGAAGTCCTTTTCCCAAGGGTACTTGTAATCCTCGTCGCTATAGCGTTTCGCGATTGGATGGATCGAAAAATTCATTGAACCGACATTGAATGAGGCGAGTTCCGGCTTGAAAGTTGGGACAACACTAATCCGTTGCTCTTTCGTTGCATTGAGTGCTCCTCCCGTAGTAATACAGACGATGACATCACTTCGTTCCTTGATGCTCGTGAGGATCTCTCGGTAGATCTCCAAGTCAGAGGAGGGACTACCATCCTTAGGATTGCGGGCGTGAATATGTACGGAGGCTGCTCCTGCTTCAGCTGCTCTCACGGCTTCATCAGCAATCTGTTGTGGCGTTATAGGCAAGTACGGAGTCTGCACAGGCATAGTAACCCCACCGGTAATAGCCGCGGTGATAATTAGCTTATCCATCATCTCTATACTCCTCCTTATTAGTAGCAACTCTCTATCCGTCTATGTTTCCACATCCCCTTGCCGATTCATTATATGACAAACCTTTACAACGTCAACATTAAGTCTTACTCTTCGGCTCTCGCCGAGATCACCTGGGCGATTGCAAAGCCTTTGAATACTAGTAGTTCCATACTTTAGCGAATAACAATCCCCGTAGGGTCAATGTCATGCAGTATCTTCAATTGTTCTTCAGATGGCTCTGGGAGGGTTTCGACCTTCTCGGGAATAACGATTTCGAATGAGCTACTATTCCGAACATCCTCAATAGAGACCCCTGGGGATAGTGCGAGCAGTTTCATTTTTTTGCTCTCGTCGTCAAATGTATATATCCCTAATTGGGTAACAACGCGATAAGGCCCTGTTTTAGCGGGCAATCCGGCCTCTTCTCTTGCTCCGGGGCCAGTGAGGTATCCTGGTGTTGTGATAAAGTCAACCTTTTCCACAAAACGTTTTTCGTCTTGCCGCATAAGGATAATTGTTCTGCGAGAGAATGAACCGACATCGTTTGCCCCGCCACTTCCGGGAAGGCGCACCTTTGGGTGATGGTAATCGCCGATAACAGTGGTATTGATATTCCCATACATATCGATTTGCGCAGCTCCCAGGAAACCATAATCGATATATCCAGCCTGAGCGGCAGACATAACTTCATGCATGCTTGATGCGATGATAGCCCGATTCTCCGTTCTTGAGTCACCGACTGAGACAGGTAGAACAGGGATCTGGGCGCCAATTGCACCTGCCTCGAACACGATCAGTAAGTTGGGCGCATGAGATCGCTGAGCTAACAATGCAGCGATAATCGGGAGACCTGTGCCCACAAAGACCGATGTCTTGTCCTCAAGTATTTTTGAGGCGCTGCAAGCCATTAGCTCTGCTGATGTGTATTTCATCTGATCACTCCTTTTTTACCCACGGTGCCACCATTGGAGCCTTAAGATTTTCAACTTCCTTTAGGTAGTCTAACTTCTTGATTCCTCCGATGAGCTCCAAATACTCATCGAAGTTCTCCACTCCGTATACGTATTTCTCAAAGTACTCCCGTGCGCCTTCCGGTGTCTTTGATAATTTAAGCCACTCTCCAATGTGCTCTTCATCGAAGTAGTACATGTGTGGCATGTTGCAGGGATGCGCTCCATGCGGGACTTCGATAACGGCATCGACTACGTAGTATGGTATAACAGTTTTCCAGGGTTCTGACTGAATTAACTCTGCATCGATGATCTCTTCTGTAGTTAAGATCACCCTACGACTTGCCCTAGCAATCTCAATGTCTTCATTCACCGTTCCGTCGATCTGGGCATTTCCGTACTTGTCACAGCGATGAACATGTATGATTGCTGTGTCGGGATAAGCAGCTGGCAACAGGCAGATCGGCTTCCCGCTGAAAGGGTCTTTTACAACTTTTGCAGAGCTTTTCTTGAGGGTGTCGGTTCCCAACATGTTACGAGAGGGAATGAATGGGATCCCCATCATTCCGGCGAGGAAACGCCATTGATAAGCAGCGTTACTAATCTCGGCAACCACCTTGCACTCTCCCTTTTCCACTGCGCGTCGCGATGCGGGAGATAACCCTCTCAGCTCATGTCCGAAAGCATAAGCAACCTCAATCTCGCTAACACAACCTGCTGCTATGAGTAAGTCACCATCGTGAACGGCGGTTTTGGCTGCTAGTTTCAAGTCCCTTTTACGTTGCCTGATGATCTCGTAAATTACTGACATAGGCACTCTTACATGACCAAATCCGCCTACGACAAGTAAATCGCCGCACTTAACATACTTAGAGACCGCCTCTTGAACCGTTGTTCGTTTGTCTTTAAGATCTCGCGGTTTGTTTCTTAAGATCCACTCTCGTTGTTCGTCCGGATCATGCCAACCTAAGAGCTTACCCTGCCCTTCTTCTAGGATTTCCATGTTATACTCCTTCCATGCCTCTTTAATCCAATATTAGCTTTCCGTAATAGGTTTGAATGCTAACAGGGCCTTCTCAGTCTCTCCTTCCGCTTTTGTCAGAAACTCCACTTTTAAGGGGGTCCCAATCTTAATACTCGTGGGGCTATTGGCATCAACCCCGAGAATGATAGCACTGATGCGGGGACCCTCGTCTAGTTCGACAATGCCAGAGCAATAGTGCCTGTTCCGATCGTATCCTGCTTCTATCATCGCAGGGGTGCCGACAGCAATGGTGGTATAGGTAAGAAGCTTCCCGCGTCCCCCTAGTTCTACCCATTCCAGTTCCTCCCCCTGACATTTGCGGCAGATGGCTCTTGGAGGTATAGCTAGATCTCCACAGGTCT
>JAGGVQ010000016.1 GCA_021157895.1 Dehalococcoidia bacterium | reverse complement strand
GATAGGCCAGCTCAAGGTAGAGCGGGATTTCTTGGAGGACGCTTTGGGTCGCTTAGTGTAAGGCGGCGGCGAGAGGTGGTGGACCGCCGACATCCGTCGCTCTCAATAGTATGCCAGTGCCGGTTACTGGGAATTAGCCGCTCCGGTCTGTACTACCAGACTCAAGGAATCTCTGAGGAGGATCTCACCCTTATGAAGCTGATCGACCGTCAATATCTGGTCACGCCGTTCTACGGGTCACGCAAGATAGCTGCCTGGCTGAAAGGTCAGAGCCATCAGGGCAACCGGGAACGTGTCCGCAGACTCATGCGGATAATGGGGCTCAAGGCTATCTACCGCCACCCCGGGATCAGTAAGCTAGCGTCAGGCCATAAAATCTACCCGTACTTGCTGGGTGGCATGAAGATAACACGGCCCAACCAAGTGTGGGCGGCGGATATAACCTATATTCCCATGGCGAGGGGATTCCTCTACCTGGTGGCCATCATCGACTGGTACAGCCGGTATGTGCTCTCCTGGAGGCTATCAAATACACTGGACGCCGGCTTCTGTGTTGATGCTTTGGAGAAGGCACTCAAGAGAGGACGGCCAGATATCTTCAACACCGACCAGGGCTCTCAGTTCACCAGCGAGGCGTTTACCGGTCTCCTGAAGCAGCATGGAGTCAGAATCAGCATGGATGGGAAGGGAAGCTACAATGACAACCTGTTCATAGAGAGGCTATGGCGGTCAGTAAAGTGCGGGGAAGTGTATCTGAAAGCATGCGAGGATGGCAGAGAAACCAGAGCAGGTATCAGTGACTACTTCTGTTTCTACAACACCGAACGCCCCCATCAGGCCCATGGTTACCGGACACCGGACGAGGTGTACACAGCAACCCAGGTAGAAGCAGCCAGTAGAGGTATGGTAGAATCCTTAACATTAGATCCTTTGAGGATAGCAGAACCCAATCCTTAATATCACCCCTATCCTGTTCTAACAATGGGGTCCAACCTCAGGGAATGGCCAATTTAGGTATGTTAGCTCCCTTGATTCAACCAATATAGGAGTGCCAGAGGGATAATTCTCAAATCCTAGCTTGATAGAGCCTCCTGACTATATAAATTCGATAATGACTATGTTATAATTACCATAGTTCTTTAAGAATAAAATAAGTTTTCAGCTATCGAGAGTTGCGGTTAGGGAACTGGCCCGTAGATCCGCACAGCAACCTTTAAGTCTTTCTTAAAGGTGCTAAAGCCAGCCCGAAAGGGAAGCGATAGGTCACAGCAGGGACTGTGAAAAAGGAAGGCGGTAGACCTCCGCCAGGAGGTTTTTTGTTGTCCCGGTAACGGCCGCATCCTCGATAGCCTGAAGCTAGAAAGGAGGCGGCTTTTGTTTTAAACAAAGTGAATCCCCGCTTTCTCGTACTGGATTGAGGGGGAAGCTCTGGGGGAAAGAAGAGATCCAACCTGTATGACTTTAGAGACATAAAAATAAAAAGGAGAACTAAGATGGAGAATATTTTTGGAAGGGAAAACATCAGGGCAGAACATTCACCGGATTCAGAATCAATTACTCCGGACAATACCCGGGAACAGAAGTATAACGTTAGAATACCAGGCTCTGTTACTACCCCATCCCTAAACAGGATGCTCGATCCCGAAAAGAACTATCCTTATATTGTCGTACGATATATGGCCGCAACCTATGGGAGCTTTCCCGTAGAATTTCTTTACGATAAGTCACAGCAGCTGAAACATGAAGACAGTTACTGGATAGTGTTACCGAACCCCTATCTGGGCGGGAAGCTGACTCCGAAGGCAAGGCAGGCTGTTCTCGATATTGCGGAAACAGTGTTCAACCGACTGCATGGGGAGCACATGGTGTGTGCTGTATTCGGTGAGGATGATTGCGAGTATCTCAACTTGGATGGCTCCCGAACCAAAAGTACCTCAGTACCTTCAATGGCTATAGGTGATGCTGAGTCATCGAAATAGCTGGCAAACGGAATGCTTGTCATGGAAAACGAAAACAGTGATAAACATCTTCAGGAGGAAAACAATGAAAATAGAATATCCGACCAGGTCAGAATCGGTATCCGAAGGGCATCCGGACAAAATGGCAGACCATATTCCCGCCACAGGTCCCGATAATTCCCTGACCCCCCATCCCTCCTATCTCGTCATACAAACTAGCAACGGGGCATATAGCAATTTTCCCATAGCATTTGTTCCCAGCGACAGGGTCGAGTCCGAGAAAGGTAAATTAACGATAGTGCTACAAAAGCCCTATAAGGATAAAAAACTTACTGAATCCGCACGAGAGATAGTTGCCGAGCTTGCCTCAAAGCTTGCAGAACAAAAAGGATTGTCAATGTGTGTTGTGTTTGGGGAGAGAGATTGCGTGTATTGTGAGCCCGATGGATCCATGAAAGAATCTGACACTTTGCCTTCAGAAGACATGGGATCAAAGGAGGGCTACCTCGTTTTGAAAGGAATTTCACTGGCGAACACGGGAAAGTACCAGGAGGCAATAGCTTGCTATAACAGGGCCCTGGAGATAAAACCTAGGTTTATTGAAGCTTGGGATAGAAAGGGGCGTTCTCTATTTGAGCTGGGAAGATATAAAGAAGCGCTAGTTTGCACTGATAAACTTCTAGAGATAGATGTAAACGACGATAACGTGTGGTTCAACAGAGGGTTTACTCTGGCGAAGATGGGAAAGCCCCAGGAGGCAATAGCCTGCTATGACAGGGCCCTGGAGGTAAACCCAAGATTTGTTGAGGCTTGGAAGGAAAAGGGGCGTTCTCTAATGGCACTCGATAGGAATGAAGAAGCAATACCTTGCCTAGATAATGCTATAGAAATAAGTCCCAGAGACGCTGAAGCATGGCATATGAAAGGACTTTTTCTGCGAAAGCCTCAAGAGAGACTGGCCTGCTATGACAGAGCTCTGGAGATAAACCCCAGAGATGCTGAAGCATGGCGTATGAAAGGACTTTTTCTGGCAGCTTTGGGGAGGTTTCAGGAGGCAATAGTCTGTTTCAAAAGATTCGTTGAATGTGCCCCGCCGCAAGCAGCATCTGCTATCAAGCATGTTGAAGAGATTACTCATGATCTTGAGGAATTAATTCAGTCCAAAAAGGAAAGATGATTTCAGGAATCATGGTCCTAGAAACAAAACAGGAGGGCGAAGCGAGAGAAAAATAAAGATGAAAAGCTTAGTCTCAAAACAAGATAGTATAATTAAAATGTAGGATTGTGCCACTCAAGCAATCCAGGAGGGCAAGGATATGATAGATAAGCAATTAAAGAAATACAATATAGACCAATTACACTATATAGTGCACCTTAGGAACATGCCTTCAATCTTCGCACAAGGAATTTTGTGTCATGAAAGGGTTCAAAACTTAGATCATTACGATTTTTCTAACGCATCAGTTCAAAGACGCCGCCGGCGTCAAGTTCCAAAAATAGGCAAAGAAATTCATCGCTATGTTCCTCTGTTTTTCACAACCCACACTCCCATGCAATATATTCTCATAACAAATGCACCCACCAAAGGACGTAAACAAAGTCTGTCGCAGGAAGAATTAGTAATTATTGAGATAAATGCAAACAGGGTGTTTCAGTTGGAAGGAGTTTTCTTTACAGATGGAAATGCGGCTTCAAAACAAACCAAGTTCTACTCTGATGTGGCAGATCTTGATAAACTTGATTGGGATATCATACATCTACCTAATGAATATCCCCAATGCTATAATTCTGATTATCAGCGGAAAAAGGCCAGTGAAGTTTTGGTGCCTGATCACGTACCAATCGGATTCTTTGATCACATTGTAGTCTATTCCCAAGATGCATTAATTGCATTAAAAAATCAAACGAATTGCTATTGCGTTATAGATAGATCACATTATTTCTAGGGGAGGGGGGTAATCGGGATATGATTAAGTATATAAGAGGCAGAGATTTATTTGAGAGCCAAGCAGAGGCTTTGGTAAATCCAGTAAATTGTAAAGGAGCTATGGGTAAAGGTATAGCTAAAATATTCAAGAAGAAGTTCCCTGAATGTGTTAAGCCATATAAAAAAGCTTGTGCTGACAACAAGCTAATACCTGGTAAGCTGCTATTAGTTCAATTAGCTGTACAAATGGATTTCTTTGATTGGAAGCAACCGAAGATAATTTTATTTCCTACGAAGAACCATTGGCGTGGGCAATCTCGGATTGAGTGGATAGAACAAGGCTTGTCTTATCTTAGAGACCATTATCATCAATGGGGACTTAAGTCTATTGCTATGCCTCAACTTGGTTGTGGATTGGGTAAATTAAAATGGGAGGATGTGAAACTTGTAGTAGAGGAATATTTCTCAGACGAGCCGCTTAAGATAGAAGTTTATCTAAGAGCTATCTATGATTATGGCGAGATGCAAGACAAACACCCTATTGATGATGCAAATACAGCCAGTAGAAACATTTAGTAAAACCCCATACTAGACGAATGGGTTCAAACAGCCACCGGATTCCTCAATAGCATACTCCCTATTCGCCGCCTTGATGTCGAGAGCCCTATGCTTCCTTAATTATACGAAAAGCCAGAATGTTACCTGAGCAACCTAATAATGATATTGGCGATAAAGGTCAGCACTCCACTGAGGATAAGGCAGGTTACCAAGGGAAAATAGAATTGGAGACGTCCTCTGTTTACAAATATGTCACCGGGAAGTCTCCCTAAGAGCGGAAGTTGGTGCCAAAAGGTGAAGAGCAAACCAAACATAATAAGGAAAACCCCGGTTAGAATTAAGAGTTTACCTGGACTCTGCATGACTCCTACCATAATTGTACATAGCTTTTGTGGAGTCCACAATACATCGGTTTGTGCGAGTCAGGTAACAAAACAGGATTTTGTTACGTACGTTGTACCTTCTGGACTATTGTGTAAATTAGTTGATGTTTTTCTCCCTTTCCAACGGGCTAATCTAACTGAAGTTTGAGTTTCAACGGTGGACATGCCCTGAATTTTGCCAACTTCACCCACTTTATTCGGTATCGTCAAGAACGCCACCCCTCCACCAGAGCATGTCGAGAAAATGCATTGGTATCCCAATCCTACTACACCACTGTTTCATGCATTGCTCGATGGCGTGATAGCGACTCGAAGTGAGATTATTCCGTTTCTCCTCAATGATACCGAACTCAGCCAACTTGTGCAGGATGTAGGTATCTATAATCGCGTAGCCTTCGAATCCGAGCGAAGTGAGGAAGTGGCTTGCTTGCTTGTCGCTGGCCCCTTTCAGCCCCTTTACCGCAGTGCGAAGAGCTTCTTGAGTCACACCCCTCTCCTGAAGGAGGCTCATGGAGTTCTGCAAATTACGTTCCTCGAAGATATCTTTTGGCCCCAGTCCTTCCGCTCTCACAGGGATTTCCCCCTTCTGCACTGAGTTGATAAGCAAAAACACGACAGGAAAGAGCTTGCGGTCCTCCACTATCCACTCTGCTCTATCCTTGTAATTGACCATGCCGCCAATCTTTTTCACTGGGTCAAGAAGTTGAGTTGTATTCCCTCTGTAAAGCAACCCGTTTCGTTGCAGTTCCTTGACCACGACTACCACCTTGTTCCAGTTAGTCCTGGAACTCAGTATGCAGCTCACGAACAACGCAAAAGCCTCCTCCTGAGTTCTTGGGCGCTGCCTACGTTGCCACTTAGCCTCCAACTCCACTTTTCGTCTCGTGTAGTCTGCGATTAAGCTGTCATACTTATTCTTTTGCACCTGTACTACCTCCTCCAACGGGATTGTATCCGATTATAACACTGTCACTTTGTTCACCACACGTTTCGCCCTTTTGTTGGGCAACTTTTTACTTTCTTACTAGCTGAAGCCAGCTTGGTCTAATATTCCACTCAAAGGTGACACGTCAAACACTCTTCAATTTGGCCACCAATATCTCCGCAATTCTCTCGATTCCATATTCTTTCAGTCTAAGATAGCCGATCGTGGGCTGAAGTCCTGGGAGTTCACTATCATCAACCTTAACAGGGAGAATATATTCATTACCTCTCTCCTGAATGGCTCTTGCCTGCGCGCTCTTCCTCTCGTGGTTGGTCCACATCCTATTGAGGTACTCCTGCGATACGAATATTACGCAGAATTTGGAGCGCTTCCGATAGATTTCGTCAAAGAACACGACTAGATCCTTTCCCCAGAGCTGCTCGGGGTAAAAGCTGTCATAGAAAGCCTCAAAGCCAGCATCTTTAACTAACAAGGACAGTCTCTCGGCGTGGGTCCTTTCGGTACCCGCGAAGGACACGGCGACGTCGAAATCGAACTTCGGTATGTCTGAAGGCTCAGAACGCATTGGTTGGTGGTAAGAGGTAGTAGCCGGACGAGAGGTGCCTGTCTCGTTTTTAGCCTGAGGTAAGAATTCAAAATCGAATGGTCGCAGTAATCCGTCGACTCCCAAAAGCTTCTCGGTTCCCGCCGAGAAGGCATCGTGATGCTTATCAAAACTACGATGCACGTATTCCGCATTGCTATCAAAGAACGACTCACTCCTCTGTTGGAATGAGAAGAAACGATAATAGCATGGTTCGAAATCGAAATATGGGCATTGCTGGAATTCGCGTAATTCAAGGAAGGCAAATGCCGCTCGCATTTCCTCAGACAAAGGAATGTGCTTTGGGTGATAGTGAAATGTCCATCCTTTGTCTCGTCCTCCCTCAATCCACGACATCTTAAAGATGAAATGATCATCTTCAGATTGCTTCATCTCTTTTGACTGTGGAGACGTATGTCCATCGCCGGACGTTGAGAACCGGTCCGGTTGGGTCAAGACAAAGCCACATTCTCCCAGTAGCTTTCCAGCTTTACGGAGAGCGGGGTACGCCTTCGAGAATGCTTCTGCAAACTCTTTCAAAGGGAAATCGATTCGTACGGCCGCTGCGAGGCATTTACCTCCGGGAAAGAAAGCGCACGAGCCAGCTTGAAAACCCAGGTGTGTCAGCAGACCAGCAGTCTGGACTCCAGAAAAAGAGAATGTGCTTGGATTAGCATGGACGCTATAAACAACATCGTCTTTGGAAGACTGGAGTCTTACGAGCTTGAACTGAACTCCCCCTCCCTCAGCAGAAAGGACCACCTCTGTCTTTAAGGCTGAATGCAAATCACTATGTTGCGACATCTTGATGACCTCATAGCTTACGCTCCAATCATACTCCTACAGCTGGACGTAAAACAATCCGCTAGAAGGTGTAATGGGACTCCGACTGTAAACTGCAAGATGTGATACTAAATAGCAGAATGATAGTAACGAGTACGGATATGCTGTGTTGTAGAGTTTCTACAGTGGGTAATAAAGCTACTTGGAGCTCGCCACCCAACTGCTTGGGGAGTAGTATCTGGCTTTTTGGCGTCTAATGCCTACCCATTCTGCTTTCATTACCCTGTCTATTCTGAAAGTTCTTTGCTCGTTTCGTAAATGGTCAAACGCATCGAAATAGTTGGTGCTCACTCCCAAAACTTCAACGATACGAGTAGTCGCCTGCCCAGCTGCGTTACAATATTGAATTCTTACGGCCTGTCCACTCTTATAGGATTCTTTCACATATGACCGCGTGGTCATCTTTGGAGAAACTGGTTGCTCGGGATGTAGCTTTGTAGTAGCCGGTTTATCTTGGCTCGGTCGGATAACTGCTTCAGCTATCCTTCCCTCTCTTGTCTTCGGTGTCTCTTCAGCCACAACAGTAAAGTGGTACTTGGATTGATCACCTGGCAGATATCTTCCTCCGTCTTCCCTAACATATCCCTCCTGAATAGCCTCCGATACAAGCGATTCTAGCCTGAACGTAATCCTCTTTGTTACACGAGGAAAGCCCAGAAACCGTGTGGTGAATCTAACGAGATCTGCCTTGGGAATGCTGCCTACCTCGAAGCAAGCTAAGGAAAGAGCACGAAGCAACTCCTGATCTGTGTAATATTGAATGTCGAAGCGATATTTTACATTTCCGAGTTTGTGGTTAGGATTCATGGGGTTAAATTTAGGGCCGCTATTTTTCTCTGTTATTGGGTTGTCTGTCTCTGGAACGTGGGGAGGTCCCGCCTCAGCACCATTATCATTATCCTTGTGTAAAAGAGAGGTAAGAAATTCGTTTACTCTTTGTAGAACACGTTCCTTATCTCGAAACCAGTCTGTTGACCAAATGCGAAAGATACTCCATCCCAATCGTTCCAATACCTGTTGTCTTCCGATATCCCGATCTCTTGCGGTTTTATGGCTGTGGTAGGTTTTTCCATCGCATTCAATTCCTGCGAGATACTTTCCAGCGTATTCTGGATGTCTAACACCGATATCTATTCTAAATCTCTGGACGCCTACCTGCGTATCCACCGACCAGCCAAATGCCATGATTTCATTTGCTACTTGCTGCTCAAATGGAGATTCGTATACAAAGACAGCGCTTGTTTTTTCCGGTACCGATGAAAGTGTTGATGAGCCGTGCTCGGCGTACTCAAGAAACTGTCGTACGCGTTGACCTCCTTCTTGTACGCGTCCCGGAGGTATGTCGACACTTCGTATGCTGGAAACCACAAGCATCTTTTTTCGCGCGCGAGTGATACAGACATTTAATCTTTTATACCCGTCTTCACGTGACAATGGGCCGAAGTTCAGTTGTAGATTTCCAGCAGAGTCCCGACCATAACCGAAACTAAGTATAGAAACATCAAACTCGTCACCCTGAACCGTCTCCAAATTACGTACTCTGCCACCGCTGTCAAGCCACTCACGAATATAGTTGGAAGATTGAGATTTCTGTTCGAGTCGAGCTTCAATTTCAGCGGCTTGGGCAATCGACATAGCGATTATCCCCACTTCCTGTTGTGGGTCAGACTTTAACTCCGCCTCCAAAATTGATATAGCACGTTCCGCCTCTTCAGGGTTTGCTTTCGAGCCCCCACGTCCATATTGGGCATTATCGACATAGACAAACTTAACTCCGAGGTCGGGACGCTCTATCCATGCTGACGGAAATGTAAGGAGTCTACCACCATAGAAGTGATGATTAGAGAATGCAATCAGACGTTCATCTTGAGAACGGTAATGCCAGGTAAGTGAAAGTGATGGTAATATTGCGTCGCAGGACTGTAACATGCTCTCAAAGGCGAATTCATCTGCATCTTCAGTATCAAAACTAACAGCCCTATCAAAGAAGCTGGTTGGAGGCATCTGCTGACTATCTCCGACAACTACTACCTGACGGGCGCGGGAAATTGGGACTACAGCATCAGCAGTAGGAATTTGTGAAGCCTCATCGAATACGACGATATCAAATTTGTATGCATCAGATTGCAGGAATTGTGCCACGGCCAAAGGCGAGGCTACAATACACGGTTTCATTTGGAGGATCGAGTTTGCGGCCTTCGTAAAAAGCCAGCGAAGGGACTTTCTTCTTTTAGCATTGATTTGCTGTTTCAGCATACCTAGTTCACTATCTCTAGGAGCAACATTTAGGAAACTCGGTCGGTAGGGAGCAACTGCATTAAGCACCTGGGCTCTCGCGTTTATAGTTGCTCGCCTTTCATATTCTCGTAGGCGCCCTGCAAGTCTATTTAATGTGCTGCCCTCGGTAAGCAAGGATTTATCGCTTTCAATAGCTTCTGTAGCCCAATGTTTGGCGAGGGTTGTTTCTAGAGCCTCTTTGATGCTCTCTCCCGGCTCTCTAAGTCGTACTAGTTCCAGTAATAACTCAGTGATTCCAATCTCTTTAGCATCTAAACAGCGTCCTCGGATTTGTGCACACTTTGGTGCCGTGCTAATGGAGTTTTGGAGTAGATTTGCGAACTGAGATAGTTCTGTGATCGATTCTGTGTCTGAGTACTTGGGAAACAGCGTAGCGATTAATCCACATGCTTTGCGAATTACATCAAGAAGTTCCTTGAGTTGCAATGACGTATATAGCGCAAAATCTGCATTGGTTCCACCCATTGCTTCAAAGCGCAAGAAATCACCCCTTGTTTGCCAGTACTTTGTGGTAACGATTCCCAGAGTTCTTTGCTTAGTTTTGTAATGCTCACCAACCAAGGTGAGTAGTTGGATATGGTTTTCTAGTTGCTGGAATGTGTATTCACTACCTATACTGCTTTCTGCCCAATGTTGTTGCAACAGTTCTGTGATGTGCTTAGGGGCATCAAGTAGAATATTTAATGCAGACAATATTTCTGCTTCAGTTGTAGAATCCCAGCCCGATATTTGTGCTTCGAACCATGGGCTAGAAGTGGAGTTTAGAACATCTTCGTTAAGATCATCGATTCGACTGGCGAATTCAAACGCCTGTTCTATCCAGACGTCATTCACTTTCGTGATTGACGGCAAGGACGAGGGATCACCCACCGCTTTCGCCAAAGCAGGATCTAGGTGAGCCCAGTTCGCCATTAACTGGAATGGAGTTGATATGGATGACGGCCCAATTCTATTATGCAGAGCTCTTGTATAATGATTCAATTCAGAGCATACGCGTCTGTAATCAGCTTGGTAGTCTCTGTCAATCGTGTAAGTGCCAGCACCCTGTCCTAGTATGTCCGACAACTGGTCAACGATATCGCGTTTGGCCTGTGACCTTCCTCTTTGGCCGCTTACTTCTTCCGTGATATGAAGTACTATATCCCCAAGCCCGCATACTATTAGGTTTTCTACAACTATTTCCCTCGCCTGACGTTTCTCGGCAATAAAAAGTACACGTTTGCCTTCTGCGATAAGAGTACTAATGATATTCGTAATGGTTTGACTCTTTCCTGTTCCAGGAGGCCCTTGGACAACCAAGTTAGCGCCACACTGAACCGCATGTAAAACCTCAATCTGCGCTGAATCTGCTGGAACCACTATGTTTAATCGCTCAGCAATCTTAGGATCATCAAGATCGTCGTACGAAGGCACTGGGGGTGCTTCTAACAGTTGTTGAGCGTCTCCGCAGAGCGCCTGCAAAACTGGCTGTTCTTTAATGCGATCAATAGATCGCTCAAGCTGTCTTAGCAACGATATTTTCCTAAATGAAAATGAATCTATCAGGACAGTTTCTCTTTCCTCTACGCTCCAATGCTCGTAGTTTGAAATGACCTGGCGCCAAGCTTTGACAACCATTGATGGAGTAAGGTTGTCATCCGGGTCCAAGTTGATGCCCAGTCCGTGTTGCTGATCTAAGTAGGACTCCAGGGCAAGATTGGTCTCAATTACCGCACTCTCTTCCAACTTGGCACGTATAACACCTTTGGCCGTTCTTTCAAGGGAGATGGGAACAAATAATAAAGGAGATTGAACTTTCCGTGCTTTCTTTCCGTTACTCAGATCAACAGTGTCTTCTCCAGGCATAGGAGGCTTACTCTCGTCAACCCAGTTGAGCCAACCGAAGGCTGCATATATAACGTGGACACCCTGCTCATCTAGAAAAGCATGTGCAACTTCAGACAATCGTTTAATTCGTTTAGAGACTTCTTCTAGATGCCTGGGTTTGTCTTTTTCGGAAATTGATTCTGGTAGTAGTGATTTTTCATCCAGCTCTATTATGGCCTCTTCGCTCAGCTTATCCCATACGAAGCTCTCATTGTGTTGGATTTCAAGCGATGCGCGAGACCTCCGGTAAAAAAGCATTCGGTTACGCCCAGTGAGGTCAAGAAGTTGCTTTCTCCATCGGTCAATACATGTTGATATCGTACCACTGTCTACCATTGCACGAGTTGATAAGATAGGTTTCGTTCTATAGAATCATATTCCGTATTTGATATGAATGGGTACTACTAGTGTAAAACTCCGTCAATTAAAAGACAACCCTTTCCCCTCTTCGAATTGTTTAGGATGAATTGACTATTGTGGGGTGGACAATTCGATGTGTGCTATTGATAATCAACAGTCGGAAAAAGAAGTTAAAATAGTTGTAGCAAACAGCGAATGCTTGCCGACAGCTGCTAAGCAATCCGAAGGGCATCACAGCCCTACGGGCGAGTGTGAGAGTAATTTGGTGGCTAGGGTTGGAATTTCGAACCGATGACCTTCGGATCATGACACCAATGAACCATTTCACTGTAAAGAGCCCAAAACGCCATAGCATGTAAGAGTAATTCTTAGGGCAGGCAATTCAGGCTAAGGAGGATTGTACATTTCGTCATTTTGTTCAGTGTTTTCACCTAGACTACCAAAACACAGCTACGGGAGAGAATAGTACATAGTACTAAGATAATTTGAGAGAGTTATTCAGTATATCACCTAGCATTCTGTCAGTGTCTTTCAGTATAACCCACCTGAACCACTGGGGTATGGCCATTCCATTTCAAAAATCCCTCTGCTATAATTGATATTTGGATGGCACATCAAAGCAGAGCTTTGTTCTAAGAACATGAAAATAATTTTGAGTAGAAAAGGTTTTGATTCTTCCAACGGGAGAGTAGCAAGTCCCATTCTCCCGAATGGCAGGTTACTATCATTGCCGATCCCACTGAAATCAAAAATCAGGTATAGAGATCTGCATATCAGAGGATATCCATCTGGAGTTATTGGCGATATTGTTTCAAATCTCACCGATAATAAAATCACGCGTGACGATGCTGTGCACCTTGATCCAGATCTGGATGAAGAAATATATTTACCAAGAGGTGAAGGTTGGCTACCCCTCTTTGGCCAAGATGGGAAAGCACAATCCCACTTGGAAGATCAAAAGGTGACAAAAGGTGACCTCTTCCTTTTCTTTGGATGGTTCCGGAAAACCGAAGTTGTAAATGGTAAGTATCGGTATGTCAGAGGAGAACCCGACCTTCATGTAATTTACGGCTGGCTTCAAATTGGCGATATCTGGGACCCTAAACGCGACGACGTGCCCCTGTGGGCAAAGTATCATCCACATGTTGAGAGGCAATTCAGCGCCAACGACCGAATATATGTGGCTACTAGAACTCTCTCGCTCAGTCATATTGCGAGCCGCGCTCGCGGAGCTGGTGTTTTCCCCTATTATGATGATAGCCTGCGCCTGACTGCGCCAAACAAAACTCGATCGTTCTGGCGACTCCCGAAGTGGTTCTATCCATATTCGAGTCACGGACGCCAACCGCTCAGCTGTCATTCAAATCAGAAAAGATGGAGTCAAGAGGGAAATTATACATATCTAGAGACAGTGCCCCAAGGGCAAGAGTTCGTACTGGACACGAGTCAGTATCCCGAAGCTATAGAATGGGCCTCGAAACTGATAAACAAGCAATCGAGTTACTAAATTAATCCTCTTCTACTATACATGAGGCGGTAGCACCACCCCTCGGGAAAGAGGCGATGCCACCACCCACTGTTTCTCTCCCTCGCCCAAACAGACTATCAGCTGCCTTCGACATAGCCAAGGCCGTTGCAAATCGGACATTCGTCATGCTGGCGAACACCAATCGCCCCTCTCATCAGAGGCGGCAGGTCCTTCCTGGGTACCTTCCCAGTCCCCTTGCAGTTCGGGCATATCCTCGGGTTCTTCATCTCTCTCACCTCCTTCTTACTTATTTCATTTAGGGAAAAACATCATCTTAACGACGAGCATGGGCACTCCAACAGCGATAATTGCCACTATGAGCTTGGGAACTATTGCCATCAGCAGGTCGAAGTTCACCAGCCCGATGATCACCAGTGCTGTCACCGCAATCACCAGGGGTGGAATCAGGACTAACCTCATTAGCCTGCTCAACATCCCCCTTTCCCCCGGACTTCCAGGTATCCCGCCTTATGACCATCACGGCTATCTGAAAGGTCGAAGCCTATCCGGTGTCCGTTCCTACCATTTATCCTGGAGATGATGTGGTCAACATCATCCTTGCTGATCTCAGGGTTGGGCAATTCGGAGAACTCTTCATCGTGCTCGATAACCAGGCTGTAGACAATCTCCTGCAGCTGCGCCGGCGTACAGCGTTCTGCCTTGCGGGCGATATAATCCTGCGTGGGCTCATCCACCGGAATCTTCTGGCTCAGCAGGCTCACCAGCTTTTTCCGTTCCTCCAGTAACGGGAGAGAGAGCTTTACCACGCGATCAAAGCGGGAAGGGCGCTGGGTTATCGCCCTGTCCAGCGCATCCAGGCTGTTGGTAGTGGCCACGGTTATTATTTCCTGCTTCTCCTCAACTCCGTCGAGTACATTGAGAAGCGAAAGTAAGGCAGGGCCATGCTGGTAATGATTCTCCTCCCGGTTTAGCCCTATCAGGTCTATGTCCTCGATAAATACGATGCAGGGGCTCAGGTCCTCTGCCATATCATAAAGCTCAGTGATATATCCATCGGCACTTAAGGCATAAGCATTGGCGGTGATGCAGGTCACTCCATCTGATTCTGCCATCAGGGCTTTACAGATTACTGTCTTTCCGGTGCCTGGCTCACCTGCCAGGAGAATACCTCTTTTCTGAGGTATACCATATTTCGCCCAGCATTCCCTTTTGTTCAAGAACTCGATGGTATTGGCCCTTATTTCCCTCATTACATCTGTATCTAGGATGATGCTGTCCCACGATTTATCCCTGACATTCAGAAAGTGAATGCGCCCTCCGAATTCAATCTTTTTGCCCCGGTAGAAGTTTTGCTTTTCAGCAATGATCTTAACTTCATGAACAAATCTCTCCACCGCCTTCTTTTGGGGGGCAGGAGCCTCCACCTGGACTGAGTTCCTCCACTGCAGGTTTATATCGACGGTGACTACGAAATGTCTGTCACCCTTTTCTATCAGCAACTGGCCATCCCTCAAGAGGTTCTCGTGATGATCATAGTCCGTGCTCACGTCTATATACACGGGCTTACGCCCGTGGTAGCCGAGGGCTCGTATAACTTTCCACCCCTCTTTTTCAAGGTGACGCTTGAGGGCCCAGGTCAGTAGCTCTCCATAGTATCTTGGCATTATGGTTACCGCATCGGCTCGATCGCCCTCACCGAGAAAGTCCTCGATCGTAGCTTTATTCTTTTGCTGCAGTCTCTCTCGCCTGCGCCATATGAGGTCGGGCATCGATAACATTCCTGTTTCTGCTTCCTCCTCCAAGTCCTCCAGGGTCACTTCTTCTTCGCTCACTTGTTATTCTGCCTCCTTTCTATCGATCAACTTTTTACCCAGAATCAGGGTAACACGGGGTTTTGACATCAGTTCTGTCACAAATTTGCCCGGGGTTTTCATTTTCTACGAATGGTTATTGAAATAGAGTGCTACAATAGTGACAAGGGCTATCCCGCCGGGGAGGAATGAAATGGGCAAGGGTAAGACGAAAGACCGCACCCTCCGTTTAATACAGATAGAGCATCTCCTCTACCAGAACCGCACGGGCTTGAAGATAAAGGACCTGGCCCGCATTTGTAATGTCAGCACCCGGCAGATATACCGCGACCTTAATGACCTCGAATCCAGGCTGCATATTCCCTTCTGGGAAAAAGGCAGCATACGCGGCATTGAGGAAAATTACTTCCTGCCTCCCATTCAGTTTACCCTGCCCGAGGCACTGAACATCTTCCTTGCCGCCCGTCTGATGCTTAATTATGCCCATCGCTATGACCCCAATGTAGCTTCAACCTTCATGAAGCTGGATTCCATAGTCCCGCCCTCACTAAGGGAGCAAATTCAGAGGACTCTAGACTGGATGCAAAAACTACCCACGAACGAAAAACACCTGAGTATCCTGGCAACCCTGACTGAGGCATGGGTATCGCGGCACAGGGTTAAGATAGTGTACCAATCACTGGGGGAAGAGAAGGCAACCGGGCGAATTATCGAACCTTACTTTATTGAGCCGGCGGCAGTCGGGCATTCCAGCTATATTTTCGCCTACTGCCACCGAGCTAAAGCTCTAAGAACATTCAAGATAGAGCGCATAGATGCCATTGAGACAACCTCTGAGCCCTATACTATTCCTTCTGACTTCGACGCTAATGAGCTTCTGGGATCTTCCTGGGGTGTCGTCGTGGAGGACGAAGTCAAGGCCATCAGGCTGAGGATCGCTGACCCCGAGCTGGCCCGGATAATGGCAGAGACAGTATGGCACCCATCACAGGTGCTAGAGAAACAGAGTGATGGCTCAGTAATAATGAGCCTGAAGGTCACCGATACGGTGGAGTTTCGATCCTGGATACTGGGGTGGGGAGAAAGCATAGAGGTGCTGGAACCAGCAGAACTCCGCCAGAATATCATCGAAACAGCCAAGGCCATGCTAGATGTTTATCATAAAGAGTAGGGAATTTGTGACAATACAGGTGTCACAGGAATATGTAACTATGGAACATGAGGAACTATAAAAATGAGACTATCCCAACCAAACATAGAGGAAATGAGAGCCAAAAATGATGTTAAGGGATTGATAAAGGCGCTAATGAAGAGTGATGATATTCGAGTTGCGGGAGCAGTGGAAGATGCTCTTGAAGATATAGGGCATAGGACCAGTAAACCTTTTATTGAAGCCCTGAGAGATAAGGATGCTGATATTCGCAGTGGCGCCGCGTGGATTCTTGGAAATACTGGAGATGCCAGAGTCCAGGGACCCCTCATTGCTGCCCTGAAGGATGAGGTCGGAGCTGTTAGATGGCTGGCAGTAACAGCTCTTGGAGGTATTGGAGACGAGAGGGCAATAACCTCCATCGGTGTGTTGCCTACCGATGCTGATGAACCTCTCAAACAAATAGTGGCGGATGCTCTTAAACAGATAAAGAGTAGATATCAAGGGGTTTTCTAAGTAAGAAAGCAGGAAAAGTATAGGAGTGAATCCAGTATTTAAGGCATATCTGGATATTGAAACCACAGGCCTATCTTTGTATCATGACTATATAACCGTAATTGGCATTTACCTGTGTAACGGCAAAGATGATAAGCTCATTCAGTTGGTAGGTGAGCAGATAACTAGAGAAAACCTCCTTAATACTCTTAAGGGTACAAATACAATCTATACCTATAACGGCAGCCGTTTTGACCTCCCCTTTATACGTGCTTCTTTAAGGATGGACCTGACCGATAGTTATTGCCATCATGACCTGATGTATGATTGCTGGAAGAATAATCTTTATGGAGGGCTCAAGTCAGTTGAACAACAATTAGGCATTCCCCGCCAATTAAAAGGTATTGGCGGACTGGAGGCAGTAATGCTGTGGTGGAGATATCAAAATGGTGACCGGAATGCGCTGGCTATGCTGCTGAAGTACAATGAAGAGGATGTGGTGAATCTAAGGATACTGATGGGGGTATTAGGGGGTGCAAACAACGTCTGAGCAGATAGCAAGAATGCTTGCAGGGAAGCCTATCGAAATCTATACAAAGCATAAATTACCTTCTTATGCCAAGCTTTACACAACATTTCCCGAAGCTTTCACCAAGACAAGAATTCAGAGAGATCCTGAAAATGGCCTTTTCCAAATGATCATTCTTGCTGCCTATGACCGGCAACCATTCACTCAAGCTGCCGGAGGATTCAAGCCAATCTGAGGGGCTTATACATTCAGGGCAGTCCTTGCCCAGCATATTGCGTGCGGCTCAGTCCGTCATGGTTGTTTTAAGTGCATTGTCGATGAAAAGGGGCACAAAAATTATAGAGATACCATGTGTTTAATATGCTTATCTATTCTTATTCACAGTAAATAATAATATGATTTGTGACAATGCAGGTGTCACAAGCCGGTGATATTGTGGTACTAGGAGAATCATGGGAAGCATTGATGGAGGAGGAGGAAGCAGCAAGAATGCATCAAGTTAAGACGTATTCTTCAGAAATAGTGATCCCGTACCCAACTGACCCTTTTAGGGGGATGCCAAGCCACAACGATGGCGATGGTGGATGCATTTGCTTTATCTGTGGTAAGTCAATGGATAGAGGTGAGACATCCATCTGCGTTTCTAGACGTTGGGAAACTTCCGGAGGCAGAGAAGGCACCAAGAAGGTAAAGGTAATTGATGCTATGGCATCATTACAAGTATGTAGGCCGTGCACTCTCCTATCTGCTCACCATGAATTAAGGTGGGTACACAAACCAAAGCTTGTTGATCTTGAAATACGCGGCTTCTACACGTACGCCCGATTGCTAGCCGATGCGATAGCCCGAATGAAATCTGACACCCGTGTAAGAGAAGCGTCAGCACGAGGTTTTCTTGCGGGTGTTTCTGATTTCTCTATTGCGCTGGATATAACTGGCTTGCTTGGAGGTACGTACAACGCGAACCCCATTAGCATGATCAACGACGACCACTGCTATAACTGCCACGATATCATCAATTTCAACAAGCCATATCTAGTGATTGAAATATCAATGGACACACCAACAAGTAATGGGATTACACAATCCAACATAGTGCCATTGGGCAGATACTGCAACGAATGCTCGAGGCAGCTATTCCCATTGCCATTATGGAGCCATTTGTGGTGAAAGTTCTCTTTCTGGGGAGGAAACAAGAAGAGAAAGAATTAAAAAATAGGAGTATAAGCTGTTTTGAGAAAACTATTATATGAAGATAAGGGGGGGGTAGACAGAGGGCTATGGAGATCATAGGCGCGATTCTTCTTCTTTTTATATTTAGCATTCCTCTACTAACAATATTCTTGCTATTGCTTTATATTGCTCTCAGGTTGCTTCAATTGTTATGTTATGGTCTGGCTTGGGTAAGTCTTAGACTGAGCAGGGTATTTGAAGGGAGGCAACCAGCAATAGTTGCTCCTGCTAGCGCTCAGGGAGGGAGCAAAACCTCTACTGAGTATATCGAAACGGCAGGATAAGTTGTGACCCAATGGGAATTGATGCTGGTGTTGGTACCCTAACACTGAGATAAAGAAATCCAGACGAAGTTTTATAACTGTTTTGGAGGTGACAAAAATGATCCCCTCAAATATTAGTTGGCAAAACATAATAAGTGCCATCGGGTATATCAGAGAAAACACGATTCCGAAGAGGCGTAGAGCAACTAGATTTCAACTCGTTGTTGACAATCAGACATTCCCCCCGAAATATGTCGTGTCCTTAGCAAACAAATATGCTAATGGCCAGGAACTTGATCCCTCTAAATTCAATGGTGGTAAAGAAACAAACTTATTTTTAGAAAACCTGGGTTTCAAGATTGAAGAAATCTCCTCTCTAGAGCAACATAGCAAAGTTAGGTCAAGTGCTAACCCCGCTAGTAGGCGGGCCTGGGCTGGTTCAGCCCCAAAAGCACAGAGACAAGCTTTATTGAAGCTGCTTAAACAGCATTTTGGTGTGGTAAAGACTGAGGTTAGTCATAACTGGTTGGTAGTTCCAAGCCGGGGCTCAATGGATAATGCTCTAATAAAAATTGTGGAAGTATTATCTTCATATCGGGGTTATAGGAATTTCTTCTCGCCCGGCTTACATTTGCAGGTAGACTATTTCATCCCTTCACAAAGCCTGATTATCGAGTATGATGAAAGACAGCACTTTACGATTCCTAGGGCACTCGCACTTTCGAACTATCCCCGTGAGCTAAACCTTGGATTTGATAAAAATGCTTGGATATCAGCCTGTAAAACAACACAAGCGACTGATCGAGATCCAGAATACCGTGATGAGCAAAGGGCATTCTATGATAGCTTACGGGACATTTTAGCCTCCAGACATGGCTATACAGTTTTACGTATCAAAGATAAGGAATATGATTGGACACTCTCCAATGCCGCGAGCGAGCTAAACAAACTACTAGTTCAGGTAGCAAGGAATGCTCGTCGCTCAAATATCCAGCCACAAGGGCAGTCGATGATGAGCAAAACAGCGCAAGCAGGCGCCAAAACCCGTATTGTCTCGGCCTGTGTTTTGGGTCAGTCTTTAGAGAACATCCACTCTAATGCTGAAAGACAGAAACTTCTGCAGAAGACAATTCACGAAATTGGTAACCGCGGTTGGTCTGACATTGATGCTCTGATATTACCTGGTGGCTTCTTCTGCTTAGATAAATATCTTGGCTCATTACCATATGCAGAAAGAGTAACAGCGCTTGAGAATGCCTCCTTCCATAATGTTTGTACTAATAGCTGCCAGTACTTATCACATAGTTCTCCTGGTGTGATTATTATCATTGGAGTCGATGGCACCACAGGGCCAGAGGATTCTAATTATTTTTGGTCAGACCAATTATGTGTTGCTTGGAACAAGAAAGGAATTGCAGGCATAGGACGCAAAGTTTTCCCAACCAGCGATGACGAAAGCTCTCACTACATATGTTATTCCCAAGACTATGAACGAGACAATCGAATAATACCATTACCTCACGGGGCAAACGCTATTCTTTGCGCCTGCTATGATGTGTTTGGGTGTGCAGAAACTGCTGAGCGCCCAACGTCGCGTACCTCGAATATCTGCAGTATTACTACAGGGACTGGTGCATACAATATCAACAACCAAAGAACTAGACATGAGCGGAGTGTTTTTAAGGAGCTGAGGCAGACTTGCATTAATGACTTTCATAACCTACTAGTAACTCACAAAGTAGCCGTTGGGTTGGGAGCAATTCACAATTTTCGAAAGCCGGGCAGAGACAACTATTGGCAGAGACATGGAATCCAGGCATGTTCAGCAGCCTTGGGGAGTGGACTCGCAGTTGGTGCGGCACATTTTCTGGAGGGGCTTCCAAGCATAAGCAAATCGACTCTTGCCGCTACAGGCATTCTAGAGACATATCTATCAGACAAGCCATTCTATAAAAGGAAGAAGAACGGGTTTTCACCGAAAGACGGATTTTATGCGGCGAACGAAACTGTCTTAGTAAGACTTTTCGAGTTTTGACGTGGTGGTACAGAGGCGATCAGTAAGGCGTTTGTTACCTCTTTTCCAATAATAGTCCATTTCGTGTAGGTGGCAAATTGAAAACAAAAGGCGTAGGTGGGGTATGTTGACTGCTAGGGGCTAAGGTGGTATAACCATTTACTGAAAGGAGGCAAGCGGTCTTCGCCTTTTCTTCGAGCTACATGGGGTTCAGGTGGTCGGAGGTTCGAATCCTCTCACCCCGATTTTGCATTTGATTTCAGGTGGCTGGGCATCTGGTTACTTACTACAGCGAATCCGAACTCTCTGTAGTGATTCTTATTGTCACTAGCATGCCCGTTATTTCCTTTTAATTAAACTTTAGTAGGCTCAGCTCTTTGGTAAAATCTTTTATCCTTAACCTGTTGCCTTCTGTTTTCTTATTGCGCATGGCTTTCGTATCCTGCCCAATAGAATTTGCCCCATAAATAATCTAGCGCGCAGTGGCGTTTGCGGAATTTGGGGATATGTGCTGAGATCTGACCATTTACTATATTGTTGAGTAGTAGTTGATTCTGTGTCTAGGGCAGGATAAGATTGTAGTATGATCGAGGGTGATGTTCGTATAGAAGAACTTCTTAGCTTTATGAAAGCTGAGGGAGCATCTGACTTGCATCTCCGGGTTCCTAGTCCACCTGTGCTGCGAATTGATGGCGCGTTGAAACCGCTAGTTGACTTACCAGAGATGACGCCAGATAGAATGCGTCAGATCTTTAATCATATTACTACAGAAGAGCAGCAGAGGATGTTTTACCGAGATTTGGAACTTGATTTCGCATATAGTGTACCTAATGTAGCTCGGTTTAGAGTTAACGTAATGCTGCAACGGGGAACAATGAGCATAGCCTTCCGGCGTGTACCATTTGAAATTCCAACGATTGATGACCTTGAGTTACCGCAGGTATGTAAGAGCCTTAGTCTTAAGCCGAGGGGGCTTATTCTGGTTACTGGACCTACTGGGAGTGGTAAGAGTACTACCCTGGCTTCCATGATTGACTATCTGAATGAACGTGAAGGCAGGAACATTATTACCATTGAGAATCCTATCGAGTATTTACATCACAATAAGAAGAGTATTATTGCCCAGAGAGATCTTGGGGATGATACCCTTTCATTTAATACTGCATTGGTACATGCGCTTCGCCATGACCCTGACGTAATTCTGGTAGGGGAGATGCGTGATCTTGATACCATCGCTACTGCCATTACTGCTGCTGAAACGGGGCATCTGGTTTTAGGGACATTGCACACAGTTGATGCTGTTCAAACTGTTGACCGAATGATTGATGTGTTTCCTCCGATTCACCAGCACCAAATCAGATTACAGATAGCCTTGGTGTTGGAGGCGGTACTGTCGCAGACTCTGTTGCCGCGTGCTGCGGGTAAAGGCAGGATAGCGGCATTTGAGATTTTGATTGCTGTTCCTGCAGTTAGAAACTTAATACGTACTAGCAAGACTTTCGAGTTGCCCAGCATTATTCAGCTTGGTGCTCGAGACCACATGCAGACGCTAAATCAGTCGCTAGCATATCTGGTAAGAAATGGAGAGGTAACCATTGAGGAGGCGTTGCTTAAGAGTAGCGAGCCCAGTCAGCTTAAAAAATTGATTAAGGGTTACTAATGTATTGGCTTTTTCCAGCAAGAGGTTGATATCTTCTAATGGCGATTTATTACGAGAATGCTGTGTCTGTATGTGAACATGATACAACCGAGGGGATTTAATAGGGTTGTATTTCTGAAAGCCATGGCATGTTAGTGAAGCACATCAATGATGATAGGGGGCTAAGATTATGAGAAGTTCAGCTAGATATCGTGAGGACTTATTGAACATGAAGCCCAACCTTTATATAGGGGGAGAGAAGGTGGGCAGGGGGGATGCAAGGATTCAGCCGGGCATAAATGTCATGTCTGTGACCTTTGATTTGGCCCAGGATACAGATTGGCAAAGTTTGCTGACAGCGGAGTCGTACTTCACTGGGAATAGAGTTAATAGATTCACTCGTCCTCCGCAAACATCGTATGACTTAATGCAGAAGCAAAAGATGATTCGTCTGTTGACACAAAGAGTTGGTGGCTGTATCCAGAGGTGTATGGGGCATGATGCTTTGGTTGCCTTGTCTATTGCTACCAGGGAAATGGATGATAAGTATGGGACGGAGTACAGTCGCCGATTCAATGCTTACTTGAAAGATTTTCAGGAGCGTGATTTGACCGCTGCCTGTGCCCAGACTGATATGAAGGGCGACAGGAGCAAGAGGCCTGCTGAGCAGGCTGACCCTGACTCTTATGTGCATATCGTTGATATCAAGAAGGATGGAATCGTGGTACGAGGGGCTAAGATAAGTATAACTATGGCGGCTTATGCTGATGAGATTATTGTTGTACCAACGCGTGCTTTGCGAGCGGAGGACGAGGATTATGCTGTAGCCTTTGCTATTCCTGCAGACTGGGACAATGTGCGTTTGATAACTCGCCCCGTTTGGTTTAGGCAGAGAGAGAGAGGAGCAGCTCCCTTATCCCAATATGGTGTTTCGGATTCCGTGGTAGTTTTTGATAATGCCTTTATACCCAAAGAAAGAGTGTTTATGTGTCAGGAGTGGGACTTTGGCAGGAGGCTTGCTTTGCTTTTTGCGGATTCTCATAGGCACAGTTATACTGGTTGCAAACCTGCAGTGTCGGATATTTTGTGTGGGGTGACTGCTCTGGTAGCTGAGGCTAATAACATAGAGCGAATGGCTCATGTAAGGCAAAAGCTCTCTGAATTTGTTGGTGGCGCTGAATTATCCTACGCTGCTGGTATAGCAAGTGCCATCTATGGTGAGAAAACATCATCAGGCACGTTTTTTCCAAATGCAGTGTATGCTAACGTGGGCAGGCGGCTTATGGGTGAAACTATTTATCACGAGTATAATCTATTAACTGAGATAGCTGGTGGCTTATCAGTGACTTTGCCGTTTGAGTCTGATTTTTATGCAGAGGAAACCCGGAGGGATTTACAAAAGTATATCGTAAGAAACCCCAAAATTTCTCCTGAAGACTCACATCTTGTCTGGAGGCTAGTGGAAAATGTCGGGTCTTCTGCCATGACTCACTGGTATGCAATAGCAGGGGTTCATGGTGGGGGATCGCCTATTATGGAAACTATCACATTGAATGCTGAGTATGATTATGAAGCCAAGAAAAATATAGCGAGATATCTTGGAGGGCTAGTTACCAAATTGGATCAATCGAGAGACTTACGTTTGGAACCTGATCTGGGGGATACTCGGGATACTCATAGTACAGATTAGCGGGAAATATTGTTGGCACGGCGCATGTTTTTATAGAGATGGATAAAGAGGGAGCATGTTTAAATAGGTTTGCCTTGCAACACAAAGTTGCTTTAGTCAGTGGTGCGAGTCGGGGCATTGGAAAAGCTATTGCTTTGGGCTTAGCACAGGCGGGGGCTGATGTTGTTCTGGCTAGCCGCAAGCTGCCTGATCTCGAGGCTGTTGCGCAGGAAATAGCTAATATGGGGCAAGAGGCTATCGCTGTGCCTACGAATATCCGTGACCTAGCGCAGATTGACCATCTGGTGCAGGTGGCTCAAGGGAAATTTTATCATATTGACATACTGGTGAATAATGCTGCCACCAACCCCGTGTTTGGTTCAGTATTCAACGTGGACGAGAAGATGTGGGATGTCACTATGGGCTTAAACTTAAAGGGATATTTTTTCTTAAGTCAGGCAGTGGGCAAGGTGATGCGGACCAGGGGTTCAGGAAGTATCATTAATGTTTCTTCAGAAGATGGGATTCGTCCTGGCCTAGGAGCCGGGGTATATTCTATAAGTAAAGCGGGCGTTATTATGCTTACACAGGTGCTTGCCCAGGAATGGGGGCACTATAATATTAGGGTGAATACCATTGCTCCAGGGATAGTAAAAACTCGCTTTTCCACAGCGTTATGGAGCAATCCGGTGATCAGGAAGGAGACTGAGGACAGTACCGCTCTTGGTCGTATAGCTGAACCAGATGAAATTGTTGGTGCCGCTATATTTCTGGCTTCTGAAGCCTCAAGCTATATGACGGGGCAGACCATTATGCTAGATGGTGGTCATTTTAGCTCTGTGAGAATGTTATTATCGACGATTGTGTCGCCGGACTAACTTATCCTCTCTGCCACATGTTGGCGTAAGGTGCTACTACCGGGATAAAGCTTGCCATTGGCTCTTTGCTGAAATTCTTAGCGATAGTAGAGTGTGGAGTTGTTATATATATAACCTGAGGGGGCATGCTATCGCTAAAGTACATCTTCGATGATGTAGTGAAAAATACCAGCGGGGGCAGTAAGTTCCACTGTTTCCCCTGTGTTTTTGCCAGAGATCACCTTGCCGAGCGGAGAAGAGATAGAGAGCTTCCCTGAAATTGGGTTTGCCTCTTTCGGATCTACCATGGTGTAGCGGTGCTTTTCTCCAGAATCTAGATTGTGAAGTATTACTGTACTGCCTATGGTGATCTGTGAAGAGTTTTGTTTGTCTTTTACGATTGTGGCTGACATTAATGTCGTTTCCAGTTCTTGGATTCTTCCTTCCAAGAGAGACTTTTGTTCTCGAGCTGCTTCAAGAGGAGCATTTTCTTTGAAGTCCTTATCTTCTGCTGCTTTGTGTATTTCCCTTGTGACTTGAATTCGCTGGCTCTTGAGAGTAGATAATTCTGCCTTCATGTTAGCATGTCCTGTTGTGGTTAATATTGCTGAATTTGGAGGTCTTTGCTGTGAATGAGGGAATCCTTTTTGTGGGGATTTCTTTGCTCGAAGGTGAAGTGCCAAGTTTATTGTAGTGAATCCCTGCCGGTGTAGGTAGGTTAGAAAAGGTTTTATTAATTTTGCAGATGGTGGTGTAATTAATTCCCCGTAACTGGAGATATCGATAGGGCTTAATTCGCTTGGTTTTCGGTGGGAGCCCAGCCAACGAATGAATCTGCGTAATTCGGATTGTGCGACCTCTTTTTTTTGCGCAGGTAAAGAGGTAATGAAAACAGTAGCTATATCGAGCAGTGTTGCGTTCTGGCTGGGAGTATCTTTCACAGGCTAGGGAATGATAGGATAAAAAGGGTTAGGGTGTCAATTGCTGGGCACCACATAGCCAGTTAATTGTAGGCTAACTTGGCCAGCAGGAAAGCGCTGGCGTGACGCCTTTCTTGCTGGATCTAATTTCTTACAGTGGGGTTTGCTGTCCATTCCCGGTCGATGAGACGAGGCCAAGATTCTACCAGTTGAAAAGTATTTTGTATGTCGCTAATTACTTTATCAGCATCGAAGTCTTTGCAGGAAAAGACATCGACGTTTACATAATCTCGTTCCACGAAGGTATGAAAGCTTATATGGCTTTCAGCGATAACAACAAATCCAGATATTCCCCAGTCTTTGGGGTTTGGGCCTGTATATTCGGTGACGAAAGTCGGGGAAATTTTTGTCATTCCAATTGTGGCAGGATAGCCATCTAACCAATCATGGAGATATTCTTTATCGCTGAGAACCGCAGAGTTATTGGAGTAACCATCTATGATTAAGTGCATGAAATCTTTTTAGATAACCTTCTTCCTTACTGACGGAACTAGATTTTTGAGGGATTAAGCCAACACTAACAGGAGAGAAGAGTACCATAAATCAGTTTTTATGTGTAGACAGTTGAGGCACCCTGAAGATATTATCCTCAGTTTATTTGATTTGTTGAGTTGTCCAAGTGCTTTTTCACTATTTCCATAGCACAATATTTGCCACACATGCTACAAGTTTTTCCTGTGGCAGGAATTTTGTTGTGAATGCTACGTGATAACTCTGGATCTAGAGATAGTTCTGCTTGTGTCTTCCAGTTGAGATCTTTGCGAGCCCTGGCCATCTGCTCATCCCATTTCTTAGCATCAGCCACGCCCTTAGCAATATCTCCAACGTGAGCAGCGAGACGTGAAGCTATTACCCCTTGCTTAACATCGTCTACGTCAGGCAGGGAGAGATGCTCGGCAGGAGTTACGTAACATAAAAAGTCGGTACCGGCAGCAGCGGCAATAGCTCCACCAATTGCACCTGTGATATGGTCATAACCTGCACCAATATCAGTGACCAAGGGGCCTAGAACGTAGAAAGGAGCTTCATGGCACAGGCTCTTTTCTAATTTAACATTGGAAACTATTTGGTCTAGTGGTAGATGGCCTGGTCCCTCGACCATTGCTTGAACACCAACCTTTCTAGCGCGATCTACCATCTCTCCAAGTATGATTAGTTCTTCTACTTGAGCTCTGTCTGTAGCATCAGCCAGGCAGCCTGGGCGGAAACCATCACCCAAACTTAAGGTTACATCATATTCATGTGCAATATCCAGTAAACGGTCATAATATTGGAATAGGGGATTTTCCTGGCCATTGTGTAATATCCAACCAGTGAGGAAGGCTCCTCCTCTTGATACGATGCTAGTTATTCTGCCCTCACTTTTTAACCTTGCTATGGATGCTTGGGTTACGCCGCAGTGTACGGTGATGAAGTCAACGCCGTCCTTGGCCTGATTTTCGATTACACTGAATATTTCATCAACCTTCATATCGACGAGGGCCTTATGTTTCTCGATTGCTTCGAGTCCAGCTTGGTATATGGGGACGGTTCCGACGGGGATAGTGCTGTTGGCGATAATAGCCTGTCTTATATTTGATATATTGCTTCCGGTGCTTAAATCCATTACGGTGTTGGCGCCGGTGTCAATTGCCATCCGTAATTTTCTTAACTCCAAATTGACATCGCAAAGGTCGGAGGAAGTTCCTATATTAGCGTTGACCTTTGTCTTGAGCCCTTTTCCAATGCCACAGGGAGTCGAGTTGCTATGTCTGAGGTTCGCCAAAATTATAATTTTGCCTTCAGCAATTCCCTGTTGCAGGATATTAACGTCGAGTTTTTCTTGTTGAGCAACCTGTTCCAACTGGGGAGAAATAATGCCAGCCTTGGCTAGTTCTAATTGAGTCATTTTCGTAGAAACATCTTGTCAGGTGATTTTGTCGTAGGAAAGATGGCCAGTAAATCTAGCATAGGAGGATGGTAAATGCAACGCTGGGTTTATTGCCTGCGCTCGAGTCCATCATGTATGCCTATGCTAAAGAAGCGGCCTTTAAGCCCTTACGCATTACATGGTTTCTGGAACCGTCATACCCATTAGTCGAAGTGTTTTAGCTAAGGTGATTTGAGATGCTCTGACTAGCTTGAGGCGAGCTTTAGTTAGTGCCTCATCTTGAGATACAACCCTGCATTGTTTGTAAAAGCTATGAAAGAGGGTGGCTAGTTCTTGGCTATAATATGTTAGGTATTGAGGTTGTAGAGTGTCTACGACATTTTCTATGGTTTCAGGCAGGAATGTTAGGCAGCGAATGAGGCTAAGCTCAGGTTTAGTTGAAAGCAGTGAGAGGTCACCTTCATCATAGGCTATATGTTTTTCATTTGCTAGGCGCAGGATGCTGGCAATTCTGGCGTGGGCATACTGGATATAGTATACAGGGTTGTCCACCGATTGTTTTTTAGCTAACTCTAGATCAAAATCCATTTGGCTGTCAGCAGACCGAGACAGAAAGAAAAAGCGACAAGCATCTGTTCCCACTTCATCAATCACTTCCCGCAGGGTAATAACATCACCACTTCGCTTAGATACTTTAATTACCTCTTTACCGCGGCGTAGTGTTACCAGCTGGCAGAGGATTACGCTAAGTCGTTCAGGATCGATGCTGAGGGCTTTAAGTACTGCTTTCATTCGGGGAACGTGGCCTTGGTGATCCGCCCCCCAGATATCAATCACTCTGTCGAATTTTCTCTGTAAGAACTTACTATGGTGGTAAGCAATATCGGAGGCGAAATAGGTAGGGGAACCATCGCTGCGCACCAAGACATTATCCTTGTCTTCGCCGAGGACACTGGATTCGAACCATGTAGCATTTTCCCTCTTGGTTATATAGCCCCTTTGTTGTAACTTTTCCATTGCTTGTTGATATTGTCCATTGTGGTACAGGTCTTTCTCGCTATACCATACATCAAAGTCAACTTTTAGAAGTTGGAGATCTTGCTTGATGCCCTGCACTATTTTTTCCATGCCTATTTTGGTTAGTTGGGTGATGGCCTCTTGTTGTGAGAGCTGTAGAAATTTCTCTCCATGTTCCGAAATAATTTTTCTGGCTAGGGCAGTCATGTAATTGCCAAAGTAGCCGTTGATTGGCATATCAGCTTCTTTGCCGAGGCACTGTTGATAACGAGCATATAACGAAGTTCCAAAGATGTTTATCTGGTTTCCCGTGTCGTTCAGGTAGTATTCTCTTTCTACCTTATATCCTGCAGAGGTGAAAATATTGGCGAGTGTACTACCGAGAACAGCACCGCGACCATGGCCTATATGCAGAGGGCCTGTAGGGTTGACGCTAACAAATTCAAACTGGATATATGTGTTGGAACCTAGATTGGTATCACCATAAGACTTATCTGCATTTAGGATGACGGACACTTGTTGGCATAGCCACTTGTCACTCAGAGTAAAATTGATGAAGCCTGGAGGAGCAGCGACCGCATTATCGATTTCTTCAGGTAGCGATAGGTGGTTGATTATGCGTTTGGCTATTTCTAGAGGAGAAATACCTGATATCCGAGCTAGTTTCAGTGGTAGCCCTGTTGCATAGTCTCCGTGTCTGAGATCCTTGGGTCGTTCAATATTTATATCGGGCAATATTGCTAAGGGGATGCATCCTTCTTGTTGTGTATCGCTGACTGCCTGTTGTATGCACTTGAGTAATTTTTCCTTGACCATATCTACGTTAACTCCATTCAGTGTTATTACACCATATCCGGGATAGTTTGTCTTGTAATAAAGCATGTTCAGCCTTTTTGAGATTGGGGTCGTCTTGAAACAGAAGTAATGCTTCATGTCGAGCTAGCTCCATGAGGTGAAAGTCAGACAATCTGGCTACTTTGAGGGTAGGTAAACCACTTTGTGTAGTGCCAAAAATCTCACCTGGTCCTCTTAGCTTCAGGTCTTCCTCGGCTAATCGAAAACCATCATGGATCTTCTCAATCAGACTGAGGCGGTTTTTTATTTCCGGTGATAGTTTTTTATCTGTAATCAATAGGCAATAAGATTGTGTTGCCCCTCGACCCACTCGTCCTCTAAATTGATGTAATTGTGATAACCCGAAACGATCAGCGTTTTCAATTAGCATGACTGTGGCTTTAGGGATATCGATGCCTACCTCTATGACCGAGGTTGATACCAGGATGTTGAATTCTCCATCGCGGAAGCGTCGCATTACATTTTCCTTTTCCTCAGGAGGCATTCTGCCATGAAGTAACTCCAGTTTCATCTCTGGAAAAATTTCTTGACATAGTTTTTCATATTCTGTTGTTGCTGCTTTTGCTTCGAGCGCTTCAGATTCTTCGATTAGGGGATAGATAATAAATATCTGTCCACCCTCATCAGCTATCCGATTTCTGATAAAGGTATATGCTTTCTCTCTTTGATCTGGCTCGAGCAGTTTTGTTTTCACAACTTGTCTTCCTGGAGGAAGCTCATCAATTACCGAGATATCGAGATCACCATATAATGTTAGAGCCATCGTTCGGGGTATGGGGGTTGCTGTCATAACTAAGATATGTGGGTTGAATCCCTTTTGACGTAATTTTTGGCGTTGCATGACTCCGAAACGATGTTGTTCATCTATGACCGCCAAGCCCAGTTTGGAAAATTTCACCTTTTCTTGAATAATAGCATGTGTGCCGATAATGATATCAACTTCGCCATGAGCAATATTCTGCTGCAGGTTTTTCTTGTCTCTGTTGCTGAGATTACCGACAAGAAGAGCTATGGTAACAGGTTGGGGGAAAACATTTTCATAGCTGATGGTATTGTTCGTATTCTGCTTTGGCGTACTGTACTGGGACAAATAATTACAGAGCGTGTGGAAGTGTTGCTCGGCTAATAGCTCAGTTGGAGCCATGAACGCTCCCTGATAGCCGTTTGCTACTGTGAGCAATAACACCAGAGTGGCGATGATTGTCTTGCCACTGCCCACCTCTCCTTGAAGGAGACGGGACATTGCCTTTGGTTTCTGGAGATCAACAATAATTTCCTCCAGTACTTTTTGTTGTGCCATTGTGAGGGTAAAGGGCAAACGGTTTAAAAAGCTCATGGTGACTTCTCGGTCTATATTAAAGGCATTACCTGGCTGGCTTTCCTGCCAATATCGCTTTCTGCTCAACACGCCTATCTGGAGCAGGAATAATTCATCAAAGGCTAACCTTTTCTGTGCTTTCTGCGCCACCTGGTAATTGTCAGGATAGTGGATCTGGGTGATGGCCTCAGGGAGATCAAGTAGCTGACAGCGTTTTTTTATTCCTATGGGTAAAAAATCGGTTAAGTCTCCCACATAAGTATCGATAGCTTCTTTCGTCCACCTTCTTATTTGTTTGGCATATAATCCTCGTGTGAGAGGGTAAATGGGCACTAATCGAGCGGTGTGTAGCAATTCTCTATTCCCGAGTATTTCCCACTCGGGAGATGTAAATACTTTTTGTCCATGAAAGCTACTGATTGTGCCGCTGAGCACTATTTTAGTGTTGGTGCGGAATCCTCTAGCCAGATAGGGTTGATTGAACCAGATAGCCCTGATGTTTCCAGTGGCATCTCCTAGAATGACCTCAGTTCCTCGCCGAGATCCGAGGAGGGTTATCCTGGATTGCCAAACTGTACCGATAATAGTTTGCTCCTTATCTTCCTCAAGCCCAGCAATTGGTTTTATCTGGCTATAGTCTACATATCTGTGTGGAAAGAAGTATAGTAGATCCTCCACAGTTGCTACATTCAGTCTGCTGAGCTTCTTAAGTGAAATGGGGGTAATGCCTCTAATCGTGGTAACCGGGGAGTGTAGAGAGCCCTTCCCTGTGCGAGAACCTTTTCTTGATTTAGCAGCAGGCTCTATGGGTTTGCCATGTATCGATATCAGAGGTCGAACCTGTTTCTTTTCTTTGTTCCTCTCTGCATCTTCCAGTTTGCCTAGCCATTGAAGGATTTCAGCCAGCCATTTTTCTCGCTTATCAATACTCCAGGAATTATAGGTGGAGCTAGCTAAGTTGAGTTGCTCAAATTCCGTTAACAGTTGTGGATTAGGGATGCTTTGTTTGAGGAGGTTGCTTTGTTTTTGGAGATATTTTTCCAGTCCCCCGAATACTGCGCGGTTGGTGTAACCTTTTTCGCATTCTAAATTAAGAACGTCTCGCAGTGAGCCGATATGTGCCACTTAAGAAATTACCTCTAGCACAACATATGGCATGGAGAAATGCCATGTTTTAGCAGTTCTTCTCTGCACACGCTGTGAACTGTTTTAGTTATTCTCCTTCAAGCACGCTGACTCCCAAGACGCCAGGTCCCAGATGAATACCTATCACAGGGTCAATTTTGGAGCGGTAAAAGTTCTCAGGGGGGACTAAGCCTTTAAGCTTCTCAGCCAGCACCTCCAGTTCATCATGGGTAGTGGCATCCTCGACAGCTAAAGCCTCTATGTGGGGGAAACTTTTGGCAAAGTCAATCAGCTGATTTATTGCCTGAGTGCGGCTACGAGGCCGAGCCACTGGGAAAATCATACCATCCTTTAAGGTTAGAATAGGATTTACCTTTAGCAGGCTACCGAGAAGGGCCTGTGCTTTACCAATGCGTCCGCCTTTTCTCAGGTACTCCAATGTATATAAAGTCGCGCGTAGATGTATTCTGGGAATTGCGTTCTTAACCCGTTTGGAGATCTGATCTAGGTTAGCTCCAGACTGAGCCAGTTTGGTAGCAAAGACAACCAGAAGCATTTGTGCGCCTATGGCTAGCTGGGAATCAATAACCTCAATGTGACACTTCTTGCCGACCATTGCTTTGCCCTGTAGAGCTGCCCCGTAGGTGCCGCTGAGCATTGCGGAAAAGGAGATAGTAAGTATTTCGTCTGTCTCCTTTGCCAGTTGGGTGAAAACTTTGGCAAATGTGTCAGGATTCACTGCTGAACTGGTGGGCAGGTTTTCTTCCTTTTCCAGCCGACGATAGAACTCTTCCGTGGTTAAATCGATGTTGTCCTGGTAAATTTCATTACCAAAGTGTATGTATAGGGGCAGTACTGTAACTCCAAATCTTTCAGCTGATTCAGGGTTAATTCCTGAACAGCTATCAGTGACAATCTTTACCATAGCATCTACTCCTTTACTCTAAAGAAATTATGTATTGATAATGGGGTTGGCCACCATGAATCAACTCAACCTCAAGGTTGTATTTCTCTCGTATTTTCTGAACTATTTCTTCTGCCTCGGAGGCTTTGGTCTCTGCGCCGTAATAAATGGTTGCTATCTCTGCCTGGCCGGCATTTGTTTTGTCCAAGGCTTCGAAGATGACGGGGAGCACTTTATCATTATTGGATATTAAATTTCCGTCGTTGAGAATAGCGATGAATTGACCTTTCTTGATCTTCAACCCATTGAGGTGTGTTTTACGTATTGCCCTGGTGATTTCTATTGTAGTTATAGCCAGTGCAGCCTCTTCCATAGCTCTGGCATTTTCCTCTAGATTCATGTCGTAGTTGAAGGCCAAGAAGGAGGCTATCCCTTGGGGGGTAGTTCGGGTTGGAACAACTTTTACCTTTTTTTCTGTGAGCATCTCAACCTGGGAGGCTGATGGAATGATGTTTTTGTTATTGGGGAGCAAAATTATCTCATTGGATGGAGTCGATTCCACTGCCTGTAATAATTCCCGAACACTTGGATTCATGGTCTGGCCACCTGGAACGATGATGGTTGCGCCCAGACTGCGAAAAACTTGGAAGAAGCCTTCTCCCGAGGCAACAACTACTGTAGCTATATCTGCCAGGGGCATTCTTTCTTTTTGCATCTGGAGAAATTCTGAGTACTGGTCATCCATATTATCAATCTTTATTTCATGTAATTTGCCTAGTTTTGAGGCATAGTTGAGCACCTCGCCTGGCTTCAGGCTGTGGATGTGAACTCTGACCATGGACTCATCGCCAGTGACAACCAGAGATTGTCCTTTCCTTTTGAGGTTTCTCTTGATTTTTCTGACATCTATTTTTTGTCCCTCTAGGATGAAGTTGGTGCAATACCCATATGGAATTTCTACCTGTGTGGCTGCTATGTGTGGTTGGGAATGTGGTGGTATATTAGCAACAGCTAGTTGGGGTTTCCGGTACTGCATTTTCCCTGATTCCCCTTTTAAATAATGAAGGGCTCCATCTAGCAAAACATATAGTCCTTGTCCCCCAGCATCCACCACACCCGCTTCCTTTAATACTGGTAATAGGTCAGGGGTTCGGGCTACGCTTTCTTTGGCAGATTTTACTGTAGCCTGGAGCACTATGGTTAGATCTTGGGGGGTTTCTTGGGCTGCTATATTGGCGGCCGAGGCAGCATCTTTGAGGACTGTGAGGATTGTTCCCTCTACAGGTGTTGGGATACACTCATAAGCAGCTTTTGATGCTTCCGCTAGGGCGTTGGCAAAATCCTTAGCAGTGAAATAAGTCCCACTTGCCAGACCCTTAGCTAAGCCGCTCCAGAACTGAGACAAGATGACTCCGGAATTACCCCGTGCCCCCATTAATGCACCATGAGATATGGATTTAGCTACTGTCGAGACTGCACCACCATCGGAATTTTGGTTTACCTCGTCTATGGCTGATCTCATTGTTTGTAGCATATTGGTTCCAGTGTCCCCATCAGGTACGGGGAAGACATTAATGGCATTAATTTCGGGGACACTTTTTTCTAGCCACTCAGTGCCTGCCGTGAACATGTCCTTCAATGTTTGGCCATCAGCTAAATTGATGTTGTGCTCTACATTATGTATTTTTTTCATTTCTCTCTTTGTCTTATGCAATAATCATGATATGATAACATGCTGGTTCAAACTTATAGCAAAGGTGGAGGGAAGGTTTCCTTATGAAGTGTGATATTTGTGGTAAGGGGCCCCAATATGGACATAGTGTAAGTCACTCCAAGAGACGCACTAACCGGAGATGGTTGCCCAATATTCATCGAGTTAGTATTGTTGTCGGTGGAGAAACAAAGAGAGTTAATGCCTGCACTAGATGTTTGCGTAGCCAATATAAGGCAGCACATTAATTTCTTATCTCCCTGAATCTTTTTATTGCTTTAGTTATTCCTTCTTTAGCTTGGAATATGCTGTTCCCGACAGCAAGAACTTGAGCTCCTGCCTTCGCGATACTGGGTGCGTTGCTGACATTAATACCTCCATCGACCTCAATTTCAGCCTCGAGATGTCTATCATTGAGCATTCGGCGCAGGCGTGCGATTTTGTTGAGTGTTTCCGGGATGAAAATTTGCCCGCCGAAACCAGGGTTCACACTCATAACAAGCACCAGGTCTGCATACATGATCGCTTCGTCTATAAGATTCAGGGGAGTGGCTGGATTCAGGGACACTCCTGCTCTTACTCCAAGTTCCCTGATCGATTCCAATGTTCGGTGTATGTGAGTGCAGGCTTCAATATGCACAGTGATAATGGCGGCACCCGCAGCAGCGAACTGCTTGATATAATTTTCTGGTTTTTCAATCATCAGATGAACGTCTAACGGCAAGGCTGTCCATCTATGCAGGGAATCTATGATTGGGATCCCTATACTGATATTGGGGACGAAGTGTCCGTCCATGACATCGACATGGATATAGTCAGCTCCTGCTTTTGCGACCTCATCTACCTGTTCTCCTAGATGAGCAAAGTCAGCGCTTAATATTGAAGGGGCTAATTTGACTTTATTGTTCATTATCTCTGTTTTCTATTAGTTTCCTTGCCAGTATCAGTTCTTCCTCTACCTGACTAGCAGCGGTGCCTCCAATGGCATTCTTGGTGGCTATAGATGATTCCAGTGTAATGGTATACACGTCACTGGCGAAAAGTGGGGAAACGTCGTGGTATTCTTTTAAGCTCAGATCGTGGAAACTCTTGTTCTTGCGGATAGCATATTGGCTGAGCTGAGCAACAATATGATGCGCTTCTCGAAAAGGCATTCCTCTTTTTACCAAGTAGTCGGCCAGGTCAGTCGCGAGAATATAGTCTCTCCTGATGGCATCTCGAATGCGCTCCGCATTAAATTTCACTGTTTTTATCATTCTGGCAAATATATTCACTGAAGAATGCAATGTATCAATAGTGTCAAATAGATTCTGCTTATCTTCTTGCAGGTCTCTATTGTAAGCTAATGGCAGTGCTTTCATGGTGGTTAATATGGCCATTAGGTTGCCATATACCCTACCAGTTTTGCCTCGGGCTAGTTCTGCAACATCAGGATTTTTTTTCTGAGGCATTATGCTACTGCCTGTAGTATAGGCTTCTCCGATTTCAATGAAGCTGAACTCGCTGGATGACCATATGACAAGTTCCTCAGCCAATCGGGAAATATGCATCATGCATAAAGCTGCTGCTGCCTCATATTCCGCCACAAAATCTCTGTCAGATACTGCATCTAGGCTGTTGGCACTTATTTTGCTGAATCCCAGTTCCTGTGCCAGATACAGTCGGTTTATGGGATAGGAAACCCCAGCTAGCGCGCCACTTCCTAGAGGCAGGACGTCAATGCGTTTCAAACAGTCGGCAAATCTTTCCTTGTCGCGCTGAAACATTTCAAAGTAGGCCAGCAGGTGATGTGCTAGCAGGATTGGCTGAGCTTGCTGTAGGTGAGTATAGCCGGGCATTATGATTGCCTTGTTGGTTTCAGTGATATCCAGGATAGCTTGTTGTAGGTCAATCAGATATGCAGTGGTTTTTTGAGTTTGCTCTTTAAGGAAGAGGCGGATATCTAGGGCAATTTGGTCGTTTCTGGAACGGGCTGTGTGCAGTTTTCCTGCCGCATCTCCGATTTTCTCAAACAAACTGGCCTCAATATTCATGTGTATATCTTCCATCTCTAGTTTAAACTGGAATTGCCCGTGCTCTATCTCGTTCATGATGACGGTCAGACCATTGACTATAGTTTCAGCATCCGCGTGAGATATTATTTCCTGTCTTGCCAGCATGTTAACGTGGGCTATGCTTCCCCTGATATCATGGCGATATAACCTCTGGTCAAATGGGATGGAGGCCATGTAATCTATTAGTGATTTATCTTTGCCTGATAGCATTATCTTCTCTCATGAGGTGGCATTTGGGCTTGAGCCTGGGTCTTGACTGGCAGACTCCAGATGTGGATAAAGCCGGTGGCATCACTGGGGGTAAAAGTATCACCTTCATCATAGGTGGCTAGGTTATAATCATATAGAGAGTATGGGCTTTTTCTACCTACTACCTGACAGTTACCTTTGAAGAGCTTAATTTTTACGGTCCCAGACACATATTCCTGCGAGCTGGTTACAAAGGCAGCTAGATTCTGTCTAATGCCAGTGAACCATAATCCATTGTAAATAAGCTCAGCATATTCGTTGGCTACCATACTTTTGAAACAAAGTTGCTCTTTACTCAGCACCAGTTGTTCCAAAGCGCGATGTGCTGTGACTAGGACGATAGCGGCGGGAGCCTCATAAATCTCTCGTGATTTTATTCCCACTATCCTGTTTTCTATGTGGTCAATCCGTCCTATACCATGTTGCCCTGCTGTTTCATGCAGCGTCTGGACTAACTTGACGGGATTCATTTCTTTACCATTGAGGCCTGTTGGTATCCCTCGGCTGAAATTAATCTCCACATAGTTAGCAATATCGGGAGTTTCCTCAATAGGTTTTGTCCAAGCAAATACATCTCGAGGGGGTTCGCTCCAGGGATTTTCCAATACTCCACACTCGATTGCTCTACCCCACAAATTCTCGTCAATAGAGTATGGACTGGATTTGGTTATAGGGACAGGTATCCCATGGGTTTGAGCATAAGCGATGGTTTGTTCCCGTGTCATATTCCATTCTCTGGCTGGAGTCACTATCTTAAGCTTGGGGTCCAGAGCTGATATGCTGACATCAAGTCTTACCTGATCGTTCCCCTTGCCTGTACATCCGTGAGCTACGATGGCAGCTCCTTCGTCATGAGCTGCTTTCACCATGAGTTGGGCAATGAGGGGACGACCTAGAGCGCAGGCTAAGGGATATTCATCTTCGTATATAGCGTTAGCTTGAAGGGCAGGGAAAACATAGGATTCAATGAAGGAACTGGTGGCATCAATTGCTATCGCTTTTATTGCACCGATGTCGAGTGCTTTTTGTCGGATGGACTCAAGATCAGACATGTTTCCCAAGTTCACTGTTAGAGCTATAATATCCAGGTTGTATTTTTCCCTGAGCCACTGAATGGCTACCGATGTGTCAAGTCCTCCGCTGTATGCCAATATTACCTTGTTCAATATATGAATCCTCCTGTTCTACGTTTCCCTTAATGCACTTCTTAAAATGTCAATTGCCTTATCTATTTCCGCCTCAGTGATAATTAGAGGTGGCATGAACCTAATGGTATTTGGTTTTACACGGTTGAGCAATAGCCCTCTCTTCAAGCAGCTCAGAATTACTTTTGCAGCAATATCTGTATCGAATTCCAGTGCTACCAGCAATCCTCGTCCTCTTACGTTCGTGATAAAACTAAACTCCAACTCGAGTTGCTTCAACTGGTTTATGAGATTTAGCCCTACAATTGCAACATGTTGGGGAATATTGTTGCTAATCATAAATTTCACTACAGCATAGGCGGCAGCACAAACTAATGGGTTGCCACCGAAGGTAGACCCATGGTCACCAGGCACAAATACCGAGGCATGTTCTTTTGCTAGCAAGGCTCCAATAGGGACACCACTACCCAACCCTTTAGCCAGCGTCATAATATCTGGTTCGATGCCATATTGTTGATAGGCAAATAGTGTGCCAGTGCGCCCCATACCTGTTTGAACTTCATCCAGGATAAGCAGTATTCCCTTCTCTTGGCACCAGTGCTGTACTTTACTGAGAAAGTCATCGTCGGGCAGGTTTACCCCTCCCTCACCTTGAATTGGTTCTAACAATACAGCACAGGTTCGCTCAGTGGTTGCTGCCTTGATTGCTGTAAAATCATTGTAATTTACATTTATAAAACCAGCGGGCAATGGAGTGTAAGCATCCTGGAATTTATCCTGGCCTGTTGCAGCAGTCATGGCTAAAGTTCTGCCATGGAATGAACTGCTTGTTGTGATAACCTCAAAGGCACCATTTAGGTAGATCTTCCCATATCGCCGAGCTAGCTTTACTGCTCCCTCATTGACCTCTGTCCCGCTGTTGCCGAAGAATACTCGGTCAAGGCAACTGTGTTGTACCAGAAGTTGGGCTAGTTCTATTTGGGGAACAGTGTAAAACTGGTTGGATGCCTGTATTAATGTTCTAGATTGGAGTTCCAAAGCTTCTATTATTGGTGTGGGGCAATGTCCTAGGCTGTCTACTGCCCAGCCACCGACAAAATCGAGGTACTTCTTACCTTTGTCGTCCCAGACCCAGGCTCCCTGGCCGCGTACCAGTGTCACGGGAGATCTATTGAATGTTCTAAGGAATAGCCTGTGTTCTAGTTCCTGCCAGTTAGTCTGGGACAATAGTTGTTCCTCCTGTTGCACCATTGATTTCATTTAACAGGCTGTGGGGTTTTCTCCCATCAATGATGCGTGCTTTACGTATGACAGTTAATGCTCTGAGACAGGATTCTACCTTGGGAATCATGCCACCTGATATATCTCCATTGTAGAGCATTTCGCGGGCCTCTGTTGTGTGGATCAGGGGGATGGTTTTCCCAGCTTGATTTTGGATACCACTGACATCAGTAAGAAATATCAGGTTTGTGGTTTCCAGCGCAACCGCAATTTCGCCTGCAGCAGTGTCACCATTTACGTTTAATAATGTGGCTGTGTTATCCACAAAGCCGAAACTGATCGGTGCCACTACTGGTGTATATCCTGCGGCAAGCATAATTTTCAGAATAGAAGGATCACTGGCCAATATTTCACCGGCATAACCCAGATTAGGATCTTTTATCTTAGCTTGCAGGAGGTTTCCGTCGCTGCCGCTTAGGCCGATGGCTTTTCCACCTAGACCTTGAATCGCTACCACGAGTTCTTTATTGACTAACCCTGCAAGTACAGCAGTCACGATCTCCAATGTCCTTTTGTCAGTTAACCTGAGCCCTTTGTAGAAAGTCGTGGGGATACCCAGAAGGGAGAGGTATTGGGAAACTCGCTGGGCACCACCATGAACTAATACTACCGGTACTCCCTGCTTTTGAAGTTCGACCACATCACTGAGGATGGTGTCATGATTCCCCAGGGTACTGCCACCAAGCTTGACTACTACGGTTTTTTCTAACTGTTGCAAGATAAATCTTATGTTGTGTACTCGCTGTTAATGGTAACATACTCTTCAGATAGGTCACATCCCCACGCAGTAGCTGCGGCGTGCCCCATGTTCAGAGACACCTTTATACTTGCATTGCCTGTAAGGTGCCAGATGGATTTTATCTTTTCTCTGTCGAAGTGAACGGGGGTACCGCACTTTAGCACATATGTGTTGTCCAGACGGATGTCTATGCTGTCAGCCACTATATCTGCCTGGCTGTTTCCTAGAGCGGCGATGATGCGTCCCCAGTTGGGGTCATTGCCATGTATTGCCGTTTTTACCGATGTTGAACTAGCGATGGTTCGAGCTGCCTGACGAGCTTCTACCAGGTTCCTGGCCCCTTCTACCGTTACCTCCAGTAATTTTGTTGCTCCCTCGGCATCCTGTACTATAGACTTGGCTAAGTGTAAGCAAACATTGGTCAATGCTTCTTGGAACAACTTCCCATTATCGAGGCCAATAGTTGCATTACCTGCGGATCCACTGGCTAGTAAGAAGACGCAATCGCTGGTACTGGTATCTCCATCAATGCTGATCATATTAAAGGAAACATCTACAGCTTGGCGCAATGCCGCTTGGAGAAAGTCAGCATTCACCCTGGCGTCGGTGACGATGAAGCTTAGCATTGTAGCCATGTTGGGGTGTATCATTCCTGCTCCTTTAGCTACGCCGCCGATGGTTACTTTGTGTCCTTGCATATTGAATTGAATTGCTATTTCCTTGGGTCTTGTGTCCGTTGTCATCATTGCTCGAGCAAGCTCATGTCCTCCATCTTGCTTCAAAGTTATTCTACCAATGCTACTTTGGATATTACCTATGGGTAGCGGAGTTCCTATAATACCTGTGCTAGCCACGAGCACTTCTTGAGAGGAGATGCCTAGTTTTGTTGCGGCTATTTCTGCCATTTTGTGGGCATCAGCTTGTCCTTGTTTGCCCACAGAAGTATTGGCACACCCGGAGTTGACTACTATCGCTTGGGCTTGTTTTTTTGCTAGATGTTGTTGTGATAGTACAACAGGGGGAGATTTGGCTTTGTTGTTGGTGAAGACGCCAGCAGCTGTGCATGGTGCCAGGGAGTATAAAATGCCGAGGTCCAGATTATCTTTGTCTTTTATCCCGGCACAAGTTGCTCCAGCAAGAAATCCGTTGACTGTTGTAACGGTGCCTTGAGCAATTATGTTAAGCACAGCATGCTAATATAGCAAGAAACGCAGAGTGAGTCCATTTGTTCTAAACGAGTACATTTTCTTGACAGAGTACCCAATCACATGATATATTTTAGAAGTCCCAAGTGATCAATCGAAGCACCAGGGGACTGAGTAGGCAGAAGCGCGAAGGTGCTAGGAAGTCAAAGGCCTAGCAGGTGGAGGGTGGAAGCCGAAAGGGTAGAAGCTGGAAATAGGTGAGATTACTTGGGACGTTTTTATATAAAGAATAGTGTAATTTCTTACTATTGCGGATGTAAATGTGTCAGGTATTTTATCTGAAAATCAGAAAATCACTTTTGCTATTCTTGTAGTGAGTATTCATTACGATAGCTTTTTAGCGCTTGTCCTGGCAACGTCTTGTAATAAGGTTGAATTTATATGAAGGCTAAAGAAGGATATACTCAGGTAAAGCGCAAGGAGACTTTCTATCTTTATGCTGGCGGAGCATGTTTTGTGGCCAGTGTAAGTATCATTCCATTTGTTAAGTTCTTTGGCCTGATTCCCCTGGCCATTGCCATAGGCCTTTTAGTAGTTAGCTGGCGCTATAGGCGGAAGGCCAAGCAATTACGGGGTCAAGAACGGGATGTGAAGTGATAGTTGGTGTTGAGTAGTATGGTGCTTGCTTCTTTGGTTTTCTCTGCGGCATTGTGGTAGTTGACGTTACATTGGACATTTCTTGGATAATACAATAGATAACACAATACAGGTTACTCTAGGGAGATGTGTCTGATTTACCTACCGCCGTTATGTGGGAAGTTCCTTCTCCACAGGAAAATTCCTATTATAATAATGCCCAGTGCTAGTAATATAAGCTGAAACAGAAAATCCATATTATCTTTGTTTCCCCTACACATAGTTATTATGGCGCGGCAAGCACATCTCTGGCAAGTTTAACTCCTTTTACTGCTTGAATCCGCCTGTGTATTGGCATTTCTTCAATGCGCATCCATGGATCTGGTTGAAACATAATTTATTCCTTAGTTGTTTTATGTGTTGCCGGGAAGCTACAAAGTAATGGATTAGTGCTGTAAATCCTTACTCGTTTTGTGTATCAAGCAGAGAGTCAAAGGGGATGCTAAAATATCGAGCGGTTTTGTGGGGGGGTGTCGGAATTGGCAGACGAGCATGACTTAGGATCATGTGCTGAAAAGCGTGGGGGTTCGAGTTCCCCCTTCCCCACCGCTCGTAACAGCTCCCGAATCTTTAGCGCTGGCTGCGATAATAGCGAAAGGCGTGTTGAGTTCTGCCCTAGTCATTCTACCTTCCTCTACGTAGATACGCTTAAACACTGTCTCACAGATTAATCGCCGCTCATCAAAAGTACCTTTTTCAAAGAGAAAGTCTAGCTGGGTAGCCAGCTCAAGAGCGGCTCCAAAGTCGGCTTGTACTAGATGCTGTCGTTGTCTGATAGCGTCAACCGTGTTCTTAAGCCTTGATCTCTCAGCCTCAATCTGTGAGCGATGCTCCTTAAAATCTTCAAATGATGTTTGCCCTTCAATTACCAGTCGCTGCAGGTTTTTCCATCCTTTCCAGCTTGGCTAACCGAATTTCCGCTTTCTTTAGCTCGCCGTCACCGCTGGCTTCTGCTTCAAATAGAGCTATTAGCTCTTTACGCAGATTCTGATGGGCTTTCTTGGTGATTGTAATATCCTTGAAGATAGCAGGGAGTTGATCCTCGATATCCCGGCTGTTATAGAAGATCTGGCTCCCATTTACCTTCTTACGATTGCGATAGTAGCTTATGTTTTTCTTATTATTTGTCTCTGCCCAGCAGAGGCTGTCAGCATCCATAGAATGCACTAACCCGCGCAGTAGATACTTATGCCGTTTAGTATGCTGCTTATTCTTATCGTGCTGTCTTAGGACCTGCTGGACTTGAGTAAAAGTATCTTCATCTACCAGTGGTTTATGAGCCCCTTTAATTGGTATGTCACCTTTTTTGACCCAGGTCTCTCCAAGGTAGAAACGGTTATGGAAGATATCGTTCCACTTTGACCTCGCTATCTGGTTGCCGTACTTACTTCGATAGCCTCTTGAATATGCTTCCTCTGCCCAGCTCTGCAATGTCCACTTCCCGGTTGCCATCTCTTTGAAAGCTTCAGTTAGAAATGCCCCATTCTTGGAGTCAACTTCTATCCAGGCAGAGTTTTTATCATGCTTGTTAAGATAACCGAATGGAGCCTGTTTAGGCCAGCCGCCATTCTCCACCTTCTTCTGCAGACCCTTCTTGACTTCAATGGCAAGGTTCTTGGAATACTAGGTGCTTATTACCTGCATCATCCTGCGGCTGATATAGCCGGCTGGAGTGGAGGCATCAACCCGGCTCACTAACACTCTCAACGGTTATCCCCAGGTCCCCAAGTTTCTTCTCATAGACAATGAAGTCATAGTCATTACAGGCAAACCTGTCAAACTTGTGCACCAGGATAATATCAAACGCTTTAGTCCTGGCTGCCCCAATCATCTGCTGGAATTGTGGTCTTTTATCTGTCCTGGCGCTCTCGCCGGCATCAACAAACTCTTTAACTACATCCCATCCCTTACACTGAGCGTGATAGCGACATCTCTCCAGCTGGAAAGGAATAGAGAGGTCTCTTTCTGCCTGCTCCTCGGTCGATACCCGGGCATACACACAGCACCTTAACTGTTTACCACCAGTTTCTTTAGACATACGATTCCTCCTGATGTGAATCTATACAGTGAAGTTATCCTCTCTTGCCAATTGCCAATGATAGACTTCTTCCTCCGTAGCAAACTCACTGATTCTCTGACACGCCAGCTCCTTAGGCACTCCAAAATACTCAGCGATCTCCCAGACCGATATATCAATCACCCTTGCCAGTTCTGTCTCCGGCATCAAGATGTGAGCAGCACATTCTTCAGCCTCTCTTTCTTGTTTAACTACAGTCGTTTTCTGCCAATCACGGAACGATAGCTGATTGCCACAATGCAGGATATGATGGGCGAGGGCATGGGCAATCAGATGACGCCGCTCTCTTTTATTGAGACCTTCAGCAATACCTATCCAGTGGCTCCGTTTTACCTCTTTAATCGGTAGCAGAAATGGCCAGTTAACCAGATCACAGCCCTCCGCATTGGATAATCACTCCATATCTATTGGAAAGGATAGTCCAGGATGATGGGCATGAATCTCTATAGCTTTTTCTACTGCCAGCCTGCTCATATGCAATACCCTCAAAACTATACTCAATCTTCCCTTTGCTTTTTCTCTTCCTTTTCCTGCTTTCGTCTCCGCCT